>JAHDFM010000003.1 GCA_020628165.1 Bdellovibrionales bacterium | reverse complement strand
GCTCAGGATGACAATGTTTGATTCAGGTTGATGGTGATCATCTGGAGATGACGTAGCTTAATTTAACTGTCTCCCAAAATCTTTTTTAATAGTTTCTCACTCTCTATTTTACGAACGCCCAAACTCAACTTTACAATTTACAAAAATAAATGACAGCCGCCTTATCAGGACTAAGGTCTGTATTCGGGGAAAATTCTTTTTATTGGGTGGCAGTATTATATGATGTTTACATCTTGCAAGGAGGCATGATGAGACTACTTCCCTTACTTTTATTTATTCCTATTTTTTCTTTTGCACTGAAGCCTAGTGTTGGGCATAAAACCTTTTACAAAACATCCTACCTAGACACTAACACCTCCACTCAAACTTTTTGGAGCAAACAAATTTTAGATATCAAAAACAAGCACGATGATAAATATCATATTCAGTGGAATTCTGACGGCGAGTACCTTAACGACACTTGGAATGATGATTTTAAATCTGGTTACATTCAAGACATTCGTTCATTTTGCAACAGTAAAAATATGAAAATTGTAAACCTAAAAACACCCGCTGGAGACTTTACAGCCTGCAAAATTCAACACACTGATAAAAAAATCAGTTGGTACTCAGATCAAATCCCGTTTGGATTATTAAAAACTGTGACAATAGATAATGACGGCAATCAAACCATCACAGAAGCTATAACGATAAACAAATAAGAACTGATGGTTCATCAAAAACGATTTTCTCCCGCTTGCGAACGCAACAAAGACGTCATTCTTGAGAAGCTCAAACTATACACTCAAGCACCGGGAAACTTATTAGAGATTGGCAGCGGCTCCGGCCAGCACGCCGCTTTTTTTTCGAGCCATTTGCCACACATCAACTGGTACCCGTCTGACCAACCCATGTATTTAGAAAGCATTCAAGCTTACCAACAAGATACCCCCAACAAAAACTTTAAAAGTCCAATCACTTTTAAAGTTGGGCATGATAATTTTCCGATTATAGATTTTAGTTATGTCTTCACTGCCAACACCTTTCACATTATGAGCCAACAAGAAGTCATCAATTCGTTGTCACTACTTGGTCTTCATTTAAAAAGTCAAAGTTATGTGTTCGTTTACGGGCCTTTTAAAAAAAATAAGGAATTCACGTCTGTTAGCAACAAAGAGTTTCACAGGAGTTTGCAGGTCAACAATCCAAACAGTGGAATCAAAGACTTTGAGCTCATTCATAAACACATGCTGGAGCACTCATTTAATCTAGTGAAAGATCATGACATGCCAGCAAACAATCAGTTTTTAGTTTATTTGAAGCACTAAAAACACTAGTATGTGTTTAATTTAACAAGCAACTCTATAAGATCATAAAAGGGCTTTATGAACACTGAAGATAAATTAGTTATGTTAGTCAGACTGAGCTCCATCGAAGGGTATGCAAGCTTTGCTGACGTTTTAGATGTCGTCCATAAACTTCAAGCTAAAGGAGTTCAAGCCATTTGCGAACAGAGTCCTGGAGCCCTTATGGACAGCCAGGACACTTATGTTATCAAAGTGCCTGTTTCTCAGTTTGAAGATGCGAAAACAGCCTTTCAAGAGATTGTGAGTAACTAACTAAAAACAGCCCAGAAATGAGCTGAAAAGCCCTCATTTTAGATATTTAAACATATTTAATTGACAAGTAGGTGGTCTGAGCGCATATCATCTAAATGAAAACTTAATGAAATTAACCCTAAAAATCCTCAAGGAGCCTCTAATGAAAGGTGATAGCGAAGTAATAGAACTATTAAATAAAGTCCTCGAAGGCGAGCTGACGGCCATCAACCAATATTTCTTGCACGCACGTATGTGTAAAGATTGGGGGTATGAGAAGTTAGCTGATAAGGTTTACCATGAGTCCATTGATGAAATGAAACACGCCCAAGAGCTCATTGACCGCATTCTCTTCTTAGAGGGCCTACCCAACGTACAAAAGCTTGGTAATTTAAGCATTGGTCAAAATGTTGTCGAGCAACTGAACTCTGATTTAGCCTTAGAAAACCGTGCTATCCCCTTGTTAAAAGAAGGCATAAAATTGTGTGGTGATAAAAAAGATCATGGTTCAAGAGAGCTATTAGAGCATATTTTAGTGAGTGAAGAAGAGCATGTTGACTGGCTAGAGTCACAACTGCATTTGGTAAAAGAAGTTGGAGAGTCCAACTACTTATCACAACAAATTTCTAAATAAATTACTTTGCTTTTTTGACGGGGGACTCGGCCAACTCTTGAGTGAGACTGTCCCTCTCATTGCCCTCTTGTAAGAGGCGATTGATTTTAAAGGCGCAAGATCCACAGTCACCACCAGCGCCACACTTTTTAATCACTTTTTTTAAAGTGTCGGTGCCATCCTGTCGCATTTTTTCAAGCGACTTATCATCTAGACCTTTACATAAACAAACAAACATGAAACCTCTAATTGAAAATCAAGTGAAATTACTTGTTTTCTCTTCATTTACATATACGGTTGAAATTCGAAATAAGTAAAGTTTTTTCTATTTTGAGACAGTAACCGAAAATAAACTGAAAATAAATTTTACTACTTTGGTTCATTATCTCACCTTATTTACAGTGCTGGAGTTATCAGTAGTTGAAAACTAATCGATAGTGAAAACCAATCAATAAAAAATCGCCTATTGAACACTAACTGAAAATTAAAATTAAATAATAATTTCTAACACTTACACAACTCCATTGCGACTACAAAAAAATTCTTAAAATATTCATTCAAAATAAATTGTATCTAAAAAAGAAGTGTTTAAAAAATATCTCACAACAAAAAAAGAGATAACAAAATGAATTCAACAACAACTAAATTAAATAAAAACATGAGAGAGCAAATAAAGTCCATGGAATGTAAAACATTGGTACTTTCATTAGTCTTTCATGGCTTTATCTTATTTGCCCTGATCAATACATCAAAAAATCAGTCCAGCACTAAGATGCAATTTACAAGCAACGAACTCGCCATTGAAATTATTGATGCTCCTGTTAGTAAAGTTCAATTTGCTAACAAAACAAAAAGCAAAATATCCAAAGTGAATAAAGCTATAAAAAAGTCAAAACCAAGAATCAAAAAATCTGCTGACTCAAACTCACCTACTTTTATCACCGATAAGGTTAAAGCAACAAACCAAAGCTTAGGTTCAAACTCAAACAAAAGCATAGCTTCAGGCTTAACCACAAAGAGCTTTGATTCTAGCATCATTAACAATTCATTACCTAGATACCCATCTCTAGCCATCCGCAAAGGCTGGCAAGGACAAGTACTTATATCTATACTTGTCGACGCTTTTGGAAACACTCAAAAAGTCACTATTTTAAAACCATCTGAATTTAAATTACTTGATAACTCAGCTTTAAAAACAGCTAAAAATTGGAAATTTAAACCCGACCCCAATGGAAAGCCTTTTAAGGTGACTAAAAATATTATTTTTAAACTCAAGTAATTCACAACTCAACAAAAAGGAAAACAGTTAATATGAACTATTACTTAACGAAAACTAAATTAGTAAGGAGAGTCTTGTGCCTTGCTTGCTCTATAACTCTAACTCACACATCTTTTGCTGAAGACTATGAATTCCAAAGTCAATTCAATGATCAAAGTAGTGTCAGTTACACAGGCCAAACGTTAAGGCTCAGTTTGATCAAAGGTTTGAAGGGTTTTATGAACTCAGTCAATAGACAAGCTTTCAATGGCTCTGAAAAATCAGCCATGAGCAGCTTAGAAAGTTACTTTGCTTACAACTCTCAAACTAAGAAAAAAGGGAAGTACATTCTCAAAGGGTCTAAGCCACATAAAATCACTGCAAAAGGGTTAGACGGCAACTCACTTGCCATTGAAGAAGGTAAATTGATGAATTCTATTTACTCTTCAACCCCGAGTAAAAATCTTAAAGAAAAAATAGCCGGCAATGACCCAGAAAGTTTATTTGAACTCAAGGGTTGGGCTTCAAACCAAGTCGCAGGCGTAAGCCTTTCTGGACTTAATTATGACAACAACAACGATTCTGTGGTTGAACCTGATGATCTTGTTAAAGCTTTCTTCACTGTTTGGGCTGAAAACACTCAAAAAGCTCCGTTTGCTCTTCCTTACGAAAGTGAAACCATTAAACCGGCCTACATCACTGAAAGTGGCCTTGACCTAACACAACTTACAGAGAAATTTCTACATGGGGCCGTTGTCTTCTCACAGATTGCCAACGATTACCTTAGCTATGACACTCCAGGAAAAGGCATCAATGCGGATAACACTAAAGCTTCTGAGAGCAAGAGTGGACGAGTAAAAAACTACACCGCTCTAGAGCATCACTGGGATGAGGCTTTTGGATACTTTGGGGTTGCTCGCAACTTCCTTGACTACAAAGATGAAGATCACAAAAGCAGTAAAAGTATCGATACTAACAAAGATGGTAAAATCTCGATTCACACCGAGAAGTCTTTAGGTAGCTTCTCTAAAAATGCCTCGCGATTTGATTTTATCTCAGAAGAAATCTGCAAACAGAGTGGCAGCTCTCAGTGCCAACCACTCACTTTGTCTGAGGATATTTACAATGCTTTTTATCAAGGTCGAAAGCTCATCACTGAAAAGACCGCTGGCTACCAAAGTCAACTTGAAGAGCTGTCTGATATTATCGTTACAAATATTGAAAAAACAATTGCTGCTACAACGATTCACTATATCAATGTGACTTTACAAGAGATGGATCAGTTTGGAACTGATGAGTATAAATTCATTAGCCACTCTAAATTTTGGAGTGAAATGAAAGGTTTTGCAATGGCGTTTCAATTTAATAGAAGGTCTCTACTGTCTCCTGCAGAGTTTGACACTTTACATGAGCTCATGAGAGATCAACCAGTCCTTATGTCTGAAAGTGCTAGCGACATTGCTGGATATAAAACTGACCTAAAACAAGCTTTAGACATTCTAGTCAAAGCATTTGGTTTTGACCCTAAAGTAGCTAACAAACTCTAAAAAGGACTTCGAATGAAAAAGTTTTACTTCACTCTGTTTACTGCATTAATTGTTCTTGCTAGTTTTAACACTCAAAGCACCAACAAACTGAATAAAAAAGCATTGATTAAGTTCGCTAATAGCCAAATTCAACATGTAATGTCTCCTGGCTACAAACAGCTTCAGGCCAACGCCACTGAGCTACGTAAAGCGCTTCAACAAGTTTGCAACAGCGGTGCTAATCTAGAATCAAGAATGTTAAGACAAAAGTTTTCAGAGTTTAGTAAAACTTTTCATTTTACTGAAGCCTTTCAAATTGGGCGAGTTCTTCGCAATGCCGGTGAGCTTAAAGATAAGCTTTATACGTTTCCAGATGCCAATCGTTATGTGATTGACTCAGAGGTTGCTGCCATTGCTTTCGACTCAGACCATACCTTTTCAGAAGTCAACACTGCGATGGGGCTGGTAGCACTTGAGTATTTAATTTATGAAAACTCTTTGACCAATGAGTACGAAGCCGAAGAGGGCGAGGAAGAAAGTGTCGACGGCAGTGACCCATATTCACAGTGGAACAACTTAAGTGACATAAAAAAACTAAATTCACGCTGTGACTACGCAAAGTTTGTCGCTGAACGAGTTGAGCAAACCACCAAAACTCTATCTGAAGCATGGTTACCCACAAAAAATGACTATCTACTCACCGAAAGCTACACCACTGACTTCAAGGTGGTTCGTGAATTTGCCAAGGCATTAACGCTGAGCTTAAACTTCTTTGATAGACAAATCAAAGACAATCGTGTTGGTGTTCCATCTGGGTATATGAGTGAGTATTGTGGGGACGACAGTTGCCCTGAATCCGCAGAGCACTACTACTCAGGACTCTCTATTGCATCTTTAAAAGCTAGCTTCCATGGCCTTCAAGCCCTCATGAATGGACACAAAGACTTGAGCGTTTCAAAGGGGTTCGGCTTTACAAGACTACTTAGCGCTAGTAACAACAGTAAAGTTGCCAACGAATTAAATAACAAAATTCAACAAGTTGTTGATCAGCTCAATAGCCTTCCAGCAAATGCGAGCGTTAAAAACCTTTCACAAGGCTACACTCATGATCAATGCATCTCTGAAAACACTGATGTGCAAATTTGTAGACTTCACAATAGTATTAAAAAAGTTACAGACTACTACAAAAATGAATTTATAACAGCCATTGACCTTGGTAAACCACAACCAGGAACTGCTGACCCTGACTAAAAATAAAGGATAAATCATGAAATCAGTTATTCTAACTATCGCATTTTTCACGCTCCCACTTCTTCATGGCAAAACATCCGAGACAAAAACAAAACTCAGTGACTCATCAAAGGCATCGACAACGTCACAGGAGTTAGATAGTGAACAAACTAAGTCTGACCAAGAAAAAGTTGAGTCTATCTATGTCTTTGGGTCTCAAGACAAAACATTTATGACTCCAGGCTCGGCTCAGTTCATTCCCAAAAAAGAAGTCAAAAAACTCGACTACACTGATGCCACTCGAATTCTACAGACTGTCCCAGGAGTTTATGTTCAAGAAGAAGATGGCCTTGGCTTGAGAGCCAACATTGGCTTACGTGGTTCGACTCCAAACCGAAGTAAAAAAATAACCTTGATGGAAGACGGAATTGTCATTGCTCCTGCTCCCTATTCGGCCCCTGCAGCTTACTTTTTCCCAAATGCCTTGCGCACAGAAGATATCGAAGTGTTTAAAGGCTTTAGTTCCTCAATTTATGGCCCTAACTCGATAGGTGGTGCCGTTAACTTTGTGACTACACCTATTGGCAATAAAAATGAACAACGTGTAGAGGCCACTATCGGGCGCGTTCGTAAGTACAAAGCCACGACAACAGGCCCTCTCGGAGAAAACTTTGGCTATCTATTAGAACTTAGTCGCATGGACTCTGATGGCATAAAAAAACTACCTAATAATGGCGATACTGGCTTTGAAAAAAATGATGTCATGCTGAAATTTAATTTTAAGCCTGGTAAACGCAGTAACCTTTCACTCAAAGCCACTTACTCTAATGAAGATGCTAATGAAACTTACCTGGGTCTCTCACCTGAAGATTTTAATACAGACCCTTACAGACGTTACGCTGCCAGTGAAAGAGACAATCTTGAGTGGAATCACCAGCAAGTTCAGTTAAGATATGACTTTAAAATTAATGACAATGCTGACTTAAAAGCTGTTGCTTATTATCATCAGTTTGAGCGTAACTGGTCTAAGCTCAGTAATTTCCGTGAGGGTGCAGCCTTTGGATATAGCCTATCTGATTACGTCAACCCGGCGTCACCTAACTTTGAAGCTTATTACAAAGACGTCTTAGAAGGAAAGCTAGACTCTACATTAGCAAGTGGCGACGACTCACTCATTATTGGTGACAATGACAGAACTTACTATAGCACAGGTATTCAGCTTGAAAGCGAAATCAATAACAGTATTGGCGCTTCCACATTACAAACAAAAGTGGGATTGCGCATGCACCGTGACCGAATTCGCCGCAACCACTTTCAAAACACCTATGCGATGACCAATGGACGCTTGCGTTTAAATACAGCTTTCACAACAGAGATTGGCACTCAAAACAAAGACCGTGCCACTGCTGTAACACCTTACTTGTCACAAGAACTTGACTTCAATAATGGCTTTATTCTCAGTTGGGGCGGTCGTTATGAGTACATCGACACGCAAAGAATTGATTATAACAATAATTACCAACTAATTAACAACTACCAGCAAGTGTGGGCGCCGGGAGCTGGTTTACAATACTCACCGACCAACACTATCAATCTTTTTGTTGGAGTGAATCAAGGAGTTTCAGCCATCTCACCTGGGCAGGAAGCTTCTGTTAAACCAGAAAAAAGCACTAACTATGAAATGGGCCTTAAGTTTAACAACAATAAAGTTCGTGGTGAAGCCATTGCCTTTTATAATGACTACAACAATATAAAAGGTTTTTGCTCATTTTCATCAGGATGTCTCAATGCCAACTTAGACAAAGAGTTCAATGGTGGCGAGGCAGAAATTATAGGTTTAGAGACCATGATTGGTTCCGAAGTGAGTTATAAAGCCTTTAAGTTTCCATTGAGTGCAACTTACACATACACACAAGCTGAGTTTTCGCAAAAATTGCAATCTGATAACAGTGAGTGGGGCATTGGTACAATTAACCCTGGCGACCCGCTCCCCTACATTCCCAAAAACAAATTGTCACTATCTGCAGGCCTTCAGTACAAAAAATTTGAAGGCAACGTCAGATACAATATTCAATCAAAAACATTTGACCAATCTGTGGAAGAGAATCGTCAAACAGTTAAGGGTTATGACTTTGTTGATGTCATCACTACATACAAATACTCTAAAAATGGAACTGCAATTTTAAGTGTCGATAATTTACTTGATGAGGACTATGCCGTTTCTTTAAGGCCTGCAGGTCTCAGACCTGGAAAACCACGCAGCATCAATGTTGGTTTCAGGCATGTTTTTTGATTTTTTGAGCCAGATTGCTAGAGACTTTTTAAACCCTAGCAATCGGCTATACATACCAACACTCTTATTCACTCTTTTATTTACTTTCGTAATTATAAAGTTGTTAAATAAAGATGTCTGGAAAGAAATCAAATCAGGTTTGTTTGCCAAAAAAATTTGGGGCAATGAATCTGTTATTATGGACATTAAACTCTATATCTTTAACAACTCTCTAGAAATTTTAATCTATGCTTTTTTATCTTACTTAGTGATCTCAGCTCATGATTTGTCAGTCATCATTCTTAGTTTTTTAAATAGCTTTCTTGGAGAGATCACTCCTCTCAGCCAAAGTTCTACCTTGCAAAAAGTCTTTTACACTCTTTTTTCCTTTGTTGTTCTAGATTTTTTTCGATTTTTCCAACATTACCTGATGCACAAAGTTCCGCTGCTCTGGAGATATCACCGAATTCATCACTCAGCAGAAGTTTTAACTCCACTCACAGTGACTCGAGTCCATCCTTTTGAAATGTTCCTTAGTCAAATGCGGACAGCGTTTGCAATTGGCCTATCTACTTCTATTTTTGTTTACCTTTTTCAAGTTCCAGTGACTGGTTTTGAAATTCTTGGTGTCAACTTTTTAGGCTTCTTGTTCAATGCCCTAGGAGCCAACCTAAGGCACTCTCATGTGTGGCTGAGCTTTGGAGTGTTCGAGCATATTTTCATTAGCCCATCTCAGCATCAAATTCATCACAGTCACACACCGGAGCATCATGATAAGAATTTTGGCGTAGCACTGTCATGCTGGGACAAACTGTTTAAAACTTTTTTATTCTCAAAAAATGTCGATAGATCAAAAATTGAGTACGGTTGCAACGAGATCAATTCCAAAAGTTTTTGGCAGCTGATCAAACCTTAATTGCACGATCTAGACTGAGGGCTTGTCAACTTAGGCACACCCTATCAACCATATACCCAAATCATATTTTCAATGTTAAAGTTTAATTTAATCTAACTTGCAAAAGAGGTTTAAAATGAAACTATTCATCTGTTCACTTGCCATTGTATTTTTATCAGCCTGCCACAATATGGGCCATAAGAATCACAACCATCACGGTCATGACCATAAACATCACAAAAACCATAAACACAAGCATGGCTCTAACTGTGGTCACGAATCAAAAAAACATGATGACCACGTCGATTACAAACACGATGGGCACAGTCATCACCAGGTTGATGGGCACACTCATGAATGTGAAAAGTAGTTTTTTAAATTCGAACTAAAAAAATACAAATCAATTTATCCAAATTTTGATTACAGAATAATGGCAACTGATATATCATCACTTGCCATTTAAATTGCAAAAGAAGGTGTTTTTTCAGAAGTGGATGTTAAACGTGGAATCAATGACATCAATCAAAATCACCACTTTAATAGAGTTAACAATAAATTTAGAGTAAGCCCAAATACAGAAAAAAATTAAATCGACTCTCTCATACCTGTGTTAAATTGATACACAGATAGCTATTCTTTAATTTGCCCCCCTCTTATATGTTAATATTAAATTTGTTAGAACGATAATATTATTAGCGGGATATATTATGGTTAGGAAAGCGTCCAGGGTTATAATATCTGTTTTCTCATTGAGTTTATTGATGCCCTTTTTTCAAAATTGTGGCCCCTCCTTTAGTTCCAATAATTTTGACTCTCTTGGTTTAACATCAAGCTCAGGACAAACAACGGCACAAGCACCATTACAACCAGATACAACTGAAACTCAGACACCTCAAAGCCAACCATCCAATCAAACACCAACTGAACCTGGAATGGCAACTGACACACCACAGACCCAACCTACAGATACAGAAACAACGCAAACTAGTCCAACAAATCCACCCGTTCCTGAACCGTCAGAAAATAAACCAGACACTGCGCAAGCAACAGAACCTGAGTATCAAAAAATTACGATCACCCAAGCCTTAGCTAGCAGTCATGATGGAAATCTTCCAGCAAACACTTTTGATAATCAGTTAACAACTAGATGGTCTGCTGAAGGACGAGGTGAATTCATCATTTTAGACACTCAAAAAAACATTCAGATCTCCTCCCTTAAAATCGCTTTTTATATGGGCACATCCAGGAAAACTCAATTTCGTGTTGAGGTCTCAAGTGATGGAAAATCTTTTACATCGGTCTCTTCAAATTTAAGCTCGTCTGGGTCTTCACTTGAAAAAGAGTCTTTTAATGTAAAAGCAGATGATGTCCAATTTGTAAAAATCATAGGTCTTGGCAACTCATTGAATCAGTGGAACAGCTTAACAGAAATCGACATCATTGGAAAAGATACAACACCTAGTGATTTCGAGCCTGTGGTTCTTGCTTTAGAAACTCCAACAAGTCCAGACTTTCAATTTTGCGACTTGAATCTACCGAGTTTCACTGTGAGTAATTTCACAGAGCTTAACTCGGCTTTAAATCAAACAAAATCCTCAGGAGGAGTGATACGTTTGAAACCAGGCAACTATGGACAAAGACTGAGCCTAATAGGACGCAAACACTCTGCAAAAGCACCACTTGTTTTGATTGGCGAAGGAGAAAACACAGACATCAAGTTTGATGGAGCAAGCACTGGCTATGCCTTAAAAATCGAAAACTCAAGCTATATTTATGTTGAAAATATTTCCTTATTCAGAGGGTGGGACTCCGTCATTGTTAATAACTCCGATCACATCGTTATGAAGAAACTAGATCTATCGCAGCCAAAACAAGCAGGATTTCATGTTGGTAAAAACTCTAAATTCATTGATATCATCGATAATAAAGTCTATGACACTGGCAAAACTAACTCACATTATGGAGAGTGCATATACATTGGTACTGGAAGCTTACAAAACTTTCCAGATCAAACTGAAAATGTATGGATCAGCGACAATGACATTTCTAATTGTGGACATGGTGAAGCTATCAATATCAAAACAGAAGTGTTTAATACGACAGTTAAAAACAACAACATTTATAATATCAAACCAGGCTCCCCTACTCACAGTCAGTACAATCAAGCAGCTATTACTGTCGAAGGGGGACGTGGAAGTACCTTAGAACAAAACCATCGCCCCAATGACCCCCGCATGGTTTGGGTTGAGGGTAATAAAATAAGAAATGTCACATATGGCAAGTGGGCCAATGCCATCATGGTTGCGGGAACTGGTGTTATTGTTCAAAACAATGATATCAGTGAGTTTCAAGAGTCTGGCATTTTCATTAATCAATACAACAACTTGGGTTCACCTGTTTATTTAGGAAACAATCAAGTTGTTAATACAAATGGAAAAAATGCAATCAAGATAGGTTCAGGCGTAAATGTCATTAAAGACAAAATCCCAGTTAACCCAAACAAACCTCAAAACTGGTTCTGTAACTAAAACAAAGCATAAGACGGGCAACCTGAGCTAAAACACGTCATCCTAAACGCAGCGAAGGACCTAAACTCACAATTCCAAATTATGTGATAAATCTTTCGCTGAGTTCAGAATGATGTGTTTACAAAAAAATGAAAGACCATAGTTAGCTTAACTGTGATTCTAAAAAATAATTCGTGATTCGTACTATGTTCCCTAATTATATCAACTTATAAAGTTTTCAAATTCAATCTAATTAACTGGTAACATGCCCTCACCTTTTATATTAATTTGAACTTTATAAATCATTTCGAATGTCATTCGCTCATCACTCCAACACATTCATAATCTTGCAACTTAACTTAAAAGGTCACTCCATGAAAAAAATTATTTCTATTAAAAAAATTAAATATTACCTAGCTATTTTCACTTTCTTATTTAGTACAACAGCTTTTGCAAATACTTTTGAATCAGATATTTCAAAAATTGATGCTATAATTGAAATTGTAATCACTGGCAACATAGGGAATCACGGAAAGCCACCTAAATTTACAAAACCTCCTTCTGTTGTCTACACACAAAGAAACGACAACGGCAACAATAACACAAACAATAATAACAATACTTCTACTGAAACAGACGCTGAAAAGTTCCGCCGTCAATTCAATTCAAGTTTAGAAAATCCCAACGCGCAAATTGAATATCGCCAGACAAATGCTCAATTTGAACAACGACTGTCTTTATTAAGTCACCTTAAATCATTCAACACAAAGCAGCCAGAGCCTGTAGCCGTGAGGAATTTTGTATTTAAAGATACCAAGACTGTAGAAAACCCCGAAGGCTCAACTTTGTCTGTTTTTATCGGACAGACAACAGAGGGCTACATTCAAACAGGCGGTCCAAATACTGACTGGAGCTTGTTTACAATGATGAAAATATCAGGCACTAACACCACTGTTTCACAGACTCATATGAAATCAAATGACAAAATCATCGTAGTTGTCGAAGAGGATTTTGGTCACACCAAAGTCAAATACATTACTGAATATGATGTTTCAAAAGTGAGTCTAACTAGTATTTATGGAACTAAGATTTTATTTCCAAATGATCCCGATGCTATAGTCACTCAGCGTGAAGTCCATTATGATTACCCTGACAGAGCAACTCTTCGTAACCCCGATTCTCAATCATTAGAAACAATGATTAAGTTTGCTTATGGCGCTCGCTCTAGGGTCACTCCTTACATAAACATTGGTTACCCACTTGTATTTGAACAAAACGGAACTTGTAAAATAAACTTCAATGTCACCGTTGAAAATTATAGTGACGACCTGAAACTTCGCTTGAGTCAGCCTGGGTTTGTGTGGGACACAACAACTGGACATGTCTCTTTGAGCGATTATGGTTTTGATGGCAGTAATCATATAGGTGATGTCAAACTCAATTGCGATGACCTTTTCTTCTTTCCGACTGCTGGTGAAACACACAGCGTATTCATAGAGTTGATTTCAAACGGACAGGTGGTTGCAGAGTCTGGGGCATCTAACTACTACGCGCCCATTCCTCAGCAAAATGAAACCACTACAACGATTGTCCCCAATCAGCAATACAACCTACACAAAGACAGCTCAGTACTAATGCTAAAGAACGGAACGCGCGCGTGTATAGTGAACAAGAATACCTACGGTGTAAAAACTAATGCAGGTATACATCGTCAACTCGAAGATATGATGACATTACAAGGCAACCAGCAAGAAAAGTGCTACTAGCCATATTTGAACAAAAAATTTTAGTAACTGGAGGAGAACTGTTTTCCCTATTATAACAAAGGAAAAATTGTTGAGTTTGGAGGTGGCGACTGGATTCGAACCAGCGTTCATGGATTTGCAGTCCAGTGCCTAACCACTTGGCTACGCCACCCTCTCGTAATTGAAACAAGAATATGGCTAATTATAGCAAAATGTGCAAGTAGAAAGACTATCTGCCTAAAATCACGTCATTTTACTGTGTGTTTTACATGTTAATTGCAAGTTTAAGTACTTCAAAGACTAGGCAACATCAATTGCGTATATAACTGAAATTACATAACTTATATCATTTGATTGTACTCTTAACTAAATCACAGTTCTGCAATTAATAGTAAACCTCTGTCAACATGATGTATATTTATTCGAAGATTCTTTGCATGTCTTTAAAAGGGTGAGTGCATAAGGTGTTGGCTTCTTGGATGTGTTCAAATTTTATCTTTGCGCACATTTCAATATCAGCAATGGTTCTAGCCACCCTCATGACAGCTAATTTTCTGCGGTGAGATTTAAACTCCATCAACTCAAACAACCCCATTGATCTGTCGGTGAATTCACACAGAATTTGCTCTTCTTTTAACTTAGCGTTTACAATATTCTCTCTGCCCTGGTCTTTGATAAATTCAAACGTCTTTTTTATTTCATCAAGGCTTGAGCCAATGTCTTTTTTGTTTCCTGTTTTCCAAGTTTGACTATAAGACAAAATCTGAAAACGATCTAACAGCGGACCACTTAATTTTTCAATGTACGACTGACACTTTCTTAGTGTGAAGCGACAGTATGGTTGATTACCGGGCACCATATCACCACACGGGCAAAGATTGGTCGTTGCAAGTAATAAGAAATCACTTGGAAACTTGTAATACTTAGATTGCCTCGCAATGTGCACACAGCCTTTTTCAATGGGCTCGCGCAAGGCTTCTTTGGTTTGATTGGAAAACTCTAACAGCTCATCTAGTAGCAAAACCCCATTGTGAGCTCTAGTGATTTCACCAGGCACCAAATGGCTCCCTCCCCCGACCATTGAAATTTTTGGTATTGTGTGATGAGGCACTACTAAAGGGCGCCATGACTGCTTTTGTTTGAATAGCCTTGAGATTTTTTGTATGGCAAAGGCTTGCTCTTCACTAGGTGGTTTTAAAAACTGTGGTATGAGCTCGGCAAAGGTTGATTTGCCCGAGCCCGCAGGTCCAGCAAACAAAGTTGAATGCTCACCCACTGCTATTATTTTTAACAAACGAATGAGCTGTACAGACACTTGCATCTGTTTGATGTCTGGCCTAACAAAATGTTTCATCACGTCTGACTTATGCACCGATTGAGGCTGATTTAAATCAGACAACTGCTTTAAGTACTTATAACTGGTGAGCACTGGTCGGTCTGAAAAGCCGGTCAGTAAAAACTGATCACTCATATCATTGATAAAATCAAAATCATCCGGCATATAAACACAACCGTCTAACCCCAGCTCCCCGTAGATAAAAACTTTATCTCTATTGGGTGCATCCACTTGCCCCGAAGCGTACAAATAAGCGCAGGCAATTGCGAGATCTAAACCTTGCGACTTTTTTTTGATGTAACTGGGTTTTAAATTAACCACAATTTGTTTGGCTTTGGGATAAATAAAGCCTTGTTTCTGTATCGCTGTTTTGATTCGCAACTGACTTTCTTTGATCACTTGATCGGGTTGCCCGATGATTTGTATGCTTGGCAGTCCCGGCATAAAATCAACCTCAACTTCAAAAGGAACTAAATTAAAGCCTTCGCGGTGAAAGGAAAATATTCTCATGAAAATTTATTCTGCAAAATCAACTCAGACGGATGAGTTAAAAAAAAGACTTTAAATAAAATTGTATTCGATATTAGAATAAATAATTTCTGAGTTCGCTCAATATTCAAAAATAAAAATGTATAATTAAGACTCTGGCTCAGAAAGTGGATGATGCTTACTCACCTCTTCCTGCATTTGCTTTTGATTGACGTGAGTGTAAACTTGGGTCGTCTGAATGCTTGAGTGCCCTAACAACATTTGTATAGAGCGCAAGTCGGCTCCACCTTCTAACAAGCTTGTGGCACAACCGTGACGGAAACGATGTGGGCTTATGGTTTCTTCAAAGCCTGCTTTTTTTGACCAAGCATCTAACCAACGCCAAATATCAACACGGCTCGGTCGTTTACCACGATCATTGATTAACACAGAGGTTTCCATCTTATTCATGGTTAAGTCTGTGCGAACATCTTGAATGTATCTAGATAAACCCATCAACAAATTATCTGTTAAAGGCACCAAACGCTCTTTGCCACCCTTACCTACGATCTTTAACCACCCTTGAGTTTCGTTGAAATCTTGTAGGTTAAGATTGATCAATTCACTAACGCGACATCCGAGACCAAACAGTAACAACAAGGTCATCTGATTGCGTTTAGTTTTTTTTGGGTTATCGGTGATCGAAGCTTCGACCAGCTTGTTAAAATCATCGACAGTTAAGGTTTTTGGCAAACCCACTTTCACTTTTGGTGGCTTTAAGCCACGAAGCTCGTCGACTTTTTCACCTTTAAGCTTACAAAACTTTAAATATGTTCGAATGCTACTGATCACTCGCGCTTGAGAGCGTTTGCTCAGACCCTTTTTATTTAAAAAATCATAGATGCGACTGATGTCTGAAGACTCTTTTTGAAACTCATTATAGAGTTCAAGGTCACGCCGATATGCCATCACGGTGTTGCGGCTGCGCCCTCTTATATTTTGTAAATCATCAAAGAATTCAACCCAATATTTAAGTAACATATTGAATATACTAGCAAGAGTTATGTTACAGCCACTAGTCACGGCGCTTCACAAGCGAGATTGTGCCCTCTATTTTTGCATATTTGTTATAAAAAAAAGGCTCCACTTGGGGAAACGAGTGGAGCCTTGGGGAGTGGGTGTTTTTTTAGGGGGTGGGTTAAAAAAAATGCTAATTAATTGCCAAAACCTATTAGGCTTGAAAATTGTCCAAAGTTAACTCCGCCTTTGTCTTCCACTTGAAACTGAACAACACCGGCAAAGTCTTCTGCGTAGTCATCGTCCACGTCAAAAGTGTAAAGGTTAAAGTTTTCAAATCTCAACGTGGCTTTGTGATCTGTAAAAGTAAAATCTGTAGTTTTAAAGGCTGCTGACTGAAAGGCTGTGTCTTCACCGCGAAGTTTTATAGATAATACAAATATAAACTCGCGTGCACCTTGTTCGGTGGTTTGGTCTAATAGTAAAACTTTGGCAGATGTAATGTCGTATAGACTCGCTTCAGGTAACCCAAATATACCGAAGTTTAATATACTTGCCACTGATGAAGGAAGCCCTGTCTTTCCACTTTCCGCATAGTAAATGACTCCACGCTGTTCAGTGCCTTCAACAAATGACTTCACTTCTGATACGGCCCCTGCATTTGCGGCCACTCCAGCTTCATTTAAAAAATCCTGCACAGAGCTAGCGATTTCTTCAACAGAAGGGTCCCAAGCATTGGAGCGAGTTTGTTGTGAGCAAGCTGTAGTTAATGCCACAGCTAAAGCCAATATGATTGTAAGACTTCTTAAATTTTTCATGTCTCAGTCCTTAAACACTTTTACTATTTGTTAATAGAGCAGTTAAAGTTTTTGTTTCCAGTGGGATATATTTTCTTATTAAAGTTTCCTATATTGCAAAGTTGACCGTTGAGTGATTCCACCACAAGTTCCGCTCCGAGAGGGTCTGGGTAATCTTTACCATCACAGCCTCTGATAAAACCTTGGTTGAAAAGATCAAAAGTCGCATAGTTTAGACGCATACGAATCACTTCTGAGCCGCGAATGGCTTCTAAAGTCAGACCTGTGACCATGCCATTTTGTGAAAGCTCTCCGAACTGGCCACTAACTGTGCCCACTCTGTATCTTCCGGGAATGAATCCACAAAACCCAACAGATGAAAGGTTCTGAATATCAATGTAACCGTCGGCAGCCACTTGATTGGACTCATTGGTAAAAAAGAAATTCATGCGCATTTGAAATTGGTCTGCAAAGCCTGGAATCGAATCACCCAACGCTACAGCGATGAGCTGTGAGTTGCTACAATTATTACACGTCGTTATGCTCGTACCCGTTGGTGATGTGAAGGTTGAAACTCCTGGGCGAGTTGCCACTCGTTTTTTGCCATCTTCAGAACAAGCTGCAAGTAAGATGAACGAAGCTGTCAAAAACAATCCCATCATTGTATTTATCACTTCTTTAGTTTTCATTGTTATTCCCCTTAATAGTTTTTTATTTTTTTAATCTTTTTAGTCTTCCAAATTTAAAGCATTGTTTACGTTGAGGCCTGTGAAACGACCTAATAATCTTAAATGATCGTCGGGCCAAACTTGCGTGTTGGCAGCGCTTAAGCTTGAGTAAGGCTTACAGCTATATGGTCCACGTCTGATTTCCCAACAGTAAGAATCAACTCGTGGAAACATTCTTTGTGGATGTGGTGCTGTAGGTACTCCTAAGTATCCACCTAAATCATAGTTATAAAAGAAAACGCTACCGTCGACAGACTCCTCATGACCAAGGCCATCACCAAGATCGTAAACTCGGTCAATGGTTACAACCAACATACCGAGTTCGAAGTCATCAAACACGGCGTGAAAGTGACGACCGTCATTGATCCATTTGTTGTATTGAGAGTGCTCTTGACCACCAGAATAAAATTCAACGAAATAAGTTTGACCGTTATCTGTAAAGTAAACGGTAGCTTTACCAGAAAAAGTGTCATCGTTATTTTTAGTAAGGTCTAATTTTATTTTTACGTCTGAGATTCTATTGGTTGGACGAGTTAAGAACTCTTCAAAACGACTTGTGGTCACTTCTAAATTAGCAACGCCACCAGAAGACAATTCACCATCACCCTCAGGAATAACTGGGTCAACTGGATTGATTGGTTCCACCTGCTCTGATTGATTGTTATTAGTAGCAGTTTGTTCTTTCGCACAACTCACTGATAAAAGTGAAAAGGCTAATGTTAATGTCAATAATAGTTTCTTCATATTTCCCCCTAGTTTTCAAAACCCTTTGGTTTCGATCCCCTTATTTACTCACTTATAAAGCTAAGATCGTGCCGACTAGTTGGCACGGGGTAAAATATTAGAATGGCTTAGAAATTTTTGATTTGTTTTAAGATGAGACAGCTATGCCAAATGTCAATTTGGCAAAAATTGCCAAAAATTGTTATTCGTGGTGTGAAGTGACTAAAGAAAGTGTGTCTCAAAATGAAACACCTGTTCAACGACATGAGCATAACAAAATCATTCTGAGAGATTTAGTGATCATTCCGAGCGCAGCAATGTCATACTGAGCGTAGCAAAGGACCGATCGCAAAATTTAGAATTTCGAGTATAGGCCCTGGAACCTATTGAGGCTTTAATCTTGATACTGACAGAAATTAAAGTTTACAAACTCTTTGTAGTAATCGTCGACAGCTGTTACGGCGTTGCAACCACCGTATTCGTTTCCGTATGATAAATAGTAAAATTGAATGGTTACATATTTTTTCATGGCCAATATTGTTTTAACGAACTTTTGTTTTTCAATATCAAATTCTTCTTTGCTCACCTCTCCGTTTTCAAAATGGACGGGGTAGTCATAAATGGCATTGAGTTTACTTTCTAATTCGTCTTTAGAAATAGCTTTTGAAATGACCTCATCTGGAGTTGAATGCGTTCCTGAAAGAGTCTTCCAAATGTAATGCCTGAGAGCTTTGGCGACAGTGCCCCCTTCGCGAACTTTGTAATTGAGCATATCGGCATGCAAATAAGAATAATCCGTCTCTACAACTGTGTTAAACTGCTTGAATTGTTCAACAGCTTTGAGCATAGATTTTGCCATTGGTTTTTCGATATCAACAAAAATGTTTCCAGCAAAAACAGATGCGTTTAATGCAAAAAAAATAGAAAATATATAAATTAAAAATTTCATAACTTCTCCCCCTAATAAAGACTTTATTTTTAATCAGTTACATTAATTTTTGTAAACGCATAGCAGTTCTGCATGGGTTAGACAGATTTCAGTGTGATGTAACAGGTTTTTTGAAAAAAATAGCATTGATATCAGTTTAAAACACAAACAATGCACCAAGTTGAGGCACATTCTATCAACTAAACCACTTGAGAAATTTGATTTTTACATCTTTTACAGCCATATTTTTGTCTCAATCCTGGACCTAAGGTAAAGTATATCCTGGACTTACCGAATAGTTATTACCATGCTTTTTAGGTTAATAGTCTGTACGTTTTTTCTTTTCGTTTCTTTTCCGGCTTATGCTGTATTAGCGCCAAGCCTATTGACCTATCACGGCCGTATCATTGAACCAAGTACACTTCCGCTTGAAAGACCCAACGTCACTTTCACAGTGCAAGTGATTTCTCCAGGTGCTGAAGAGTGTGTTCTTTACGAAGAAACTCACCTCATCGACATGACCGGCACACAAGGCTTATTCAACTTCAACATCGGACAAGGCTCTGTGTCTGCTGGTGACCCCGGCCTAGGTGTGATGGGTGCCATCGACAACAGCTCGGCTAAATCAACTCTCACATGTGCTATTGGAACCACTTACACTCCACTCACCGGTCACGGGCGTAAACTTCGCGTGAGTTTTGATTACGTTGGAAGTACCGGACCAGTTACAATCACACCTTACTCAGACATTCACGCAGCTCCTTATGCTACATACGCGTCCCGCCTAGAAGGTTTAGGCAAAGACGACCTCATTCAAGTGAACAGTGGTGGCACACAGGTTCTCAACCAAGGCAACATTGACGCCATTTTTACAACCACCAATTACCCTTTGCTCATTGATGCCATCGACGGGACTCACACCGCCTATGCAAAGTCGGTCGACTTACCTGTCACTGGTGGAACGCTCGACATGAGTAGTGGTGGCCAGGACATTTTGGTGAATGATACTCCAGCCACAGGCGACTCAGCAGTGAACAGAGATTATAGCGATGGTCACCTTGGTGGAAAGATTTTAGATCCAACAAGTCTTGCTGGGCTCACGGGGTCTGCTGGTGAAGACTATGTTCTTGCCTGGGATGAAGCCAGCCAAACTTTCATCGCAGAGCCAAACCCTGGAGACTCAACCAAACTTCCTTTAGCCGGTGGCACCATGACAGGAAACATTGTTATGTCAGGTGTGAGCAATCCAGATATTGATATGAATGACAACGATATTATCAACGTGGGAGACATCTCAGACATCAACAACTTGAGCTTGGCAGGCAGTGGACAAGCCGACTTCAATGACAGCAACTTAATTGAACTCGGGTTTGTCACAGTGATGCCGGAACGGTCAGTGCACCTTGGTAGCTTCACGAACGCTCAAGAAACAACTTACACAGGAACTCTTGGTGCTCTTGATGCCGGTAAGGTTTGGTACAACTCAACTGACAATACATTTAAATACTGGGACGGAACCCAAGCGATTGATTTAAAATCAGAAGCTGACGACAAACTTCCTCTCGCTGGCGGAACGATGACTGGCGACATTAACATGGACACCAATGACATCACCAATGTGGAGTCGATGAACTTTAGCGGTACCCCAGGCGCCGATCACTTAGACCTTAACAATCAATTTATCACCAATGCAGGTCACATCACTATGACCGATCAACATGTTTTAAGGTTGGGTGGTTTTAACAGTATACAAGAAACAGCTTTTGAAGGCACCCTTGGCGCTGGAGATGTTGGCAGCTTGTGGTACAACACCAGTGATAATCAATTAAAAATTTGGACGAATGTAGGTTCCTCTTTAACAGTGGCTGCTCTTGGTAACACGGCCGGAAGTGCCGTTGATATTGGAACCATTCCCAACTGTACTGCTAGTCAAAAACTACAAATGAGCGCTGGCCCCACTTACACTTGGAGTTGTGTTGCCGACAGCGGTGACATCGAAGGCATCACAGCTGGTAATGGCCTCTCTGGTGGTGGAACCAGTGGTTCGCCAACTATCGATGTTAACGTTGATGATGCTACCATTGAAATTGTCGCCGACATTGTTCGCGTGAAAGACTTAGGTATCACAACAGCAAAACTAGCTAACGACGCTGTCACCAATGGAAAAATTGCCGACGGCACTATCACTGGAGCTGACTTAAATGTGAACAGTGTTGAAGCCGCGCTCAACCATGACGACCTTGCAGGGTTTGTTGCTAACGAACACATTGATCACTCTAGCGTAAGTCTACTAACACCGGCAACAGGTGGTTTGACAGGCGGTGGTGACATCACCTCAAGCAGAACATTGACTGTTAATATCCCTGGAGTGACAGATCTAGGAGCTGCGGCTGCTGGAGCTGATACATTATTATTATATGATGCCTCAGGAACTGCCTTGAGAGAAGTCACAAGAACACAATTAGTTCTCAGTGAAAGTGAAGTGGATAGTTTTGTTTCTGACAATGGTTTTGTTCCTGAAACCAGAACCATAGCTACGGCAGCTGACAGCGGTTTAACTGGAGGTGGAAATTTAACAACCAACAGAAACCTCAGCGTAGACATTGCTGGCACCACCGATTTAGGTGCAAGCCCTGATAGCGCTGACTCAATTTTAGTTTATGACAACTCAGCCGGAGCCTTGCGTGAAGTCACCATCACACAACTCACAGGTGGCTTAGGCGCGGGTGATATCAATGATGGTGGTAACACCAACGGTGCAGCAATAACAATTGGTACCAATGATAACTTTGATTTTAATTTAGAAAGTAACGGCACAACTCGAATGACTATAGAAGATGATGGTGATGTTGGTATTGGAACAACTTCTCCACAACAAAAATTCCATGTTTTAAATGGTTTTGGATACTTTAGTACAAACTCTAGCACAGATGCTGGCTTAGCAATTCAATCTAATACTCAAACAAGATTTTGGTTAACAAGTGATATGTCGGATGGAAACTATTTAAAGTTCAGTGCTGGAGCAACTCCTGGTTCGACCACTGACAATGCACTTGTTCTAACTAATATCGGTCGTATTGGCATAGGCATGGCTGACCCAGACACCAGTTTAGAAATTACTGGAACATTAAAGCTAGGAAATGGCGGCGAAACTTGTTCTACGGCTGGTGATGCAGGTATGTTCCGTTACGACAGTGGCAATATGCAGTTTTGTAATGGCTCTTCTTGGCAAACTCTGGGCACTGGTAGTGGTGACATTTTAGATGGTGGAAATACAGAAGGTGCCAATGTTACCATCGGCACCAATGATAACTTTGACCTAAATCTTGAAACCAATGGTTCCACTCGAATGACAATAGATAACGACGGAGATATCGGTATAGGAACAACGGCACCAGCTTTCCCACTTGAGGTCAATTCTGGCACAGTGGATTTAGCCAGTGGTGCTTTTTACAATCAAAGAAATACAACAACAAACAACCCTTCAGCCAACTCAACAGCCTCTGTCTACAGTTCATTTGCAAGTAATACAAAACTTGGCAGCTTCAATGTTACTGGCAACTTTGGCAACTACGCACTTAGCACAAATAGTGGCAGCGGTGATGTCACAACCAACACTGGCGTTTATGGTTATTCAAGAAACACAGGAACGGGTAACATCACAAACGCTCGTGGACTTTACTCAAGAGTCAGAAACCAATCCTCAGCTTCAGGAACTATTACCAATGCTGACGGAGTTTACGCTGTTATAGATTCAAATTCATCTGGCAGTACAATCACAAATGCTTACGGACTAAGAGTGATTATCAATGAAGTTTCAGGAACTATAACTAATGCTACAGGGGTTTTAATCAGCGATGTTGAAGGTACAAACCAGTGGGGACTTTATCAAGCTGGCAATGATGACACCAACTACTTTGCAGGCGATGTTGGCATTGGCGACACAACTCCTGAAACAAAACTCGATATCAACGGAACTTTAAAAATCGGTAACGGTGCAGAGGTCTGTAATGCTTCAAGCCCTGCGGGTATGATCCGCTACAATGCAGGCAGTGTTGAGTTCTGTGACGGCACGGCGACTGGCTGGCAAGCCTTTGGAACGGGAACGGGCTCTGGTGACATCACGGGAGTGACCGCAGGCACAGGCCTGTCTGGTGGTGGCCTCAGTGGTGGCGTGACTTTAAACTTAGCAGACACTGCCGTGACTGCTGGGTCGTATGGTTCGGCAACGCAAGTGCCCACTTTTACTGTTGATGCTCAAGGGCGATTGACTGCCTCTAGCAATGTGAATGTACACACTTCTGACTTAACGTCTGCTGAAATTAATCAATTAGAAAATATAAATTCAAATACAATTGGAGCTTCTCAATGGAACATGCTTGCAAATAGCACCCTTGATAATGCTGAAATGAATCAGTTGGAAAATATCGGAGCGACAACAATCAGTTCTGCCCAGTGGGGCTACTTAGGTGCTATGACTGAAGCTCCCGGCGACATTTTAGATGGTGGTAACACAGAAGGTGCCGATGTCACTATTGGTACCAACGATAACTTTGACCTCAATTTTGAGACCAATGATTCCACTCGCATGACTATTGATAACGCTGGTAACGTAGGTATAGGCAACCCAACACCCAATAGTGCTTTAAACATTAAAAACAACATTTACTTTGATCAGGGTGATGGAAATGTTGGCACGGGCTCTGACATATTGTTTGATTCGCAAGGAATACTGGCAGCAGAAAGCAATTTATATTTATCTTCAGATGCTGACGGCAATGCAACTGGCTCTATAATATTTTCATCGGGCGATGACACAGACGCAGCCACCGAACACATGAGAGTGACTAATAATGGAGAAGTATTAATTGGAACAACCAATGTTGGAACATCTACCTTCCGTGTTCTCGCTCCTGAAACTACAATCACTGCAGGCAATCAATATGCACAACGTACAGGTATTAACCATAACCCATCGGCAGCAGCGAGTGGTTCTATTTACTCAGCTTACAACTATGCTGAAAAGGTTGGAACAGAATCAGGAACAGCTCTTGGTGGGGCTTATCTACTTGGTGATGTGTCAGGCTCTGGGAACTTAACAACAGGCATGGGAGCATATGCTTTTGCTCGTCACAACGGTACAGGTACAGTATCTAACCTTCGTGGTATCAATTCACATGCATCTAACAATTCAACGGGTTCAGTCACAAATATGACTGGTGTTTTTGGCCAAGCGTCCAACAGCAACGCTGGCGCAACAACTACCAATGCTTATGGCGGCTACTTCCGATCAAACCAAGCTTCAGGAACAATAACTAACTCATACGGTGTCTATATTGCCAATGGTTCTGGTACTAACCAATGGGGACTTTACCAAGCTGGCACCGATGACACCAACTACTTCGCAGGAGACGTTGGCATTGGCGACACAACTCCTGAAACAAAACTCGATATCAACGGAACTTTAAAAATCGGTAACGGTGCAGAGGTCTGTAATGCTTCAAGCCCTGCGGGTATGATCCGCTACAATGCAGGCAGTGTTGAGTTCTGTGACGGCACGGCGACTGGCTGGCAAGCCTTTGGAACGGGAACGGGCTCTGGTGACATCACGGGAGTGACCGCAGGCACAGGCCTGTCTGGTGGTGGCCTCAGTGGTGGCGTGACTTTAAACTTAGCAGACACCGCTGTCACTGCAGGGTCGTATGGTTCGGCAACACAAGTGCCCACTTTTACAGTTGATGCTCAAGGGCGATTGACCGCCTCTAGCAATGTGAATGTACACACTTCTGACTTAACGTCTGCTGAAATTGATCAACTAGAAAACATTGGTGCAACGACAGTCAGTGCGACTCAGTGGGGTTACTTAGGTGCAATGAGTGGAGCTCCCCTCACCGCTGAAACAGACCCAGGCTTGCAAACATTAGACTCGTCTGAAGTGGACCAATTAGAAAACATTGGAGCAACTACGATCTCTGCATCACAATGGACAATGTTAGGCGATAGTTCATTAACAAATACCGAAATGAATCAATTAGAAAACATTGGTGCTACTACAATCAGTGCCGCCCAGTGGGGTTACTTAGGGGCTATGTCAGGAGCCCCCGGAGATATTTTAAATGGTGGCAATACAGAAGGCGCTGCGATCACCATCGGTACCAATGACAATTTTAATGTAAATTTTGAAACCAACGGAAGTACAAAGATGATTTTAGAACCATCGGGAGACCTTGGTTTAAACATTTCAAATCCAATTACAGACTTCCATGTGAATAGAACAGGCTCAGGAACGGCTATCATGGGAGCCAGTGCTACCGGCACTGGAGCTGCAAGATTGTACCTAGACGCATCCAACGGAGACTTTTCAGGAACAGATTATTTATCTTTAACTCAGTTTAATGATTTGAGTGCAGAGCTTAACTTAGCAGCTAGTGCTGATTTCAACTTCAAAACGAACAACACAACAAGAATGACCATTGAAGACGATGGAGACATTGGTGTTGGTACAACAGGACCTTGGGGACGATTTAATATTCATAACGCCTCAGGCACTGCTGACATGTGGATCAGTTCCGACAGTGCAACTCAGTATGCCGCTGCCGGAATTGGTTTTAGACAAGACAACACCGCTAGTGATGAATTCTTCTCACTACTTATGATAAAAGATACCAACGGAGCTAACTTAGGAGATTCATATTTAGCGCTACGCAGACGTGATTCTTCGCAAACTGATTTTGTAGACTACATGAGAATCACCCCATCAAATGACATCAGTTGGAACTGGAATAAAAGTGCAACCAAAAGTTATGGCGACTTTTTAATTCAAAATGGTGATGTTGGCATTGGTATTAGTTCACCGGATACAAAACTTCATGTCGATGGCGGTGACTTTAAAGTTTCAGGAAATGCAGCGGATGTCTTCATTGACTCTACGGGCACACCGTCTTCGGGTGATACTGCGGGTTTTGTCTTTCAACGCAATGGCACTAATAAATCGGGAATGATGGGCGCACTCATTGATGACAGTTATGAAAACTTATACTTCAACGGTGACATAGATGATAATGGTGCTGGTAATATTGAGTTTGCCACCGGTAATTCAGCGACCAACACAGACATGATCATTCAGAACAATGGTCAAATCTTAATGGGCACCGATGCCCCGGAAGACACTGCTCACTTATTGACTATTAGTGGTGACGGTGTTGACGTCGATCATGTCTCAACATCGACGTCGGGATCTGCCGGACCCGATTACGATTTTAGACGTAAACCATCTGCAGGCATCACTCAAGATGGTTGGAAGCTAGGAAACATTCGCGCTCAAGGTTGGGATGGCGACAGTTACGCTTTTAATGGCGCCGGTCATGCTTACGTTCAATTCATCGTTGACGGTGTCACAAGCGACGAAGACATGCCAACTCGCATAGCTTTTGGTACAACTCCTGATGGTGCAGCTTATGCCCTTGAAAGAATGCGCATTACTAATTCAGGCAAACTCCTACTGGGATCAGGGCAAGAGGCTGACAGTTCTGGTTCAATAGTTGAATTCACCTCTGAAGATTCACGTAACGATATTTCTGCTGTTGTTTATAATGATGGCTCAGCAACAAAAGCTGATTTGCAAATGTACAAAGCTAGAGGAACCGAAGCCAGCCCTCTCAAAGTGGAAGACAATGATCACATTGGTATGCTTCGCTTTAGAGCTTACGATGGTTCTAGCTTTAGATCTGTTGCAGGAATTCGAGCGGCAATGGATGGCACCACAGGTTCAGCAGATGTGCCTGCAGAGCTCCAGTTCTTTACCACCAACGATGGTTCTGGCCTTTATTCACAAAAAATGACAATCAAACAAGATGGTGATGTCGGCATAGGAATCACCAACCCAGGTCACCGTCTTCATGTTGTGGGAACAGCCGGTTTATCTACAGGTACCGCTTGGACCAACACGTCTGACCGCCGTTTAAAAGACATTCAAGGCAATTTTCAATACGGCCTGAAAGAAATTTTATCTCTTAAAACCATTTGGTTTAATTATAAAAAAGACAACGAGTTAGGTTTGCCACACGATAAAAAAATTGCAGGCTTTATCGCCCAACAAGTCGAAGAGCACATACCAGAGGCTGTTTTCGCACGTGAAGATGGCTACTTAGAGCTCAACGTTGACCCCATTCATTGGGCGACTGTGAATGCCGTTCAAGATCTACACACATTAATAGAAGAAAATAAAAACTACTGCGAAATCAACTTCGAAGAACTCAACAAAAAAATGACAAAAAACCAAGAAAGCATCAAAAAGCTACAAAACTGGAGTGAAACCACAGACCAAAACATAAACGACCTCAACCGAAAAGTAGCAAAACTAAACGAAAAAGAAAAAACACAAACAGAAAAAATAAAAAATTTAGAAAATCAAAACAAAAACTTAACAGAAAAATACAACAAACAACTAGAATTCAACAAAACATTACTAAAGCGCCTAGAAAACCTAGAAAAAAAGATTAACAACTAAGAAAACAAAACAGCAAAAGACACGCCCCCCCCCA
Organism: Bdellovibrionales bacterium; assembly: GCA_020628165.1. GTDB lineage: Bacteria > Bdellovibrionota > Bdellovibrionia > Bdellovibrionales > UBA1609 > JAHDIR01. The sequence continues at coordinate 143,059 of JAHDFM010000003.1, read as the reverse complement.
CTAACGCAACTTTAACGCCCCTCTTTCGCCCTTAAAAAATACATACTAAATGAGCTGGAAGTCTTCCATCCCGCACGCAGTTCCGGGGGTGCGCTGCTCGGCCAGGGGCCGAGCGGTGCTGCCCTCGGCTGTCTGAGTACGGGATGGAAGACTTCCAGCTCATTGGGTACCTAGCACATAAAGGGAGGAAGAGAGTTAAAGCTGTTTGATGATAGCATTCGGGTAGTAGTGATTAAGAATCTCACGGTAAGACCTCCCCTTATCAGCCCAGTGTTTAGCTCCCCACTGACAAAGCCCAACACCATGTCCGTTGCCCTTACCTTTGATGAAAAGCTTATTATCGACATTCTTCATTTCAAAAAGAGTGCTCTTCATAATGTCGTAACCGAGAAGCTCACGCATCTTTTGAGCTGAGATCACTTTTTCACTATTTTTAAATTTTACTTTGACGTCTTTCACTCGCCCTGAAGGAGACTTATTCACAACCAGTAAATTTTCAAAAACCTCGCCTTCATTATAACCAAATTTTTTGCGCATGAGTTGATTGATCTTTTGGTGAGAAAAGGTCGCTTGCCAGCGAGAGTTTCTCTGTGATGGGCAGTAAGGATCTTTGGCCGTGCCATTTTTTGAGTTGTATTGCCAAACTTGATGAGGTTCTTCTGTTTGACCACCACAGTCGGCATGATAGTAAGCTTTATAAACTCCTTTGTCTGCGCCTAGTAACACCAAACCTTTAGTGTCTTGAATTGCTTTTAAAACTCGTTTTCTAATTCTTTGACTGAAACTCGAAATCTTTTTCAAATTGTAAACTTGGTCGCTCACAGTTGACTCTAAGTTAAAGTGCTTATTAGCTCGGTGGCGAATCATGGCAAGAGTGTAAGACCTTGAAGCAATGGCTTGAGCTTTTAAGGCTTCTAAGTGCCAACTGGCTGGCATTTCAGAGGGCAGCACTCCTTGCAAGTACTCCTCTAAACCTAAGTGTGCGATAACATCAAAAGATTTTTTCTTAGCGTAGAGCTCTAAGTAACGAGGAGCCTTCACTCCGTTCACATACATATTAGGGCCTGTTAAAAAAAGACGCTTGGCTTTGAACATTTTAGTGATGTCAGCATCTTTTACGGAAACTTGCCAGTAGCTAAGGCCATCAATTCTTTTGTAAGTGATAGTATAACCATCACTTACAAAAGAATTGTGGGTCATTTTTTTAGAGCAACAAACAATGCCTTTGCCCGTTAACTCAATAGAGTCTTTGGACGTTTGCAAGCGGACCGCCACAATTTCTTCGGCGGCCAGAAAGTTTGAAAAAAATAAAAAAATGACCAAAAAACATCTCATAAAACCTTATTTATTCTCCATAAAAGGTTTCACAAGATCAAGCGGTAAAGGAAGGATTATAGTATTTGTGCCTTCACCACTGATCTCTCCTAAAGCCTGTAAATAGGCCAATTGCAGCGCTGATGGCGATGAGGCTAACATATTCGAGGCCTTAGCCAAGGTTTCAGAACGCTGCAATTCACCATCTGCGTTAATGACTTTAGCCCGGCGCTCACGCTCGGCTTCAGCTTCCCTTGCCATAGCTCTTTGCATTTCTTTAGGTAAGTCGATGTGCTTCACTTCCACAAGTGACACTTTGATCCCCCATGGCTCAGTGGCTTTATCTAGGATTTCCTGCAAAGCTTGGTTGATCTTATCACGACTCGATAACAAGTCATCCATTTGATACTGACCTAAAACCGAACGCAAAGTGGTTTGTGCTAATTGTGAGGTCGCAAAGTAGTAGTCTTCAATTTGAGTGATGGCCATTTGAGGGGATGTCACTCGAAAGTAAACCACAGCATTCACTTTCATACTGACGTTATCTTTAGTGATAATATCTTGTGGTTGAATGTCCATCGTTACTGTTCGCGTATCGATACGAATGAGTTTATCAACCCCAGGAATCAAAAAGATGAAACCAGGCCCTTTAACACTGTTGAAACGACCAAATCGTAAGATCACTCCTCGTTCCCATTCCGGCAAGATCTTGAACACCGAAAAGATAATGATCACTCCAAATACAATAAATGGAATTAAACTCGCTAACATAAATTTCTCCTTTTATATTTTTTTAACTGTTAATTTTAAGTTGTTTTGTTTGAGCACTTGTACTTTGTCGCCAACACTTAAAGTGTCATCACTCATCGCAAGCCAGCGCTCTCCCATCACCAAAGCCCAAACTTCGCCGTTGTTTTTAACATCGACAATCACCCCTTGCGAACTGGTGATCAAACTCTCGTTATTCACAATGGCTTTGTTGCGCGACCGCAAGGCAAGCCTTGCTATGTACAAACTGATCAACGTAAAAAGTATGGCGATGGGTAAAATCATAGTCAGTGGAATAGAATGCCCTGTCGCCTGTTGATCAAATAAAAAGATACTACCTATCACTAACGAAACTCCTCCGCCGATTCCTAACATTCCAAAACTGGGAACAAAGGCTTCAGCCACTAAAAAAGCAAGACCCAATAAAATTAAAATAAGCGCACCCCACTGCACATCTAATTTGTGCAACGACACCATTGAAATCACTAAGCCCACAGCGCCGACCACACCCGGCGCGATCATCCCAGGGTGAGTGAGTTCAAAGTACAATAAGCCGAGGCTTGCCATAAACATCATGTAGGCCAGTTGTGGATCTGCCAATAAATCCATTGCTTTTTCTTTCACGCCCTCATTGATTGGCTTTAATAAACCGACAGCCACAGTTCCTGGCTGTGAGTCTTTGAGTAACACTTCTCTTCCATGAGCAAAGGATAAAAACTCTTGTTTGGTGTTACCGACAAAATCAATGGCCTTAATTTTATGAGCATCAGTAGCTGAAACCGCTTTTGCTTCTGTGACAATTTCTTTTGAAAACTCAACGTTGCGTTTTCTAAGGCGAGTGATCCCTTCCAACCAACTGACGGTGTCGTTGAGGAGTTTCTTGCGCAAGTCTTTGGCGACATCTTGCCCACCCCCACTCACCGGAGTGGCTGCACCGATATTTGTGGCTTTCATCGCACCGTTAACGTGACAAGCTTGCATGATGATCGCCCCTGCACTCCCCGCATGTGCGCCCGATGGGTACACCAAACACAAAACAGGAATTTCAGAGTTTAAAATCTGGGTCACAATCCTACGAGTGGTGTCAAGGCTGCCGCCAGGCGTATTTATTAAAACCAAAATAGAATCACAGTTGTTTTTTTTCGCTTGGCGTGTGGCTGTCACGAGTCTTTGTTGGTTTGATAAGCCAATGACACCTTCCATTTTTAATTCCACCGTGCATTTGTTTTGTGGTTTAACCACAGGAGTGTTCTCTTGCACTTTTTTGGTCATTTCTTTAATCAACTTATCTGTTGGGCTTTGCCCGTTAGCAAAGCTGGAAATTAAAAATACAGCAATTATAAAAAGAGATTTCATAATGATCCTCAAAATATTTTTTTCAAACAAGCCCATAGGTTTTGTTTGTTGGATTTAATGTCTGATGGGTTGGTCGGCGCTAACATTTGACTCAATGATGAACTTTTAAAAACCACATTGGAATCAAATTGTTCAGGTTGGTAAAGGTTGGCTGAATTGTCTTTTGTGAAGCAAACCACTTTACAATCTCTACAAAGGGTCAAATCAAAATTTTCATCCAACAAATGTTGAAAGCTTTTAATTTTCACGGCATTACTTATATTTTGCAGCAATTGCTGTTCGTCAGAAGACATCGCAGTTTCCGTGACAAAAATAACATCCCCTGAATAACTCAAAGCAGTTTCAATTTCTGGAACCGTTTCGTCAACTCCATCCATTGAGATATAGTTGCTGATTCCGAGGACCTCTTTGAGGTAATAGTTGTAAAGGCTTTCGTCTAGCATTGTGCATTAATATGCTTGATTGGCGAATTAAGGTCAATTTAATGCCCCATGTGATTGCCCTAAAAGCACTGCAACAAAGGCTTTTTCAGTCTTAAATTGATTCATTCTATAGCACTCAGCTAGTGACAACGTTTAGAGCGAATCATTGCAAAATAGGGCACTTAGGAAATAAATTCCTCGAAACTAAGGCCAGATCTACATTCCCAAAGACCTTTTTTATGAAGTGGCCTTAAAGTTCTTACAGCCCTCCCCGATAAGTTTATTAACTAAGCAAGGAAACTTTGGAGGACATATCAATGGAAAAGAAAAAAGACAGACCCGTTCTAGATCTCGATGCCATGAATTCCACCGAAGAAAAGGTCAATATACATATTGATTGTTCAAAAAGCTCTGAGCTGGTTCAAGAATATAACAGCTGTATTTTATGCGGCACTGAACTTGAGTTTTACCATGTCACTGATTTTGCAGACGAAGTTGTTTTTGAAGAGTCCACTTGCCCAAGTTGTCACATCAAAAGTAAGAAAAAAGCGCATCGCTTGCAATAATCAAAATAATTTTTAAATTTTCAAAACGTACAAACACACTAGCTAACATATCCAAACTATAAACACAGTACTTATATTAAATGAAAGCAACTCATAAAAAAATAAAGACTGTTCAAGTTTTTTAAAAGCAATACGACTCCCCCTAAAAAAAAGAGAAGTCGTCAACAAGTTAATCAATAAAAGCAGTTAATAAACCCCTTTTATCTAAGTTCGAATTTTTTAAATCTTTGATGTGGAAAAGGTCACCGTAAAGATCTTGGATGAGCATTTCACCATTTGGCAAAATACGTGGCCAATCCATCAACTTTGTTTGAAACTGTCTTGGGCCTTGTTTGGTTTGCACCCACCAACGACGCAGCTCAAACTCTTCTTCGATCTTGTCAATCTTTACCACTTCAAAGCAAAAACCAGCCTCATACAAAGCTTGTTGAACGGCCTTTTGTGAGGGCTCATCAAGTTCATCTAACTTATCTATGAACTTTAATTCTTTTCCGTCGGAATTCACTAAGGCTAAGTATCGGCTTGGCGTTGTCCACGGAAAACAAGGTTTGAGCTCCACTTTTTTGTAGTCACCTTTGTCGTAAAGCAACAAGTGGCCATCTTCATGGTTTTTGATCAAAACGTGTTGTTGTTCCTCTTCCTCTAGTGATTCTATTTTTTTTACTGCACTTAAATTCATTTTTTTATTTCCTTTTAAATTGTTAAGACCATGACACCTTATCAAGTCCATATAAGCCCCCCGTGATCTGCAAACAATCACCTTGGGGGGCGCTCATTTTTTTAACGGCTAAACACTGATCTTATTGCCGTTGAGGTCTGCTTGCATTTTGACAAGCTTTGCATAGACCCCATTTTCTTTTTTCACCAGCTCAGAGTGCGTGCCTTTTTCAACCAACTGCCCCTTGTCGATAACAAACAGACGATCTGCTTGCTGCAGAGTTGAAAGTCGGTGCGCGATAGCAAAAACTGTGCGACCTGAAACCAAGTTATCCAAAGCTTGTTGGATTTTTCTTTCGGTCTCGGTGTCCACAGCACTGGTGGCCTCATCGAGAATCAAAAGCTTAGGGTCTCTCAATATAGCTCGCGCTATAGAAACCCTTTGTCTTTCTCCGCCCGACAAAGACTGACCGCGTTCGCCTACGATAGTGTCATATGCGTGGGGGAATCTGCATATGAACTCGTGAGCGTTGGCCGCTTTAGCCGCCTCTACCACTTTGTCTAAAGTGGCCTCAGGGTTTGCGTAACGAATATTGTCCAAGATCGTTCCGTGAAATAAATAAGGGTCTTGCAACACCATACCTATTTGACTGCGCAGCGACTCCATCTCTATGTTCTTGATGTCGACACCATCGATACTGATGGAACCACTATCGATGTCGTAAAACCTAGCCATCAAATTAGTGATGGTCGTTTTTCCGCCACCGGAAGACCCAACAAGACCAATCATTTCACCCGGTTTCACATCAAAACTGATACCTTTCAAAATCTTTCTAACACCATCATAACTAAAGCTCACATCTTTGAACTTCACAGCCCCGTTCATCGGCTCTAGCTTCACCGGCTGTTTGACCTCAATGATGTTTGGTTCCGTATCGAGCACTTCAAACACTCGGTGAGCCGAACTGGTCGCACGCGTGATGTTTCTTGCCAGCTGTCCGATCACCTCAATAGGTCTTACGTACATGCGCAAGTAAATCACAAAAGCAATGAACACACCTGGAGCTAGGCCCACATTAGTAAGACCTGTTTCTTTGTAGTGCGTGACATGCTCTATCACCCGCGGCACACCAAACACCCAAACTGAAATCACCACCAAACGGATGCTCAACATCAGAACTGGCCAGAATCGGGTCCACACCTCGTGAATGTTATTGAACTCGCCGGTTACTGATGCATTTCTCTGGTTAAACTTATTCGTTTCGTCCTTTGCTCGGTTGAAAGCCTTCACAACTTTCACGCCAGGAATTGTGTCAGATAGACAATCTGTCAGAGCCGACCACTTTCTCCACGCTTTCAAAAACATCTTCTGCATGTTTTGACCGTGTTTATATATGGCCAATAACAAAAACGGAATCGGCAACACTACGATCAAGCCAAGGGGCCAATCTAAGTAAATTAAAACCACGGCTAAACCCATCAGAGTTAAAACAGACGTGGTGATCTCTACAATTCCAAAAGCGACAAAGTCCCATATGCGGTCGGTGTCAGAGCCCACTCGGCTGATCAAACTTCCCGTTTGTTTGCTCGAGAAAAAACTAAGGCTCAATTTGTGTAAATGAGTGTAAACCTCATCGCGCAAATCTTTAGCCACCCACTCACCCATGATGGACATGGTTTTTAAACGCAACCAAGCAAACAGTTCTACAAATAAGTAGACCGCTATAAGCCCAGCAATGGTGACATAAGTCATTTGTTTGACTTCAGATAGAGTCAATCGCCCCGATTGGTACGGCTTGATCAAATCATCAATCACGTATCCAGTTAAATAAGCCGGAATTAAACTAATGATAGTCATCAGTACAGCGGCTACCAGTCCTAACCCCACTTGCTTTTTGTAAGGCTTTAAGTAGCCCAAAAGTCGCCAAACCACGGCGGCCTGATTACCAGCCACAGATGCTTGAGCCTCTTTGATCGGCGTGAGTACTTTTTGTTGGTAAGTTTCATCGCTGTTTTTTTGTTTCAGCTGAAACTGCTTTCCCAGCTCGTTTTCCTGCTCCACTAAAAACTTAATCAAGCTCATAGAGCGGTTTTGACGATGGGAGTACCTAACTACTATCAATACTTGTTCGTCTGAATCGTAAAACACAAGACGGTTAGCACTTAAGCCACTGACTTCTTTCACCGATTTGATCTCATCTCGAGGGACCGTTTTTAACTTGAAAGTGTCGTCACTGTTCATACTTGCAAAGTGCAAACTTGTTTCTGTGAGAATCACCCAGTCACCACAAAGGTTAAAGGCGTTGTCAAAGTCGACATAGGAATACACCTGTATGCTCTCATTATTGAATTGTTTTTTAAGTTCCTCTGGCAACTGCTCTGGTTGGCTCACATAGCGATTGATCATCTCCTCGCTACTGAGCTTGGCTGTTGTTATTTTTCTTAATAATTTCATTTTATCACCTACTTTTAATTTATAAAAAGTAGCCACTTTTTTACTTTCTGTTTGAGTGAAAAAGAGAAAGTCAAAAAGTGGCTACTTTAAATAAAATTTCTCTTTTTTTAATGGTGCCTATCATTTAACAAGGCCTAGTAATTGAATTGAGACTGGATCCACTTGCTGTTGCTGTCCAGGCGCTACATTTTGTACTCTCCTGGCTTGCAACAAGTAGTGAAGAGCAAAATTCATCCCCCTGACTAAATGATGACGCTTGGACTTTTCTACGCTTTTAGTGTCTTTTAAGACCACAAAAAACGCGTGTTTTTGAATCCATTTTTTTGATAATTTTTTAGCATAAGCTGCCATAACATAACCTCCCATTGGTTAGCTTAAAGGTGCGAAAATACGCACAAAATTTTAAATATATACAATTTGCGGAACTTCCCCGCGGGTTTTACTTTTATTTGTTTTATTGTTTTGGGACCGTCACGGCCACTGAGAATAAGCTAGCAGGCCTGGCCCGAAAGATCGCCGCCCATCACGGGAGTCGGCATAATACAAATAAAAGAAGATAACAGTGTTACTTGATCTTTTCTTGTCTTTTTGAATGTCGTATTAATCATAGTTACCTCCTTTTTTAAACTTGATATATTTTTATTATCGTGAGTTTGATTAATAAATCAAGTCCTGATTTGTTTTTTTTCTATTAGAAAAAATGATGACCAGTGATTAAAGCCATTGATCTTTTGGATAACTTAATGATTTGTTTTCAAGAATTCAATTTTTAACAGTCTCATCTTGCAGTTGACCTAGAATTTTTTTGGCCAATTCAAGACTGATGCCCGGCACTTCAGCGAGCGTGCGAGCGTCTGAATTTTTAATTTTTTCGACCGATTCAAAGTAAGCGAGTAAGGCTTTCTTGCGCTTTGGACCCACTCCTTGTAAATGGTCCAATTCACTGGTAGTCAGGCGTTTGCTGCGCAACAAACGGTGAAAACTGATAGCAAAGCGGTGAGCCTCATCACGCAACTGCACTAATATTTTAAAGGCCTCACTGCCCGCCCGGAAGGTTACAGGGTTCGAACGCCCAGGAATAAAGAAGCGCTCCTGAGTGCTAGTCACACTCTTTTTTTGAAAGCCAGTTTGGGTTCTTGCTTTAGCAATGGAGGTTATAGGAATGTCCTCGCGCCCAAGCTCTTGCAATACTTTCACACAAATATTGAGCTGTCCCTTTCCCCCATCAATAAGAATTAAGTCGGGATCTTCGTACTCTGTGTGCTTAAGTCGCCTTTCCAGCACCTCTTTCATATTGGCAAAGTCATCGTTTTGCTGAGTTTTAAGCTTATACCTTCGGTACTCATCTTTATTCTCAACGCCGCCCTCAAACACCACTTGGCTTGCGACCACATCGGTTCCTTGCATATGTGAGATGTCGTAACATTCAATGCGGTATGGAATTTTTGGCAAATGCAATTTCGCTTGAATGAGCTTTAATGCCTCCGTGCGACTTTCCACTTTGCTCACAGTTTTCTTAAAATTATTTTCAGCATTTTTTAGCGCTAACTCTAATAGCTTCTTCTTGTCACCTTGCACAACATGACTAAGAACAATCTTTGGTTTGCCGCGTTCTAAAAACAAATCCTTCAATAACTTGGTAATATCAGAGCCTAGATCATACGGAAATATAATTTCATCAGGGATCACATTATCAACATAGTACTGAGTTAAAAAAGAAGTGAACCACTCGCGCGGATCTTCATTGTCTTCATTAATTTTTAAGTTCTTTAAAAAATAATGGCGCTGTCCGATCAACTGCCCGGAACGCACGTGCAAAGTTTCAAAGAGAGTCCCCCGCTCATCACCAAAAGCAGCGATCACATCTTGATCGATGGTTTTTTTGTGGTGAATAACGACTTGCTTTTCCCAGATGGAGCGCAATGACTTGAGTTGATCTCTTAACTTAGCCGCAAGTTCATATCTTTCTTGCTCCGAAGCTTCTAGCATCGTTTTTTCAATGCGCTTGAGTTCTGATTTTTTTTCTTTCTTTAAAAACACTAATGACTCTTGCAAGTCTTTGCCATACTCCTCTTTTGAAACAAAATCCACACAAGGGGCCTTACAACGATGAATCTGATGAGTGAGGCAAGGACGTGTTCGAGATTTCATATAAGAGTTCGTACAGTCTCTGATTTTGTACTTTTCATTGAGATACTCAATGGTACCGCGAACGGTGTAACTGCTGGTGTAAGGGCCAAAATACAAGGACTTGTTATTTCTCACACTGCGAGCTAGGTAAAAGCGCGGAAAGTTATCTTCCAAACTGCAGCGAATGTAAGGGTAAGACTTATCGTCCTTTAAGCGGATATTGTAACGAGGTCGATATTTTTTAATGAGTGAAGCCTCTAGTAAAAAAGCTTCCACTTCGGTGTTGGTGAGCATGGTTTCAATGGAGTCGATATGGCTCACCAAATAAACAGTTTTGACTCTTTTGTCTGAGGATTTATTAAAATAAGAGCGCACGCGATTACGCAAGTTCTTTGCCTTACCCACATAGATCACTTTGCCGCCGGAGTTTTTCATCAAATACACTCCCGGGGTCTTTGGCATTTCAGAAACTCTTTGCTTGAGTCGTTCTATGCGATCTGATTTTTTTTCAGTGGACATATAGCTGTCTCATTTTAGGATTCGCTTTCATAACACAGTCTAAAATGTACTAAATTGAGAACTCATATACAACAGATTATGGCATAACTTTTTTTTTAACCTGCTCCTTTAATAGGTCGATATACTAGTGTTATTGGGGGATTTTTTTGTGGGCATAAAAAATAAGAAAAAATTCATTTATATAACTATTGCTATTTTGGTGAATGTAGTTTTATGGCAAAATTGTGGTCCCAGCTTCGAAGCCAACAGTGATTTTTCAGTTATTAATATACAAGACAATGACTCAACAAGCCCTCTGACTGATAACAACTCAAACAACAATCCCAATGACAACAATGTCACCCCTCCAAACAATAACGACAACTCACAACCTGGCAACAGTTTTAAAGTTGGCTTCATTAGCCCAACATTTCAAAGTCATTACAACACCTCAACTGGAGAGTTAATTTGTAATAACCCAAGCTCCGAACTTGAGTTCAACGTCACCAACAAGCTTTCTAGGTCGCAACTCAAAGACACTCTCAATGAAATCTTAGGGATCAAGATTGATGTGGACACTTACTACCCTCGTCAGATCACTGAAAATATTTTCACGGGAACCAACGAGGTAGTTTTTGAAGATGGTTTATTTTTGCAACTGCTTAAATTTTCCCAAGTGGTTGCTGATGCCTTCATTGGTCAACTTAGCAACAACTCGGTTTGGCCTTGTGACCTGTCTGATCAGTGCTATAGAAACATTATCAATAATGTTCCCTTTTACATGTACCGTCGCCCACTCACCACCCAAGAAAATGCATCTGTTCAAAAAATCACAAGCGTGCAAGCTGCAAACAACGCACAAAAAACTGAAGTTATTAGAAACCTCATCCAGTACTTGATCACCTCTCCTCAGTTTCTCCTTAAAAACCACAACAAGCTAGCAGCTGCCAATATTAGAAATTTAGATGTTTATGAGTATGCCAGTAAGATGAGTTTTTTCTTAAAAAACAGCTCACCTAGCATCGATCTACTCAACAAAATCAAAAGTGAAGAGATCACCAGTAAAGCTCAACTTGTCAGTTATGCCAGGAATTTGCTCAATGATAAATTAACTGTTGATCGTTTATCTTATCATTTTTTTGGACGCTGGCTAAAATTCGATGTTGATCTTGGGGCTCCAGGTGAATTTGATAAACAAAAAATTAGTAACTTGGCCAATGTTCAATTTGATCGCGTTAAAGAAGCCATCCAGCAAAATAGAAGCATTAGCTCTTTGATCACTGGTCAAAATAGTTTACTCACCTCTAAGTACTTTGCCTATAAAACCTTTCATACTGAAAAAGACTCCTCCCCTGTGAACCGAGGAACTTATGTCTTAGCAAACATTGCCTGTTTTCAATTGCCAAATTTAAGCCCCGCCACAGAAAGTGCCATTGAAGCGGTTTCTAATTCTGATGGTTTCCCAGTCAATGGCAATAATCTAGAAGTTTTAGAGTTTCACCGCTCACAAGCACAATGCGCTGCCTGTCACAATTATATTGATCCCCTTGCCATCGGACTTGAGCGTTTTGATGCTTACGGGAACTACCGTGAATCCTACCCCAATGGCAGCAAAATTGAATTCAATCAAAAATTAGCGGGTCAAAGTTATTCAAGTGCGGCTGACTTCAATCGCATTTTGGCAAGCACAGCTGACTACAAAGCCTGCTTTACAGAGCACTTGCACAAAAGCTTTATGACCACCCCTGGCCACAAATTTAAACCTTGCTTTAACAAAAGTATTTTCTCTCAAGGAGATGCAACAGGGCTTAAAGACATCATCATAAATACATTGAACTCAGATAACTTTGCGACGGTGAAAAAACCAAGTTACTGATAAGGAAAAGAAGTTATGAAATACAACAGTAAATTTGATCGAAGACTCTTTTTAGCACAACTGTCCAGTGGCCTTGGGCTTTATACGGCATCTAATTTATTTAATTACAAAGCCTTTGCTCAGACGAACACAGTTAAAAAAAATATTATTTTTATTTATTTCTTGCACGGAGCTAATATTCCTAAAAATGATGTGCGCGGAACATTTCATTTCAACAGTGGTTCAACGATTTCAGCAGCCAACAACATGAAAAATGACGCTTTTTTTATTCGAAACGTCAATCATATTTTTAAAAATGGCAGTAGAGACCATGACGGTGGTGCCCATGCCAACAATCAGTCAGCAGGACTCACCGGCTTTACCAGTAAAAACATTCGTACGGCAGAACTGCATGGTCTCAACGGTTCTAAATACAATGGCAGAAGTCTTGATTTAGTTTTGGGAGACCACTTAAAAAGTAAGTACAATTCTATAACTAATCATTTGAACCTCGGTTATCACAATAAACACGGAGATAATACGACAGACAATCACCCATATATGTGGGAGACCTCTACATTTTTACAAAGTGGCAAACCGACAAAACCCATCATTGAAGTGGGCAATGCTTTTAATAAAGTCAAAGGCGAACTGAACTGTGATCAAAAAATTGAAAGTAACGACAAACAAGGTCAAATCGCTCAGATCAACAAAGAGATCAACCAATTACAACTGATTGAAAGTAATTTAAACTCATATAAAAGCCAATACTTATTGCCAAATGAAGAATTCGACAAACTCAAAGCACAAGTCGCTCAACAAATTGAAAATAAAAATAAATTCATCAACGACCTTAACAGTGACCGAAGCCTCGCCAGTGCTCCGGCTGAATGCCGACAATTTTCTGTGGCCAGTAATTTTAATGATAAAAACTGGCGCGGTTATGATAACTTCAATAAAAAAAGTCTCGCTTACTTTGATTTAATGACCTACGCCTTAAAGTATAACTACACTAAATCCATCACCTATTACACCAACATCTGGGACAACAAACAACACGGTGAAGGTGCACACAAAAAGTTCAACAACTCAGAAATTCGCAAATACCAAGATGAGCTGTTTAAAACATTGGATCAACTCATTGTAAAACTTAAAGGGGCTGGCATTTATGACGAGACAATGATTGCTATCACTGGTGAGTTTGGAATGCAAAACATTGGAAACGGCAACAAACCCGCACACCGAAATGACAAGATCCCTTGGTTGATCGTTAATTCTGGTAAGACTGGTGAGTTTTATGACCGCACTTCTGTTCACCCTGGTGATATCCATTGTGCCATAGCCAACAGAATGGGGCTTAGTTTGAATGAGTTTGGTTCGAACACCCATGAAACCAAAAGAACCGGAAACAACAATAAAAAAATTCTTGGCTAGTTAATTCCATTTTTGAGAATTTACATCTCTATAAGTTCGACAAATAAATTTAAAATAATTCCTATTGCTGAACAAAAAATGAAATGTTTTTTTGTATCCTGCTATTTGTTGATAAAATGAAAACTTAAACAAAGGAGGTAAAACTAAAGCAATAAGGTGTTGAATGGTTTTAATATTAGGAGCTTCTCCTAATTAAAACTTATTAACAATAGTAATAAAAGGAATTATTATGAACTTTAGCAAAGCCATTTTGAGTTTGAGTTGTTTATTAATTGCTAGCTGTGGTGAATTCAGTGCTCTGCAGTTGTTTGAAAATCAACCGATCGTGCAGAGTTTTCTTGATTCTGATGGTCTTAACTCTTCTGACTTAAAAGTCTTATCAAGCACAAGCTTAAATAAAGAGTTTGACATCGAGTCTTTGAATAAAATCACTTGCCAATCGAGCTCCGAAGAAATTAACCGAGCCATCATCGACTTGGTCAATTACACCCGCAGAGAAGGTTTCTCTTGTGGAGGAGTGAAAATGAAAAAAACAAACAATTTAGTTTACTCAGGGCTCCTTTACCGAGCTTCTAAAACCCATTCCAACGACATGGCAACAAACTTGTTCGTTTCGCACACAGGATCGGACGGCAGTTCCGCAGGTGAGCGTCTAAATAAAGTTGGTTATGATTTTAGGACTGCTGGTGAGAATGTAGCTGCTGGCCAAATATCTATTGTAAAGGTCTACCTTGCTTGGTTAAAAAGTGAAGGACACTGTCGCAATCTTGTAGAGCAAAAATTCCAAGAGATCGCGGTCTCTTGTACATATAATGAAAATAGTACCTACAAGACCTATTGGACTATGGCCCTTGCTTCACCCAGAGTTTAAATCTCTTAGTTAAAACATAGTTCGTCATTTTGAGAGAGTTCTGTCATCCTGAGCTTAGCGAAGGGTCTAAATACACTAGCAATTATTTTGCAGTAGCTCCTTCGCTTCGATCAGGATGACGTAATTCTCAATGGGTGACGTGCTTTGCTCAGGATGACAGGGGTTGTTTTAAGTGATAAGCGTATAACCATGGATAATCTCGTATCACTGGTTAATATTTCTAAGTCTTTTGGCAATCGTGATCTTTTTACGGACCTATCACTCACTATTAATAAAGGTGAAAAAATCAGTATCATTGGTAAAAATGGGACTGGCAAATCAACTCTTCTCAAATTAATCAGTGAAATTGAATCTCCTGACCAAGGACAGGTTGTTTTCAAAAAAAATACAGTGGTGGCTTACCTGCCACAGACTCTCAGTTTTAATGACGATCACACCGTCTACGCTGCAGTTAAAGAAAAGGCCAATAGCAAAACCTTAAACCAAGACGAACTCGAGCTCGAAGTTCAAAAAGCCCTATCCAACTGTGGTTTCTATGCCCCCGACGTTAAGGCTTCAAGCTTATCTGGGGGCTGGAAAAAACGCTTGGGGTTAGCACAATGTCTAGTTCAAAACCCAGATTTACTCCTGCTTGATGAACCCACCAACCACATGGATTGGCAGTCCATCGCCTGGCTGATTAAACTTTTAAATGGCTTCAGAAATAGCTATTTACTCATTAGCCACGACAGGCACCTTCTTAATGCCGTCACTCAAAAAACTATTGAAATTGGCCCCGCCTTCAATAACGAGCATTTGGCATTTGATGTCCCCTACTATCAGTTTTTAGAAAAACGCTCAGATCATTTTAATGAACTGCAACAACAGCTTGAAAGCTTAAGCAACAAGGCTCGTCGAGAGCTTGAGTGGCTTCGAGCAGGCGTCAAAGCAAGAACCACCAAGAGCAGGTCAAGAGCCAAAGAGGCTCAAAACTTATTCGCCCAAGTGGACTCTCTCAATGAAAAAGTCAAAAGCTCACAACACAATTTAAAACTATCCGTCGATGAATCTGACAGAAAATCTAAAAAACTGGTTGAGCTCAAAAAAGTTTCTAAATCATTTGACCAAAAACTTTTTGATCAACTCGATCTTAAAATCACTCACAAACAAAGACTGGCCATTTTAGGTAACAATGGCTCCGGAAAAACCAGTTTAATTAAAATTATCATGCAAGAACTACAACCCGATAGCGGTGATGTTTTTTTAGCCGATAGCTTGCAAGTGGTTTATTTTGATCAAAATGTCTCTTTACTTGATAACGAGTCCAATATTTTTTCCTATTTGGGTGAAGGGTCTGACTACGTTGTTTTTAAAGACAAATCGATGCATGTAGCCAGTTATGCATCTAAGTTTTTATTTGATAAAGACCATTTTAATTTAAAAATTTCACAGCTCTCAGGTGGCGAAAGGGCTCGTTTGCAACTGGCTAAAATTCTTTTAAAGCCATGTGATCTATTTATATTAGACGAGCCCACGAATGATCTCGACATTGAATCTATTGAGTCCTTAGAGAACTTGCTCTCAGAACTTGGCAGTGCCTTGATATTGATATCCCACGACAGAGACTTTATCACCAATATCTGCAATAGCTATTTAGCTCTCAACGGAGATGGAACCTGGGGAAACTTTGCCTCTCTTGATCAGTGGCTCAATAAAAAAGAAAACACTCAAACTGAAACGGTGACCAAGAGCAAACCTAAAAAGCCAAAAAAGAAATCCATGTCATATAAAGATAAAAAATTACTTGAAACTATTGAAGGCGACATCCAAAAAGCAGAAGGTCAACTCGAAGAAGTTAACTTACAAATCACGACTGAAACAGATCACAACAAAATCACAGAGCTCACAAAAAAGCTTACTGAATACGAACAACAGGTTAGTGAGCTCTACACAAAGTGGCAAGAGCTTGAAGATTTAAAAAACAGCTAGCGTTGGCACTCAACCTTTGCAAACGTCTTGGTTTTGTCTGGCCCCGAACAACTGTGATAAATAACTAGATAGCCAAATTGAAAGTTTGAGTTCTTATACAAGTGAACTTTTCCGTTATCACAACCATCAGATAGAATATGAAAAAGCATATTTCCATTGCGGTCAGTGTCCATGAAGTGACCATCTTGACTGGTTAATAACAACCATAGCCACTCTAAATCATCGCTATAAGAATAAGAAACGGGCTCACCTTCGTAATCCAAGTAACCAGCTTGAGTGCTCAATTGAGGTAAGTCACTATCTATGTTTTCAACGTCTAAAAAAATACGCCCTTTCGACGTCCCGTCTTTAACTTCACAGGTGAGAACTGTATTTTCGGCAAAAACAAAACTGGATGCAAATAATAAACTAAAAATCAAAATTTTCATGATTTCCCCTTCTATGAAATGAATACGCTTAATCTCTTAAAAAGGCAGCTCTTTGTGAATACGGGCAAGAACTATTGAATATTTTCTACAATAGTCTGCCGAGATCTTACTCTATTTGTGAAATCCATTCACTGTTAAGACAGTGATTCTAGTTCTTCTTGGGCCGACAACCACTCTTCCTCGCTGGCATTTTTTTGATGGTGCGCGTCTTCAAGTGAAGCGATGAGCTTCATTTTTTCATCAATGGAGTCTTGGGAAGCAATGTCTAGATTTAATTTCTCAATGTCTTGATCCAATTGATTCATCTTTTTTTCACTCATGCGAATGGTTCTTTCTAGTTCTTTTTTGCGTTTGTAAGCATTGGGTTTACGCGTTTCTTTTTTCACCCAGGTCGTCTTTGTTTCCTCTTTGCTATCATCTGTTTTGATATTGGCAAGTAAACCTTTCTCAAGGCTCCACAAGTACTCATCGTAATTGCCTGGGTAAAGCTCAAGTTTTCCTTTGTTTACAATTAATATCTTTTGAGCAATGTTGCGCACAAATTTACGATCGTGACTGACAAAGACCACAGTGCCTTCATACAAATTGAGAGCATTTGCTAATGCCTCGACTGTATAAAAATCAAGATGGTTAGTGGGCTCATCTAGTAACAAACAAGAGTTCTTTTTTAGTAAAATTTTAGCTAAGGCCACTCGTACTTTCTCACCACCAGACAGCACCGATATTTTTTTATTGAGGTCATCGCCAGAAAACATCAAAGCTCCAGCAATGTCTAAAACCATTTGATCATCTATCGATAGATCGAGGCCTTCATGAAGCTCTGACAAAATGGTATTGGTTAAGTTCAGTTCTTCTGGCACATGCTGACCAAAGTAAGAAATCACATTGTTTTGACCAATTTGCAGCTCCCCTTTCTGAGGTTTTAAGTGGCCAGCAAGACCTTTCAAGAAGGTCGACTTCCCGGCCCCGTTATATCCGACCACAGCCACGTGATCGCCACGCTCAATGTTAAAACTGATATCAGAAATCACTGGTTGCTCTGTGTAACCTAAATTCACGTCTTCTAAGGCAAATGTAAATCGTCCCGTACGGATCGGTTGTGGTAGCTTAATATTTACTTTTGGGATAAAAGTGTCAGGAGCATCAATGTCTTCCATTCGTTCAATCTGTTTCATTTTAGATTTTGCTTGTTTGGCTTTGGTGTTTTTAGCACCAAATCTTGTGACAAAATCTTGTAATTGTTTTTTCTTTTTGTCTTGATTGAACTTTTGCTTGGTTAAGATTTCGTTTTGCAATTGCTTTTGCTCAAAATAAAAATCGACGTTGCCACTGATCTTTTCAACCTTTTTATTTTGAAAACCAATGGTGGTGTTAGTTACCTTTTTTAAAAACTCGTGATCGTGAGTGATCAACAAAAAAGCGCCTTCATATTTTTTTAAGAAATTCTCAAGCACGATCAATGATTCAAGGTCAAGATAGTTTGTCGGCTCATCTAATAACAGCAGATTTGGCTCTTTACCAATCAAGCGCAAGAGCTTACAGCGCATACGGTAACCACCCGATAAAGACTCAATAGGTTGATCAAACATTTCAGGCTTCAACCCTAAGCTTTGTCCTAAATCTTTGAGCTCCCACAAGGGGCGTGATAAACCGTCGATGTAATCAGTGATGGTTTCGTCTTTTTGCCAAACGTCTTCTTGAGCGAGGTACCCTAATTTAAGCTCTTTACTCTTAATGACTGAGCCAGAATCAAGTTCCTCTTGACCAATGACAATTTTAAAAAATGTGGTTTTTCCTGTTCCGTTAGCTCCGACAATGCCAATGTGCTCGCCTAAGTTCACCGACACTGTTATGTCATCAAACAAGTCCTTGGTGGCATAAGACTTATAGCCATTTTGAATCTGTAGTAAATTGATCGACATAAACATTCCTGTAAAAAAGCTGATATCTAGAAAGATAAAACTGAGTGAGGCCTTTGTCTACTGTTAAAGCTTCATTCAAGATTTTTAAGTCTTATACAATCACTTCTCTAAGGCGGAAAGCTCAATCTGTTTAATTTGATCTCTGATTTCAGCCGCTCTTTCGAAGTCCAAGTCTTTTGCTGCTTGTTTCATTTCTTTTCTGAGAGGCTCTAATTTTTTGATAAGCTCCGCTGAAGTCAATTGTTCAATGCCAATTATTTTTTTCTTGTTCGACTCAAGGTCTTGATAACCATAAATCTCTGCTAAACTTTTGTGAACTTTTTTAATGATTGTTTTAGGAGTGATGCCATGTTTTTTGTTGTGCTCTTGTTGAAGCTCACGTCGCCTTTGAGTTTCTTTCATGGCTTTGTCCATCGACTGAGTGATCTTATCGGCATATAGAATCACGCGCCCTTCTGAGTTTCTAGCAGCTCTCCCTATGGTCTGAATCAAAGAACGCTCTGAGCGCAAAAAACCTTCTTTATCGGCATCAGTGATCGCAACCAGACTGACTTCGGGAATGTCGAGCCCCTCTCGCAACAAGTTAATGCCAATGAGCACATCAAACACACCTAAGCGTAAGTTGCGAATGATGTCGGTTCTTTCTGCTGTTTTGATTTCACTGTGCAAGTACTTCACTTTGATGCCTAAGTCTTCATAATAGCCTGTTAAACTCTCAGCACTTTTTTTCGTCAAAGTCGTTATTAAAACTCGTTCTTTTTTCTTAACTCGGTCTTTAATTTCACCAAGCAAGTCATCGACCTGAGTGGTCACTGGGCGAACTTCAATGATCGGATCTAATAAACCTGTCGGTCGAATAATTTGCTCGATCACCAAACCTTCTGATTTTTGCAGTTCATAGTCACCCGGAGTAGCAGAGACATAAACCACCTTATCAATGTAATCTTCAAATTCTTGAAAGTTAAGTGGACGGTTATCTAAAGCCGATGGCAAACGGTAACCGTGCTCCACCAAGGTGGATTTTCTCGCCCGGTCTCCCCGGTACATGCCACCAATTTGCGGCACTGTTACGTGGCTCTCATCAATAAAAGTTAAAAACTCGGCCGGAAAGTACTCAAGCAAAGTGGGAGGAGCTTCCCCCTCTTTGCGTCCTGTTAAGTGACGTGAGTAGTTTTCAATTCCTGGGCAAAACCCCATCTCTAGAATTAGCTCTAAATCGTAAGATGTTCTTTGCTCAATGAGCTCAGCCTCTTTGTGCAAAATATTATGTCGGTAATGTTGAATGCGTTCGCGAAGCTCATCGCGAATGGCTTCCACAGCATCTTTTTGTTTTTCTTCGGTGCTGACGTAATGACTGCCTGGATAGATGGCCGCTTTTTCAAGCTCTTGCAAAACACTCCCCGTTAATGGGTCCACCCAAGAAAGACGATCTATATAGTCACCAAAGAACTCCACTCGTAAAGCTTTGGAGTCTTCAGACGGAGGGTGCACTTCGACGGTGTCACCCCTCACGCGAAAACTCCCCCTTTGAAAATCAATGTCATTGCGCGAATATTGAATGCGCACTAATTCTTTTAAAAAATGATTGCGTGCCATCTCTTCATTGACATTCAAATGAATCATCAGACCTTGATAAGCTTCGGGACTCCCTAGACCATAAATACAAGACACACTGCTAACAATGATCACATCTGGGCGTTCAAACAAAGAGCGTGTGGCCGAGTGGCGCATGCGATCGATTTGCTCATTGATGGATGAGTCTTTTTCAATAAAAGTGCCCGTCGAAGGAATAAAGGCCTCAGGCTGATAGTAATCGTAGTATGAAACAAAGTACTCGACCGCATTTTCTGGGAAAAATTCTTTGAACTCAGCATACAGTTGTGCGGCCAAAGTTTTATTATGAGCCATAATTAAAGTGGGAAGCCCAAGCTTTTCAATGCTTTTTGCCATGGTGAACGTTTTTCCAGACCCCGTCACTCCAAGAAGAACCTGGTGATTGAGCTTACTTTTAACGTTGCCAACAATCTGCTGAATCGCTCCAGGCTGATCTCCTGAAGGGGTAAAATCTGTCACCATTTTAAAAATCGACAACGCTAGAGTTCTCCTAACAAATTAAAAAATACTTTTTTTAAATTACTTTTCCACTTCCCAAGTGCTGCCATCAACACCATCCATAACCTGGATGCCCATTTCTATCAATTGATCTCTGATCTCATCTGAGCGAGCATAGTTTTTCTCTGCTCTCACTTTTGTGCGCTCTACAATAAGAGCATCAACATCTTCTCTAGAAATATTTTTTTGTCTCAATAACATATCATCTAAAGCCACCAAGTACTCAGACGGATTTTCTTGAAAAAGAGCCAGCACATCTCCCTTGTCTTTAATCCAACCCAAATAAACTTCAGCAATCGCTTTGTGCTCGGGCTTTGCTTTTCCAGGCTTGCGAGTTAAGTTGTTAAACATGCGCATCATCTCATAAAATTTAGCTAGTGCCTCAGCGGTATTAAAATCGTCATTCATGGACTGTTCAAAGCCTTGTGTGCACTCATCGACCATTTTTAAAAAGTCATCTGGCACTGGCACTAACGCAAGGTCTTTTGCCACTAAACTCTCTGCATGTTTGAGGCTGGAATAAAACTTACCTAAAGATGCAATAGCACGACCTATCTGCACTTCACTAAAATCAATCACACTGCGATAGTGAGACGACAAATTTAAAAACTTAAGAACTTCACCATTGTACTCTTCAATGAAAGAACGCCCTGTGCGAACATTGCCAAGCGACTTTGACATCTTTTGATTGCCAAACTCGAGCATATTGTTGTGCATCCAATAGTTAACGTACTTTGCTCCATTGCACGCTTCACTTTGAGCAATTTCATTTTCATGGTGCGGGAAAAGTAAATCTAACCCCCCGCCGTGGATATCAATGCTATCACCAAGAACTTCTTTAACCATCACAGAGCACTCGATGTGCCAGCCCGGACGCCCTTTGCCCCAAGGAGAGTCCCAAGACGGCTCATCTGGCTTTGCACCTTTCCACAAGGCAAAGTCACTTGGGTGTTTTTTATCTGTGTTGGCCTCTATGCGCACACCCGCCTCTAGCTCTTCGATATTTTTATTGCTGAGCTTTCCGTAGTCGTTGAAATTTTCAACGTTAAAATAAACATCGCCGTTCACAGCATAGGCTTTATTTTTTTCAATAAGACTGGTCACCATTTTTATGATGTTGTCGATATGCTCTGTCACTTTTGGGTTGGCCGTGTGTGGTTTCAGGCGCAGACCTCTGTAGTCTTTTTCAAACTCTTTGATATACATGGTCGCGACTTCTTCTGAGGTTTGCCCGAGCTCATTGGCACGTTTGATGATTTTATCATCGACGTCTGTGTAATTGTATACGTAGTTAACTTTATAACCTTGTTTTTCAAACCAATTTCTAACGGCATTAAAAAATATCGCTCCCCTAAAATTACCCACATGTAAAAAATCATAAACCGTTGGGCCACAAACATACATAGAAACCTCACCAGCCTTGATGGGTTTAAATGTTTCTTTTTGCTTGCTCATTGAATTATATATCGTGATCGACATGATCGAACTCCTGTTTAAATTGAGTCTGTTAATGTGGCTAAAAAATTAAGTAAAAACGCTAGATTATAGGCAACAATCTGCGAAGAGGGCAATGGTTTTATTATGAATGTTGAATTTTCTATAAAACTTCATACAGTTATATTCGACGTTGTGGGTAAAAAACTCAAGGAATAATTTCAAATCAAGCCATTCCTAGACGTCATAAGAAAACACTCGGGGGGCTTGGGCTCAAATATTTAAGTATTGTAGATTTTGCAAAAGAATCACTTCTGCGATTGCTCAAACTTTTTCTCTAACTCAATGAGGCGTTGTAACAACATTTTGTTATTCTCTTTTTCTTGAGCCAGTTCATCTTCAAGACTAGAAATGCGGCGCTCGACCTCATCACTCTTGTTCTGTAACTGAGTGATATTTTCTTGGTTGCCTTTGATAGATTTACGCATCTGTTCAAAATTAACTTCACAATAGTTTTTATTTTCAACCGTTAGCTCATGTAAATCTTGAACAGCATTGACTGTAGCCCAATGAATTGGGTCAACATTTAATTCTAAAAAGCCATCTTCTCTTTCAAAGACTGCTTCAGGAATTACACTTTGCACTTCTTGGGCTATAAAACCTGCGATTTTTTTGTCGTGAGGCAAGTCGAGTTTGTTGCCCTCTTTATAATTAAACCAAATGGTTTTTAAATCTAAAATCTCTTTTAAACCATACTGGTATTCACCTTGAATGTCCTTTAAGCGACGATCAGATGTGTTAGTCCAAGCTGTTCCAGTAGATAGACCTGCTGTTCCGATAACGTGAAGTTTATGACCTGGTGCTGTAGTTCCAATACCAATATCACCATCTTCTTTGATCGTCATGCGAGTTGAAACGGCAGTGGCTCCATTTGCGGCTGTGCCAAAAACAATCTTAGTGGGACGACTCGTGCTACTGATAGTGCCACTGTCCATATAAAAACCTATCTCAGCACTAAAACCATGGCCTCCATTGATGTAGGGTCTCGGTCTTATAGAGCCAATTTTATCTCCAACAATGACATTTGAAGGAGCCGATAAGCTGCCACGAGCCCGAAGAAAATCGACGTCTGGACCAGCCGTGCTTGCTAATGAACTGTAGTTTGCAAACAATCCATCTTTGTTATCTTCACTGATAAACTGAAAGGCATGACTGCCGGTCAGAGGGGCTGTGTGCCCAACTAACAGAGTCCCGTTATTGGTGATTTGCATTCTTTCAATGGCCTCATCATTGCCATCGGGTGTAGTTCCAAATGTCAAACGAGTTGGTATATCGTTATTTCCTGGAGTCCCATCAACAAGAGCCCTGATATAAGCTTGACGAGACGTGCTCGTGCCTGGGTACTCATCACCATCATAGCCTTGGAAATAAATAGAACCCAATTGATCGTCATCAGCTATCAAACCAGCACTTCGTTTTCTTCTAAATTGTAAATCAGCACTACAGCCTGTGCAGGTGGAGTCACTTTCAATGATCATGTCTTTGTTATTGCCAAATAAATGTAATAAATTATCAGGATTCTCAGTACCTATTCCTATGTCACCGTCATTTCTAATGGTCATACGAGCTTGAGTTACGTTTGATCCGTCAGGGGTTGTTCTAAACTCTAACCTAGCAGGAGTGTCATCTGTACCGTGAGACCCATCGACTCGTACTTTAATAGCTGCAGAGTAGTTGTTAAAGTCTGTTCCATCGTGAGAGAAAAAATTCATTTCACTAAGAGTGTCACCATTGAGTAACACTGTTGGTGCCGCAAAAGTTCCTCTTGATTTGTAAAAGTTTAAGCGCGGATCACTATAAGCACTAGAACCAGCGGCAGCTGTTACTCCTAAACCATGATATTCTGATTTTACCTTGATAAATGGTGACGGGCGAACATCTAAATAATGCTCTGGAAACTCTGTTCCTATTCCCACAAGTCCTGGCTGAGTCACAACCATTTTGCTACTCCCATTTGACATCAAGTCTAAGATGTCACCAGTGCTACTTGCATTGATCTGATGAACTCTTAACGCCGTGTTGGCATCTGCTACATTTCTAGAAACCATGGTGCCAGACGTGTACAATTCTACTGAGGCGTTATTAGCTGAACTCATATTGGCAATACCTTGTTGCAAATAAAGTCGATCATTTGAGTTACTTAATAACATTTTTGTGACGCCATTTGTTTCGAAAGCAAGGTTATTACTATCGTTGGTTCCTATCACCACCTGTGCTCCAGTACTGTTACCTCCATTGATAATATCACCAGGAGCTCCAGACATTGCGCCTAGGTAACCCCACTGTGCAGCACTGATTGTTGTGGAACCTATGTTTTCAATTTGATTGATTTCAGCGGCGGTTGTCGTGTTGCCACCAAGAACGGACCACTGAGAAGCACTGATTGTGCTTGCACCGATGTTTTCTAATTGATCGATCTCAACAGATGTTAAAGCTGAAGTGTGAACATTGACATTACTACTAGCAGTTAGTCGACCATCAGCATCCACAGTGTAGGTTGGGATTTGTGTTGCTGAACCATAGCTTCCTGCAGAAACTGTCGTCGAAGATAACTCTGATGCACCCACAGCGTTAGCTGCTATCTCTGAAGAGCCGACGGCATTGGCTGCAATGTCTGCAGCTAAAATTGTGTCTGTTGCAATGTCAGTGGTTGTTACAGCACCAGCTGCTATTTTATCAGTAGTAATGGCATTGGCAGCAATCTTTGCGCCAGTCACATTTAAGTTCGCAATTTTAGCAGTTGTCACTCCAGAACCGGCAATGCTAATATTAGCTGCACCACTGGTCACCCCACCGGTGATGCCACCACTGGTGTTCACCGCTGTAATATCACCGGAGCCACTTCCCGTGCCAAGCGTAACCCAACTACTACCGTCACAAAACTGCATATTACCGCTGTTATATCGAAACATACCGGCATCACCAGCTGCACTACATGCCTCACCACCATTTCCTAGCTTAAGTGTTCCAGCGATTTCTAATATTGTATCCGGAGATGTCACTCCAATTCCAACCCTTCCATTATCTCCATTTATTGACAAACGTGACACTCTTTCATCAAAACCCCAATCATCAGCAGTGTAGTCAGTTGAGTAAATTTGCAAAACACTTTCACCATGTTCTATTGCAAAAACATCATTAGTCGCTTCATTTGTATCGTACAAAGCAATGGAAGCTCGCGTTCCTCGAATTCCAACCTGTGGTGGCAAGTGCGTTCCAGCTCCCCATCGTAAAGCACTGACATCTAAGGCTGCTTCAGGGGCTGTTGTTCCAATACCAACATCACCATCATTCTCGATAGTCATGTTAATAATGCCGTTACTTTCAAAATTTAAATCAAAGTTATCATTAGTACCAACTGTCACAGCAGAGCCAGTGGTATTTCCGCCATCAAAAATGTCTCCAGGTGTTCCCGTAAGGGCCCCAACATAACTCCACTGAGCAGCACTGATAGTTGTTGCACCAATATTTTCTAATTGATCGACTTCAGCCGTCGTAAGAGTCTGCATTTTTGGGTCTGTTTCACTTGTTAGCGGAGCTCCAGACAGAGCACCGAGGTAACCCCATTGAGCGGCACTTATTGTTGTAGAACCAATGTTTTCAATTTGATTGATTTCAGCAGCAGTTGTAGTGTTACCACCGAGAACAGACCACTGCGAGGCACTGATTGTGCTTGAACCAATATTTTCTAGTTGGTCGACCTCTGTAGATGATAGTGTCTGCATTTTTGGATCTGTTTCGGTGATCACTGGAGAACCAGACATGCTTCCTAAGTAGCCCCACTGAGCAGCGCTGATCGTTGTTGCACCTATGTTTTCTAATTGATCAACTTCAGCAGTTGTTAGAGTTTGCATTTTGGGATCTGTTTCACTTGTTAGTGGAGCTCCAGACAAAGCGCCTAAGTAACCCCACTGTGAGGCACTGATTGTGCTTGAGCCAATATTTTCTAGTTGGTCGACCTCAGTAGATGTTAGTGTCTGCATTTTAGGATCTGTTTCAGTAATCACTGGAGAACCAGACATGCTTCCTAAGTAACCCCACTGAGCGGCACTGATCGTTATTGCACCTATGTTTTCTAATTGATCAATCTCAGCTGTTGTTAAGCCAGATGTGTGCACATTGACATTACTACTTGCAGTCAATCGCCCCTGGGCATCAACGGTGTAAGTTGGAATCTGTGTCGCTGAACCGTAAGACCCAGCACTCACTGCTGTATTCGCTAAATTTAGGGTCACTCCACCTGAAGAACCACCACCAGACAAACCAGTGCCAGCAGTCACACTTGTAATGTCACCTGTGCCAGTCCCTAAAGTTGTCCAAGCTGAACCATTACAAAATTGTAAAACACTCCCATTGTAACGAATCATCCCACCATCTCCGGCAGCGGAACAAGTTTCTCCGCCATCACCCATTTTAATGGTCCCTTCTACATCTAAACGAGTATCAGGAGTGTTGTCACCTAGACCTACATTTCCAGCAAAATAGTTTCTAGCACTTGCTGTAACTTGGTAAAGGCCATAGTTATTCGTAATCGTGCCCGTCCCATTCCCGTTTTGAATATGAACACCATAGGCGTTGGTGATTGTTGAATCGGCATCAGAATTGAGAATTTCTGCTTTCACAGCATAAGAATTATTGATCAATGAACCCGGCGCAGAGGCATTCACTCCAGAACGGGCCCATACGGCCATGTTTTGATTGAGTGTTCCTGCAAAACCTGTGTTGTTACTTGCGTAGGCACTAGCATCGACGGCAATTTTATAGCCACTATCAGTGATTCCAGAAGGAATGTCATAATCTATCAAATAACTGACCATGCCTTTGTCAAAACTGGTGACATTTGAACTTGTTGTTGTCGATCGGTTTATCTCTACCGCTCTTTCTGAAGTGTCGCCATCTGCCGTAGCATGACTAACATAAAGCTTGGCAGCACCTGAAACAACTCCTGTACCAATGCGACCATTATTATCAATTCTTAAACGTGTGCTTCCATTAGTTTCTAAATTCAAATCAAAATTATCATTAGTACCAATAGTGACAGCAGCACCTTCAGTATTACCACCATCTAAAATGATTCCACTTCCTGTGGCGATGTCTGAACTGGTGATTGTGCCATCGGCAATCTTAGCAGAGGTGACTGAACCATCAGCTAAGTCAGCAGTGGCAATGGTGCCGTCTAAAATATCAGAACTCGTTAAAGTGTTATCTTGCACTTTCGCAGAATTAACAGCGTTGTTATCTAAGTCTATATTTCCGACGGAGCCATCAGCAATTTTAGCTGAATTCACAATTCCATCGATCAAATGATTATTTTGAATAGAGTTATTAGCAATATCTCCAGCACCAATGGTTCCATTTAAAATCTTTGCACTTGTTATAGCGTCATCAGCAATTTTAGCCGTGGTGATCCCAGAGTCTTTCACACGCACAATATCAGATGCTATTTCAATAGTGGCGTCATCAACATTCACATCGATCGTCGGAGATCCACTTGTGCCCCCACCGGTCAAACCATCGCCAGCAGTCACACCTTCAATATCTCCACTGTCCGCAACACAACTCCAGGCATAAGTAGGACCTGCGCTCATTTGTAATTTTTGACTGGCACTGCAATTTGGAATGGTTCCGATGTCTACAGCACTGCCCGCTGTGTTGCCAAGGCCTGCTAAAGTTCTTGAAGTTCCAGCGTCGGTCCAAAGCTTTAATTGGTTGTCATCACTGTTATACCATAAGCTACCTACATCGGTTGCGCCCAACGTACCTTCAAAGGCTGTTTCTTGCGCACCGGTGTAGCTACCTAACCTAAGTACGTGCTGATCTGTCAAAGTGATGTGACCTGCATTTATAATGAACTGATTGTTCAAATCTAAGTGATCACTCCCTGGAACACCGCTAAAATTCATCGACTCCACATTGCTGATGTCATTGGTGTCCATGTTAATATCACCTGTCATGGTGCCGCCAGCCAATGGTAACTTATCATCAGCCTCTGATTTTAAATCAACGGCTTGAGTGCCGTCCCAATATTTAAAAGAGTTATCTGTAGAATTGTACCAAACTTTACCGGCATCAAGTGCCCCTAAGGTACCAGTGTAAGTTGTCTCTTGAGCTGATGTAAAGCTTCCTAAATGCACAGATCTTTCTGGCATCACAGTGACAAAGCCAAGCTCTATTAAATTGCTATCGTTAAAGTCAGCTTGCCCACTGCCCGACAAACTTAAATTATTGATGTCAGTGATATCACCCACATTAATAATGTCATTGTCATTCATTTCAATGTCGGGGTTACTCACTCCTGACATCACAATGTTTCCAGTCATTGTGCCACCAGCTAAAGGTAGCTTTGTGGCGTCACCAGGTGCTGCTTGAGCTATGAACGTTTGTGTGGTTTCATCCCAAGCAAGGATAAAGCCATCACCAGCCGCTCCAGTTAAACCAGACATACTCGTTGGGTCCAAAACTTTCCCACCTAAATGACCATCACTGTAATCTTGGTTCACAGCAGAATCACCAGTTGCTGGAGTGTCACTCACAACAACATCTTGTCCACCGCCACTCATATTGAGGGTACCGCCGGTGACGGGTAGATCAACAGACTTGGCATAAGCTGAGTGCGTACCGTCTATGGCATCAATCAATAAAGGGTAATTGGTTGTGGTAAAAATAGCGTCAATGTTTCCTTGGTTTAACACTTGCGTGCCACCACTGTTCACTTGGATAAGATCGTCTTTTCCTAAACCTTCTAACCTTGAGGCGTAAGTAGCAAAAGGAACCGATTGTATTTCAGAATATGGCGTGATGGTGACAGGCCCTGTACTTCCTGTGTAGTCAAAACTGATGCGAAGCCTTCGTCCGTGACCAGCCACAGGTGTGTAACTGGTTCCGATGGAACAAGACAGTCCTGATTGATTACGGCTGTTGTCCATAGTTCCCATAAGACCTATGCCTGGATCACCAGCTGTGACAGCACCTTGTCCAATATTAAAATTAAATAAACCTTCAGAGCCTGTCATATCTATAAGGTGTGTTTCTTCGTAAAGAACACACTCTTCAGTTCCAGGAGAAAGAACTTGCACTGTGAAGGTCACATCCGACCTTTCTAGAGGCATTGTGCTTGGTTCGATAATGCGACCATGATAGGTCATAAGGCTTGGCGCTAAGACCGCAAAAGCCTCTAATGAGAAAATAACAAAAAACGTACAAGTTAAAATTCGTAAAATCATTACCTTTATCTATCGGTAGGTCCAGTAAATACTTAAACGTTTGTCTAGTTATGAAACAAGAATGTGAAAACAATAAGTCAAAGATTTACGTTAGTTACAGATTTCGTCTCATTTTTTTGTTTTTTTTCGATATTTTTGGGGTTCTTAACGTTAATTCTACAAATGCGCTTAGGTGCTTCGGCTCCTCCTCAGGGTGACGGGGTTTTTCTCAGATTGATAGAACTATGCTAAATATGACAAAGCTAGGCCCGCGACGATTGCTTAACTCGAGAAGATGACGTTCTGCACGTGATGAAATTATCGGGTTAAGTTAATGGGGCCGGAGTTCCAGTTGAAATCTGCAAAGTAAATGTCGTGAAAGGTTCCTGTCGTGTCGGGGCCACCACCATGATAGACAATGAACCAAAAGGCAATGTTGTGGTACTTTGGATTGTCGGTAAAATTTAAATTGGTCATTTTACCTGCTAATTTTCCATCCAAATACAGCTCAATGAGTCCATCGGATTGGCCTATGGTGTTTAGGCGAATATGATGAGTGACAGTGTGCCACTTTTTATCTCTTATAAAACCTTTACTGCTCAACGGCTGTCCGAATTGATACTTTGTGTACGACTTTGGGTTGAAGTTACTCAGTTTACAAGGATGATCTTTAGGTGTTGCCCCACCTGCATAGTTATTACTATCTCTATGATACACTTCCATAGATAACTTTCCAGACCAGCTGACACCCGGCTTTATCGCAGCCAAAAATGAGCGAGCCGACCACGACCGGCACAGTCCAGCCCAGCCACCACCATTCCCACCAGAATAACTGTATCTACCTTCATTAATATGTGAGGCAAAACCAGGTAACTTCACAGAGCCTGCCGGTGTCCAGTTTTTTCCCAACTGCATTTTATATGTGGCCCAAGCTTCTTTTATGCTTGGGTCAAGCATCATCTTTGCACTCGCACCATCATGACCATTCGGTAAAATAAACACCTTTTCCCAATTTGCAATGTCGCGCCTTGGTTCCTCATAACCATCTTTGCGCCAATCTCCAACTTGAAAGTTTTTTAGTTTACGTGATTCTTTAAAGTCAGCAAAGTTTAAGTAGTTTGCGGATCCATTTGAATCTATTTTGGGGGCTTCATTGGTTTTTATGATCATCACCTTAGAACGAAACTCTTTGCCATCTTCAGATTTAGAAATCACCTGTACATGATAGGGTGTGTCTGGTGTTAAATCGATTAACTCTTGTTGGTGAATGTTATATTTAAATGAAGTTTCTTTTTTTTGCACAGAGCCGAGCTCTTTGTTCAGTCCATAGTTGATATAGCCTGTTGTATTAACTCCAGTGCTCCATTCAATCACTAAACGAGTGTGAGTTTTCGACACGACTTTCACTTGTGTGATCAAAGTGAATTCAGGACCCACCTCTTCATCAGTTTCATTCATTGGGTCATTGTTATTAGCTTCTCCATCATTTGGATTGTTTTCTGTCAATTGATCATCGTTGTTTTGATCTTGTGTCGACTCAATATCTGACTGTGGATTTGAATTTATTGTGTCCGTTGAATCACCTGGAGACCCTGCTAAATCTGGCTCAAAATCTGAGACTTGAAACGATCCATTCGTCTGACTGACAAAACCCTCTCCACAATTTTGATAGAACAAAATTAAGGTGGAAAAAATAAAAATATGAAAAAATAATTTCATAAATAAACCTTAAATTTAAAAAATATTTGGATTGAATCGTCCTTCTCTGTTCAAAGCACTGTCAGAACTGCCAAAGTTTTTCACAGATGTGTCGCCAATACGATTCATCGTGCTGACATTGATGTCACCAATATGCACGTCTCCATTGTTGTACTCACCATTCTTTCCAGAATTAATCACCATCCAAGGTGAATGTAAATTATAGTGGGCGTCTGTTTTTTGGTTGCCAAACTCACCCGTAAAAACAATCAAAGTCGAATCATAAAGATTTGCTGCTTTCAATTTGTCTACTAATGTTTTAACAACATTAGCAATCATAACCCCATAGGCAAATGACAAGTTAAAACAATGATCTCTTGAACCAACGTCGCGGGACAAGTGGCCGGCTCCGTGAGCATCTTTGTAAATACGGCCGCCCAAATTTAAAGTGATGCTGCGAGTGTAATTGCTTTGCAAAGCATACATCATTAAATCCATATGAGCTGCGGCCTTAGCGTTAAACCCACGATCTTGTGATCTATCGCCATTAATAAAAGTAGATAGGCCTGGGACTCGGTCAAACTGATTGCCTGGATTTTTTAAATCAACGCAAGCGTCTTGGTTGTTATTTTGAGTTGCCGTTCCATCTAGAGTCGCTTGAAAATCAACTTTCTGCTGATTTTTACTAGCTATGTCTCGCACAATTTGCTGTTCGAGTTTTTCCATCTCTACTTTTGGCATTAAATTGGTGCTGTAATAATTTTTTAAATTTTCACGGATTAAATTGTACTTACCAATATCTTTATCTAATAACTTAATCTTATTTTTAATCTCATCAGGATTCACTCCGCTAACGCCACAAGACACTAAACTTTGTTTGTGTTTTTGTAAATCAGCGAACACCTTGCTCGGCCTAAGAGTCGGCAACAACGGCTTTTTATTTCCCGTCCAACTCACCGTTTCCCACAAATAAGGACTTGAACCAGAGTTGCCATCACCGTGTTGATCTGAAATTCCTAAAACCAGATAAGGCTCTTTGGTTTTGTATTTTTTTTGTAAGAATTCACCAGCAACTATGTCGACACTTTTTCCACCAAAAGCTCCCGTATTGTTACCAAGATCACTGCCGGCTCCATGTGTTTTTTTAGTGGCACAGCCAGTAAGAGCTGATGATTGACAAACTGAGTGACTGCCCTTTTGCCTTAGAGCCTTATATTTTTTGCTCACATTTCTGATAAAGCGACAATCACCAGCTATAGGAACTAATGACTTTAAAGGGCTTTGGTTATTTATCACGAAATTACCCCGCATCAGATCGCCTTTTGATAAAATGCCATGCGGATAATAAACATGTATCACTCGTTGAATGGGGTTCACACTTTGCGCAAATATTTTTTGACTAAATATGTGACCTGCAGAAATCAACCCAAGGGAGTAAGACATATTTGCTAAAAACTCTCGACGTGATGGTTTTTTTAAATGATTCATACCCATTATTCCTCAATCAATTGTACGTTGGCTTTTTAGCCCATAAAAAATTATTCGAAGTTACAAAATTATAAACTAAGTCCATCATGCCAACGTCCTCATTTTCACCAAACAATGAGTTCACCAAACACGAGTTGTACTTGTATTGACTTGAGAAGTTCACCGCTGAATTTAAGTGGTTGGCAAAACAACTTTTAAAATCTATTGAATTAGACATCACATTTAAATAACTGGGAAGATCATTAAATGGGTTGTCGCCTAAAGAGCCCACAGCTTCAATTTTGTCACCATTGGGGTAGTTGACCCTTAACTCACCTGATGGTCCCAAAACTTCTAAACCAATCGCAGGAGGATCAATAACATTGTGACAAGAGGCACAGCTACCAATGCTCCGGTGATATTCCATGACCTGCATGTTGTTGAAGTGCTCCGGTATTGTCGATGCCACCTCTCTAATTTGCATAAATGTAGCCGGAGGCAATGATGGCAACTCTTCACATAAAATATTTGAAAGAATCGTCGTTCCACGCTTTATGGGTGATGAGTCCTTCGTTGTTCCAAAAGTAGTGAAAGAGAATGTTTTGTTAGTTAGTATTCCCGCCTCAACATTGGAAATTAACTCGGACAAAGGCTTGTTACTAGCAAACAACTGATAAAGATTTTCTATATCATTGCTAACAATATCTTTTATCGGTGTCCCGTAAAATTTATTAGGGTTTTGAATGGTATTATTCAATGTTAAGTATGAAAGTAAAAACTGCTTAATAAATTTCATTTTGGTGTCATTATCAGATAAAATTTGTTGCGCAATGGACCTGATTTGATCTGTACTTAACTCAGCTTCATCACTGTAACTGTCGATTAGCTCTTTTGTTGGCGCAGATGATGCTAGAAAGAAACTTAAACGATTCAATATCTGCATCGTTGCTAAGCGCTTTGTCGTATTAAAATTTGTCGATAGATTTTTTTTAATGAAAAACTGAGGAGAATTAACAAGCATAAAGACAAAATCATATAATTTTTCTTTAGCGACCTCTATAGAGTCTCCTTGATTGTATTGAAACATTTTATTCAATGTTGCCAATTCAGCGGGGCTCAGTTTTTTTCTCCAGATATATTTTGGTAGGTTCTGTTTTAACGAGTTCATGCACTCAGTTTTAAAATCACAATTCCAACTTGAATTGCTATTAGACTCTAAGCTCTTAATAAACTGATTGGCCACATCTTTAGCAATGGTTGACATAGATGAAAAGAAACTATTTTCAGTGATATATAGATTAGAAGCCCTAAATTTGTTGGTGTCTGATTGATCTGGATAAATACTTAAATTAATTCCCTCAACTCCCAAAACATTTTTAAGAGAGTTTTGCAATTCAACTTTTGTCAGCTTGCCTGGTTGAAGTTGTGGAATCTCTAATTCTGAACCTTCACAACTGAATTTAAACTGATCACCACCTGGGTTGAATTTGTGTTTATTAATGACCATAGTTTTGGAAGACACGCGTGGCGGAGGTATAGGTGCTCCTCCAAGTGATCCACCAGGGTTTCCTTGATTGTTGTTACCAGGATCAATCAAGGTGTCTTTTGTGCTACCAAGATCATTCATTGACTGAAAAGAAGGCGCACAATTGTTGTACAAAGACAGAATTAGAATCAGCCCAGCTAAGGCAAAACATTTCCCCATAAAATTCATACTTTAAGTATAAATGATCACAAGGGCTTAAACTTAACTTTTATTAAAATTTCTCAAATTAATACATGGACTTATACAGCAGTTATTAAACTGACACTCTTTGTGTCAAAAAATTTAACAAAAAAAACGAGCTAACTAATTGAGGCATTGATTAGCTCGGTCAATCAGCTCTTGCTTAGCCATCAATGGAACTAATAATTTCACTTCAGCTCCTTGCGGCTCACCAATGATAGCTACACGTATAGGCATAAAAAGTTGCTTGCCCTTAACAGCACATTCAGTCTTAATTTGAGCTAAAATCTCTTGAAAGTCATCCGCCGAAAGTTCGTTTTTGGCGCTAACAAGCTCGATCCATTTGTTGATCACAGCAGAAGTGGTTTCCCAAGATAAAACTTCGGCAGCTTTGTCACTGACTTTAAAAGGCTCGTTTGAAAGAGGCTTAAAAAGCTCGATGGCATCTGTTAACGTTTCCATTGATGTTTTCATAGTTTCTAAGGCTTTGTTTTGCCAAGCAGGATCATCACTCAAATTGATACCAGCCTTCGCAAAGAATGGCTGTAGCCTATTCCAAAGTTCTGCATGAGGGAGTTGCCTCAAGTGAGTTGCGTTCACCCATGTGAGCTTTTTCTCGTCAAATACGGCACTGGCTGGGTTTAAGCGATCGTGGTGAAACTGTTCACAAAGTTCATCCATGGTTATAATTTCTTGGGCCTTTGGAGAGCTCCAACCTAGAAGAGCTAAAAAGTTATTCATAGCTTCCGGCAAAAAACCCTTTTCATTAAAGTCGTTCACACTGGTGGCACCATGACGCTTACTAAGCTTTTGTCGATCTTCACCTAAGATCATAGACAGATGACCAAACTTCGGTTTTTCAAAATTTAAGGCATCATAAACCATGATTTGCCTAAGAGTGTTGCTCAAGTGATCTTCACCACGAAAGACATGAGTCATTTTCATAAGAGCATCATCCACAACACAACAAAAGTTATAAACCGGCATGCCGTTAGATCTGATCACCACAAAGTCTCCGACCATGTCTGATGGAAACGTGACATCTCCGCGAACTAAGTCTTGCAAGACGTAATCTGTTTTTTCGTCTTTCACTTTGAAACGAATCACCGGAGGAGTCGGACATGTTTTTTTGAACTCTAAAGCTTTTTCAACGGTCCAGTCTCTGTAAGGACTCTTCACTTGTGGAGGTCTTTTTTCTTTTTTCGCTTGCTCTCGCTGTGCTTCGATCTCTTCATCAGATAAAAAACAGTAATAAGCATCGCCCTGCTCTAATAACTGGTCGGCATACTTTTGATAAATTTCTTTTCTTTGACTTTGTCTGTAGGGGCCATAATCTCCCATGTCTTTTAAAGTTTCTGGGTGAGGCCCCTCATCCCAGTGCAACCCGAGCCAATTTAAGTCTTGAATCTGCATGCGCATAGCTTCTTCTGTAGATCTTTCAAGGTCAGTGTCTTCAATGCGCAGAATGAATTTGCCACCATGTCTTTTGGCGTACAAATAACAGTAAAGGGCGGTTCTAGCACCACCTACGTGCAAATAGCCAGTTGGGCTTGGGGCAAATCGAACGCGAACTTGCTGCTCACTCATAGTTTTCTCCTAGGTACCTGATAAGATCGTGGTAATATATTAATAAGAAAACAGCAATAAAATCTATGTCTTTTTTAAGCGATGACCAAATTGATCAAAACTGAGCCTTTATCTGTTAATTATTATTTTTTTCTAAAGTCCAAAGACTGTATGAGCTGAGAGCGCTTTTATGATAAAAGGCTTCAATTCACAACTATGATTAAAATTTTTTACCTATCTAAATAGCGTCGTTAAGAGTCCAATCGTAATCCGTATATTTGATCGAAAAGTCTCCACTCTGTATGAGCTTCAATTGTTTGGCATCGCCAGTTAAGTGCTTAGAATTTTTCTGAACAAAACCTTTCAATGAGCTGTACCCTAAAAAACCTCTCTTAAAGTCTTTTTTATACCATTTAAAAATGGGTGAAAGATAAACTTTGCCATTTTTAACTGAATTTCTACTGCGATCTTTTAAGAAATTCTCCATGGCTGTTTGCATCTGAGTGGTTACAGATGTGGCAAGAAAGGCCTTATTTAGCAGAGAAGGACAGCCTTTAGAGGCACAGTTCACTGCAAAATGAATGCGTGGGTCTTTGTATTCTTTTTTACTTTGCGGAAAACCGCTCAAATCGCCACGAATGTAGCCGTGCTCCACTTCGTCTAACGAAGTTTTTTTGCCAAAAAGAGTGAAAAACTTTATCTTCCATGTGTTTTTTAACAAACTGCCAATGGATTTAATGCTGTTGTTTTTAGATTTCACTTTTTTGTAATTGTCTTTGATCAATTTTATAGTCATCGCATTGTAAAGGTTGATGAAATAGCTAAGTCTTTGCTTATAACTGAAGTCTTTCATCACTTGCTTTTTTTCAGCAGCGAGGAGTTCTTTAACAACAGCGTCGATCTCACCCGATGTGATAGCTTTGTATTTAACTATGCTTTTTTGTCCATTGTTTTTCATAACAACCGCTTTACTCAATAGTGTGTTTAATTTGCTATACGAATGGTCAAAACCTGCTGGGACAGCAGTTGGGCTTTGCGCGTACAATGAAAAAGACAATATAAGTTTCAAAAATAAAAACATAGGCCACTCCTCAATTTGCTAACATGATGGCTTAGTTTTTATTTTAAAACAAGGATTTGAATCCTTAACAATGATTTAAGAAAAACTGTCTCAAGGCGAGACAGTGACTTTTATTACTGAATTCCAAAGATAGCAGCCACATCGTCTTGCGCCACTAATTCTTTTTCACTGGTTGCAATGGTCAACTCACTCAAAAGTAAGTTCCTTGCGTTATCGAGCATCTTTCTTTCACCAAAGCTCAATTCTTTTTCAGCTTTTAAAAGATAAAGATCTCTGAGTACTTCGGCGATTTCATAAACAGAACCAGTTTTGATCTTTTCCATGTACTCACGGTAACGTCGGTTCCAAGTTTGGTTGTCGATTTTAACTTTTGTTTCTTTAAGAATGCTGATCACTTTGCCGGCTTCTGTTTTAGAAATGATTGGCCTAAGACCTACAGATGTTGCATTGTTTTTTGGCACCATGATTTTCATGCCTGTTTCAGCAATTTTGATGGAATAGAAAGTTTGCTTATTACCGCAGATCTCTTTAGTTTCAATAGCTGAGACCTTCCCAACACCATGTCCAGGGTAAACCGCATTGTCTCCTACTTTAAATTCTACCATCAAAACCTCCAAGTGCACCTTTTACATTGCCTTTCAAGCAATATAACCTATTGTTTATTTGTGATGTATAGCATTTATGACACAACTTATCAATAACTTTGTCTTCGCTAAAATATTTTAATTGTTAGCTCTATCCTACTGTTATCTCATTTGTTTTCTCTATAATTTTTACAAGCTTTTGATGGTCAGGGCTTTTGAGCTGAGGGTCCTTGGCAATAAGATCAAAAGCAGCCTCTTTGGCCATATTAAGGATCTTTTGGTCCCTCACCAAGTTGGCCACTTGAAACCCGGGTAGGCCTGATTGTCTACGTCCTAGGAATTCTCCTGGTCCTCTAATTTCGAGGTCTTTTTCGGCAATTTTAAACCCGTCATCGGTAGACTCCATGATCTCTGCTCGCTCTCGTGACAGGTCCGAGGAAGAATACCCTAACATCAACACACAGTAACTTTTGTGCTCCCCTCGTCCAACTCGACCGCGCAACTGATGCAACTGCGAAAGGCCAAAGCGTTCGGTGTGCTCAATGACCATAATATTGGCGTTGGGAACATCCACCCCTACCTCAATCACTGTGGTGGCGACTAAGACATGCAGCTCCCCATCTCGAAACCGCCTCATGATGTCGTCTTTTTCAGCAGCCTTCATCTTTCCGTGCAAGAGACCAAACTTGTATTGAGGGAACTCTTTGCACAAACGAGCATGCTCGTCGATGGCATTTTTTAAATTCATTTTTTCACTTTCTTCAACCAAAGGATAAACGATGTAAGCTTGACGACCTTTTTTAAGCTGATCGATCACAAAACCAAACACCTTGGTGCGCTTTGATTCAAAGGCTTTGCGAGTTATAATTGGAGTGCGTCCGGCAGGCTTTTCATCAATAATTGAAACATCCAAATCACCGTAGACCGTCATTGCGAGGGACCTAGGGATGGGAGTTGCCGTCATAACTAAAAAGTGAGGAGAGATTGATTTTTTCATCAACTGACTGCGCTGCTCAACCCCAAATCGGTGCTGCTCATCGATGATGGATAAACAAAGAGACTTAAACTCCACTTTTTCCTGAATCAAGGCATGTGTTCCAATGCACAAATGCACTTCGCCTGTAGCCAATTGCCGATACATTTCTTGCTTCTCTTTGTCGCGCATAGAGCCCACCAACAAACCCACCTTAATGCCATGAGGTTGCAAGAGCTTCTCTGCGTTTTTGTAGTGCTGTTCTGCTAGGATTTCTGTGGGGGCCATGAAGGCTGCCTGGTAACCATTTTCAATGACATGCAAACAGGACAACAAACCCACTAAAGTCTTTCCACAGCCCACATCTCCTTGCACCATTCGGTGCATTGGTACACTGATGGCCAAGTCTTTTTTTATGTCGGCGATAGCTTGCACTTGTGCATTTGTTAGCTCAAACGGCAGGCTCGCAATGACTTTCTGAACCAAGTTGTTTTTGTCTTCAATAGCGATGGCTGTTTGTTTTTGAATTCCTTGTTTTTTAAGTGCCAAGTGAAGTTCTAACCAAAAGAACTCTTCAAAAATAATTCGTTCATGAGCCTTGGTTTTGAAGTCTAAAAAATCACTCACGGAGTACTGACTTTCATTGGGCTTGTGCAAGTGTCGCAAACTTTGACTGCGAGAAATCAACTGATATTTATCACATATCCACTGCGGGATATATTCAGGCACGCCTCTGTGGCGCTTCATTTCCAAATCATAATCAGTGAGTTCAGGTGGGTTTTCGATAACGTGGTAGATGGCTTGCTGTAATAAGCTTCTTAACTTTCCTTGCTTGATGCCGTCAATTTCAGAGTAAAGTGGAATGACTTTATCGGCTTCTTTTTCGTCTTCTTGGTAAGGGTGAATTTCAGGGTGCTGCATCTGTATGCGTCCGCGATACTCCCCAACCTTTCCAGACACTCTCACCTTCATATGGGGCAAAAAGCGATTGAAATACCCCTTGTAGGGCACGCGAAAGTACTTGCACGACAAACGCCCCGACTCATCCGCTAATATCACTTCGTACATTTTGCGATAGCTTTTACCCATAGGAATGGAATTTACTTTAACAACGCTAGCAACAAGGCTGACCAGTTCACCCGGCATCAGACTTGCTATGTTTCTTGCGCGCCTGCGATCCTCGTAAGTTCGAGGCAACCACCCCAGCAAATCCGTAGCTGTGCGAATGTTTTTTTTATGAAAAACTTGTGCAAGCTTAGGGCCTACGCCTTTAAAAAATTGAATCTCAGTGTCATGATAAATGGTCGGCATACCACTTCAATAAACCGAATTTCTGTTGCAGGGTCAAGAATTGCCCCTATTAAAACAAAGGAACCTTACATATATTCCAATTTTAGTTGCCAATAGAAATTTTATTTCTACCGAGATACTAAAAAACACGAATTAGTTTAAGTCTTCGGTTTCGAAATAGAGGTTTGTGCAAGTTATTTTCTAGCCTCAAAAACTGTAACCTAATTGAAATTTCAATAGCATCAGCCCCGGGATGTTCTGCAAGTACTTCAAAGTTTTATCGACATTGTCAGCATCTTCTGGATCAAGAGTTTGGTAGATAAAATCTTTATTTACATCAAAGTTATAAACAGGGATATTGAGGCCAACCCAATCAAATGAAAACACCAAGCCATTTTTCCTTGCCCAACGATTGCCTAAACCAAGGGTCACATTCAATCGCGATAGCTCCATGCTATCTGTCCCATCAAAAGCGACAATGCGATTAATAATCTCATTACCAATTTTTATTCCAACTTCTGAGTAGGTCAAACCAATGAAGTAATTGAACGAACTTGTGCTTTTGAACTTTCTCCGAATTAAAGATATCTTTTTTTCTTCAAACTTACCAATATCTAAAAACGACCAATCAATGCCAATGCTGCCAGTCAAGTACTCTAGTTCCCAAGTGACATTGTTTCTTGTGTTTAAAGCAAGGCTAGCCCCGTATTTATTAGGGATCCACAATTCAAAATAACTGTAATTTGCAAACAAAGTGATTGGACGAGTTAAGCGATTTATCGATGGTCTCTCTAATTGAATTTTTTGCGCGAAGCTTTCGTTCATACTGAACATAACAAAAACACATATTATCAAAACTCCATTTCTAACTATTTCACTTAGCCCATTCATAACTCACCAGCCTCTTTTTTTAATGATTCAGTCTTCACTATATAATTCTTAAGTAGAGTGAGCGCACAATCAAGGTCCATAGACCTTGGTTTGGTTTGTGTAAAATTTCACGTTAGCTTGAACAATTTTGTTTTAAAACAAGACATACACGTGGACTTTGCTTTCCACTGCTGTAAGATATTAATATGTCTAATCTTGAATATTTTAAAATTCAAATTGGCTCATTCAACGCCGATGAAGAAATTCCATTTGATCTCTTTTTAACTATCAACGAAAAACAAATTCATTACTTGAAAGCTGGTGATTCGTTGAGTGAAGAGAAAATTGCTAAATTCAAAACCAGACTCAACAACTCTGTGCTCATCCCAATGGCTCAGAAAAAAAAGTACAAAGAATTCATCCATAACAAGATGTCTTCTCCGGATATTTCAACCAATGAAAAAGCATTTTTACTAAGGGAAAGTTCCAAGTCACTCATCGAGGAACTTTTCGAGAGCCCAGAGGTGGAAGACGCTCTTGATTGCTCCAACCAAGTCATCCAAGAGTTCATGCACTTTATGGACACTGACCCCGCGGCACTCACCCAACTCATTAAACTTTCCAGTCATGACTTTTACACTTACAACCACTCACTGGATGTGAGTATTTATAGTCTCGGCTTAGGTAAGATCATAGGCTACTCTGGTAAGGACCTGCAAGAGCTTGGAGAAGGGGCTCTCGTTCACGATATTGGTAAACGACAAGTGCATGTTGATATCATCACTAAGGCAGGGCCTCTTGACGATATGGAGTGGATGCAAATGCGCAAACATCCTCTCTACGGTTTAAAAATATTAAATGACCACAATGTTTCCAATGCCATCAAAGCTTGTGCCTTTGAGCACCACGAAAACATGATGGGCACTGGCTACCCACAAAAATTACCTGGCAGTGAGATTCACCCCTTTGCGCGCATCATTGCCATCACAGACACTTACGATGCGTTGACGACACAACGAACTTATAACGTTCCCAAGACCCCTGAAGAAGCCTTGAATTTTATGAAAAACAAATTAAAGGGAAAGTACGACGAAGACTTCCTCGAGGCTATGTATTCTGTCTTGTTTAAGCTCAAATCAGCTGCATAGTTTTGTTTTAAAACAATTGCTATTATTTACAACACAATTACAAAGATTTGCTTCTAAAGCGACTCATACAAAAAACTCGTTCATTTTAAATCAAAAAAATATTAAATAGTATTATTTTTTTCTCACTGTAAAACACATTTTCACTTCGATACATACCTATAACTTATAGCTTTTAATTGCTATACATACAAAAAAACGCCTTTTGTTATAGGTTTAGTTCAATTTCATTGGGTTCGCGACAGATCTGTCAGTTCTTAATAATCGTTTAAATTCTTAATATGAAAAAAGACAAAAGGAGAACTTTGTATGTTTAACTCAATTTTTATATTAATATTGACGATCATTTTATTTCAAAATTGTTCACAGGTAAAATTCGATGAATCATTAGATAATAACTCAAAAAAAAACCTAAACCCTTCATACACTGTTAATTACAGCCCTGAGAAAAGCTTTGAAGATGTTGACATATTATTTGTTCTTGATGAATCCATTTCTATGAAACGGGTTCTTAGTAAAATTATGGATGGTTTTGACAGTGCGAGCAAAGCTAACTATCCAAAAAACACAAGGATGGCAATCACCAACATGGCTCCAGCTCAAGTTAAAAATAACGAGATTGACTTTAATACCCAATTCGTTCCTAGAACTCAAGTCAGTGATTTTCCCGGCTTTATGAAGCTGGTGAGTCATTCAACTATTATGGACTTTTATTATAACTCCGAAACTGAAATAAAGTACAAAAGCAACTTCACTCAACCAGGATGTAGTGAGTGGTTTCAACCGACATCTAAAAACTCTTACGGTGTTAACTGCTTACTTGCCAATTCACAAATTACACTATTTCCAACTGGAGTTGAGGCAGGGACTGTGTCTTTGCACCAACTAATAAAAAAATACAACTCTGAAGAACAAAAATTATTCAGAGATGGCGCTTTAGTAAATATTATATTTGTTTCAGATACACACGATCCAGGCGCAAATTATTACGGAAGAAACAACGCATACACAACACCATTAACTGTAAATGAGTTAAAACAATCACTTCTTAGTAATAATGAAAACATCTCAGGCATAAAGTTTAATGGCATCGTTCCTCTGCCAGAAAAAAACAATCCACTTCTAAAGAACCTCAATGTCGTTGGGGACCTTAAAAACACTTTCGATGAAGTTAAAGAGATGACAAATGAAGGTCTTCACGGCTTTCATTACTTAGACTTTATAAAAAGCACTGGAGGCATAGCCACTAATATTGTTAACTCGAATTGGACTCAAGCCATTCAGAGCATGATTGAACAAGTTGGAAAATCGAATGATATTATTTTTAAAATTCCCGGCTTGTGTTTAAATGTAACGTCGCTAAAACTGAACGGCATATCAGTCGAAACAGAATCGTTTCAACATATAAAAAGTATTATCAAAATTACAGATAAAACCATTAAAGCTAAAAATTATAAAGCAACAATTGAATGTGAAAATTAAACACTAATAACTGTTGCAGCAAATTATCTTTACAACTATTAGCTGCAACAGTTTTACAAAATTATAACTAATTACAATTTTTGAGCATTTTGCCTGTGAGTTTGAGGCCTACTTCGGTCCAAGTTTTGGCAACGCCGTCTTCGCCTGTGTGCAACTTTTCACACTTCTTAGATATACTTTCTACAGCTTCATTCATCTTATAATGCTTCAACATATCGATAACACCGACTAACTCAAAGGTCCAATCGTCAAATATTTTGGTTGTAAATACAGCGGGAGTTCTTGTTTCATTCATATTCAGCTCAATGAGAGCTTGGTTTTTAGTTTCATCAAAACTGATGCCGTAGCCCTCGATGAACTCAGGATTTTTCATTTTTTGAAATAAGTATTTGTAAAGTCGCTTGTCGCGAATTCGCATACCTGAATCAATGGATTTAGTTTTAATTTGAAATTTCAAATTGGCCAT
This sequence comes from Bdellovibrionales bacterium, assembly GCA_020628165.1. GTDB lineage: Bacteria > Bdellovibrionota > Bdellovibrionia > Bdellovibrionales > UBA1609 > JAHDIR01. The sequence continues at coordinate 99,259 of JAHDFM010000003.1, read as the reverse complement.
CAATGCATTTGCGTTTTTACCCGGCTGAATGGTCCACATGATATCCTCAAAAGTACCGCTCACAGGCTCTTTACTAGTGAACTTATAGCCGGTCCAAGTGAGTTTTACTGACTCGCGGTCAATGTCATACATGCAGTTTTCTTGTGAACTGAAGTCCATCACTTTTTTGTTCTTATTGGTGTCTTCAACTTGAGGGACTTTTTTCTTAGTGCAACTTGATAACGCTAAACAAAGAATTAACAAACCCAGAATACGCATAATAAATTCTCCTTTTCTACTATTTGTACAACGACTTATAACCGGCCGATAAATTTCTAACGCTAGGAAAACCTAGAGCTAATAGGGCATATGTGACAGAGGCCGAACGAATGCCTTCATTGCTAATCACAATGATATTTTGATCTGTTGTCACGCCATTTGCATTCAGCTGACGTAAAAACTTTTTGTTGGGGCGACCCTTTTCATTGTAAAAATGAACCCAAGGAATATAAACGCTTTTGAATTTCGCTAAATTCTTTTTTAACCCCTTCAAATTGACTTTCTGCATTTCTTTGTCTGAGCGCACATCTAAGACTAATAAATTTTCCTCTGAATTGCGTATGGCATTGATGAACTCATCCGTTGAAATTTCAAGGATGGTGCGATCAGTGGGTTTCCAAATAGGTATGGATTTATGTTTGCGTTCATTAAATGGCGTTAATGACTTTTTAACGCTCTCGATGGAAGTCACTTGTATATTGTTAAATCCCATCGTGAGCAATGACCAAGCCAACCGACCGGCTCTAGCTTGACCGCGTTCTTCTGACCCAACAATGATGACTTCGCTCTTTGGATTTACCCCTAAACGAGCTAAACGACGAGCCGAGTAAAAAGCTTTATCGCCTTTAACTACAGAATTGTCGATGCTCGGATCGGAAAGAAGCTGCTCCCACGTTAAATGGATAGCGCCCGGCAAAGAGTACATTAAATACTGAAACTTGGGGCGACTATCGAAGATCACCGTCTTTTCACCCAGCAAAATGGGCTCATCAAGCTTTTTTATTAAAAATTCATAGCGTGAATTGGAGACATCACTCACTTTTGTTGCTTGCTGACAACTTGCCAACAAAAGCGTCACACATATTAAAACTGAAAACTTAACAAACGACCTCAAACGACTTTCACTCCTCGTTGTCTTTGCCTTGCGAAAATTGATTTTTATGCTTCATTGTCGGGAAAAATAAAATATCACGAATGCTTGGTTGGTCTGTCAAAAGCATGACAATTCTTTCTAAACCAATACCAACGCCACCTGTTGGAGGCATTCCCACTTCAATGGCGTGCATGAAGTCTTCATCCATTGGCTGAGCTTCTTCATCGACAACACGCTTTTCATCTTGTGCTTGTAAACGACGGCGCTGCTCTTCTGGGTCATTGAGCTCAGTGTAGGCGTTGCCGATTTCCATACCAGCACAAAATGGTTCAAAGCGCTCTACTAAACCTGAGGTGGTTCGGTGCTCTTTCGTGAGCGGAGAGATCTCGACAGGATGATCAATGATAAATGTTGGTTGAAAAATTTCAGGCTCTGCTTTGAGTTCAAAAGCTTCCATGATCATCTCGCCACGCGAGCTTGGTTTTTCCATATCTGAACCAAAAGATTTGATTTTTTCGAAAAGCTGAGCATCACTACACTCATCAGGGTCGAAGCCGGCATACTGTTTGACGCCATCAACAACTGAAAGCCTGCGCCAAGGTGGTGAAAAATCAATCTCTTTGCCTTGGTACATCACCTTCATAGAGCCCGTCACTTTTTCAGCAACGGTTGCTATGATGTCTTCAAACTGCTCCATCTGATCGTTGTAATCTGTGTAAGCTTCGTAATACTCAAGCATGGTGAACTCTGGATTGTGAGAGCGATCTATACCTTCGTTGCGAAAGTTCTTACCAATTTCATAAACTTTGTTAAAACCACCGACGATCAGTCTTTTTAAGTACAACTCTGGACTGATCTTTAAAAACAACTTCATGTCTAAGGCGCGGTGATGAGTTGAAAAAGGATACGCCGAAGCTCCACCATAAATAGGCTGAAGAACTGGAGTTTCCACTTCTAAAAACCCTTTACCGTCAAGATAAGCTCGAACCTCTTTAATGATTTGCGAGCGTTTTTTAAAAGTCTCTCTGGCCACAGGGTCCATAATTAAATCCAAGTGACGATAACGGTACTTAATTTCAACGTCGGCAATGCCGTGATACTTTTCAGGAAGTGGTTCTAGAGTTTTACAAAGCATGCAGTATTTATTGATGCGAATAGAGAGTTGGCCTTTTTTAGTTTTAAACACATACCCTGTCACTCCAACAATATCACCGATGTCAGACTGTTTAAAGGCAAGCACATCTTGCTCCTCAAGGTCAGCAAGTCTCACGTAAATTTGCATGGAGCCCGATTCATCTTGAATATTAAAAAACGAGGCCTTCCCCATATCTCGCTTGGTCATAAGGCGACCAGCCATGGTGACCACATCGTCTTCGCGCAACTCACCGGCTTGCAGATCATCGTACTTACCGTCTAAGTCTGAAGCTACGTGTGTGGGCTTATAGTTGTGCGGGTAAGGGTTGATGCCTTTTTCACGCAACTCATGGAGCTTTCTTCTTTTTTCAGCTTTTATGGGGTTTTCTCTTTGCACTTTTTTTATCCTTAGTTTTAAAACTTAAATAAACTCATTAATTCCTTGGCTTTTGCCGAAGCCTCTTCGGCGGCTAATTGATACCAAAACTCTGAGTTCAACATAGTACCAAATCCACCACCGCGGGCAATCTCTTTCCAACAATGACTTTGATCATTAACTGATGTGTGTGCTTGAAATTGAAACACAATAAGTCGCTTTCCATTGAAAGCGCTCTCCGCCAAATGTTTGATGCGGTCGAAATCTTTATTCACTTTCACTTGTAGCTGTCGGTACTGTTTTTGCTTGGCCTCACTTGAAAACTCTAACTCTGGGTATGGCAAAGATATGATATGAGCGCCAAGCTCACAAACTGTGTGGGCAAAATCAGCAAACATATCTAAACCAGCTATGACATCTGATTTAACTAACACACCACGCACCAGAGTGGGCACGCCTTGGCTCTTGGCTTCACTAATCACTTGAGAAACTAAGGATAAGTCATTCTTGTATTCAAAAATATCTAAATTAAGCTGTATAGCCACACACCCAGTATCCTTAACTGATGAAAACGAAACTAGCTCTTGATAACGTCCTTCTACTGACAATTGATTCATTTCAACAATGAGAGGAACTTCGCCGGCAAAATCTCTCGCTTGAGACTGAAGAGTGCCCAATGGTGCAATATAAGCGTTGGCTCCAAGCTCACAGGCAAGTTTGTATCTTTGAACGGGATCATGATAATTTTTGTTGGTTGAATATGTTTTGAAAGATGCTTGCTGAGAGACCATCGATTCAGACAAAAAGGCTAGCTTGCCACTACCCCCTAGAAAACCAGCATTGAGCATTCTTGCCATGTTTGTGACAACGCCTAAGGGCTCGCCATTGTACCACTCTAAAATCTCTCTCACTCGAGGTGTCATATAAACCTAAACATATCGTTAACTTACAAGCTTTAGCTCAGGCTTTGCCTGCAGTATATTTTTCGTCATTTAACAGCAGATATACCCAATTTCGCAGGCGGTGACAAACCTTCTCTCCCCTCAAAACTATAAAATTAACGCTCATTTAACAGAATTCAAAAGGGTCCACCCAACGACCAACAAACAGAGTAAATTCCTATTGGCAACAGAATCATAATAATGATAATGCTCTTTAAAAGTTAGCAAAGCAGGAATTAATTATGGAAAATAAAAATATTTCAGTCACTCCAGAAGCAACTCCCAACCCAGACTCGTACAAGTTCATTTTTAATGAGAAAATATCTGATGAAAACGTCAACTTTGATGACCCGGTCAAAAGCAGTCGTTCCCCTTTAGCTAATAAAATTTTTGGCTTCCCATGGGTGAATTCAGTATTTATTGGTGAAAACTTTGTCACTATCAACAAACAAGATTGGGTTGAGTGGAGCATGATTGCTGAGCCCTTGGCGAACCTATTGAAAGAACATATTGAAGACGGCCTTCCCATCTTTGCAGAAGAAGTGGACGTCAGCCAAGAAAGCCACTCCGGCATGAAACACAAGATTGAAGACAGCGACACTGAGCTGATTGTAAAAATCAAAAACTTTCTCGATCAAGAAATCCGCCCCTTTGTAGCAATGGACGGAGGCGATGTGACTTTCAATAATTTTAACGAAGGCACGGGCCTGTTACAAATCAACATGACCGGCGCCTGCGATGGCTGCCCAAGCTCAACGGCGACGTTAAAGATGGGCATCGAATCACGCATTCAAGAAATCATTCCTGAAGTGAAAGAAGTCACATCGGTTTGAATAATTAAGTTATTTACTTAACCCACTTCACTTTCTGAGTGGCCCTTTTCATATGTTCAAATTCTTGCACAAACAGCTCCATCAATGCGAGAGCTGTTTCTTTGGGCTCTAACCCAAATTCATTAAGAGACACCACTTTTACAGGAGCTCCAATCCCGTCCACATTGACAGCAAAATGAATCATAACAGAACTCGGGCTAACAGTGGCGATGCTAATGTTAAGCTTTCCATCACCACAATAAATATCGTCACCGCAGCGAACTAGCTGACTTGCAAGCTCTTTGTTTTTTGACTGATGCCGAATGTAGCTAATGAGCTTTTCTGCAAAAAGTCTCTGCATACAAACACCAGAAAACAAATTGAGATCAAACACTTCAATAATGAAATGAAGCATCGACTCTGCTTTGATCGATGCCTTTTGTAAAAGGTCTTCACCATCGACCATGTGATCAAAAGTAACATCACATGGCCCCACCCAAGATAAAATGGAGTCGCCCAGAACTTTATGCTCGAGATAGGAGTAAAGTGAGTGCAACTGCGACCCATCATATTTAATTTTGCTTTTAACAAATAAACTCTTCATTCTTATAACCTAAGATAACAATAGTTAAATCATTGACCTATCAATTCATTGAAAATTTAAAATCTATTAACATCGGTTTTATTCAGCACTGATTATAAAAGGCGACCTTTCATAATCGTACTTACCTTGAGTTATCTGATCTAATAAGTAGAAAGGAATATCATTATCGATAGCAATCATTTGAGCATATCTTTCAGCACCAATATCACTTGCCATCAATTCTTCATCCCCATCATGCTGTATATACGCACTCGCATAACCATGCAGCAATGTGTGGTAATTAGATAACTGACCAATTATTGAATCTATATTTTGACTTAACTGCTTAAGGTGAAGAATTGCCTCATGATATTGACGAACAAATGATTTTTCAAAATCTGTTAAATCTGGCTTTTCCTCTAAAGCCTCGTCGTACATGGCGATTAACTCTTCCTGCAGACCCATAGGTTGTTTCATGAAGTTGAGATATCCAATGATTCTATTGTAACTTTGGGTGTGAGCTTCTAGTTTCTCTTCGTCGAATGTACTATTAACATTGTCAAATGTGAAAGACTCTGCATAAGGCTGTAAAATATCACCCAAAGCAGTTTGATAACCACTTAAATAAATTGTGTGAGGAGCAAGGCTTGAACTAATTGCTTGATCACATTTCAGCTTTGGAAAGTGTGAAAAATCATCACCTGCAAGAACAATGTGACCTACTAAACTGACCATTAATATAAATACACGCAACATAGTTTACCTTCATAAGATAAGTTTAAGAGCAATCAGTGTCTTGAATTACTACTTCATAATAAGCTTTTATAACACACTACAAATAAGCAATGTACCGAGTGTGAAAATATGTAAATACATAAATAATATAAACACTAGGACTGGTAAAAAGACTAAAAAGCCTCAGCAAAAGTATATAAAACAAAAGGAAATCAATGACTTGCTTACTGTATGTAGTTCTATGGGTTTGTTAATGAGTGATGGTGAGGCTTAGTTTGCACTGAGCACTGCACTTTTCTCAGGGTAACGGTGTTTACTCAAGACCATAGTATTCCGTTCAGGTTAGGGCTGCTAGAAAGCGTTTGCAGGACTCACATTGGCCGCAGATTGTTTCTCCGGAAAAATAGCAAGGCCACATTAAGTCAAAGTCAGCACCTAAACTACGACCATGCTGAACGATTTGTTTCTTATTCATAGCAATGGTGAATGACTCTACTTGTACTTTGTTTTGAGTGGAGTAAGACAAAGCCCGATTGGCCGCTGTGATAAAGTCGGCAGAGTTATCTGGAAAGGTGGCCGCCTCTTCTTTGTTAAAGCCTACGATGATTTTATCGGCGGCAAGCTGCTCAGCAAAGCAAGCTGCAATGTTTAAAAACAAACCATTGCGATTGCTCACCCACACCGACTTTGCCGATTCATTGGAAGCTGCCAGTGACGTTATGTTCACTGAGTCTGTCGGAATCTCTTTTTCAGAATTAGTTAAAGAAGAACTTTTTGAAACCTCTTGCAACCATGGCAGTTGAATGACTTGATGATGGACACCATATAGTTCACATATTTTTTTTGCTGTAGCAATTTCATTGGGAGCCGCTCGTTGACCGTAATCAAAAGTAAGGGCTAAGACAGTGTTGAAAGTTTGAATGCTTTCATAAAAATTCACGGTCGAATCAAGACCCGCAGACAACAACACGATCGATTTTTGTTTAGGCATTCAGTGCAAACTCCTTCACTAGCAACTGCAATGTTTCACGACCAGCAAAGTAATTGCCCTGAGCTTCAACAAGCATTTTTATGGGCTGATTGATCTGAGCACTGACCTCATCAAAAGAGACCTCAGGGCTGAACCACACTGCAGTCATGGCCTTTTTATGCACTAAGCTGGCCACCGTCAACCGCAAGTGCCCACCTCGCATTTCTTTAACTTGTTGTAAATAGATATCATCAATAAGAAAAATGGGCTCTTCAAACCCAACTCCAAAAGGCTGCAAACGATTCATCCACTTTAACACATCGGCATTGAACTCAGTTAAACTGGCCTTCACGTTGTAAAATTGCTTTTTAGCAGCACTGCCTTTTTCTTTTATAAGCTCAGCGCTAAAATGCTCATTCAGCTGTTCAATCATCTCAGGCAATTTGTCTTGTGATAATTTAAACCCAGCCGCTTGTGCATGACCACCAAACTCCATCAAGCTGTCGCTGCAACTTTCTAAGGCCTCAACCAAATTGAAATCAGTGTTCTTAGGCACACGTGCACTGCCCGTGATAACTCCCTCTTTGATCGACCCCACAAAAGAACACTTGTTAAAGTCACCAGTTAATCTTGTCGCAACAAGACCGACCACTCCTTTGTGATAATCTTCACTGGCAATACAGATAAAGTTTTTATCACTAAAACTGACCGACAGCTCTTTTGCACTTTCACATGCTTCTTTCTGTAAGCGAACTCGCATTTCATTGTTATCAATCACTTCTTGAATCAACGACTTTGCTTTAGCCTCTTCTTCTTCGATAAATACATCTAATGGCAAAATGCCTTTTTCAAGGCGACTTAAAGCATTGAGCTTAGGAGCAAAACGTATGGCAATGTCTTGGCTGGTTAAACTTGGCTTTTCTAATAATTTTAACTCTTTCAAAAGGTACTTTAAGCCTGGGTGCTTGGTTTCTTTAAGCTCGCGCATGCCGTATTTTACAAGTGACCTATTTTCTTTGATCAACGGCACCATATCTGTGAGAGTTCCAATGGTGAAAAGGTCGAGCAAAGACTTTAAATTTAAGCTATGTTTTATTCCTTGCTCTTCCAAGAGAATCTTTAAACCCATGATAAAATAAAAACCCACACCGCAACCACACAAATGACCAAGACCTGAAGGACAACTCCCTTTATTGGGGTTAAGAATGGCAAGACTTTCTGGGAATTCTTCTTTGGGTAAGTGATGATCTGTGATCACCACATCAATGCCAAGGGAGTTGGCTTTTGCAACGGCTTCTACGGCAGTAATCCCCACATCCACAGTGATTATTAAACTGACTCCATCTTTTTTAAGTTTTTCAACCACATTGGCATGAAAACCATAACCTTCTGAAAGACGCTTCGGTTGATACAAAACTAAATCTTCAAAACCAAGTCCAGTGAGACCTTGATACAACAAGGCCACCCCTGAGCTGCCATCGAGATCAAAGTCTCCATAAATGCAGATCTTTTCTTTTTGTTGCAAAGCTTGAAAAAAACGCTCACAAGCGACTTTCATACCATCAATGACATAAGGATGAGACAAATCATTGAGACTTGGATTGACCAAATCATCGATGTCACTTTTTTCTGTGATGCCTTTAGAGATCAACAATCGCCAAATCAATTGCGGCATATTGTAAGGAGACTTAGGGATTTTTGCCGGATTTTCGTTTCTTTGCTGCCAAACACTCTGATGCTGAATAATGGGCCCCTCCCTACTAATAATCTGATGTCGTACAAAAAAAAAGCCACCCTATGGTGGCTTTTTCAAGCTTAAGCCTTCGCGGCTTCGTCTCTTTTATTTTGAATATGATCTGCAAATAAAACCAGCGGTGATGCAATGTAAATCGACGAGAATGTACCGACAACCACACCAATAGCAAGAGTGAAGGCAAAGTCTCTGATCACGCCACCAGCAAGAAAGTACATCGCTGCCACAGCTAAAAGAGTTGTGACTGATGTTAGCATCGTTCTTGATAGCACATCATTAATAGACACGTTGATAAGGTTTTTGAAGTTTGCTCTTTTGTATTTTTCGCTGTTTTCTCTGATTCTATCAAAAGTCACAATGGTGTCGTTCAATGAGTAACCAATGATGGTGAGAATTGCAGCCATGGTTTGCACGTTCACCTCGCGAGCAAACAAAGAGTAAATACCAAGAGTGATCACAGCATCGTGAAACAAGCAAAACACAGCACCTGGTGCGTATTTGTAATCAAAACGCAAGCCAACGTACACTAGAATCATAAGTAAACTGTATAAAATTGCTAGTAAGCCATTCTTCTTGAGCTCGTCACCAATCTGTGGTCCAACACTGCTCACACTCCTCACTGCAGGTTTGAGCCCTGCAAAGAAGCCTGGCAGCCCTTCAGTGATTTTGCTCACTTTTTGATTGATCAATGTGTTTGTTTCTTTTTCAGTTTTGCCGATCTCAGATTTTAAACGAATCAAAAACTCGTTCTCGTCACCAAAAGACTGAACAGTGGCTCCTGCGTACCCAAGATCCGTCGTGAAAGACCTTACTTTTGCAACCTCTACCGGTTTATCAAATTGCAATTGCATTTCAATTCCACCAGCGAAGTCAATACCGTATTCAAACCCTTTTGAAAAAATGATCGCTAGAAAACCAATAACTACCAATGAAGCAACAAGACCGACTGGTTTTGCATAGTCCATGAAGTTAAAATTGAAGCGACCTGACGGTTTAATCATTTTACTATTTTGAGTTGTATTATTTTTTGCCATAATTATTAGTTCCTAAATACTTTTAAGTCCGCGTTTTACAATAGCCCAATCGATGATTGTTCTGGAAACAAAGATGGATGTGAACATGGAAGTGACAATCCCTGCGAGCAACGTCACAGCAAATCCTCGAATTGGCCCAGTACCAAAGTACATAAGAACCACACACACTGCCGCTGTTGTGATGTTGGCGTCTAAAATTGCAGAAAGAGCAAAATCAAAACCGTTCTTTACCGACAAGGCAAGACCCGACCCTTTATTAAGCTCTTCTTTAATACGTTCAAAGATGATCACGTTAGCATCCACCGCCATACCAATTGTTAAGATGATACCAGCAACACCAGGAAGTGTGAGCGTTGCCCCTAACATGGTCAAGATAGCAAGAATTAAAAGAATGTTGAACACAAGAGACACACATGCAACCACACCGAGCTTGCGGTAGTAGATCACCATAAAGATAAGAACTAGAACCAAACCAACTATCCCAGCCATTTTACCTTTACGAATAGAATCTTCACCGAGAGATGAGCCCACCGTTCTTTCCTCGAGCTGCTCTAAAGCGGCTGGCAAAGCACCAGCTCTTAAAGCCATAGTAATGAGCTGTGCCTCATCGTAAGTGTCTTCGTAGTTGCCGCCACCACCGAGGGTGATTCGAGCGGAGTCACTGTCAATTCTTTCGCTCACTGATGGAGCTGATTTAACAACATCATCGAGAACGATAGCAAGTTGACCACCGATGGCTTTTTCTGAAAGGTCAGCAAACTTTCTACGCCCTTCCACCGTAAAGCGGAAGTTCACCTCTGGCTTACCGTATTGGTCAGCACCGACGTTGGCATCTTCTAGCAAGTCACCCGTAAGGCTGGAGCTGGTTTCAATGAGGTAAGGACGCTTACCTGCTAAAATATTTTTAGCACCGTCCAGTTTTTCAAACACAAGACGAGTGTCTTTTGGAAGTTCTTTTTCAAGCTGCTCGTTCAATCGTTTTATGTACTTAGTGTAAGTGTACTGGCCAGTGGCTTCATCATCCTTAACACTTAATTTGATGTTACCTTCTTGCTCCCCTTTTTTGATCAAATTGAACAAGGCTTCCCCTTGAACTTTGTCAGAAATAACTCGGAAGTTCAGTTTCGCTGTTTTGTTGATCAAGTTTTTTGCTTTGGTAGAATCATCAAAACCAGGCAACTGAACTAGGATTCTTTCAGAGCCTTGTGCAGTGATGCTTGGCTCTTTGGTTCCCGTTTGGTCAATACGGTTACGGATAACTTCAATAGCTTGGTCGACCACTTGCTTTTTATACTCATCTGCTTTGGTTTGATAGTACTGAACCACTGTTTTGCCAGGAACATTGTCAATGACCTGCAATGTAGCTGGGTAAAACTCATTGATGAAGCCTGCAACTTTTGATTCATCATCAGGCTTTGATGTGTTGAAGTTCATGAGTAATTTATTTTCTGGGTCTATTGAGACATTGATATGTCCATGACCTTTTTCACTTAGGTCAGTGGTCACACTTCTAGCTAGCCTCTTAGTTTTCTCGATGATGACCTCTTCAACGTCAACACCAAGAACCAAGTGCAACCCACCTTGAATATCAAGGCCGTAGTTAATCTTATTAGTTGTTGGCCACCAGTGCTTTTTTTCCATGACTGTTTCAGTCACCTTTTCGCCAGCATCTGTAATGGATGTTTTCTCAACTTGTTTTTCTAGATCTACGAGGTTGGGATAGATGCTAATGAAAGCACCGATCAACACAACGGCAATCGTAAACCATCTTGCTTTTAAACTCACAGTACGAACCCCTTTACTTTTTCTTTGTGTCTTCTTTGTTGTTCTCCATCGGAGATGCAATTTGTGCTCTCAGCACGCGCAATTTCACTCCGGTAGATACTTGCAATGTTACAAATTGTTCAGTTAGACCTTCTATGGTTCCCAATATTCCACCTGTTGTCAAAACGGAATCACCCCTTTTTAAATTGGTCACAAAGTCTTGGTGCGTTTTGGCTTTCCTTTGTTGTGGACGAATTAAAAAGAAGTAAAAGATAACAAAAATAAATATGAACGGCATAAACTGTTCAAGCATGGATGGTTTAGGCGCACCCGCGGCTGCCTGAGCAACTGCATCTAAAATAAACATAAATTATCTCCTCTTAAATTAAACCTCTTTTGTATAAGGTTTCATTAAAAAAGCAATAATAATTTTAAAGACTTAGTTTCAGAAACAGAAAGCAATTTGCTTGCCGCGTTAAGTGCCTGTTATTTAGGATTGATATAAACCCTTTTACAAAGCCATCAATAAATATAGCTCTAAATGAGTTTGATTCATTTATTTAAGGGCGTCTTGAAAAACGCTCTAAGCAATCATCTTTGAACTCATCCCAGATTCCGTTTCGAATAGCTTCGCGCGAACGTTCAATCAACTTATTGTAAAAGTACAAATTGTGGATTGTGTTTAAACGCGATGAAAGGATCTCGCCAGTATTGAACAAATGCCTTAAGTAGGCTTTCGAGTAATTTTTACAGGTGTAACAATCGCACTCAGGATCGAGAGGGTTCGGGTCTGTTCTGTATTTTGCCTGCTTAATAGTGACTTTTCCCTGCCAAGTGTAAAGAGTTCCGTTTCTGGCAACACGAGTTGGTATCACACAATCAAACATATCCATGCCACTATCAATGGCTAAGATCAGATCTGTCGGCGTGCCCACTCCCATCAAGTATCTCGGTTTGTTGACCGGCATTTTATAAGCCACTTTTTCTAATAACTGGTGCATCAAGTGAATGGGTTCACCCACACTAAACCCACCCATAGCATATCCAGGTAAATCGACACTGCAAATCTGATCCATACTCTTAAGACGAGATTTTTCTTCTAAGCCCCCTTGAACAATTCCAAACAGCAAACTGTCTTTTTTAGTCATGGCTTGCTGACAGCGCTTTAACCAACGATGAGTCATGTTAGAGGACTCATCAATTTGTTCTGGCGTTGCTGGGTAAGGAATGCACTCATCAAAGGCCATAATAATATCAGCCCCCAGATCCATCTGGATCTCCATGCTTTTTTCTGGGCTAATAAATAATTTCGCACCGTCAATGTGAGACCTAAAAGTCACGCCCTCTTCAGTTAAGGTTCTGAGCTTTGAGAGCGAGAACACTTGAAAACCACCACTGTCAGTCAGAATGGGCTTATCCCAATTCATAAACTTATGCAGCCCACCTAATTCTTTGATAAGCTTTTCACCTGGGCGGATATGAAGATGATAAGTGTTGCCGAGTAAAATTTGAAAGCCAATGTCTGTGAGTTCTTCAGGCAACATAGTTTTAACGGTGGCTTTGGTCCCTACTGGCATAAAAATGGGAGTTTCTATTTGGCCATGAGCTGTCATAAGAACAGCGTTCCTTGCTTTTTTATACTCATTTAAAACTTTGAACTCACCAACCTGCAAAGCATCCTCTCTCGTTGAAACTAAAACTTATTTACCTTTAAAAGACCGTAAAAAAAACCAATAAAATATAAAATTAGATTCAATTACAAGTTTATGAAGATTTTTCCCAAACAGACAAATCTCCGTAGCTGAACAGTTTAAACTGTTTGTCAATGGCCCACTTGTAAGCTTGTTTTACCTGATTTAAATCGCTGAAGCTTGCAACTAGAGCCATCAAAGTTGAGCCCGGTTGGTGAAAGTTAGTCAGTAAATTATCAACCACTTCAATTTTTTTCCCTGGGTAGAGAAATAGATCTGTTTCACCTTCAAAACCTGAATTTGTTTTTTTAAAATAACCTTTATTGATGGATTCTAGTACGCGAGTGGTGGTGGTGCCCAAAGACCAAAGCTTGGCACCTTTTGCTTTCACCTTTTTAATTGCATCTATACTTTCGTTACTGATAAGTACTTTTTCTGAATGCATTTTGTGATCTTGTAAATTTTGAACTTTGATTGGCAGGAATGTACCTAAGCCCACATGCAAAGTGACTTTTTGAATTTGTACTCCCCGCTTTTCTAAACTTAACAAATCATCAGAAGTAAAATGCAAACTTGCCGTCGGAGCAGCACAACTTCCCATCTTGTCAGCCCAGGCCGTTTGATAATTTGTTTCATCATTAAAGCGCTGGCCGACTTGTCTTTTTTTCTGAATGTATGGAGGTAAGGCCATCTCACCAAACTCCATGAAGTAATTGTCTGGCAATGGTTTATTAAGAGTAACTGTTTGAGGTAACCCGCGCTCTTGCAACGTAAAAGTCACAGAGTTTGGCAAATGCACAGTTTGCTTGTTTTTAATTCGACTTGCCGGAAATAATACTTGCCAAGTGAGTGCATCCATTTGTTCGACAAACAAAACATCAAAGCCTTCTTGTGACTTCACTCGTCTTTTTTCAACTTTGGTGTCATTGATCACAAGCAAGTCTCCTTTTGAAAACCTATTGAAGAGATCAACTTTACTAAACTCAATGGGAGTGCTGTCTTTAGCAACGTACATGATACGTGACTCGGCTTGTTTGTGAGTTGCAATTAAGCTCTCGGGGTAATCATACATCAAACTCGTTAAATCCATAACAGGCATGTACTATGAAAATGACTATTAAGGCATCACTTTTTTTAGCGAGCTTCATTTGTTAAAACAATATCAAGTTTCTAAAATCGGCAACGACCAATCCAATAGACAAGTGATATCAATAACTTAAATAATATTCATCTTATGAATGATAATTAACTTTTTATACACTTCAAGTCACCCTCAGAACGCTGTAAAACACAGTGACTTACAAAACGATTGGGGGACTTCAATGAAAACATTACTAGCATTACTCTTAATAACTTTCTCTTTTAATGCTTTAGCAGATAATAGTACTGAGACTATTCATGGTCATATTGACTACGTTGTCTGTGCTGAGTTTGATCCCTTTGCCGTTGGTGATGCATGTGTTGTTTTTATAACAGACGCAAAAACCAACAATAAAGTTGGTCTTAAATACTACGACTACGATTGGTCTATGATTTATCTACCTATAGATGCTACTGAAGACATTCACAATGGTAAATCAATAGCGATCACTGCTTGTGAAAAAATATACGACCACAACTCTATCGAGGTGTTAAAAGATTTTGACGATGCTTACTTTTACTTGGACTGCAACATAGAAGGTTTTTCACTGAACTGATTAAATGCTCGGTATCACTTGAGTGGCATCTCCAAATTTGCTGATGTCCACTCCATACCTTTTCATGACCGTGAGCCATAAATTGGCTAAAGTTTGTTTTTTTTCTAGTTTTTGATTGGGTTTAATACGACCACCGGCATTTCCTGCCAATAAATAGAACAAACCATCTGGTTTATGCACAGGACCTTTCCCTTGGCAGCTACCATGAACCAACAAGGTTTTATCTAGCAAGCTTTTTCCAACTGGGTCCACTCTGCCTTTCATTTTAAGGGCAAAATCAACAAAGTTACTGGCGTGCCACTTGTTAATTAACTGAAAGTCGTGACGATTATGTGAAATGTTCGCCCCATTACCTTGATAAGGTTTGCCATTTGCATCTTTCACGGTGTCGTAATGGGAGAGTCCATGCCAACTTTTATTAGGCCCTTTAAATCCAGAGACCCAACTGTTTTGTATAGTACTTGCTGGATAAGCCCTCATGATATTGCTACAGTGAGTGACCTCACACTCATGGGCAATAAGCAGTAACTCTTGCATGATATCTAGTCTTTGCTTAAAGGTTTGGTGTTGGTAGTTTTGTTCTTTAAAGTCTTTATTGAGATTTGAGCTAAGTTCACAGTTGAACTCTTTTGTTGCATCGTCAAGACTGCTTAGGCCCCTTTCAATCTCGCGAATGCCTGTGTAGTACTGATCTAATTTAATTTTGTCTTTGGCACTAGCTTTTTTATTGAGGTTATTAATACTTTCCTTTACCACATCCAAAACACTTTTAAGATTCTTATTTCTATTATTCGAGTTAACAACGACTGTGTTTGGCTTTAAACTGAACAGCTGATTATAAACTTCTCTTGGGTTGTAATAATGAGCAATTGGTTTACCAGGACCGCGCCAAGAAAGGGTTCTAAAGCTAAAGCCTCTGTTGGTATTATAACCTAAGATGACACTTAAAGTTCTGATGCGAGCATTCGCCATACCACTGTTAGCATCCACCAAGTACTGATCAAATGTTTTGGTAAAGTTTTGATTGCCTGGAGCTGGCAAGTTATTCATGACGTCAGTATGCCTGAAAGGCTGGGCTCTCATGAATGATAAAAAATTCTCCATATGTGGGTAAGCCAAAGGTTTGTGTCGGAATGGATTCGAGAGACTTGCAACATACCCACCTTGATCTCCTAAGCGTTCCACTACCGGAATCATATGCCGTGGTATATAATTAGTTTCTTCTTCTGCAAAATACCCATTGGGTACAAAATCAAAAAAGAAATGTGGAGTGTTCGTATTGGCATAGGCCTTTTCATTGAGGATCATGATATCAAGAGTCGGTAAGGCCACCGTGGCCCCAAGCCCTTTTAGAAATGTTCGTCGATTTATATGCCATTTTTTATTCATGCTGTTCCTACTTTTTAAAATACTCGCTCGACACTATGTTTTTAATGATCTCTTTAAAGGTCATATTTTTCTGGGTGACCAATTTATTTGTTTCACATAATAAGTTTTTGTCAGAAATTTTAGCTCTCGCCAGAGAAATCATATGATGAGAAAAACAACTCTCAAAATTATAGAGATCACTTTGTTGCAACTGACTCACCAACTGAGGGAAGTCATTGAACTCGACTCCAGCGATGTTGCGACCGCTGGTATCGACAGGATGCACTCCATTGTGAGTGCGGTACTGGCCAAAGGCATCAAAGCTTTCAAAGGCAATGCCGATGGGATCCATTTGTACGTGGCAGTCACCACAAAGCTTTGTTTCTGAAAGAACAGCTAAGCGTTCTTTCATAGGAAGAGTGCTATCAAGCTTAACGCTATCAACTGCGGCCATCAAGTTTCCTGGAATGGGATCTGGGGGCAAGCAAAAAGCTCGCTTTAAAAACCAATACCCACGGTGTGTTGGGTTGGTTTCACCGAGGCCACTCATGCCCGCTATCACTGAAGCATGGGAAAAAACTCCTCGCCTTGAGCTGTCTATGCTAACTTTTTGTAAGTCTTGAGAACTCACTGAAGACTGTCCGTAATAGTTTGCTGTCAAAGTATTTAAAAAAGTATAATCTGCAGTGATCAACTGATTGATAGGTAGGTTTTCGTCAATAACATGACGAAGAAGAGCTTTGGTTTCATCCTCTAAACCTTTGATCACATCACCATTTGCTTTTGGATTGCTGCTTAAAACAACTTTCCCTTGTTCCACCGACAACCACTGATCTATGAAGTTGTAAATAAATCGTTCGAACTTGCTATCTGCTATCATACGGTCGATCTGAGCAAACAGCTGTTGGTCTGTAGACAATTCATTATTTTTAGCAGCATCTAATAACACTTTGTCAGGGTTTGAAAACCACAACAAACTTGCCAAGCGGTCGGCAAGTTGCATCTGAGTTAAGTTCTTGTTTGTGACATTTTCTAAAGTGCTTTGGTGAAACAAAAAATCAGGCGCAAGAAACACACTCATCAAACTGTACTTTAATTTATCAGAAGCTGTACTGTACTGGCTGAGATTCTCTTTAATTTTATTTGCAACCGTTGAAGCCCCTCTATGCGCTAAATAAGAAATGTCGTCAATGATTTTTTGCAAACAGCTTGTGCTATTAATATCGCAAGTAAAAACTTTGCTACTTTTTTCTTGAATAGCTGTATCAATCGCTTTTTCAAAAAAATCAAAGTACTTGCTGGCATCTCTTTCAAACAAAAGCTGGATTGAACTTTCGTTGGCAAAGCCTTTGTCGTTGTAAGAGTCTGTAGGCAGCATGTTCATATCATCAAATGTGCGCACCCCAAGAATATCTATCAAACTCAAAGCGATCTCTTTGCGAGTCATACGAGACAGCTCTGTCTTTGCAATGTTACTAGGGACATCACAATTTAAAATGAGTTTTGAATTGAAAGTATTGCCACTATTTTGATTATCGACAGGATTATTGGTTCCAATCGGGAGTTGATCATTAGCACTTGTTCCTGAATCAAGAGATGAGTCTGCAGGTTGTAAAATATTAGCTTCAAAATTACCACAGTTTTGGTAAAACAAAACCAATAACATAAGCATCAAAAATTGAAATACAAGTCTCATCATATTCAACTTTTTTAATTCCCCTTAACTCTTCAAGTATATTAAATATCGAACAATTTGTCCGAATAGATAAGCTTTCGTCTCAATAAAACACATTGAACTAGTGATAAGTGAAGTTACGTAAATCATTGGTTTGCGATGGGACCCTTCACTCTCTTCAGAATGACAGCCACTACTAGTACAACAACTGTGTTTTTGGAATAAAAAAAATCATATTGAGCACTGTAGCCATCATCCTGAAGGGAGCGAGAGATCTAAGGCAAACCACAAATCTCAATATGAAACAAACCAGTGATAAAACTTGCTAACAAAAATAATTGATAACTTTTTAGTAAATTAAACCCTAAACGTTTTAACAATTTAGCTAAAAAAACCGAAAACACATATGGATGTTTTACTTTGATTTTAAAAAATTTTTTTTTAGAAATTACTGTGCATTAGTAACAGTTTTAATCTTAGTCAACACTTCATGTAGCTATGATAAAACGGAGTTGAATTTAGGATCCGCTTTCGATAGCACATGGCAGTTTAATTCAAGTAACGACTACGAGTTTGATGACAACCTAATACAATTTAAAAATGGAAAAGTATTTCTAAAGCCGTTAGACCTAGAACAATCTGGCAATAATTTTAGTAGTGGAAACCATGCAGGCTCTCACCTAAATAGCTCGAACAATTTAAGTCTAAACCAAAATTTAGATATTCGAAAAATTCTACCATCACAGGCTAGTGATATGAAATACTACTGGAAATTTGATGGAAGCTTTAAAGATGTAATAGCTAACAATGGTAATTATACTGGCTCAGGAATCAGCACAAATTTTGTTGCGAGCTCAAAAGGATACAGTCTCAAGTTAAATGGAACTGATGAGGCATTAAGTATTCTTTCAGATCCATTCACTCAAGTTTCTTTTTCTGCCTGGGTAAAGTTAGACTCTTACGCTAATGACTTCCCTAGAATCTTCTCTTTAGGTGATGATAAGATGGCGCTATGGGTTTCAAGCTCATCAAAAGAGATTAATTTACGTGTCCGACATGATGGTAATAAAGGACATTGGACCTCAGATAACTTTACATTTAATTTAGACGAATGGTATCACGTTTTTGTCTCTTATGATTCGACATCTAACTCAAACAATCCAAATATTCTAGTGAACGGTCAGCCACTGCCATTGGAGGAGTTCCACACTCCGAGTGGAACGATCCTTGATACTTCGATTGGCGCAAGTTATTTATCTAGCTGGCATTCAGCTGCATTACGCCACTGGGATGGTGCTTTTGATGAGTTAGCTTTTTGGGATACAGCATTGAGCAATGAACAAGGCGTTGCTATATACAATGCACAATTACAAAGTTTTAGCAGTGAAAATCATTTGCACCCATCCTGGACTCCACATTGGGACAATATAGTTGGCTACTGGCAAATGAATGAGAACTGGCAAGACTCTTCTGGAAATGGAAATCATGGCTCACCTTATAACGAAGCAAGCTTTAGTTCCAACGCACAGGTAAGTGGGTTTGCTGGAACATTTGATGGCACCACTGATTATGTTGATCTTGGCAATGATGCCTCACTAGATCTCACTAATAATTTTACAATATCCAGTTGGTTTTATTCAAAAGCTCAGTCAGATAAATCTATCTTTGGTCGCTATGATGGATCAATAAACACTGGCTATCAAATTGGAGTTCGATATACAGGCGGATTAAATAGAATATTTGTTTATCATGGAGACGGAACTTCTAATATACTTTGGGGTCCAGAATATAAATTAAATAGATGGTATCACCTTATGGTGGTAAGGGAAGCTGGAATTACTAAGCTATATATTGATGGAAAACATTACCCTGTTACTACTGCAGGAAATATAAGTTTACCTACTTTTAATGCGGCCCTTGGAGTGCGACAAATCAACACTCCAAGTATATCTGATTTTAATGGAGAAATTGATGACGTTGCCATTTGGAATAAGCCACTATCTCCAACTGATGTAAGTGTAATTTATAACCGCCAAAAACAAAAATATGCCAGTCACTTCGATTCAGAAGTGATTGATTTAGGGAATACAACTGCAACTTGGCCAGACTTATCGTGGTCTACAAGTTTGCCGTTTGGTAAAGAACTTGTTGGTGATTTTAATAATAATGGAAACCCTGACAATGAAAGCATAGCACACTACTCATCTGTGATTGAAGATCTAAGTGATGGACTTATCGGCTACTGGCCACTCAATGAGCCCATATGGACAGGTAGTGTGGATGAAGTGATAGATCTTTCAGGAGTTGGCAATGACGGTCAAGCTGTAAATGGTGCTACCACAAACTCATCTGGGAAGTTAAACAGAGGAGTGTCATTTGATGGAGTCTCACAACATATTACTTTTCAAAACACAATCACACTATCAACTGAAGGCACTTTGTCTGGTTGGTTTAAGTTTAATGACTTAACAAACATCCAACATGTGGTTGCATCTGGAAGTAGCTCTTCCTCAACCCCGATAGGTACACTCTTACGGATTGATACTACAGGAGTGATTTCAGTATTTTTCCGCAACGCAGGTTCAATAATTTTTAATGTCATTCATGGAACAACACCACTCAAAAAAAACCAATGGTATCATATAGTCACATCCTCAAACGGATCTGAATATAAGTTTTATATCAACGGCAAAGAAGAGCCTATATCTGTTTTTACAGGCACAAACGATGGTAGTTGGTTAAATATATTGAGCTCACAAGATAGGTTCACTATAGGTGCCCTTGACCGTAGTTCAGGACAAAGCCACTTTTTTAATGGCGAGGCTGATGAAATCGCCATCTGGTCTCGATTTTTATCTGAAGATGAAATCAGACAACTCTACCGCAGAGGAGCCAATCGAGTGAAGTTGCAAGTAAAGAGCTGCGTAGACTCTTCATGCAACTGCAAGAGTTATAATTTAGCTCCAGCTGGCAGCGAAACAGATTGTGATGGAGATGGAACGCTCAATACCCTAGATACAGATGACATCCATAAAGCTGAATTCATCGGCCCTGGTGGTGACGGAACAACTTATTACAGTGAACTTTATAGCAGGAGCTCAACAGATGTGACCTTTAATTGCTCATTGAACGCGACAGATAGTGACCCTGGTGTTTGTGTTGAAGATGAGATCACAATTGCTGGAAGCTCTAAGCCAACAGGTCCTGAATTTTTAAACATTGATTACACACAGTTTATAACTCCTTCAGCAAACAGGTATGCACAATACCGTGTCTACATGGAAGCTGATGACAACACAGCCTGTGGAGGTGAGCCTTGTTTGCCAGAGCTCACAGCAGTGAGCCTGAACCCAAGTGGCGCTATCAAGTACGCCAGTGAATACGTTGAAATAAAACCAAAATCGCCAATCAACTTTACAACTCTAAGTGATGCCAGTATCAGTGCAGACTCTTGTGCTAGTTTCAGACTTCACCGAAACCCAAACAGTTATTATCACGATGGAGCATCATGGGTCTTAGTCAGTGACGAGTCTCATAGAAACCTTGCTTCAGAAGTAACGACTCACATCAAACAATTTGCCACACAATTTGGTGCTGGAGAACTAGAGGTCATTGGTTATCTAAAGTCTGACCCTACACAGACTAATCAGTGTTCTATTGATGAAATCGACATCAATTTTAATTAAGGGTTGATCCTTAAGTAGCTCTCTAATTGATTGAGCCGAGTAAGCCATAAGAATATAAAAAACATAAAACTTATGAGTTCATTTAAGTTAGAGTTTCTCCAGGTATAAATTAAAAACAGCTATCATAACAACAACTTAGTTAGCAATTTCCATTTAAAAAGTGATTTTTTTAACAAATAATAATTAAGACATCACAATTTTTTATACATCACGATTTATTTTTCAACTTCTAAAAATTTAGTGTTTATTAACTGCAAAATAAAATAAGTCACTAACTAGAAAAAAATGAAATTATATTAAGCCAAATATGTAAAGGAAATATCGTATGAAAAACCATTTCTTTCTATTTATTTTATTCAGTTTTTTAGTAGGGACTCAAGCAACTCTTATATTTTCCTTTGCTGAAAGCACTGACGAAAACTCTACTACTTTAAACTATGACATCCAGCCTGACATTTGCAACTTTCAAGATTATGTAGACATGACATGTGAACCTAAAACTGATGTAGAAATTCAGCTCCTCGAAGCTGCAAACCAAAACTCAAGTCTTCATGACTTTTGTATAGAAAAATGCAAGAATGCTCTCATTCCTTTTGCTTCAAAATGCTATAGAAACTGTATGAAAAACGGTTTTTAATAAATCTACCTAGACGCTTTCCCAACACAGTTGAATCATATTGAGTCACTTAACAACGAAATAGCCCTCCAAGATAATATTTAGACCTCTATTTTCCGATACTTTTAATAGAACTAAAAGGAGCTTATTTCGAATGGCATTGTTTAAAAAACTTTTTGTATTGTGCCTTCTCTCTGTCTTATTTTTAGCATTCACTAATTGTTTTGATGGCTTTCAACAAAAATCTTTCGATCTTAGCTCTTTCGCCATTCCCGAAGATATTAACGAACCCATTATCTCAGAAGAACCTATAGATGAACCCCCTCCTCGCCCAATTATTGAAGAAGAACCCATCATTGATTATAACATTCTTGAATTCAATCAGATCAAAACAGATTACAATAACTACTATGTTTACAAAGGACACGTTTACCTCAAAGAAAATAAACTTGCAGAGGCCAGTGCCGTTGACTTCTATGTATTAAAAGATGGTGAGTATGGGTCGGATTCACAGCTTGTGTTTTATCAAGACCAAATCATTAATAATGCTGATCGAAATACATTTGCAATTATTAAAGACGACATTTCAGAAGACCAAAGCCATGTCTTTTGTAAATCTCAAATCTTATCTGATGCTGACCCGAATACTTTTGATTTTGACCCACAAAACAATTTTTACCGTGACCAAGATCATGTCTTTATTGGCTGTGACATAGTTTCTAACGATCCAGAGAACTTTAAACGTTTAGGAAATGATTACTCCATAGACTCTAGAGGAGTCTATTATAACTTCAAAGCTATCGAAGGTGCCGACATAAGAAGCTTTGAACAGGTCAAGGACTCACAATTTTATCGAGACAATGAAAATATCTATATTTTCGGAGAAAAGATTAACAATTTAGATTTGGGAAGCTTTTATCACCTACAAGGACTCTTTTTTAAAGACAATCAAAAGATCTTCTACAAAGACAAACCCATTTACAATGCAGATTACTACAGCTTTGAAATGCTTAATGAATATGTGGCTAAAGATAAAAATAGAATCTATATCCACGAGCGTAAAATCACTGTTGGAAATATAAGTTCTTTCACTTGTGAAAGTAAAAATAAATGCGAAGACAGCAAAAGCTGGTATCACATTGATGAATACAAATCTGTGATCACCTTAAAACCGCGCAATTAAATCGTATTTCATAATGAAACACTTTCTCTATTATCTGTAGATATAGTTTACGAGACTTAAAAGTTTGTCTGTTTATATAACTTGTATTGTGTATAAACTATTTTTTTTTGGTCCAGTTGTTGCACTTCTTTGTATAAGCTGGGGGCACATGAGACTTCGAATCACACTTTTTATTATAATCGGGTTTATTTCCACTGGGTGTTTATCTAACTCCTTCAGTGCCAATTCTCTAAATAATACAAACACTGAGCAGCTAACTTTAGGTTCAAGCTCTGGTGACAACATCAATCCACCAGAAGACAACTTAGACATCGTCACGGGTAACGACCCTGACAAAGATGACAATGAAAATCAAGTTGAAAGCCCAAAAGTAGATAATGAACAAAACCAAGAACAAACTCAAACAGAAAATAGTATAGTAGATGAAAATATAGCTCTAGAAAGACCCCCACAAGACTGGTTTTTTGAAACTCAGCAAGAAAATGTAAACACAGTTAAAAACTCAGCTTCCAACAGATATGTCAGTGGCAACAGATGGGGCAGTGACACTCTCAACAATGCTTATATCGGAGCTAATGCTTGGGGATTTGGTGGTTATGCTGGCGGCACGAACCCACTCACTCAAGCTTTCGTTAGGTGGAGCTACCAAGATAACAGCGACCGCTTGCGCTTGAGATGGTTTGTTGGCGGTTACCACCGCAACTTTAGTGGCAAGCCTGAACAAGGTTGGTATTACAACAACGCTAAAGGTGGCAATGACGTAAAGGCCTACCCAAGAATGGGCATAGGCTCTGCCTCTGGCCAGCCCTATGTGACATCAGGTTCTCCAACTGATTTACCAACAACGACCACAGCTGGTGTAAAAACTATTGATCAATACGAAATCAAAAAAAGAGTGGGACTTCCTGTAAAAGTTGCTGATATGCCTGAAATCGACATTCATGTGGATGTGGAGTTCTCTGGTGGGTCTGATGCCGTCACTGAGAAAGATAAATACGGAAATTACTTTTTTGCGGTCGACTCGTACTTTCATGACATTGGCAATTCAAATTACGTTTTCAATAACTCGTTTGTGAACTCACTCAACGCAATCAATGATTCGTCTGGAGAGATCTACGGGACAAAAATGAGTTCTCTTAAAGACACCACTAAGCGCTGGGCTATGATGATTTGGTATCACAAGTCCGCCTACTTTGAAACTTCAGGTGGTATAAAGCTCAACAATAATCAGCCCGTTGTTATTGATGGAGCTGAGTACTTTGTTAGATACAAAATTGAAACAGCTAGTAATAAAAAGTTTAAGTACATTTCATTTGTAAAAAACCGTGAAAGCACTGAATTTGCCAAGGGTGGTATTCAGCCTGTGATTAGGTACAAGCGTTTTGTAGATTTTTTAACAGATGGTAAGCTACAACAACTGCTCGATGCGGCCGGCAACTTAGAAGATGTTGATGGTGTTCGCAAACGCATTATAGCCCCTTCAAAGCAAATGGTTTTAAGTGATGTTAATTTAGGCGTTGAAATTTTATCAAACCCAGACACTGAATCAGACAGAACTCCTCGCCCAGTCACTTTGGATTTTAAAAAATTATACTTCCACGTACATAATGTGGGTCGTTTTGGTTTTAGCTCAACTAAGTAGCACCCTCTACTTTTTAAAAGATTAAATCTTTTATGTAACACTTCTTTTTGTAAACAATCAGTTTCACATATCCTAATTTAGCATCAATTGTTGTGAATCTTAAAAAACTTTACATTCACATTTAACAATTACTTTGTCTGATTCCGCGTTAAAAATTGACCCTCCTTCTTAGATATGTCACCAATTTGTCATAAACATCTCTGAGGGGGGACGGAATGAAAATAATCATCAAATTATTTGTCGCGCTGACATTAGCGCTTTTGCTACAAACGACCTACGCACAAACACCAAAAACTTGTTTAAAATTAAAACAAAAAATAGCTGAAATTTCTAAAACAACCAGTCAAGTTTTAATCAACGCAACTATTGTAAAACCATCATCTGAAACAGATGACTCGTTTCAAAAAAAAGTAACAAACAAAACTCTCGGTCATTTGATTCTAGTGAATGATGAAATTCAAACAGTCGTTGAGGGGCCTGGCGCTTGTAAGACCAACTTATTCAAAGGCTATAATGTTACAAACCTAAAAGGAAAGTTCATAATACCAGGCTTGCATGACCTCCACGTTCACAACTACGGCATGAACTCTGACTTGCCAAACAGTGCTATTGTCAGCTCTGATGGATCTGCTGTCAGCCACTTAGATTTCCCTGGCATAGATGCTATGAACTACAGAATGTTGTACTCAGGTGTCACCACTTACCTAGACCTTGTGTCTTACAACGAGGACACAATGGCCCAAAGAGACTACCAACGAAAAATGATTGAATCTCCTGAAATGCGCCCCAAAGGATTTATTCCGGGCAGTAATATCTATATGTCTGGAGGCCTGTTCACCTTTAAAACTAGTCATCATGGAGACCTTAACTGGCTTGTTGGTGATCAAAAAGAGACCGTCATTCTTTTTGACCTTGAAACCATTGTCCTTGAACAAGATCAAACAAAAAGAAAAGCAGCCCTTTATAAGCTACTAAAAAAACACATCGCAAAGTACAGCCCAAAAGTTTTAAAAATTAGCTACGATCATAACCCACACAGGCCTGGCAGCAAAAAGATCAATGGACTGCCAAAAGCTGTATTAATGGATTTTGTCAGCATAGCTAAAGAGATCGAACCTAATTCTAAGGTCATTTGCCACGTTGGCATTTGGCAAGACGTCATAGACTGTATGGATGCTGGAGTGGCCGCCATCACTCATCTACCATTTAGCAACCCAAAAGATCCAACATATAGTATTCCTGAAGGTATTTTTAAAAAAATGAAAGACTACGGCTTATTTGTGATCACAACCATGACCACTTATATGGAAGGGGGAATGATCAAAGAAAACCTCTTCAATGTAAATGTTTTGAGCCAATCTTGCACAGAGGGTGAAGAAAAATGTTTTTGTATCAACACCATTTGCAAGAAGACCATTGAGTCTGGCGTTCTTACAGGAAGTGATCACTTCTTTAATGATCCACTGTTAAAAAATGTGGCTCCAAAAAAATTACTCGATCACTATTTTGACTTTAACTTTTACTCTGGTAATCCTTGGATTCAATGGGGGGTTGAGCACAACAAGCTTGGCTATCGTCAAAAAACTTTCAAACAGATGATGCATTGGGATGTCCCTGTCTTATCTGGTACCGACACCATGTGGGAAGGCACTTTCTTTGGGTTTTCTTTGCACCGCGAGCTTGAACTGATGAACCTATCAAATCTGATCACAGACCAAGAAACACCTTTAAAACCAATTAGCAATATGAGTGTCTTAGCAACCAGCACTTCGAAGATTCACGACTTCCTTAACCACTACCGCGGTCAATTGAAAACAGGCTTTAAAGCAGACCTCGTGGTCTTAAATGCCTCACCGATTGATGACATCAACAACACCCGCGACATTCACTCTGTTTACGTCAATGGTATCTACGTAGACCGTGAGACCTTAAGAAAAAAGCATATGGGCTTATAAGAACCTATCTGTCATCTTGAGCGACAGCGAAAGACTAATCGCTGAAGCTCAATTTGACACATTCCTATCCCGCTTATCACCGTCTCAATAAACAACACTTTCAAGATTAACTCAGCACAAGCCTTCAAGATTTTATAAAATAAAAGATCAGAGGGGATTTATGCAACGTTTTCTACAACTCATTTCTTTATTTATCATTATGTTGAGCTATCAAAACTGTTCTGATTTTGACTCCTTAACAGTTGATGGAAACTCTAACCGACCTGATATTCTCGACAGCCCTGCTAACGCCGAAAACACAGCCAATGAAAATGATCAACGACAACCTGAGACCAATAACCCGGCTGTCATAAAAGAAGAACTACGGTTTTTAGCCGTTGAAAAAATCTCATCCACCCAAGATAGTGTTCGTCTCACATGGACTCTCAACGATTATGTAAAGTCTTACATCAAATACGGTGAAACCAACGCACTAAGCTCACAAAATATGGGTGAAGATTCGTTCACCTTTAAAACTCATAGACAGACTCTTAATGGGTTGAAAGCTGACACAAAATATTACTATGCCGTGGTTGCTGAAAACAAAGATGGTGACATCCTTCAGTCAGAAACAAAATACTTTACAACAAATGAAATGGAAATGGTTGATACACCACCTTCCTCAATGCCACCAAGTCGCGAACCTACTCAAGCTCTTACTGACAATCGTGAAATCGGGCAAGCCAGCGGTGTCGCCACCTGTGGCAATAATGTTAGAGAGCCTACAGAACAGTGTGATGATGGCAATAAAAATGATGGTGACAGTTGCTCAAGCACCTGCTCAATCACTCAAGAGACGCGCCAAAACGCTTACTATGTTGCCACTAACGGCTCCGACGCAAACATAGGAACAAATGCCCAACAACCATTTAAATCTTTAAACTTTGCCGCCAAAAAATTAAAACCAGGAGACACTCTTTACGTCAAAGCCGGAGATTACGGCAATCAAAGCTTAAGGGTGAGTCAGTCTGGCACTAAAGACCTTCCTATTATTGTAGAGGGATATAAAAACAAGCCTGGAGACAATCCAAGATATTTAAATTTTAATAATGAAAGTCGGCACAACCCTGCAGTCATGCCCCTGTTAGATGGGCAAAATAGAAAGAACACAAACACCGCTATTCGCGTGGATGGCAGTTATGTCCATATTAAAAACTTTCAAATCACCAATTTTCACGGTGGCGCTGGGCTATTTGGGAAATTTGGAGTCCTAGACAATATAATTGTTACTGAAAATGGAGACCTTGATGATGACTACTCCGGGTCTGGATTTTGGCTTTACGGCTCCAACAACACCCTGAGAAACTCCATAACCATCGATGCTGGCGGCCAAAGTGCAACCCTCTATGGAAGTCATCATTTGGCAGAGTTCAATAAGATCTATGGCGGTGGTAATGGTGATAAAAATGGTACAGATTATTACTTCATTGTGAGTGGAAACCCTAGCCGTAACGTTTTTGCCAATAACAATATTGTTAAAAACAACTATATGGAACGCATAGGCCAGCCCTTTCATGGTGGACATGGTTTCACCGTTAAGAAGCAAGGGGAAAACAACTTGTTCACTAACAACACAGCCGTCAATATGACCAACGGTAGTTTTGTCGCTAGGCACAGTGGAGTTATGAACAATACCTATCGCAATAACAGTGTCATTCGAGGCTCAGGTGTTTCAGCTAACAATGGAGCAAAGAACAATCTTTTTGAAGATATAACTATTAAAGATGCTTATTTTGGAATCACATTTTTTACTGGCACTGAAGACAAAGCCAATATTAAACTGGCTCAACCCATTGCCGCCGAAAGCAATGTGTTTAGAAATATTAAAATGGAAAGAATCAGATATGCCGTCTTTGGGTTTAATGATTACGCCAATGATTATAAAGGTCTTGCAAGAAATAATGTGATGGAAAACATCACTGTCATCGACCCCATCGCACCGCTTTTTAGAGTGGGCTTAAAGTCCACTGGAAATGTGCTTAAAAATTCAAAACTGATCAATGTCAAAAAATATGCTCAAGAAAGAGCCGGTTTTAAAGCCAGTGAGCTCGGCTTGACATTTGAAAACGTGAGCTGTGAAAACTGCAGCTTTGCTTTGCCTGATTAAAAAAGTTTTTACTTATTCTTAGGTAAGTAAAAAGCCCAATCAAAATCACTCCAAAAACTGTGCGAAACAAAAAGCGAGTAGGCCACATCTAAATCCTGGGTGGGAATTAAAGTCTTCTCTTTAAATAATTGATTTTGTGTATAACTACAGTACTCTTCTTCAAAGTTTCTATTCACGGTTAAGTCAACAATTGCAACTTTTTGTTTGAGCTCTTTTTTTAATCGATGACCAAGAGTTTCAGTATAATCTGCAAGATCTGGTGTTAAGTGATGTTTTCCAACTAAGAAGACTGATTTTTCACACGTAGGCAAATTCTTCATTATGTTTTCGAACATAACATCATCTCGTAGGTTCATCCACGACAGTGCCTCTAATCGGCTAGGCATATGCTTAGCCATAGGGTCATCGACAGGAATGATTTTTACATCATTACTGACTAACCAGCTCAAGAAAGGAACATAATCAAAACTTGCTTGAGTTTGAAAATAATCCGTGTTGTTCCCACGAATGAGATTGTGAATTTCTACTTGTGATACTGTGTGAGGGAACTCGACAAAGGCACATTGTAACTTTTTTGGCATAAGAGTTGTTACCACGTCAGGCAGTCGTTCTAACACATGAGATCCATGAGACTCACCGAGCACTAACAAATCAATGTCTTGTTCTTGAAAATTAGATAAGTTTTTAGAAAAATTTGTAGCATTCAAAGCTTTGAAATGCTGAGCTCTTGTTTCACAAAAATTAGCGTGTAACTGTAGTGAGTAAAAATTAATCAGTACTAATATCAAAAAACTAGCTAGATGGCTTCTCACCACTCCCCCCTCTTTAAAAATAAAAATCAACATTATCAAAGACTTACTTAATCTTTGAACGAATTAATGAAAAATAGATTTTACAATAAGGATGAAGGTAAAAAATGCGCAAACCAAGGCTTCAAATAAATTAAAATTATAGCTTGTCTAAGTCGTTTTATGTAGATTTCTTTAAAATACAAAAGTCAGTATTATAGAATTAAAATCATTTTAAATATAAATAAACTTAGATTTAAAAAATTTTTTATTTATTCATCCAGATTTAATTTCCCTTAGAGACATACCCTATGTAAAAACTGAAAGAATAAGGACGGCCTCACTACCTCTACTATTGGGAGAGCTATAAACCTTTTCGAAAAAAACTGTAGCATTGACTAAAGACATGCTGAGATTACAGATAATAAATAGTTTATGGAAATACTTGCTATGAAATATTAACTTCAGTATTGGTACTAAAACTCCCGGCCGGTCACAGTAAAGTACTTACTGGTCATAGATACGCTTTAATTCACATGACAACAATGCATTATGGTGAGAGTTATGGTGTTTGTACGTGTTTCCTTTAATTTTATGTTTGGTTGGACTTACGATGATTTGTTCTGTTAATGATAAAATTTCACCAGAATTATCCCAACAACCTATTAAAGATGCTGATGACATATACAGAGGAACATCTCCGCCTCTGCCGTCAGACAATTGTGTCATAGTTTCTGTATTGTCTTTGTCAAAGATATCCTGATCAGAATCAGAGACTCCATTATAATAGACTTTAGCAAATCCTTCCATAACTTTATCATCTGCAAAATCATAAAAACGATTCCAATGTAAAGTGTAAATATAATTGATTGTTTGTAATGAATAATACCAACGTGTACCCCCACTTTTTCTATTCATAAAGTGACTCCATTCAGTTGATCCATCAGGTCTATAAATAAGTTTTTTAAACCACCAGTCATGCCGCACCTTGGCCTCTTTCACAAAATCGTTAGCCGTGCCACTGTATATAGCTGAAATTGGTTTTTTACCTGTCTGTGTAAAATATTTAGCCATAGCCATAAACATATACATTCCTGCATAGCTGGAGGTGTCTAGACGAAATGGGGGTCAGGGACAAGACCTCTTATCATATTGAAACAAAAAAAAAATTAAAATTGTAAAAACATACATAAAATTTAAATCTCATATAAGGCTATGTATAATAAATTTAAGAAGATTATGACTCTTATGATCTTCTTGTAGGGATGTTATTTATGAAACAAATTATAAAAAAAGTTATAATGTTTACTAGCTTAACTTTTATTTTATTTATGTATAATAATTGTGGCGAAGGCTTTCAAGCAGCTAAATACCTAGATGAAACTTCAAACTTAAGTTCAAAAGTCAATCAATGTGACGGCCTTAGTGATGGCACCCAACAAATAGATCCATTAAATTATTATACATCTAGTGAAAGTGCTAATTGTACCCCTTATAAAAAAAAACGTTCTTGTGAAAGTGGTCAATGGACTGAGTGGACTAATAAAAATTTAACAATTACAACATGCAATATTGTTGCACAGTATTGTGATGGTTTTGCAAATGACTACGTACAAACTAATCCAAAAAATTATTACATAGCAGCTAAAGACAAAACTTGTACTCCAATGAAAAAACAAAGAATATGTAAAAACGGAACTTGGACAGAGTGGAGCAATAATAATTTAACAATCACTAACTGCACAATTCAAGCTGAAACCTGTAACGGTTTTGCAAATGACCACGTACAAACCGATCCAAAAAATTATTATATCGAAGCCACGGACAAAACCTGTACTCCAATGAAAAAACAAAGAACATGTAAAGACGGCATTTGGACAGATTGGACAAACAATAATTTAACAATCACTAACTGCACAATTCAAGCTGAAACGTGTGATAGTTATGCAAATGATTACGTACAAACTGATCCAAAAAATTATTATATCGCAGCAACAGACAAAACCTGTACTCCAATGAAAAAACAAAGAACATGTAAAAACGGAACTTGGACAGATTGGACTAACAAAAACTTAACAATAACATTTTGTGTTGTTACTACGGTAAATAGTAATGACCGCAAGGCCAGTTTATTAGAGTCTCCATGGAAAATTGGATTTGGAAGAAATGCCACTGGAGCTGGATACAATGGGAAACTTTATGTTGTAACTAATACAAACGACTCTGGCCCGGGATCACTTCGCTTTGGCCTTTCACAAAAAAATACCTGGGTGACTTATGACCCTAGCTTAGAAGGGAAAAACATTTATATTAAAAGTTCATTACGCCCTGCTGCTAATATCACTTGGGATGGTCGTGATGCATTAGTTCGGATCGTGCCAGACCCTTCAGTGGGAAATAATTTAACAATGATCCGCTTTTATGAAAGTAATGCTATAGTTCACAGAGTTATATATGGCCCCCTTCAACGTCAAACACCCGGTGGAAAGGCATATACGGGTATATTAGTCTCTGAAGGACAAGACTACTGGTTCGACCATATTGAAAGTTCCAATTTACAAGATGACTCGTTTGGAATAGGTAACGGCGGAACTAAAGCAGCCATTAATGTAACTGTAACTCATTACAAAGTATATCAAGCTGGAAAAGGCTTACTAATTGCGCAAGATAAACTTGTTGGACAAAATGCGGGACGACATGGAAAAGTTACTGTGGCGTATTCTGATTTAAGTGCTAGTTGTAGAAACTTCAGGCTGTCAGGTGGAAATTATGCCCATGGATTTAACAATTATGTACATGGTTTTGGTTATGACTTGTGCGGTAATGTCGCATCTCATGGTAGTAAACCAAATCGAACTGGGACGGCAACTCCTGTTTTAATTGCTGAGTCTTCTGTATATGACGACAACAATATAGGCCTAGCTGGTGACACTGTAGATGTCGACACACCCACTCCGATGAAAATTCAAGGTTATGTTTTCACCGATGGTCAAAACATATTCTTAGGACAAAGTGGTAAAAATAAGTTTGTTTTTGAGCCAGGATCTTCTCCCAGTGCTAATGTTAAACAGCCAACTATTCCTTATAGTTATAATAAGTTGAAAACCTCAACTGTTCGTAAATATGTTATTGATAATGCCGGTGTTAATGGGGCAAATATTTTTTATAATTACAATAAAAAATAAAAAATTGGAGCTAGCAATATATGGGTTAAATTCAATGAAATACATAGAATGTTATGTAAGCGATCTTAAAAGCTCACTTCAAGTAAGGCTTATAGTTGAAAAACCCAATTGTCTTATAAGAAATTTTACTAACCGCGAGCAACTACAAAAGTATGTCGTGAGTAGCCACCTTGAAATACATTATTATAAAGATCGTAGAATATTTGATAGCACCTACGGTCCTGCTGATATTTTTATAGATGACACGATGACTTCAGTTAGCAAATACATTGGTCTAAACATAGCAAGAGAGGTCGATAAAGGCATGCGGCAAAAGGCAAAAAACGGATGGTTTCCAGGCCGTGCTCCTTTAGGTAATAAAAATATTAGGGATGGAGCTGCATGATTTCCTGATAATAAAAAATTAAAAAAAATGCGAACACTTTTTAGAAAAGACTGAACCATCAAGAACTCTACCTAAGAATGCAAGTGTTGCTGACCAAGTCAAATATAAAATTTGTGAAAAATTCTTAGCTTATATTCTTGAACAAAATATCACTCAAGCTAAGCTTGCCAGACAAATTCAAGTGAACCCGTCAAGAGTTAATGAAATTGTGAAATACCGTATAGATTTATTCACAATAGATAAAATCGTTGAATTTGCTGAAAGACTTGACCCCAAATTTAAACATGAAGTTGCCTAATAAATTAGTTTACATATTACAGTTATTAATTTGTAACTTTGATAATTCTACCACTAAACATTTTATCCATATGGCAGCCAAAAATCAGTTCATTCGATCCGCTTACATCAAACAGAATTTCAATTTCCCTATTGAGGGGTAGCTTTTCATTTATATTTTGCTCTTCAAATATCACTTCTCTGGCACAGGTCTGATCTGTTTTTCTTAAAAACTTCAAATATACTTTTTTTAAACTTTTATCGATTTGAATTTTTGAGGGTATATAGCCTTTTTCTGTAACTTCTATATTAAAAGTATTTTTTTTGATTTGTTGTCTAAACAACTTGTTAAAAATAATAAAATTATTGCTAAAAACTTCATAAGTAACCCCTTTTACACAAATTTTGGTAATATAAATGCAAAGATCGCTCCTGCAACCCAGAGTATAACCGACAAAAAACTGATCCTAATAGACCAAACTCTTGCAGAAGAACATGCCTTAGCTTTAATGGGGTCAATCGGGCAAGGAGCATTTCTTTGTAAATATAATATAAAAAAACTAATAACGATTAAAAAACCAGACAGTCCAAAAACTAATAATTTATTTTGCGACAACCAGACAACTTGTGGGAATATACCAATAAACCCAGCCAAAGCAGCTCCCATTCCAATTGAAACTAACAGACTTGGTAAGGCACAACAAAAAATAGTTCCAAGTGAAGTAAATAAAGAAAGATATGACGTAAATTGACTGTTCAGCTTTAGCATAGTTACTTTATCACCTTAACAAATGACAGACCTAAAGATTTTACAATAGACTTAATCTTCTCTTCAGATAAATCCATATTTTTTTTTAGCTTTAAGGTGATAAGCATTTTTTCCATATCAACATCAACACTTTCAACGGCTGCAACTTCTTTGAACTTTTTCTCAGCCTTGCTCTGACATAGAGGGCAAGCCATACCATGAACTTTTATTTTTTTAGTATTAGTCTTAGCATTCGCTTCTTTTTCTATCTCTGAAGTAGTTTTTACTGTTTTATTATTACTTGGAGTTTTTGCATTTACTAAATGACTTCCAATTAAAAAAACTAAAACAATTAATATATTCTTCATATTACAATCCTTTTTTAAATTTAATTTCTAACCATAAAATTAAGTTGAGCTCCTCCATCTAAATCGACACCTAAATCAATCAAAAAGTTTTTATAAAATAAACGAGCTGTTGGAACATAAATGACATCTTTAAAATCGTTAATAAATATTGTTTTTAGTATCAACCAAGAGTTTAACTCAGTAAATTTAGCCAAGTAAGGGGCAAAACCGGCTCTTAACTCAAGTCTTTTGTATAAATGATTATTAGAACTAAAAAATCTTTGCTCAGTGTATTTCACAAAAGTATAGATTTGCCTAGTTTCATAATCAGCCTGAGCTCCTACCCTATATAATAAATCTGTATCTTTATCTTCTTTTAAATTAAACTTAGAACCATAACCTGGTCCGGCTAAGATATATAAATTCCCTTGAGCAGCAGGTAAATTCCAACGCTTTACTAAAAGTCCAAGTTGAATAGCTATGGACTCCCAAAGTTTAGGGCTTCTCTCGAGGACTAGACCTGTTCCGAGCCAATACTTTGGCGAGTAAACAAGTTCCAGATTTTGATATTTACTATGGCTTGATCCCATCAAATCAAGACCACCTTCATAAGAACTTGGATGTGAAAACGAATACAGTGGAAATAAAATGATGATTAGTAATAATATAAACTTTTTCATGCCTAATAATACGTAAAAAAATTGAGTTTTGTGACAATTATTATTTTTTTATTTATAGTCACATTTTTTAAAAATTTTACGTACTATTATCTGAGAGAATTAAACAAAAATGCAAGAAATGACTGATGAACAACTCATTAAGGAAATCACTAAAGGCCGCTCAAATGCATTTGAGGTTATTTACACGAGGTATAAAAGTAAAGTCATGGGCTACATTTATTCTAAAGTTAAAAACCATGAAACCAGCGAGGAAATCTTTCAACTCGTTTGGGAGAAAGTGTATCGATTTGCACACAAATTTGATGCAAATCAAAAATTTTCTACATGGCTTTTTACTGTCTCTACAAACTCTGTTAATGACTTTTTTAGAAAACAGTCAAAACAAAATGATCATTTTGATCAAACAAACATTTCAAAGGAGCCGCAATTAGATAACTCAAATTTAATTGAAAAATTAGATTTAGATAATTTAAGTTCTCCTTATAAAGAGGTTTTAACATTAAAGTATGTTGATGGCTTTAGCACCAAAGAAATTGCTGAAAAAATGTCTTTGACTAATGTAAATGTGAGAAAAATCTTGTCTAGAGGTCGGAACTTCTTAAAAAAACAGGCAATGGAGGATATGTAGTGGATTTTAATACTATTCAACCCTTAAAGGTCTCTAGTTCAGTTTCAAAAAAAATACTTGCGGACTCTAAAGTTTTTATTGAGCCACCCACAATAAGAGTCTTATTAAAATATGCTGTTTTGTTTATTTTTTCAATTTTTATTAGCTTAGTTATTTGCCCACAAAATGGAGTCGGCTTATTAAGAGAAAATTTTCCAATTTATCACCATATTTTTCACAATAACTTGTTAGTTTGTGGACTCTATTGTGGTGCAGTTTTTTTTATAACAACTCACCTTGTTTCCATTTATATTTTGAATCACTATGAAAGAGTTCTTATCTTAAATAACCTGGGCTATATCCCTATTATTTTAATGTCTACTTTCTTTGCATTTTCAATGACTCCATATTTTTCTATTACAGAGTTCTCTATGTTGTACACTATTGGTTGGCTTGGTGTTGCTTTATTTTCTTACTCTCTGCATAGAAAAATATTTTTAACTAAAATCAACTTAAATTCTCAATATGATGGATTATGAATATGGGTAGTTTTCAATATAAAGTTAGTGGCATGACTTGCACAAAATGTGTGAAAAAAATAAGTGCAGCTTTAAAAAACTCTCCACTAGACATCTCAAATATAAATGTCTCTTTAAACAACTCCCTAGTTAGTTTCAAAAATAATCAAGATATCGATTTAAAACAATTCAAAATTATATTTAGTCAAAAATCTTTAGCTAAATATTCTGTAGCGACTTACAAAAAAAGCTTGATAGGCGATATTTTATCTTTTTGTAAAAAACTGTATCCTTTATTTTTAATTTTTGGATATTTAATATTAGTTACTTTAACCGTAGCTATTATTAATAACAACTTTTCAATGCATAGCTTGATGTCTCATTATATGGGTGGTTTTTTTATTGTATTTTCTTTTTTTAAATTATTGAACTTAAAAGGCTTTGTTGAAGCCTTCCAAACCTATGACCCATTCGCTAAAAAGTGGACAAACTATGGATATTTATATGTCTTCTTAGAGCTAACAGCAGGGCTTATTTATCTATTTAATCCTTTAAACTTAACTTTAAACATTGCTGTTATATTAATTTTAACTTCAACATCTCTTGGAGTAATTCAAGTCTTAAAACAAAAACAATCCATTCAATGCGCTTGCCTTGGAACTATTTTCAATTTGCCAATGACCTACGTCACTTTATTTGAAAACTTAATAATGATTATTATGGCTATAGTTATGGCTGCTTCTGCTCTCATCTAATTTTTATGCATTCGCTAATTCCATTTCTGTAAACTCATCATACCTCTTTTATTAGCTTTTATAGCTCACCTTTCAGCTCCTAAATTACGAGCTAGAGCCCTACCACTCCCGTACCAAACATAATAAAAAACGTTACTCAGTTCATTACTGATTTTATAAAACCCATATTTTCCTTCTTTTTTTGGTTTGTTTTTAATAAGAAAAAAGAAAGCTATAGAGTTATAAATTCTTGGTTTTGAAAAGACTTCACATTATGAAATGTGCTAAAACTTCGTGTAATACTAATGTTTAAAAATTACTCTCAGTTCAAATCTGTTAAGGTATGGTTATTGTTTTGGTTTTTAAAAAGCAGCCAAAAAAACTGAAAAAAGATGGTGCGCCAGAAAGGACTTGAACCTTCACGTGGTTGCCCACACCAGGCCCTCAACCTGGCCTGTCTACCAATTCCAGCACTGGCGCATGAAATTTAAGGCTTAGCCTCAAAAGTAAAAACAGGACGTTAGGCTAATTCTTTCCTATAACAAAGTCAACCTCCCCTTTGGTTCCAGATGAGCTATATGTCATGATTTCAGGTCTTTACCTCAAATAACTTGAGGCATAACATTTTGCTATAGATAGGCTAAATAGATTTTTCTAACCGAACAGCCTCTCAATTTCATCAAAAATATAAGCTCGACACGGATGTTGAGAAAATATGACAAGGATGTTTGGCCCCTTTAGTAAGACAGGCTCTCTCTTACCGAAGTCTTCATTAAAGGGGCTCACTTTTTTAAACTTAAACTTGGAGAACCATGTACGACAGTTGGACCATTTTAGTTTCATGTTTGGCATTTGCAGTTGTTGTATGCACAACTGCATCTGTACTTTTAACTGTTACAAAGAACCTAAATTTATTCTTGTGTAATTGGATAAAAAACATCTCAGTTATTAATTATAAAAACAAAAAACCAAAAAAAATTTTTGATCAAAATTAAATGATTAAAGTTTGAAATCTCAAACTGAACTCTTACTATCAACTCTATGACGAGCTATCAAAGAAAATGAAAGAATGAACAATCCCTGAATTAAAACTTATAATTTTAGGCTTGCAAAGTCATTTTTAGAATGCCTTTCTTTCAGCTGCTGCCCCTCTTCTCCCCAAGTTTTATTCACAACACTTCCACGTTTCACAGCTGGGCGCTGTTTTAATAATGCAGACCACCTGACTACATTTTCATAAGACTTCACGTCCAAGAATTCCTCAGCGCTGTACAAACGCCCCTCTACTAAAGCTCCATACCAAGGCCACACAGCCATATCAGCAATGCTGTACTCATCTCCAGCTAAATACTCATAATCCTGTAGGTGCTTATCTAAAACATCGAGTTGCCTTTTCGTTTCTAAAGAAAAACGATCAATCGCGTACTTGATTTTTTCTGGAGCATAGGCATAAAAATGCCCAAAGCCACCACCGAGGTATGGGGCAGACCCCATTTGCCAAAAAAGCCAATTCATAGTTTCCGTGCGCTTCTTTAAATCTTTTGACAAAAACTTCTGATGTTTTTCCGCTAAGTAAAGCAAAATTGAGCCCGACTCAAAAACTCGCACTTCGGTGCTTTTATCGTACAAAGCAGGAATTTTAGAGTTAGGGTTGAGTTTCACAAAACCAGATGAGAATTGATCTTGTTCCATAATATTAATTAGGTGAGCGTTGTACTCAGCCTCATCTATGCCAAGCTCTAACAACTCTTCAAGTAAAACTGTGACCTTAACACCGTTGGGGGTGCCTAACGAGTACAACTGCAACGGGTGCTCGCCAACAGGCAAATCTCTTTCAAACCTGGCTCCTGCCGTGGGTTGGTTCAACGACCCAAACTTGCCGCCTTGGTCTCCTTCCCATTTCCAAACATTATCTGGTGTGTACATTTTTAACCTCTCAATTGAATTAAGTTTAGGTGAATACAATTAAGCCTTGAAAGTATCAGACCCTATTGCTGAATGACAACAGAAGGCGCATCAATAGCCATTCGTTAAATTTCTCTTTTTCCAGCCACAGTGAACTGTTATATAAAGTGTATGAATTTACTATTTATCCGCCACGCTATTGCTGAAGACCGCTACAATTGGCTACAACAAAGCCCTAATGATGACCTCAGACCCCTCGTTAAAAAAGGGCGAAAGCGATTTATAAAAATTGCAAGTAAGTTACATAGCTTACAGACTCCTATAGACATACTTATTCAAAGCCCTCTTACTCGCTCGCAACAGACCGTTGATATTCTCAAAGAAATATATAAAACACCCGAAGTTGTCACTTGCTCGCACCTTGCTCCTGATGGCAACCTCAACAAGTTGACAAAATTCATTTTGAACTTGAATGCCAATCACGTCGCAATTGTAGGGCATGAGCCTGATTTAGGGTGCTTTTTAGGCCAGTCTTTAAATGTAGATTGTGACTTAACTTTTAAAAAAGGAGAGGTCGCTCTCATTCAAGATTTCGCATCAGCAACCCCAAAGCTCAAATGGAAGGTGCCGCCTAAGTTATTTGTGCAGTTATAACTTATAGTGATTACAGGCAATAGGCTCATTTTTTATTTATAGTACTCCATCAAAGACACATAGGAATCAATTTGTAATTGATCAAACTCATCCCCACCGTTCATGATACTGTTGTAAGATGATCTAAAAACCTCAGTCATACTTTGAATAGCACCTTGAAATAAACCTATCTCACTTCCTCCTGCAAAGGTATCACTAGCAATGGTTAAGAAGTGTTGACTCGAGCTGTAGTAACTCTCCCGGCCTTCTTTAAAAGGCTTATCCGATTTCAACCTGATCACAACGTTTAACTTATCACCTTGTTCAAACTTGGTGCTTTTTGTTTTTATAAAATATAGATGCTTTGTCTTAACTAACGAAAAATCAATAGGTTGGCCATTGATCGATACACTTTGAGTGTATCTTGTAAACTCATTGATATTATCTTTTGGGCCAAACATTAAAATCAAATCCTTTTGATTGTGTTGCAATTGATAATTTGAACTCACAGTCATGGAGTTTGGATCAGAAAATGTAATTTTATTATAATCTGTTGGGTAATCAAAGTAAATGATAGGAGATTTAGAGTCCAAAAGGTATGACCACTTAGCATCTTGAACATTACTATGTAAAGTTAAATTGGGGGCTAATAAATTATCCTTATCAAATAAGCGATTCCGACCCCATGTTTTATGTTTATGGTATGCGTATTGAACGATTTGAGTGTCTTCACAATCAGTTTGATTTTCTTTATCGCTAAAAAAGCTATACTCATCAGCAAGCAAACCAATAGAGTGGCCCAGCTCGTGGCGAATAAGATATGTTGCTCGTTCATTCAAACTAAAGGTTGAAATATCAGAACCTTGCCCTCCATATATATCACTATTGACCATAACTATGATTTGATCAAAAGGAGTTTTGGCGGCCATTTGTAAAGCTCTCTCTTGATTTTTGACCGTCAGACTTCGTCGACTGCAGTAGGTATCAAAGGTAGAGTCAAATATGGTCTTTTTAAACACCCCTTCACTAGGCAAGTCAGCTCCAGAATCTGTAGATGCTGTCGCAACAACCCAGACATTTAAATTATTGGACATCGATACAAAGGGCTCTGTTTGAAAGGCCGGTAACACTAAATCTTTAAGTTTTTTACCAAATACTGATTGAAACATCTTTGACTTTGAGGCGAGACTAATTTCATCTCTTGAAAACCCGTCAGCTAATATGACCACATCGTAAGAACTTTCAGGAGTATCATCCCCTAAAACTTTAAACACCTTGTACTTTCCATCCCAATCATTTTCTTCATTTTTTGGAACGTGAATTCGTTCTATATCATCAATTGCAATCACGTATTCCATTTGTTGGGTTTCTAAATTTTGAATCCCCAGCTTTACCACCTTTGAAAGTTCAACACTGTCAGGAACATCCAAAAAGAAATAGCCTTTGTATTGATAGACTGAATAATCTGAGTGAAACTCACTTTCAAAGTGAATCAAATTCTTTTTAATAATTTCAAATAAAGAATTATTATCAGAATCAACCAATACGAACCCTTGATATTTTGCATAAAGCTCTTTTGGCAAAGAAATTGGATTAACGGTCGCAAAGGAGCTCACTTTTTCCCTCCCCAGAAAACGAAACCCTTTTTGGTCAAAAGCAAAGTGAAGCCTTGTCTGAGGAACTTCTTGTTGTGATGACTGAGCCACTTTACCGTTGGCTTTAGGTGTAATGAGAGGGGGTTGATTGTTTTTTTTCGTACAGGATGTAGTCAAAAAAGACACAGTTAAAAAAACACCTATTAAACTACGAACTAAAACACTCATCACTGCCCCCGCTAACAGATGACAACGTAGTATAAGCTAAAAAATAAAAATACTTAATTCTTCTTAATTTTAATAATCTTTTTGTTATTTTCGTAGTTTGCAAACAGTTGATCTAAACTTGTCAGCAAGAGCACTTGCATTCGAAAAAACATGGACAAATAACAGTTTAAATAAGTACATTCATGAAAATCACAATGGTTCGCACAGAGTTTTTGCAGACTCAACAGAAACACCATCCTCTGCCGTATGTTGAATATCGGTATTAACAGCTTTTGATAGCGGAACTTGTGGAACTCTTAAAGCAAAGTTTTTATCGTCATTATAAATCAAAACTTGCCCCTGATCTTCGTAGTCAAAGGTCAGAAATAGATCTATTTTTTCATACTCACCTTCAGCATACTCATACTTAAGGCAAAGACTCCCCTCTTTGTACTCGACTAAGTATTTTGTGCCATCTGCAAACTGATGATTGCAATTAAAATTGGCAAAAGCGTGCGTGCAAAAAAATAAAACTACGAATTGAAATGATCCCCGCAATATACTCATGTACTTAATTTATCTCATTTGGTTAAGAGAGAACATTTTATTTTACTCACCTGAATAATAAATGTAGCTCTATAAATATAACTTATGCTTGAACAAAAAAATTGTACTCAGCACTTGACCCAATACACGCGAATAGATTTTAAAAGTTTTTAACACAACATATTTTATCATTGGCTTTTAAGTGGCTGACCTAAAGTTTCGAAGTAAGATATAATTTCAGTTAAATCTAACTGCTTATCATTTAGCTGACGTTTTACGATCTCAAAAAAAACAATGTCTTTTGAGCGAATCGCCTTTACGAAGTGAGCAAAGAAATAAACGAGTTTATCAATATCATCACTTTCAAGGCTTGTATTACCAACGCGCAACTCTAAGGTGCTCCCTTTAATGTTATTACCTATAACCAAACTAAAAAAACCAATTGATGTAGAGTACCTAACATCAAAATAAGGGATGCGCCCGTCTTCATCGATAAAAGTTTTAGTTAATGGGTCCCCGTCTTGCATAAATTGAAAAAACCTTTCAGCAAAAGGCATAATTTGATAAAAGCGATCTTGATCTGGATTAAAGTATTTAAAAATTTGATTTTCATACAAACTGTAAACTAGCAATAAAACAACAAGTTCTTCTTGAGAATACCCCGTCATATCTGCATGAACATGTAAGCCAGCTTTTTGAATGATACCTTTATTCACATTCATTCCTTGTCTTTTCAGCTGTAACAAAAGACGTTTAAATTCAGTATATTCAGTAACGTTCTCTATAATGGGTGATGTGATCTCAGCACCTTGAAATAATTCTGGTTCGCTGATCTCAACGTCAGTCTCAAACAAAACACCTGTGTTTTTTCCAGTCACAGTATTGATGACATAATACTCATCAGCTCCCGTCGCTTTTTGAAATGGATCAATAAATACAGAAGTCGTCCTTGCCCTCCTGAAAAAGTCATCACCTAACGATTGTCTGTTTTTGCTTAACTCTTCTGATAAAATAAACTTTGCTGCTTCTGCACGGCTAAAATCATATGGCAATGCCGCTTCAACTTCAATGCCAACACTCATTGGATTCAACTCATAATCATAAGCTGAAAAAGGAAGATCATCGATCAACTGAGTCGCTTTTGCTAAAAGATCACCTTCTATAACAATCTCATCACCAATAACTGCTTCAAGCACTAAAGCCGCTTTAGGTTCTT
The DNA here is from genome assembly GCA_020628165.1 of Bdellovibrionales bacterium. GTDB lineage: Bacteria > Bdellovibrionota > Bdellovibrionia > Bdellovibrionales > UBA1609 > JAHDIR01. The sequence goes on along the minus strand of JAHDFM010000003.1, from coordinate 55,996 downwards.
TTGTCTCGTTAGTGTCTCTGTGAATACTTTCATTCGAAAGAGCAATAGAACTTCCCGAGACACCAGGCACCTGTGCCCAGCACCAATCTCGAACCCTTTGCTGCGAATGAACAGCTTGGTTTTCCAGGACAAAGAAAAGAAGAAGTAAAAGTTTAAAAATACAAAGACCCACACTGTTTAACAATTATTAGAACTAAAAGAATATAAGCAATTTAAGTGCCATAAGAAACATCTGTCTCATAGAATTCTTTACATAAATAACTTTATCTTCCTGTTAGTGAGCCCTCTTGTATGAAATTATTTCAACGAACTGACATGAGACGAAGATAAGGAAAAAAATCAATGACCTGTCAATAAGTTGTACATACGCTCTAAATGCAAAGAGCCAAGTCATTTCTAACTTGGCTCTTTGCTAAAAAATAAATTTTCTAAAATGAATCTAAATACCAAGCCCCGTGAGATCTCTATTCGCTACCTGAGCGCTGCCGCCGTCGTTATAATTCATTTCAAATGTGTCGGTGAAGGTTCCAGTCGTCGTCGGTGAAAAATCGATAACGACAGTACAGCTTGAGCTCGACACCAAAGTGAGGCTGCAGGTTCCACCCGTTCCTGGGTAGGAGCCTCCTTGAAATAAATAAGGTGCTGCCAAACCAGTTCCCGAAAGAGTCGTGGCTGTCGCGCCACCAGTGTTAGTGATCGTAAAGGTGTGTGATTGGGTTGAACCCATAGAAATCGATCCATAGTCATATGGGTTCGCCTCGCTGATCACTAATAATGCCGGTGCAACACCTTGACCTGTTACACCTCGAGTGGCTGTTTGCGCAGCAATCCCATCGTTGTAAGCAATTTCAATAGTGTCGTTGAAAGTTCCTAAACTCGTTGGACTAAATTCAACTTCAATATCACAACTCGCGGCACTTGCTAGGTTGGTGGTGCAAGTCCCACTCGACCCTGGAAAAGCACCTCCAGCAAAAGTGAAAGGTGCAGCTAAGCCAATTTCGTTGATAGTGGTTGCCACACCCGAACCAGAGTTCGTGACGGTGAAGGTATGAGTTGTGATTGAGCCAATAGTGTGATTTCCAAAGTTAAATGGCTCAGACTCACTGATTGATAGAGAAGCCACAGCAGAGGTCGCACCAGTCATGTCACGCACTTCCACTTGAGCCCCTGAACCATCGTTGTACTGCATAGACAAACCAGCAGTGAAAGTGCCAGATACCGTCGGCGAGAACTCCACTACAACTGTGCATGAAGCCGAGGTAGCCAAAGTGGTTGTACACGTTCCACCTGTTCCCGGGTAAGCTCCCCCTTGAAAGCTAAAAGGAGCTGATAAACCAGAAGCGCTCATAGAAACGGCTGTACCTGAACCTATGTTACTGACAGTGAACGTATGAATGCCTGTCGCACTCACAGCCACAGTGCCAAAATCATAAATAGGTCCGTCAGAAATAGACAACAATGCCAGCACAACACCACCACCCGTCACTCCTCGTGATACAAGTTGTGCAGTAGCACCGTCATTGTAATTGATTTCAATTTGATCAGACGCCACACCGGCAACTGTTGGAGCAAACTCAACCACTAATGTGCAAGTTGTGCCGGCTGCAAGTGTGCTTGAGCAAGTCCCGCCTGTACCGGGGAAGACTCCCCCAGTAAATGTGTAAGGAGCCGCGAGGCCCGAACCGTTCATACTCGTTGCCGATACGCCCCCTGAATTTGTCACTGTAAATGTGTGGGATGTTGTAGAGCCCACAGCAACAGACCCATAATTATAAGGATCTGCCTCAGAAATGGTGAGAACTGCAGGAGTTGCACCAGTTCCCACTAAACTTCTAGTTGCTGTTTGAAACGTCGATCCATTGAAGTAGTTCACAGTCATTGTAGCTGTTATTGCACTTGGAGCAATTGGTGAGAACTGAACATCTATCGTACAAGACGAAGACGCTGCTAAAGTGGTGCCACAAGTTCCACTAGTTCCAGGATAAAACCCACCTGTAAAACTAAAGTCACCACTTAAACCTGTCACAGAAATAGAACTAATCGCAGTGGTTCCTGCGTTTGTTAAAGTGAAAATGTGAGTCGTTGTTGCTCCAACAATCACACCTCCAAAATCATAAGGGTCGGCATCTGAAATGGTGAGAACAGAACTATTAACACCGGTGACAGTGAGACTTTTGGTCAAGCTCACTGAGCCAACGCCATCGTTGTAGGATAAAGTTAAGGTGTCATTAAGAACACCTGCAGCTGCAGGACTGACATCCACCACCAAAGTGCATGTGTCTAAAGCAGCTAGATTCGTAAAACAAGAGCCACCTACCCCTGGGTAACTCCCTCCTTTAAAAGCAAATGGAGCTGTCAGGGCAGTTGATGCAATGTTGCTAGCAATGGTGTTTCCCGAATTAGTCATGGTGAAGGTGTGTTGTTGAGTTGTGCCGATAACGACATTGCCAAAGTCATAGGGGTCTGTGTCTGAAAGTGTTAACAGAGCTGGCCCAGCGGCAGCACCAACAAAATCAATAGAACTGCTCTGCGCCGTCACTCCGTCGTTGTAACTCAGTGTTAAAATGTCAGTGAAAGAACCAGCAGCTGTTGGACTGAAACTGATTGCAAGGGTGCAGCTGGCATTTGCTGCTAACGAAGTTACACAGGTTCCACCTGTTCCGGGAAAAGCACCACCTGTGAATGAAAATGGAGGAGTTAAGCCACTGTCTGAAATCAAGGTTGCTGCTGATGAACCGGCATTGGTCACCGTCAAAGTTTGATTGACAACAGCTCCAACACCAGCGCTGCCAAAGTCATACGGATTGGCCGCTGCAAACTGTAGGGCTGCCGCCGAAGTTGCCGTCCCGACAAGACTGGCAGACACAGTTTGTGCGTTCAACCCATCATTGTAATTAATATCTAAATTATCAGAAAATGTGCCATTAACAGTTGGGCTAAACTGCACTCTGATCGTACAGCTTGCACCAGCTGCTAAAGTTTGTATGCATGTTCCCCCAGTGCCTGGGAAGGTGCCACCAACGTAATTAAACGGTGCTGCCAAACCAGAAGCTGTCATAGCTGTTGCATCGATCAGTCCAGTGTTCGAAACTACAAACACGTGTTGACCTGAAAAGCCCACCGACATTGAACCAAAGTCGTAACTCACATCTGATAAAGTCAGCACAGCCGTGCCAGAGTCTCCTGCAAGAGTGTGAGTGAAATTCACAGTTGTTGAACCATCGTTGTAACTGATGTCAATATCATCTGTGAAAGAACCTACGGTTGTCGGAGCATACTCAATATCGAGCAAACACGTGGCTCCTGCTGCAAGAAGTGTTGTACATGTCCCGCCAACTCCTGGGAACACCCCTCCTGTAAATGCAAAAGGGGCCGCTAAACCCACTTCAGAAATTGCTGTTGCCGTTGCCGTTCCGAAGTTAGCCAATGTGAATATTCGATTGGCTGATAACGACGTGGCCACACCGCCAAAGCTATAAGGGTTCGGATCACTCAACGCAAGAACCGCAGGTGTGGTAGAATCTCCCATAAGAGCAATGCTGGCACTGGTTGCAACAGCCCCATCATTATAATTAAGAGTCAAAAGTTCTGACTTAACACCAACTGAGGTTGGGTTGAACACCATTGTCAAAGTACAACTAGCACCACCGGCTAGAGTGATTCCACAGTCACCACCCGTTCCGGGATATGCCCCTCCCAAGTAATCAAACTCAGTGAGTCCACCGGAATCTGCGAGGCTAGTAACACTTGTGCCACCCAGGTTTGTGACCGTTAAAGATTTAATGACAGAGCCACCCACTGTGACCGAACCAAAGTGAGCGTCAACATTGCCAGCGTCTGTGATTTCAAGAAAACCAGTTGCTGCAGCAGTTGCTTGCAATGCTCTAGTTAAAGTTGTCATATTTCCGGAGTAGCTAAGAGTGAGTGTTGCGTTGTATGTATTAGCAATGATCGGGATAAATTCTAACACAAGTGTGCACGATGTCCCTGCTGCAACCACAACACCACAGGTGCCCCCGGCTCCTGGGAAGCTGCCACCTGCAAAACTAAAAGGATTTGTTAAACCACTGGCCGTTAAGTTCGTAGCTTGTGCACTGCCTATATTTGACAATGTGAATGTGTGTTGGTTGCTCGTGCCAATAGCTCTACTGCCAAAGTCAAAAGGGTCAGCTTCGCTCAAGACCAGCAAAGCTCCACTTGTCGTGCTCACTGCATTCACTCGCATTGCTACTGTGGTCACAAACGACTGCACCGGCGCTGAAGTGATGTCATAAGCAAGTTCAAAAAAACCAAACTGCTCACCAGCGGTGAACGGCATAACTGATACTTCTATTAAACAAGATGCGCCAGCGGCTAATGTCGTCGTGCATGTACCACCTGTTCCAGGGTAAGTGCCACCTGTGAACTCAAAAGGCCCTGTTAAGTTCAGTGCTTGTACACTTGCTGCCGAATCAACTGCGTTGCTATTGGTGATTTGAATGATTTGTGTGGCCAAAGTAGACATTGGTAAGTCGCCAAAGTCATAAATATTTTGATCCGTTAACAACTGCTCCGCCACAGTGACGACAACATCACTTGTCGATTTGATAGAAAAGTCTCCGCCCTTACTGTCGGCCACAGGGTCTTCAATGTTGGCAGGACAAGCTGATACGGTGTCATCAGTTTGATTGTTTTGTAAATTCACACACGCTAAGATCCCCTCATCCACAGGAACTGTGTTATCTGGAGTTGTGTCTGTGTCTTTCACTGTTTTGATGTTGGCTCTTTGAGTTTGCGTGCTTCCAGAAATTGCCACTCCAAAAGATTCTGCAGAAGGATCATCCGATGTTTTTACACTCCACATTTCATAGTCCCTGCCATTCACTGTTTCCATGCGGGCTACAAACTTTTCAGTGTTAACACCAATGTCTGTTGAGAACACTTCAATTTGGCGTCTCAACCCATTCACTTCATATTGAAAGAACACTTCAATGTTGCGAGTGCCATCTTGAGTGGACATATAACCACTGACTGTTCCAGCTGAGTCTGGGCAGTTCAATTCTAAATTGGCAATTTGAGTTGGCCCATTGAGAACTCGTATTCCTTTTTGAAAGTTACTGCCTGAGTTTTTAGTGAAAAAAGTTGGCACTGTTTTTCTAGCTGCTAAAAATTCAAAATTTAAACTGCCGAGTGAGTGAGCCGGCAATGACATAAAGCCAGTGCTTGGAATATCTGAACACTGGGTCACATTCATTGCTTGAAATGCAGTGTCCACAGTGGTGTCAAAAATAAGCTGATTGAACTTTGCAAACAAACCCGTAGCCGGCCCAGTATGACCTGCAGGATATCCACCTGCCGGAGGACCAACTATGTAGTAATAAAGAGCTCGTGCACGATTAGCTGGGTCAGTGGCATCTGCAGCCATTGCCTGATGAGTACTCAAAGAGATTAAAAATGCTAAGATCAAATAAAACAAGTGTCTTAAAGGCATGATGAACCTCTGCAATCAGCTCTCGGACCAAAGAGAACATTCGAAAATAAAGAGCTTGAATCTCCAGAATTGATTTTATGAGTGGAGTCACAGGACGTGAGACTCAAAAAACAAAAAGATATAAATAATAAGACGCAAAAAAGCTTTTTCACGGAGCACCTTCCTTGGCTAGACCTTTGATTAGAATTTATATTACTAATACATTGTATAATTCTATTTGATTTAAAATGAGAAACAATTCAACACTTTGAAATTTGTACTTAAGGATTAATCTATGTTTAAATTCAAATTATTTTTGGCATTGGCTCTTTTTATCACCTCGACCACAGTAGGTGCAGAATCGACAAAATTATTTAAAGATAGGTTTCGAGTGATCATTGAAGACAACGCAAAAGTTTCACTCAAAACATTGACCAAGCCATCTGATGGGTTAGGTCAAATCATTCGAGAGCTTGGCTTGCAGCCCAACTGGTCCAAGCGCACTTGGGTGAGCGGCGTGCACAAAGCCAACCCCGATAAAATTGACAAAAAGGGAGCCATTATTAACTCGGGCTCTGAAATTGAAATACCGCTCGAGTCTTTAAAAGACTGTTCTGGTTTCTCAAAACTCAAATCTGAAATCACTAGTTTTAAACACATTGAAAGTAAAAAGCACAAAGCTTTAAACCCTCTCAACTCTTTGAAGTCAGCACAGTCTAACAATTCAAGTTACAATAATCAGCCACAACTTCCCGTCAAAACTCAAGAAAAAATCGTGAAAGATACGACGTCTACTGAAAAGCAAGGTCGTTTCAATATGATTGTTTGGGGGGGTGTTGGTTTTAGTCAAAATAGTAATGACGACACACCAAGCACAACCACCACAGAGTTAAATACTGACCTTGCATTTCAGTTTGGTGCCAACTTTGGTTATCTCATGGAGTCTTCCCTGTATACGCAAATTTATATTTACGGTGATCACCGCAAATACAAAGAGCCAATCAACTTAGGGTTGTCACAAGACACTGACCTGTTTTTATCTTATGGATTGGAGCTTGGCGTAGTGACTGAAAAACTAATGTTAGGAATTTTTGCAGAGCTTGCACAAACTGCACGCTCGCAACTAGTGACACCTAACTTAATTAACGTCAGTGATGAAAACGCGATCAAGTTTGGCTTGAACGTGACACTGCCATTCACAATTACTTCAGAAAAAGATCTCAATCTCACGTTCCGTCCTTACTTTATTAACTCATTTGATCTGGGCAATATTGAGTACGATTCTGGCTTTGGAATCTATTCTGGGCTTAATTACCAGTTCAAAGGAACAAAGTTATTCACTAATGTATCTTTGAATTATGAGCAACAAAACTACGACCTTGCTGATAATAGCCTGATCGATATTTTTGTCAGTCTCGGATTTATATTGTTTTAATCGACCTACAGAAAAACGATTTATTCGAGCAGTAAAAAAGGATCATTTTTGGCCTATTTAAATGATTTGATAAAAAAACTACCTGCAGATTAATTTGAGTGACTTAATGAATGAATCACTCTGTCCACTAGATTTACTCTTTCACTTGAAACATTGAGCTCCAGAAGTATCGTCTTGAGTTCTTCAAGTATGACAATTCTTAGTTTAAAAAAATCATTGATTAAAGAATTAAGCTTCTGTTCGTCATAAATACTTTCACCAAAATATTGATAGAAAATTTGCATTCTTTTGTCTTCACTCATATCAGCTATAAATTGATCCGCTGCCTGTTGAGTTTTATAAATTTCAGGAAGACTTAACGAGCCATCATCTATGTTATTCAGCCAACCAACTATTTTTTTATCTAACTGGTTAAATACAGTTGATAAGTTTAACATAGTTGAATTCAATAATATGGCATCCGTATGACTTAAAAGACGAAACGCTAGTAAGTAATGCAGTGGAATTAAATCTAAGGGTAAGACGTTTTCATCACTTGGAGCACTATCACCTGCAACTTGGGTTGTATAATAATTTTGTAAAGTATAAGCTCTAAACTCTTGCCAAGTTCTTTTCAGTGCCCGTGACAAAGGTCTTTTACTTGAGAACTCTCTAAGAGAAGTGATCTCTGTTAAGTGGCCAGCAACCTCGTGAGCCAGAACCTCCTCTAACTTCTCATCACTCTGATCTAAATATGAGTAAACGGGTAAAGAGACAATATTTTCGTAACTAAAAGACAAATGAAAATAATTGTTTTTTAAATAGTACTTTCCATTATGCACTACAGATGGATTTGTTCTTTCACGATCACTATCCTTAAAACCAACATGACCTTTTGATAAAAGAATCAATAAGCCATAGTCATAAAAGTGTGAATAAGAATCCTCAGTCACTCTTTGATTGATACTGTCAACCAATTCACTGACTCTATGTATAGCTTTAATGTTTTTAGGATTCTTAAAGTCTTGTTCAGAACCAATCACCGTCACATCTTGACCATTTGTTGTTTTAAAGTAACGGATCGAGGTTTTACCACTCAGGTAGGTTTGTAAATAGTCTGGTGGCATAACGTCATGACAAGCCATTGACCATGCACTAGGTGCATAAAGCAGAGCCATAAAACCTAACGTAAATAAACTTACTCTCATCATAACTAGTAATTGAAAAGCAATATAGGTGCCATACCACAGAGTCTCTATGATCTTTTGACCTATTACCGATCTTTTAAGTAACAAAATTTGTTGACATTTCGGTGCCATTTTTTGTCAGCACTTTGAAAAAATTATCTAGTAAATTTTTTTTGTTTCTAACCTAAATGTATGAAAACAGGTTTCGCAAAGCATTTTAGCGCAGGTCACAGGTTTGCAACGTAGTGCTTATGTGAAAAACTTAATAAAGCCACTTATAATTTTATTAATACTGCCTGTAAACATTGCTTATGCAAAGTATGTAATGCCTCACTCTGCTTACATGGAGCAATCTGAAATTCTCACAGACGAGCAAAGAGACATCCTCTTAGAGGTCAAAGAGCTTTCCATTGAAAAAGTAGAAGAGTTAAGAACTCTCATTAACAATGATAAACTCTGCCTCGAAATGTTGGCCGATAAAAACTTAACTAATGAGTGTGAAAACTTTCAAAAAGAAGAGTTGATTTCAAGGCACACTTACCTTTCACAACTCAATTCCAAGTATAGACGACTAACTGGTTTAATTAATATCAGCAAGGTCTTTTACTACCGCAACCCTGAGCTCAAATGGGGGCTTAAGTTTCCGTTCGTGCAAGTGAACAGCGAAGGTGGTTACAGAGCCCATATGTTGACCGACAAATCAAGAGGCCATTTAAATGTTAGAGAACTCACCTATGAAGGACGAGAGCGTGACAACATCATTCATAAGTACAACATCAATCAATTGCAAATTTTAAGAAAGTATAAAAAGACTATGTTTCATGAGAACATAAATGGTTACGCAATTTATAACTCTTTAGGCCTTCCTACTTTTTTTGAACGCAAAGACCAAACTGACAAACAACTTCTTAGATCCGACGGTTTTAGTATATACGCTAAAAAAGAAAATAAAGAGCTCAATGCCTTCTACAGCTATGAAGTCATGCTGATGATTTCTAGAGAACCTATATTATTGTTTATCAATAGTCGACGTTTAACTCTAGACAGTTTGATCACAGCTTATGAGCATTACAATAACTATCTTATGCAAAGAATTGATAAACTGCGTGAAGTGACTGACTTTAATTCTCTTGCTGAACTTGCACTGATTTACGATGATATTAAAAAAGTAGATGACAGAAAAAACCCAGAGCGTTCTGTTGCCAGTGACAGCGAATGGGATGAGCTAATAGTCACTCTCAAAAAAATTCAAAAAAAGCAACAGTCAGTTAAAAATATTTTTTCATATGCACTCGGCGCTGCTAGTCTTGTCACAACTTTCGCATTACCGGTCCCTAAAGCTATAGCGCATGCCTTCACCTTTGGTTTTTTAACTATGTCTGCGATGGACACTAACGCGGCTGCAAAAGCCATTGAACGCAACACAGGCTACTGGTTAGGTTCTTTGCAGCACTACCAAAGCATCATTGATCACAATAGCGAATATGTTTCAAATCTTATTATGACTTTCTTTTACGGACAGCCTTTAGTAACAGGGACGATCTCAAAAGGATCACAATTCTTTTCATTGAGCCGTGAGTCTTTAGATTCTTTCAAAGAGAATTTGCTCTCTTACCTTAAAACTAAAGCAAAAGCTAAGGCCAAAAAAACCGCTTCTGAATCGGTTGGTCAATATCAATTTAACTATGAAGTTTATATCGAACACAACGGTGAGATTATAGATTTCTTTTTAAATTCAATCTTGGATTTTGAAGATTTCAGTATGATCACGTCTGGATGTTTTAATACGGATTATTTAACTTGTGATGTTGATTATTATTAATCACAATAGGGAACTTCATTTTCAATAAAAGTTCTTTCTTCATCGGTGTATAAAGTGTCTATAACGTAGCCTATCACTTTTAGGTTCGGGTGAGTCAGACATGCATTATTTAGTTCATCAGTTGTTCTAGCATTGACTGACTCATCATTGATATTCTGACAATCTAATGAAATGCTTCGATCTTCTGTTAAACTTTCAAAAACAGTCCTCTTAAAAACAAAAAAATCTAAATCAGCTTCTTGTTTGCAAAGTTCGTCTGCCTGCAATGCACCAAAGCCTGGCATGTCCAGAGTCGAAATTTCTGCAAATGCTATTGGTGAAAACATCATTAAAGCTAATATTGCAGACAAACTCTTTATCACCATAAACTCTTCTCCATTCAAAGTAACCGAAATTTTATTTTAATTCTTATCTGTTTGTATAACAGTTATAACACCGCCGTGAATTGTTTCACACTGTAACTATTTGTACAGATATTAATTACAGGGTTGAACATTCCCTTGCCAGTATAAACTACTGTAATTATTGCTATTTTATAACTCTTTATTTGTGTCAATTAGTTCTACACTATAATTTTGAGTTCAAGTAAAATTGATGCAAGACAAACACTATAAAAAAACAACATGAATCACAGAATTTATTTATTATGCCAACTCAAGACCCATTAAACTACCGCAAAGATCTCGACGGAATTAGGGGCTGGGCTATACTGTTTGTTCTATTCTATCATTTTTTTCCAAGCACCTTAAAACACGGTTACATCGGTGTTGATATTTTCTTCTGCCTTTCTGGTTTTCTAATTACAGCAAAACTTCAATCTTTTCAAAACTTCAACTTAAAAGACCTCATTCAATTTTACCAACGTCGAATTGTACGCTTGTTCCCATCACTTATTTTCACCCTTGCTTTAACCGTGTTGTTAGCAGCTTTCTACCTTTATAGAGTTGAGTACATACCTCTTAAAAAGGAGGTTAAATGTGCTGTTTTATTCATTACCAACTTTTGCAATATGGAAGAGGCCAGTTACTTTGATTTGCAAGCCAAAAAAAATTTTTTATTGCATACGTGGTCTTTAGCTGTGGAGGAACAGTTTTATTTATTATGGCCTCTCTTATTTTTGGTAGCCAGAAACAAGACAACTATTTTTTTCATCACTCTCATTGTCACAATTATTAGCTTTGTCACTTTTTATTCTGGAGAGTTTTATTCAGACAGCATTAAATACTATAGCCCGCTTCATAGGTTTTGGCAGACTGGAGTAGGAGCTTTACTCTCACAGGTGACCTCACAAAAGAAGTATATTTTTAAAGGGTTTTCCAGCCTAGGATTTCTGTTTATTTCACTCGCTCTCATCGCAGATTTTAAACTATTAAACACACCAGTGAACTCTCTATTTGCCTCTCTTGGAGCTATGATTTTTATTTTAAGCCAAGGACATTTTGCGAATCAATTTTTACTATCACAAAGAACGTTAGTTTATTTGGGTAAAATCAGCTACCCACTTTATTTAATTCACTGGCCATTACTAGTTATTAGTTACTACCTCAATAATTATCAATACAATATTTCAGCCAACTTGTGGCTATTACTTATTTCTGTGTTGTTAGCTATTTTTAGTTATGAACTTATTGAAAAGCCTTCAAAAAGAATGAGCCTAAAAAAATCTTTTACTCCTTTGATTCTCATCGTTTCTCTTGCATTTTTGATTTTTCCAACTTTACATATTAATATATTGAGTCAGGGGCTAGTCCCCAACCGGCAATTTCAAGCCATCAGTAAGGCCTCCTATGATTTCCAACCCACCCCTTTAAAAAGCCAGCCAAAATATATCAAATTCAACGGCACCTTAAATCAAACAATCATAGGACAGGGTGAAAACATCATTGTATTGCTTGGCGACAGTCACTCTGGGATGTATCAACATTGGTTTGACGAATATTTTAGTATAAATCCTGAAAGTAATAATACTGTCTATGTCATCTCTGAGCCTGGATGTTCATTATTAATGAACATGGAGACCACTCACAAACACTGCCAAAAAAATACCGAAAACACATATAAATTTTTATTTGAAAACTCAAAAAAAATAGACAGCATTATTTTTTCTATTTCATACAGTCTGTACCTTAATAATCATTTAAAAGATTATAGCTATGGTTATGGCAAAAATTTTGAAATTGAATTTGCCAAAGATTTTCGACAAACAATCACACATTTAAATTCGTTCACAGACACTTTATATATTTTAGAGCCAATTCCAACCGATGACTATCATATCAATCCCAATAGGTACATCACAAGAGGGGTTTTCACAAAGTATTTTGATCAAGATAAAGTAAAAGCATCACAAAATTACGTTGGTAAGCATTACAACCAAATTATCAATGATAAGTATTATTTTATAAATGATTTGGTCAAAGAGCCAAAAGTTCAACTTATTAAGACAAAAAGTCTTTTCTTAGACTCATCAGGCAATATAAACCTCATCAATCAATATGGTGACCCATATTACTGGGACGGTTCTCATCTTCGCCCCTTTATTATAAGGAAAAAGGCGAACTTTCTTAGAAAAACATTAAAGTAATTTTGCGCCATAGAATCTTGGCTTCATTTTGGAATTAAATTTAGTTGGTTTTTTGAGTGGTTCATTAAGAACCACTCTTCAAATTTACTCACTGACACTTTGGTAATGTATAATTATAGCGTATGTAGCCTGGATTCGCTCTATCTTTATCAATATCTCTAATATAGATCTTATCTGAAGCGAAATCATTCATGGTATAAACCTCTACTCGTTGAGTCTGTTTAAAATCGTCCAACTCTTTATTGTAATTACACAAAGGAACCTCCTCATTTGGACGGCTACCGTAAAGGCTTTGATTTGGATGATCCATACCAAATACAATTTTACACTCTTTAGGGTTCTTCTTTGCATATCTTAAGGCATTCTTCAGCCGCATTTTCGACCAATAACGACAAGTGAGTTTACTTTGCTCAACTCCATTGACTAAGACATTTTCTTCAACCCAGTCGACGCAATGTGTGCGCGGAGCTTTTGAAATGGACTCAATGCGATTGTCTCTCACGCAAGAATCAAAAAGCTTAAGGCGTGATGATGGATGTCTTTCAACATCAGCTGTGTAATTATGGTTTCGCAAAACAAGATTTAGTTGTCTTAACGGAATTTCTCGCTTTAGTCCGGTATCTTTAAATACAGACAGAGCTCCTGGACCACCGCCTCCTTCTATAGGACCGGCAAATGAAAACAAGGGCAGTATCAAAAGCATAACCCACGATTTCTTATAAAAACTAAATATCATCACTTTCCCCTAATTACTTATCGATTCTACAAATGTGTTTAATAAATAAACTTCACCGTCTTCACATTTTTCAGCGTCCATAATTTCGTAACATTTTTTAAAAGCGTCATACTGTATACGCATTACTTTTTTTAAAGTCTCTTTATTAATACACTCATAGTAAAGATAGAGCATATTATTATTTTTTGATAGGTTATATTCCTTAAAAAAACTAAACAACTTTGGAATATGTTTTTTAGTTATACTAATATGAATCTGTGGTTCTTTAATTTGACCAATGAGCTGACCAGAGCTTTCAACTACTACACCGTAACTAATAAGTAAGTTTATTTTGTGATCAGCAATAACACCTAATTCTTTGAGGTAAGAATCACTGATAGACTCATCTTCGATAGTCAAACCCAACTGCTCTAAATTATAAATTCCAACAACTTTTTTAATAAATTCACGATCTACTTTTTTTTCTGTTATAATAAGACGGTAGATGAAATAAAGGTAAAAGTCCTTGAATAACTCATTCAACTGTTCTGAAATTTGAGATGATTTTTGACGTTGTAACTCAAGTTGATAGGACTCTTTTAAGAACTGACTGATTTGCGGAGAACACATATGAATGAGTTTTTGCAAATCATTTTCTTTTTTTAAATACTTTAACATTGCGAGCACATTGCCTGGGTTTGGAGCTCGTCTATTTTTTAGTTTGGCCCATCGCCAGAGTGTCGGCTTTGAAACTTGTATTTTAAGACTGAGTGAGGCGATGCCACCCTTGTACGCATCAATTAAGAGTTTTAGCTCTTGGTAAAGAGGCTCATGCACATTGTTAACAACTGGCATTGCTCGTAATTGGCGCTGATTGTTATCTGGCTCTATATTCAATCTCTCCCCCGATAGATGAGTATTGATAACACAATCAGGTATTTCATGTGAAATGAGATCAAAAAGAAGTCCAAAAAAGCGTTTCACGCGTAACATGAGGCCTAAATATGCTTATTTATCAAGCACTTAATGCTGTAAAGTTTACGACTTAAACATCTAAGATCATTTGGCAATTTTCATAAACGGTGACTCATGAAAATTCATTTCATCATTTTATTCAAAAAACAGAAAAAACTGCAAAAGTAGGTCAACTGCAACGGCTTATAATGAAATGAGTTTCAACACACAAATTTCAACAACACCCATTAAAATAAAACATATATTTAAACAGTTAGACATTTAAGGATCTTATTAGGTGATTCTTCAGAACAAAACTTAAAGATTTATTGAGGATTAAAGTCTCTCTTTTAAAATCTAATTTTGTAATTGCAGACTAATAACTATAATTTTTAGGTTTCTAAAAAATATTTTTGTCACAAAAATTATAAAGTTGCTCATTATAAGAAAGAGCACTGACTATTAAGCCTCGTACTTTTGGAGTCTTTGAGCAGTAAAAGGTACCCTTTGAGAACTCAACCTTATAAAAGTTTCATTTTTTTAATATTGATTTGAAAATATCCAAAAAGTGCTTATTAATTAATCAAATTGTACATTATACCTCTTAGTTAAAGGATTAAATTTTGACTTATCTTATTCCAAAAAAATTTAAATTCATTTTGAATTTGCTATTAGTAGTAATAAATACCACTAGTATGAGTAGTACTTTTTTGTATGCTCAATCTACAAGTCATAACATATATGAATCTTTAAACTTTGAGCAGCCGCCTCAAGAAATAGCTAATGAGTTTGTAGAAATTTTGATCGAAGAATCTTTATCAGGAGATGAACTCGACATAATTGAATTTACAAAAAACTTTCAAAACTCAGATGTCTTTGAAAGTCTTAAATCATCTGGAGTTAATATTACTCATATTGAAAATGCTTTTTTGTCGAAACCATTAATCGTAGAACTTGGAATTTCTAATTATCTAACTAACGCCATTCAAAACCCAAATGACATAACGACCGATGCGTTAACACAAATCATCAAACTAAATGAAGAAAAACAACAAGAAGGTAAAAGTACATTTGAAAACATCATTACAGGTCTCCTTACCGCGATTGTAGTTGGTTGGCTTTTTACTCGCTGAATAGGTTGATTGGTGTTTGGACTATTTTTTAGAACCAAGCGACATACGGCAAAAAAAAAATAAAGCCAAAATGATTTTGGTCAAAATCTCTAAATCAAATTATTACTTTATGATCAAAAAAAACCGCAAGCATTTCTACTTGCGGTTTTTTATTTTAAACAGTTTTAAATGTTATTTTATGGCTTCTTAAAATCAAGCCTATCGATGATGAAACCATCTTCTCTCATGTAGACCCAAACCATATGTTTACCAGCACTTGGAACGTCGATATAGGCTTTAGCATTTGTTCCACGACGGTCGTTTGAGGCGAACCATTTGTTGGCTGGAAAGTGATCCATGGCTTTGGCTGTCGACAAGTTGCCATTGATCCCTACGTGCACACTGTCACGTTTTCCTTCACCATTGGTGTTGTCTTTGTTTCTAGACTTTCCAGAACCATCAGCATCACCCCAACCTCTTACATACACATACCATCTTCCCGCTGAAGGGAACATAATCTTGTACATCATGCTTGGTGAATTGCTCTTATCATTTCTTAGTGTGCCCTTATCAGGTAAAGCTTGTAAGGCCTTCCCTGCAGATGCACCTGATTTATTGATCATTTTCCACTCGTTACCACCAGCAGCTTTGATCTCGTTGTAACACTCAGCCTGAATGTAAACATGTTTGTCGTTCACTTTCTGGAATCCACAAGTAACGTTCGGAGAACAAGTCATGTTCCTTTTTGTCTTGTGATCATCCTCTGTCGTACGACATGTTCCTGGAGCTGAATATTCAGACAAACATTTCTTTCCGTCCTCACACTTTCTCCATCTTGCAAAGTAACCACCTTTGGCACAACTCCATGAACTCCAAGGCTTCCATTCTCCACCACACTGTGCCGTCGAGTTACACTTTTCAGTGGTTGAGTGCTCATCCATTGAAGTCGTACATTGCTTCTTAACAGCATCCCAACATGTTTTTCCAGCTGGACACTTACGCCACTTAGCTTTGTAACCTTTTTTGTTACAGCCATAGTCTGACCAACTCCCCCAAGTTCCTGTGCACTCAGAAGCTGGGTTTCTTCCAAAACAAGCTTCTAAATCACAGAAGTGAAGTTTCTGACCATTGATTACTTTTGTACCCGCCTTTGGTGGCAATCCACCACCATTGTGAACTCTGTACATACAAGAGCTGTAACCGTGGTTGATACCATCTAACCAAGTTTTAATACACTTTCCCGATTTGTCTAACAAACATGGAACTGTCTTGTCGTTTTTCATATAAGCATTACACTTATTGACTGGAGTAACGTAGTCTTTCACCTTCCACTCAATCTTACCGTCTGGGAATTTACACTTCTCAAACTTGATGAACTGCTTCCACTGCGAGTAAGACGCTTGCGTTAACTGGTTGCCCGTTTGTGGTAAGTACATTTTATGGAACGGTCGACCTGTTCTTTTCGAAAACTCAGCTTGCACCACATTTGCTGGCGGCAAGGCCGTACCGATGGACGGCTCAACTGTACACTCAGCTGCCACATGACATTTTGGATCGTTAATCAAGCGACTTTCGTCTTCTTTAGCTCCTTTGCTGCCATCTTTGCGCGTGCACTTTTGACCGTTTGGCAAACACATGCGCCATCTATACTGCTTACGCTTTCCATTCACACACGCAGAACCTTCCCACGCTGTCCAGCTTCCCCAAGTAGGTATCACTGGTGGATTGTCAGCTTTACAGTTCACAGACTTTTTGAGAACTTGCTCACCTTTACAATCATTGTACTTCACAGTGATCGATGAGGTCGCTGCCTTAGAACCTAATGGTTTTGGACAACTGATCTTCATGTTACAGGCAACATTTTTATCTAAGTATCCACCTTGACCACAAGCACTGCTTGCTGGCTGACCGTATAAGAACGGAGCGCCCACACTCAATCTCAAGTTGGTCGCTTTACAGTTACCGACATTCTTAATGCCACACAACTCTTGCCCACCTTCTTTAAGCTCGCTGTCACAAGACTGGAACTTAAGAACGGCTTTTGCTGTGCTACACTGCTGATCTCTCGTTTCGTAAGTTGTTTCAGACGTGGCTAGCTGTCCAGAGGCAGTCTTACAAAGTTTACCCGCTGGCGTACACTGACGCGAACGCTTGTACTTTTGCTTATCATTTTTACAAGCTCCGTGCTTCTGCCATGGACTCCAAGTGCCCCACTGACCTAAGTTACCACACTCTTTTTTATCATAACGATACTCGATAAGGTCATACTGGCCGTTGAGTTTTTTACACTCTTTACCACCATGAGATGGAGCTGGATCTGTACATTCTCTATAAGACTTGTACTTCTGAACTCCATTCACACAACCACCGTGCTTGACGTAACCACTCCACTTTGTCCAGCCACCATCGATTGGTTTCGGACCAGCTTTACAAGTTCCAACAATAGTTCTTACAACTGTGATCAACTTCTTGTTGGCACCTGAACGGTATCTGACTGTGAACTTGTCATTGTCGACACCATCTTTCAAACACTTGTATCTAATGTAGTAGTTACACGTTTCGCCAGCTTCGAGAGTTGGACCACAAAGGCCTTGCCCTTTTCCTGGGTAGAACGGTGGCGACTTAAAGCCGTTGTAAACTATGGTATTCGCTGTTTGCTTACCAATGTTCGTGATTGTACATGTACGGTCTGCATGTTGACCTTTAGTTAAGTTACCAAAGTTCGACTCACAGTTCACCATGAGCTCAGCTGGCTTTTCTTTAGCGCGGCCGACAATTGGGAACGTGAATTTACGTGTTTGCTTACCGTTGTTGTAATCGATAATGATTTCATCGTTGAACGTGCCACCTTCTGTAGGCTTGAAGTCAACGTTGAAGCTACAGCTTGTACCTGGAGCCAATGTGCTCGGACAAGTTCCTACTTGTGTATACGGGTAATCAAGACCACTGATCACAATGTTTGTTGCAGGAACTCCACCATGGTTTGTTACTGTGACAACATGACGCTTGCTCGTATCGACATCGACCAAACCAAAGTTTCTGCTTGGGTTGATTCGAGCTGACAAGGCGGCCAAGTTGTAGTCGGCACTTCCAGACAATCTCTTCACTAACTTCACAGTGCTGCGACCGTTGTTGTATTTGAAGATAATATCGTCTTGGTATGTGCCCGACTCAGTTGGCTCAAACTGAACTAAGTAAGTGCAGCTTTCTTGTTTAGCTAAAGTTGATTTACAAGTTCCGCCCACCACTTTGAATGGCTCGTTCACATCTGTAAGCTTCAAGTCAGTGGCTGTTGAGCCGCCAACGTTCTTAACTGTGAAAGTGTGCACCTTCGCAGGATCTGTACCTAAAGTTAAGTTACCAAAGTTGTACACTCCATTGAATGTCAGTTTTGCTGGAGCAAGTTTCGGGCTTGAACCATTCAACGTATCTGCAACTGTAGAGTTGCCATCACCATTGTTGTAAGTGATGTTCACCACACCTGGATAATCACCCGGCTGTGTTGGAGCAAATGTAAAGACATAGTTACATGTTCTAACCATTGGCTTCGGTAGTGGATCTTTTTGCGCTTTAGGAGCAAGCACTGTACCGGCGGCACAGCTTCCACCCGTGTGAGCCCAAGGAGCTCCTAATGGAGCTAAAGTAAAGCCAGAACCTGGTGCTCCACCAACATTGCTCAATGTACAAGTCACTGTCTTTTTCTGACCTACTGGCACACTGCCCACGTTTTTCGGGATACAAACCATTTTAATGTCAGCTGGATCCACTTTTGTTTTACCATTTAACATTTGTGTGATTTGTTGGCTAGCAACCCCATCGCTATATGGAATTTCTAAAATGTCTTTATCGTCACCTGGGACTGGTGAAGAATAAGTGTAAATCAATGTACAGCTCTGTCCCACATTAAGAGTGGCTGTACAGTTTCCGCCACTTCTTGTGAATGGCAGCTCAACACCGTTGTACTTAATATTAGTTGCTGGTCTTTGACCAATATTTCTTAATGTGAATGTTCTCTTAGTTGAACCGTTCACTTCTTGCTCACCGAAGTCACCGTTACCAACAATCTCAAGAGCTGCTGGCTTATCGTTGGCAGAGCCTACGATGGTTGTTTTCACTTCAAGGTCATCTTGACCATCATTATAAGTAGCACCAATTTCTAATTGATGTGTGCCACTGGCTTCAGGTTTATAGTTGTAAACAAGTGTGCACGTTTCAGCTGGAGCCAAGGTATTCACAGTGTCACAAGTGCCGCCCACTAAGTTGAAATAAGTTGGAAGCAACGTTTGAACGACGTATGGCTGAACATTGGTAGCATCGCGACCACCCACGTTTTTAACCGTGAACGTATGATTCGGAGATGTCTCACCTACTGTTAATGTGCCAAACTGCTTATTACCATCAATTTCAAGTTTCGCTAAAAGCGGACAGAAGTCTTCTCCTGGCTGACAAGTTTCGTTTTTTGATTCTTCAGCAGGGCCTTCACAGTCTTTCCCACCATTTTGTGGTGCAGGGTTGTTACACTGTCTATATCTTTTCGATAGCTTTTTACAGTCAGGTCCACACTCACCTTTTTTCGTCCACGACGTCCATGGACTCCACTGACCGTCGATCGGACAAGTTGGGCAATTCTCATCAGCACGTCCAATCAAAGGAAGTTGTGACGTTCCCGCTTGTGGAATAGCGTCTGTGGTATCACTTGTATAAGTGAGGTTGAGTGTTGCTGTGTGCGTGCCTTTTTCAGGTGGATTGTAAGTGAGTGCAATTGTACACTCTGCACCTACGGCAAGTTTCTCATCACAGGTTCCACCTGTGCCTGGGAAGGTTCCTGGAGCACTTGGATCGTTGCCATTTCTCAAGTAGAACATTTCGTTAATGGCTGGAACATCTAAATTCGCAGCTGGCAATGAACCTTCATTTTTAACTTTAACTATAAGATGAACTGGAGAGCCCGGAGGGGTCGTTCCAAAATCACCCGGACCAATCAATGTGACATTCAACTCACCAGGAGCAACGCCGTCTTTGACCTTCGCGACTAAGTCACGAGTCAACTGACCATCTTCTTGACCGTCGTTATAATCTAACACCAATGTGTCATCATATTCACCAGGTGTTGTTTCAACAAAACTCACAGTGACAGTACAGACTGAGTTTGGCTGTAAAGAACCACCTTGCTGACATGATCCATCAGATCCATCTGGCGGGTTTCCACCTTTGAAATCAAAAGGATTGTCTAAGCCAGAAAGTTGTAAGTTGGTTGCAACCAACCCACCCACATTTTTGTAAGTGATAACTCTCTCACCAGCATTACCAGGGTTCAACTCACCAAAATTTTCTGGGTTCGTTCCTAAGATAATAACTTTAGCTAAACCATTACAAAGGCCTTCTCCAACATCACAATCTTTAACGTATGATTTGATGCTGTCACCGAGAGCTGAACAGTCTTTACCACCAAATTGTGGCAATGGGTTTGTACAGGATCTTGAAGATGAAAAGTGTTGTTTACAGTATTGATCACACTGACCCACTGGCGTCCAACTTGTCCAAGGGGTGTAACCACCATCGATCGGATCTGGTTGACATAAACCTTCTCCATATTGACAGTTTCTAACTTCAATATTTTGTGCGTTACCACCATCAAGATCTGAACAGTCTTTACCACCATTCATTGGAGCTGGATTAGTACACGTTCTTACTTGAATGACTTCTTTAGTACAATCAGCTGTACAAGGAGTGTGTGGCGCAAATAGTGACCACGCTGTCCAGTTACCATCGATAGGAGGGTTGGCATTACAAAGCCCTTCTCCATCCTGACATGAAGCTACTTTAGTGTCTGTATCGTTACCACCATCAAGCTGGGCACAGTCGTTCCCGCCATTTTGTGGTGTTGGGTTTGTACACTCACGTGTTCTTTTTTGTGGCTTCAAACAAGAAGCATCACATTGACCATCATCAACCCAACCAGACCATGACGTCCATCCGCCATGAATTGGAAGTGGAGCACATAAGCCTTCACCCGGTTGACACTGAACGATTTGAACTTTTGAAGAGTTGCCACCATCTAAACCTGAGCAGTCATTGCCGCCGTAGACAGGTGTAGGGTTGGTACAAGTTCTAGTAGAACTTTGTGTTTTGTTACAGTAAACATCACAAGTATTTGTATCCGTCCAACCGCTCCAAGTGGTCCAGTTACCATCGACAGGTTGTGGCGGAGCTGTACATTGGCCTTCTCCCGGCTGACACGATGTAGTTTGATATTTAATAGCGTTACCACCATCCAATAACGAACAATCGGAACCGCCATTGGCAGGTTCCGGATTTGTACATGTTCTCACTGAACTTTGTGTTTTATTACAGTCGGAATCACAAGTTGTTGAATCTGTCCACGGAGCCCAATCTGTCCAACCACCATTCACTGCTGTCGGTGGCTGCTCACACGCTGAGTGTGGGTTTGGATCTTCAACGATCCACATAGATCCTTTTAAATAAGTGGCCGCTTGTTTTGGGCCGACCATATTACATGCCTTATCTGTACCTGTTGGCAACTCAACAGTGAAACCAGTATAAGGGTTGTTTCCTGTTTGGTTATCTAGGTAACCGATGAAACCGTCGCCTGAACCGTTACCAAATTGCCAATAATTCCCTTGCGTATAAGCTGCTCCGTCCACTCCCGTATCGTAAGCATCACAAAGATCATTGGCAGTGTCCATAATGACATACTGACCTTGAGTGGATGTAGAGTTTGAGTTTAAGGACACTGTGTGATTGTCTTGGCCCGTTGCTAAGTCAACCACTACGTTGTTGTGTTGAGAGTTTTGGGTGAGGTTTAAAAAGATAGCTATTTTACTGTCAGGGAGTCGACCTAAAGTGGTCATTGATTTCACTTCTTGAAGTTCAGGGATGTTTGTGTAGTTGGCTTCAGGAGCATTGATCAAAAGCGTTCGTCCGTAATTAGTCATATCACAATAGACATCGAAAGGTTCCATGCCGATGCCATTGCCATCAGGATCTACTTTATAGACTCCATCTTGGCAGGATCCATTTTCATAGTACTCTCGACAAGAGGTTGGAAACGCTGTTAAACCTGTCACTCCATTACTATCAAGTGCATCTCTTAACTGAAAACTTGATTTCGCACAGTTTTGGAAGTTAAAGGCTACAAAAGCCGTTGATATCATGATCGTTACTATTGCAATATACTTACTCATTCGAGTCCCCTATTTATATCCCTAATCTCATTTTAAGTATTTTGTTTAACTGGTCTATCTCATTGCTAGACTTTGCTGACTCATAATTAATCGGCAGTTGTCTCAAAAACTTTACAGACAAACCAGCTATTGCCAGTGTATGCAGATAAAAATGACTAGAAAAGTCCAGTTATTTAGAGCTGTTACTTGCCCTGGACTTTTTTATAGGTCTCGTTATGATACAAAATCAAAATTAAACAGATTTGACAAAATTGTGTCTAAGTTTTTTATGAATTTTAAACTGGAAATGGCTGTCACTAAAACAGCCATCATGGGGAAACTTACAAAAATAATAAACATTTATAAGGCTTACCCAACAACCCTAGAGTAAACCCTCATAGTTTTTAAATAAAAACTGTTGATACTTAACTGATTTTTATAATGAATTTTGCCAAAACCAAAAATCTAGACGATCGTCATGTTTAAATGGAAATAACTTTTTCGAAAAGCATACGATGGTTGAGTCGGAGTCAATAACATAGTCTTGACCCAAAATGAAATCTTGTTGTTGCATACCTTCATTCAAGCAGACATCTTTTGGCCTTGGATTGTCTTCGCTGTTGCAAACACCTTCCATAAAATCGGCATACACCTGGCAAATAAAATTCGGGCTGGGTTCATAGATTTTAACGTCCGCTTTTGTCAAACTTGCCAA
The DNA here is from genome assembly GCA_020628165.1 of Bdellovibrionales bacterium. Lineage (GTDB taxonomy): Bacteria > Bdellovibrionota > Bdellovibrionia > Bdellovibrionales > UBA1609 > JAHDIR01. The sequence goes on along the minus strand of JAHDFM010000003.1, from coordinate 32,860 downwards.
AAAGAATAAACTTAAAAATGCAAAAACCTTTAACATAGTTTCCCCCAGACTTTCTCACACTGACTGTTGTGCAATGCTTATGTGTTATCGACTTGAAATTATGACTTATTTTAGTTAGTTCTATTTGTGTATTTTTAAATGAGCTGTGTAATTGTTACAGCGATTTTACATTATGTTTTGATCAATTTATAAGGTGGTGAACCATGAGCAGTGAAATTTTTAATCCGTCGTTATGGGCATCTGTCGATGATTTTCAATTCAGCGACATCACCTATCACAAAGCTCTTGAACAAGGCACGGTTAGAATTGCATTTAACCGCCCAGAAGTGCGCAATGCCTTTCGTCCGCAAACTGTTGATGAACTTTACCAAGCTCTGGATCATGCTAGAGGGTTGCGAGATGTTGGTACAGTGATTCTCACCGGAAATGGTCCCAGCCCTAAAGATGGCGGCTGGTCGTTTTGTTCTGGTGGTGACCAAAGAATGCGTGGGCGCTCCGGCTACAAATACGGAGATGTTGTTAGCCATGGTCGCTTGCACATATTAGAGGTGCAAAGACTTATACGCTTTATGCCTAAGGTTGTTCTTTGTGTGGTGCCAGGTTGGGCTGTAGGCGGCGGTCACTCTTTGCATGTTGTTTGCGACATGACCATTGCCAGTGAAGAACACGCTATTTTTAAACAAACCGACGCGGATGTAGCCAGCTTTGATGGAGGTTATGGCTCTGCTTACCTCGCTAAAATGGTTGGTCAGAAAAAGGCACGAGAAATTTTCTTTCTCGGTAAGAACTACTCCGCTCAGGAAGCTTATGAAATGGGAATGGTCAATGCTGTTTTTAAGCACAAAGAACTTGAAGACAGAGCCCTTGAATGGTGTCGAGAAATCAATAGCAAAAGCCCCACAGCCATCCGCATGTTGAAGTTTGCTTTTAACCTCGCTGATGACGGCATGGTTGGTCAGCAAGTGTTTGCCGGCGAAGCCACTCGCCTGGCCTACGATACAGATGAAGCCACCGAGGGCAAAGATGCCTTTTTAGAAAAACGTCCGAGAGATTTTTCTAAGTTTCCTTGGCATTATTAATTTAAAAACTAACTGGCTTTGATTTTGTGACTACAAGATAAGGCTTCAGGAAACAAAGGTTCTGCCAACAGCTTTTTATAGTAAATGCTAAGCTCCTCTTGCATTTTAAATTTGTCTGAAATAGACATTTTCTGGCTGAGCCTTTTTAGTCTTGCAAGTCTTCTTTCCTCAATAGATAAATCCTGATCTGTTGCTCGGATTAACAGCTTCGTTAGTTGATCTTCAGTCGACTTTTTCACTAATTGAGCTACAGATGGATAAATTAATTTTAACAAACCAATTTTTTCTGCAAAAATAAGTTCATCAACTAATCTGTCATCGCCAAAAAAATATGAAAAGTGCCGAGACGCTCTTGTGCGATCTAATTTGTTAGGTGGTTTTTCTAGGCTGCTTGCTAGTGACGAATGCAATTCTTCACCGAGAGCCGCATCTATTTTAATGTGCGATCTAATTAACCTCATAGCTGCCATCACCGGCGATGATTTCAACTCTGCGTGATTGATAATAACAGGTGTCTTACTTCTCCAGCTATTTAACCCGTTGTAATCATCATTGACACCATACAATTGCCCGACAACTGGATTTATTTTTGAAACTTGTTGCAGCTCCATTAAAAAAATTTCGGACCACGATATAAGAGACTCACTAGCTTTTAGCTGAATTGAAACCATCTCTATATTGAGAATTCCATTTTTACTTAAGTTATCTACTGACGGCACAATAGCTATATCAATTAAAGAATTTGTTTTTTTATGTACGTGAAAAAAACCCCACCCAGAAACCCAAGATTTTGGCACCACTTGTTTCTCCTGAAAAACATCACTTCGGTTCATTTGAGCGCTGAGCATTTGAGCTCTGTTTTCAGATATCGATGTGTCCACAAACACAACGTCAGTGTCTTTTACGCTGAGAGGTTTTGCATACATTAAGTTCTCAAGCACCGCGATGGCTGTGCCCCCATAAATATACACATTTTGTTTTTTTAAACCTAAACTTGTTCGAATGTCTTCAACTTGCGTTGAAATTTCAATGATTGTAGTCACATTTTGTGCTGTCACAAAAAATGAAGAAAAAACGAACCATAAAGTAAGGAGACTTTTTAGAAGCATAGTCTTCGACATTTAACGATCTAGTAAAAAACCAAGACTCTCATTGGCAACTTGAGGTTCCGACAATAACTCTCTGTGTTTTAGCCCCCGCAATGAACGAAAACTTTGCAAGACACCTTCTGACAATGTTTCCATAAAAGTTTCAGTGGTGTTAGCTGGCACTAAGCCATCGCTGCTAGTGTAGACAACTCGCGTTGGCACATCAATATCTGGAGCTATCGCTAGGGAGTCGTATAAATTGTTTTCAAGTTTTTCAATTCTACAAATTCTCTTAATACGAGTTAAGCCAGAGCAAACATCTTGGGTATTTGTCCAAGGGGAATACAAAACAAGAGCTTTGGGTTTAAAGCTGCTCTCTGTATATTTTAATTGATGAAATACTTCTAAAGCCACAGCTGAACCTAAATCAAAACCCCAAAAATAAATATTTGCACCCTTATATTTGTTACCCATCAAATGAACGAAACTAACAGCTAGGCTTGTTATTAAGTCTTGGCTTGGCACTCCTTCGGATTGGCCAAAGCAAGGGTAGCTCAATGAAGCTATTACAGCATTTTCTGGCAACGGATTGATACCAATTTTGTTCACAGACTCCCAAGTTTGGCCTGTCCCATGAAAATAAATGATGACGTTTTTTATTTCTTCAGTGTTCGTATTTTTATTTTTATACTCACCATACGATATGGAAATTGAGTCCGAATTATTCTGAGAGTAATTTATTTTAAATCTATCTTCTGTAAGAACTTGATCGATATAAGGGTTTGTATAAGGAAACTCTTTACTTTTATTTTTTACTCTTCTTTTTTTGTAACAATTGGAGTAAATAACCTCTTCTGCGATGGATACGCTTTTGGCCGGCAAAGTTTGAATGTTAAAACATACGATTACAAAAAAACACAACGCTACAATTTTCATAAAGTCCTTTTAAATTAGGCTATGATAAAAACTGGGGCTTATTTTTAAATATGTTGTTTTAATTTCAGTAAGTTTTCTTGCCTAAATATATAAGCTCGAAAATTAAGCAAAAGCACTCTGTCGTGCAATGAAAAACGACAGTTCTAAAAAATATTTCAAAGAATTAGAAGAGAGTTCACAGTCTATAGTTTTGCCAACTCTCTCTAGTAGATCAGTTAAATTAGCTAGTTATAAATACTTATGTCATTAAGTTATTTTTATCTAACCAACTGTCATCAATATGTTTTGTTAAGTAGTTGCGAATGCTATCTGGCAAAATGACCACACAATTCTGCCCTTCTTCCAAAGTGGCGGCCTCTTGCATAGCTGCCTGCATGGCCGAGCCACAAGACCCACCACACAACAAACCTTCCTCTCTCACTAAGCGTCTCGCCAATTGAAAAGAGGCTTTGTCATTTGTTTTCACCCAACGATCGACAAGAGAGCGATCTAAAACATCGGGAATAAAGTCATAACCTATGCCTTCAACGTGATAAGATTTAATAGGTTCAGGGCCGGCAAGCAAAGACCCTTCAGGGTCGGCGCCAACAATGATGGTGTTAGGGTTCACTTCTTTCACTTTTTTGGAAACACCCGAAATAGTTCCACCCGTTCCTGCTCCCATCACGATCATATCCACTTTGTTGTCTAAGTCGTTCAAAATTTCAACCGCTGTGCCTTCGATGTGCGCCAGTGGATTTGACGGGTTGGCGTACTGATCTAAAATGTGAGCATTCGGAAGTTCTTTTTCTAATTTTTTAGCCACACCAATATGACTTTCTGGTGAATCAAAAGCAGCCTCGGTCGGAGTACGCACCACTTCAGCTCCAAGAGCTTTTAAAACAACTTGTTTTTCATGACTCATTTTTTCTGGCAAAGTTATAATCACTTTGTAACCGAGCACAGCTCCTGCGAGAGCAATCCCAATGCCCGTATTTCCACTGGTTGGTTCGATCAAAGTGTCACCTGGTTTTATTCTCCCAGATTTTTCGGCATCAACAACCATACGAAAACCAATGCGATCCTTTACAGACCCACCTGGGTTCATGAATTCACACTTTGCATACAAATTACACTTTAGCTCACTGCCAACCTTATTTAACTTAACTAAGGGTGTGTTTCCAATGGTGTGCAAAATATTTTCGTACGTGTTCATTTGGGCCTCTTTTTGATTGATTAATTTAATGAGCAAAGCCTATCTCAATTAAAATGGGAAGTAAATGCCAATTCACTGACGCGGGAATTCAGGGGGCTCACTCTCCTAAATATCTATAAATACAGCCTTTCCAAATGCCTATGTATAAGTCAAACTGATCTTGTTTCATGTGAAATCATCACTATTTCTAATGCATTTTTATTACAAGGACTAATTTTTATTTATTGATCAATGATGGCATAAATCTTTCTGTAAATAACAAACGGGGGAATTCATGAAAGCAACAACCATTTTAATTTTAACACTTCTTTTTTCTTTTTCAGCCATTGCAGACACAGCTGATATCTTAAGATCAAAAGCCAACCCTGAGCATTTAGACATCACTAAATTCAAAAGTGGTTTGATTGAACTATTAGACAACAAAACTTTGATTAAAATGTCTTTATTTTTAAACCAGGCAGCCCCCAACGAGCCAAAAGAAATGATCTTTGAGTTCCCTGTGACAGATGTGAACACGGACAACTGTGGTGTAATAAAGTATGAATCTGATCAAGATGACTTTTATGTTGTTTTAACAGACGAAACTCTTTCAAACAGTGAAGAAGAAGGTTGTAAAGAGCCAAGCATTCTCTTCCCTGTAAAACTTGTGTACTCAACTTTTGGTGAAAACGGTGAAGCCACATCTGTTTTTGACGCGTCCTCATTTAGAAAAACAGCGGCTCAAAGTGGAGCGCCAAGCATTAAATCAATTTTCAAAGCTTCACCTGTAAAGAAAATACTTCCAGTCATTGACGTTATGTAATTAAAATTCCCTCTAGAGCAAGTCCCATTGATTGTGGGACTTACTCACCCACTGAGCAAATCTCTTAACCCAGGCCTCAGAATCATTCAAAGCAGGCACATAATAAAAATCATTGCCCCCTAACTCTTCAAATTGCTCGCGCAACTCCATATCAATCTCTTCCAAAGTCTCTAAGCAATCAGCTACAAAACTAGGGCTCACGACAGCTAACTTTTTAACATTATGTTTATTCACTAAGCTTGGCACATGCTCTGTTGTGTAAGGTTTAACCCACTCAGCCCGACCAAGGCGTGACTGAAAACTTGTACTATAAGTGACATCTTTAAAGTTAAGTTTATCTTTGATTAACTGAGTTGTTTCAAAGCACTGTGATCGATAACAAAGGTGCTTTTTACCAAATTTTTTTGGACAACAGTCTTTCTGCAAACAGCTTTTTTTATACTCCGGCCCAAGTTTTCTTAAGTGACTTTCGGGCAAACCGTGATAGCTAAAAAGAATGTGCTCTATGCCCCTATCTTGCAAGTGCGTTTCAATGTGTTGAACCATGCAATCAATGTAATCTTCAGAGTTATAAAAATAGTCCAATTTATAAATTTTTGTTTTAAGATTTTGCTCGCGCACATAATTCCTGGCTTCAACAAGAACGGTCTCGGAACTAGACTCTGCGTACTGAGGGTAGACTGGCAATAAGTAAACTTCTTGAAAGTCTTTGTAGTGGTCTAGCACTTTTTGAATGGAGGGCCCGTTGTATCTCATGGCAAAATCAACGTGGAAGTCTTTGAGCTCCGATGACAAACTGTTTTTGAACTTCTCAGTGTAATAAACCAAAGGAGAACCATTGTCTCCCATCCAGATCGATTGGTAGGCTTCTGCTGAGGTGAACTTACGCCTTGGAACGATGAGTTTTTTCACCAGTAACCAACGAATGGGTTTAGGAATATTAATGACCAAAGGGTCCATCAAAAACTCATTTAAAAAAGTCCCTACGTCATCTGGCTGCGGCGATTTGGGAGATCCTAAATTAACGAGCAGTAATAATTTCTTTGGTTTAGTCATAGCATTCTCTCCACATGTTGTTGTGCTTTAATTAAAATTTGTGAAAGGCCGATGTCGCCACAGTAATTGGCGAACAAATAGGTTGAGTCACCAGCCACTGGCTGGCTCATATCATAGGTGTTTAATAAAGATTCTAGATCAGTGTTATAACAAGGCAGTGTTTGTTTCCAAATTTTTATATCTTCACTAGCAACTTCTAACTCTTGTCCCCAAAAAGTGCTCATATCCTCGTCGACCAGATTTTTGAGCCTGTCATCACTAGTATCATCGTTAGCTGCAAGAATCCAAGTTTGCAGCTTTTTATTTTGCACATGCCCGGGAAACAAATTGGAATCAAAAAGAACACCCATACTGTTTATTTTACTATTCGCTGGAAACAAACATCCGAAGCCATCCGAAGGCAATTCTTCGGTGAAACGAGCCACTTTGGCTATGGAAACTTTCTTTAACGTTTTTAATTGATCACTGAGCTTTGGGTTTTGTTGTTTAAGTAGATCACTTGCAGTTCTTGGGTCTGTACAAACATAAGTTATTTCATCAGTCAGTAGCTGTTCGACCTTTTTGTTAAAATGAAAATTCACACCCTGTTTTTCCAGATGCTCACTCAAACTCTGACAGAACCCTTGCATGCCTCCAGAAAAACTCACCGTTTGTCGCTTCACTTTGGTGCTTTTGCTTTTTTGCCTTTTTTGAAAAAAGTTTTTTGTCACCAGCCTTGCACTTAAGTTGGCAGCTCCTGTGGCATACACCCCTTGAAAAGCGGGCTCTATCAATTCATTGACCGTTCTTGGGTTAAAGACACGCTCTCCCCAAGCTCGCAAAGTTTCGCCTGGTTTGGGTGAATACTTTTTAGGGTTTAATTTTATGAGAAGAACTTTAAAAGCCAAAGCAACCGTTTGCCAAAAGGCAAAAGGCCATTTTGTTTTTTTGTTATCACTGTACAAATATTTATTCTTTGCAAGCTGATCGGGGGCAATGTAGTCGACCCCTGTTTCATTACACAGTTGCAGTAATTGTTGGTTCAAAACCATGCCGTTGGCCGCTTGCTCGATCAGTCCAAACTCAGAAGTGGGCGAGGTCAACAAGCCACCTGGGCGCTCGGCCTTTTCATACACTGTCACAGGAAAATTGGCTCTATTGAAATAATAGGCCAAGCACAATCCTGAGAAACCGGCACCAACTATGTGAATGTGTTTGTTCTGCATAAAATCACTAACTTATTATTAAATAGATTTAGAAAATGTTTTTGCATCAGGCTTTTTATCGCGCAAACGCTTGTCCCACACTAAGCAGGCGTTGCGGATGAAAGGGTGCCCTTTGTCGGTTAACTTTAATTTTTTATCTTCAACAACTACAAGGCCATCAGAGATCATTTCGTTTAAAAAGCTCACGATGTCTTGCTCCTGAGATTCATCATCGATGACTACTTCAAGCTCGGTCATAAACTGTAACACTTTTTTGCGGTAATAAATGTCGTCTTGTGTGAGCTTATGCCCCCTTAGTGTTGGCACTTGCTTCTGCTCCACTTTTTCTTGGTAAAGTGTGAGCACCTTTTCATTTTGGTGAAACATGTCGGGCGTTTCAGAAATGCTGCTCACCCCTAACCCAAGAAGGACATCAGAGGTCTTACAAGTGTAGCCCATAAAATTGCGGTGAAGAGTGTGGTTTTGAATGGCTTCAGCGAGGCTATCCTCTGGCAATGCAAAGTGGTCCATACCTATTTCTATATAACCTTCAGCGATAAGAACTTTGCGAGCGTATTCATAGAGGGCTCTCTTTTCAGCTCCCATTGGCAAGTCTTCATCTTTAAATAAGCGTTGCGACGGCTTGATCCAAGGAACGATGGCCAAACTGTACAGTGCAATTCGTTCTGGTTTTAACTTTAATGTTTGCTCCACTGTTTTTTTAAATAGATCCATGGTCTGCTTTGGCAAACCATAAATGAGATCAAAATTCACCGATGTGATGCCCAAGTCTCTTGAGGTTTGAGTCACCTTTTCCACCGACTCGTAACTTTGCACTCGGTTGATAAGTTTTTGCACTTCAATATTGAAGTCCTGCACTCCTAAACTGATTCTATTAAAACCTAACTCGACATATTTTTTTAGCTGCTCATCCGTACAGCGGCGAGGGTCGACCTCAATAGAGGCTTCGAACTCACTTTTGTCGATAGTGCAGTTATCTAAAATAGGTTTTAACAAGCTCTCCATGCTAGCAGGAGATAAAAAGTTAGGCGTGCCTCCACCTAAATGAATTTGTTTCAACTGTTTCGAGGGCAAAGATTTCACTTTTGACAAGTAATTATTCCACTCCGAAAGCAACACATCGACGTAGCCAACACCGCGCTCTTTGTTGCGAGTGATGCTCGTATTGCAGCCACAAAATGAACACAAGGTTTCACAAAACGGAATGTGAATATACATAGACCAAGACGCTTTGTCTTTTGCCATATATGTGTTGATTGATTGCACCCACTCATCAGGAGTTGGTGAGTCCGACCAGTATGGCACAGTTGGGTAACTTGTGTACCTCGGCACCTGTAAATCGTATTTATTAAGAAGTTTGGTAAAGTTATCCACCCAAATACTCCCGCGTGAAATCGACGACAAACTTAACGTTGTCTTCTGGAGTTTTTGGCAAAACTCCATGACCTAAACCAAACACCCAATTGGATTTGTCTTTAGCATCAAGGTCTTTAATAGGAGCTAACAAATCGATCAACCACTTCTTCACTGTCGGCTGATCACAAAATAAAAGGTTGTTGTCAAAATTACCTTGCAAAAAAGTTTTGCGTGATGAAGTTAAAGCTGTTTTCAAATTCACGCGATGATCGAAACCTAAGCCTGATAAATTTTCATCGTTAAGAAGGTCTGAAAAGTAACTGAAATGAGTGTACTTGGAATAAAAACCCAATTTCTTAGGAAAGGCTTTCGCAAATTTTTGAACTGACGGCACCACTAAGGCTTTAAACAAACTCTCACTCAACTCGCCAGCAGCTGTGTCCATAACCATGACTTGTTCAGCCCCAGCATCTAATTGCAACTGAATATTTTTAATCAAAAAAGGCTCCATGATTTCTTTAAAAGCACTAAAAAGCTCAAGTTGACTTTTAGCTTGATTGAGCCCACCTTTATGAGAGCCTTCGACAGCGTAAGTGAATAGCGTCCACGGTGCTCCCACGAAGCCAATTAAGCTTTTGCTTTTTGGCAGCAGCTCGCGAGTTGCTTTTACAGCCTCAGACTGAAAATTCATAAACTCAATAGCCTCATCGACAGGCTTTAAATCCTTGATGTTATCAGAATTTAATTTTCTATCGAGAATTGGGCCTGGGTTGTATTCAAGTCCCATCCCCAAAGCTTCCAATGGAAATAATAAATCACTGAACAAAATAGAAATATCAAAATCAAAATCGCGAATGGGACCAAGGGCTGTTTCAGCTGCTAGCTCTGGTTTCTTACAAAGCTCTACAAACGAGTGCTTCTGACGCATTCCCTGGTAATGCTTGTGATAGCGTCCTGCTTGACGCATAAACCAAATGGGTGGCACTGCCTGTTGAACACCGTTTAAAACATTATTGAACTTTTCGTTGTACATATTTTTTATCCTTACTACTTATTTTATAAATTAATTCTTTTTAAAAACATAACCAACACCCCTCACTGAGTGAATCAGCACCGAGTAGCTGCCCAACTTTTGGCGCAAGCTCACAATGACATTGTCCACGGTTCGTTGGCTTGGAAACTGATCCTCTCCCCACACATGATCTAAAAGTTGATCACGACTCACAACCTTGGGGCTTAAGTTAATGAGCATTTTCAACACTGCAGCTTCTTTTAAGTTAAACTCAGAACTTTGACCATTGATTTCGACCGTCAACGTATTGAAGTTCACTTTTAAATCATCCATCACAAATTCATCACTGCCGTGCAACTGAATGGTGTTTTTCACACGAATCAGAAACTCTTTGAGGTGAAAGGGTTTTGGAATAAACTCAACGGCACCTAGCTCATAACCCTGCAAACGATCTTCAGCACTCGTCTGAGCAGTTACAAAAATAAATGGACAATTGGTTTTTTGGCGAACGTATTTAGAAAAGGCAAAACCTGACCCATCTGGCAAACCCACATCTAAAATGATCAATTGAAAGGTTTGTTCGTCGACCAGCTGTTTGGCATCTTGAATGGTGCTCACCCAGTGCGCTGTTAAGCCCTCTTTTTCAAGGCGACTTTTTAAGGTGGCTCCTAAACTTTTGTCATCTTCTAACAGGAGTACATTCACGATGCCGCTCCTTTGAAGTGAAGCTGAATGGTGAACGGGTCATTGGCAAACTCAATATGGCCCGACATCATTTTCATAAGCGAAGACACTATGTAAAGACCCAAGCCGCTTCCACTGCTTGGGTTATGTCGGTAGTAAAGTGAGCCTAACTTTTCAACTTCGCCCTTAAAAGCGGAGCCATCATTTTTGATCTCGATAACTTGGCCATCGCCCTTCTGTTTAACATTGAGGTAAATGGTTTTTGCATCGCCATGAACCTTAGCATTGTAAATGATATTTCTCATGATAATATCTATAGCTCTTTTATCTGCGACGACCTCGGCCTCTTTATTGTCTAGTTGCAAATTAATATCCGGCCAGTGGAAACTTAAGCTCGAGATCAAATGATTGATGTTCACTGGTTCAAGATGTAATTTCATGCGATTTTGACTAGCAAACTCCAAAGAGTTTTCTAATTGAATCTGTAAGCGCAAACTGTCATCGACCAATCTTTTGAGTAAAACTTGTGAGTCGGCATCTTTAACATCTTCCTGCAAGCTTTCAGCTTGCAACCTTAGGCTTGCAATGGATGTTTTAAGGTCATGACTGAAGGAAGCCACAAAGTTTCGCGTCTCTTCATTTTTTGTCATTTCTTTATAAACAAAGTAAATCAGAGTGCAGCCACCTATTAAAAGCAGGATCACCCAAGCCACGCCTTCACTGATTAGCATAAAACGGTAGCGACTGACCTCTTGAGCCGAAAAACTGCTGTTCAAGTTAATGAGGTGCAAACTGTTAATCAACCACCAAACAGCAAAAGCAATGGTTAACAACAACCATGAGATTGATAAAGTGAACTTCCAGCCACTAGTGAGTTTCACTCGCTTCCTTTAAAGATTCGACAATGATTTGTTGAGCCGCTGCAAGTACGTTGTCATCGTGGGCCCAAGACATAAAACCAACTTCATAAGCATTCGGAGCCTGGTACATGCCTCGCTTTAAACAAGCTCTGAAATATTTAGCAAACGTTTGTGTCATGTTGTCTGGAAAGTCACGCGGAGACTTAATTGGCTGCTCTGTTTTAGGTGCTAACCAAAACAACGACGAGTAGTGGATCATTTGCCATGGCAAATTGTGTTTTGCAATGTGCTCGTTGATTGTGGCTGCAAATCTTGTAGTTCGCTCTTCTAATCTTTGTTGCACGTTGTGCTCTTCTAATTTTTTAAGTGTGGTGAGACCAGCAACCATACCAATGGGGTTGGCCGCAAGTGTTCCCGCTTGATAAACTCCACCTTCAGGAGCCATATGAGCCATAATGTCTTTTCTAGCCGCGTAAGCCCCTACTGGAAAACCTCCGCCAATCACTTTGCCATACGTTACAATGTCTGGAGTTAAATCCAAACGGCCTGCCATGCCCGTAAAACCTACGCGCAGTCCTGAGATCACTTCATCAAAGATCACTAAGGCTCCATATTTTTTTGCCAAATTGTAAACTGCTTTGATGTATTCTTCTTCTTGAACTAACAAACCATAGTTAGCAGGTAGTGGTTCTAAGATCACACAGGATAAATCATCACCATGTTTTTTAAAAATGTCTTCGACATGATTTAAATCACCCAAGCCACAGACCAATGTGTTTTCAACGATTTTTTCTTCAACACCCAAACTGCTACTTTCAGCCATTCCAGCAAGGCCACTGCCCGACTTGACCAACATGTTATCGACATGCCCATGATAACAACCTTCAAACTTTAGTACTTTTTGACGACCAGTGTAGGCGCGGGCAAGCCTCAAAGCCGTCATCACTGCCTCTGTGCCAGAACACACAAAACGCAATTTATCTATAAAAGGAATTTTTTCTACAAGCCAACTAGAAAGCTCGACTGAATATGGGTCTAAAGCCCCCAGTGTCCAAACTTTATTAAATACTTTGCAGACGGCACCTTGAACGTCAGGATCTCTGTGGCCAAGAATGTTAGGGCCAAAGCTTTGACAAAAATCGATGTACTTTTTCCCTTCTACTGAGGTGATGTAAGCGCCTTTCCCTTCTGAAAAAAAGACAGGGTCACACTCCATCATTTTAAATGATCGAACGGGGCTATGTACGCCACCAGGGGTGACTGCATAGGACTTTTCAAACAACTGATTTGAATTCATTGAGATATATCCTTTAACCACTGATTGTAATTCAAACAAACAGTTAAGTTATTAACATATTTTTTAATCTCATCAAACGTATGACCGGGGCCACAATAATGATGTTTATCGATAATATTTGGTGCCACTGCCATGGCTTGTTTAAACATTTCCCCACTCATCCAATAAAAATGCTCGGCCCCCTTAAAAGTCTCTGTAGTGAAGTTCCATTTTACCTTATAAATTGGAATTAATTTTTTTTCAGTTTGTGCTCCGTCAACATGCGACAACTTGGCCCACATCAAGTCAGAGCCCAGTAGGTGCTCAAGGCGCATTTCTTCTCTTTCGCCCAACGACTCAGCACTGCCATTCACCCAAACTCCTTTTTTGGCAAGCTTTTGCCAGGTGATCAGACCACTGGTCCAAACGCACTGCTCGTCAGCCGGCTGATAATCAGTTGGAAAGGCTGACTCCTTAGTCACCCACAATGCAGCCTCTTTTTTCAAAGCGATTAAGTCCACGTCGACGGAGCTCCTCGATGCGGGAACCTCACCCTTCTGTGGCCAAAGTAATTTCGCATTCACTTTGGGAAACTGAGTGGGTAGCCCTAACTCAACCTGATGAACAAATTCATTGCTTTTATCTTCATAAGAAAAAAACTTTAGCTCACCATAAGAGCGACTTAAATAATTGATCCCAAGTTTACTATGGCAGCCACCTCCATACTTTTTTAAGGTGGCTCTTTCTTTTTTGATCAGTTCAAACTGATCACTGAAGTTTAACTGGCGTAATGTTTTTTCAATCTCGGTGCCTTTGAGCACTTCTACAGCCAAGGCCCCTTGAGCCGCCGCCGAAGGAAAGTAATTTAAAGGAAGAACCATAAACTGACACTGCTCTAATGCATTTCTAATCTCTGTTTTTATTGGTGTGAACTCAGAGTCTTCAACACTCAACATTCTGTCAAGCGCCGCTTTAGCGATCACCAACGCATCGGCCTCACTAGCTAGCAACTTGCTCAGTCGAGTTGGGATATTACCGCGAATGGCGGTGAACTCAACACTCTTTAAATCCACTGGATATAACTTGTTTAAGTGCTCACTTAAAAAATACTCACGGCGCGGAGAGGACGTCAAAATATTGATTTTTTGCGATTGCTTGATCTGTTGTAGATGTTTTTTTTTAACAAGCAACACATCGCGAACATCTTCTCTTTCCAAAGTCATCACAATGGTTGTTTCTTTGTCTTCGATAGGAAGGTCTTTCCAAGAGTGCACAACAAGATCCACCTCTTTATCAAGCAAGGCTTGATAAAAGTCTTGCGTGAACAAGCCTTTGTTTTCACTTCCCGACAGATCAATGTCTAAGTTTTTATCACCAAAGGATTCTCGGTAAATGTATTCAGGTTGAATATTAATTTTTTTTTGTAAAAACTCACCGACTGTATGTAATTGTATTCTTGCGAGGTCACTTTTACGTGACGCCATTTTTAGGCGCATATATCGTCCCAACCAAAGGGGTGCAGTTTTTGTGAGGCCAGTTTTTGTTGAGTGCATATTTGAATCTCAACATTCGCGTTTTCAACTTTGCTGGCAATGCTCGATTTGTTGTTTTCAATAAGGTCAAAAAAACTTTTGAGAGAAGTGACTTTGCTTGAACTGCTAACAGGGTCATCTTGTGAGTCACCGCGCAGATCAAAGATCTCCTCCAAAGTGTTATCTTTGGTGTATGGAGCTAAGTCATCACTATTGAGTGGAGCTGCAATAATAAGGCTACCCGTAAAATCTTTATTTTCATTCAGGTCCATAATTTTTAAATGGGACAATTTCTCACTCTTTTTGGCTTTTTCAGTATTTCTGCAATGAATGTAAATCTCATCAGATCTTTTCTCTAACCAGGGAACAATTTCTTCAACAAATTGCCCGGAACCTATGATGTGAATCTCTTTGTTAAAATTGAGTTTTTTTCTAAGAAGGGAACCATAGCTTTGAGCGCCTAAATTGACTAAGTGCTTGGCTCTGATTTTTTTTGCGGTGTTTCGCACATCGATCAAAACTTGTTTTAACTGCCCATCAAAAAAATCATCTTTCATGATCTGATCGACGTAGTTTTTAAACTGACCGAAGACTTCGGTCTCGCCAATCATGGGTGACTTTAAACCGCAAATAACTTGCAGTAAAAATTCGTAAGCTTTCTCTCCCTGATAAAAATCGCAATTTTCCGGAACATGCTCACGACTGACCCCAAAATAAATAGACCTTAAACAGGTTTTCCACTCACTTTCAAAATAAAAAGTTGGGATCTCGCCTCTTTGCTGCGAGTTTATATGAATAAAGGTCAAATGAGCTAATTCCATCTCTTTTAGACTACCTGAGTTGCTCTCTATATGTGTCACAGTTTTGTCACATAGCTTTCATTTAGAGTTTGTGCATAAAAAAAGGGCTTTCGGCTTGTATCAACATAAGACAACTTATATTTCAACAATGTATATTATAATTAAATAAGTAAAAGCAGATACTTACAGTACACAGCTCAAGTTTGATACCATGAGCCATTTTTAGCCTGGTAAAGACAGTTTAGCAGTTTCAAGTTATACGCCGATACTAAATTATGTGTCGTTTGTTTGGGTTTAAGTCAGTATTACAAAGTCATATTCACGAAAGCCTCGTGAGCGCCGACAACGCCATAGGTAAGCTCAGTGAAGAGCACCCCGATGGCTGGGGCGTTGCTTACTACGTTGAGAACTCACCACACATTATAAAATCAGCCAACAAAGCCATTGAAGATAAAATTTTTCAAAAAGTTTCAGGTGTGGTGTCGTCACACACCGTTCTTGCGCACGTTAGAAATGCTACTCTCGGAGAAAAAAGTGTTTTAAACACTCATCCCTTTCAGTATGGACCTTGGGTTTTTGCTCACAACGGCAACATTAAAGATTTTAAGGAACACAAAACGGCACTCATGATGCTGATTGCTCCCCGGTTCATTCGCTTTATCTTAGGAACTACAGACAGCGAAGTGTTGTTTTTTATTCTATTAACTGAAATCACTAAAAACTCGAACTACAAGTTAGCAGTGGCCAAAGCCATCTCAGCCGTCACTAAAGTTGTTGGTGATTTTGAACGCGACAATGATAAAGAGAATATTCACACCTTCTTATCATTCATTTTAACCAACGGTCGCAGCATGCTCGCCTTCAATGGGGGCAAGACATTGCACTATTCCACCCACAAAAGTCGCTGCCCAGAACGCGACACCTGCAACTTCTTCAATGATTCGTGCGAGCAAAAAAGCGACAATAACTCACAAGTAAACCACTTAATTGTCTCCAGTGAGCCTTTGCAAGGAATCAACTTGTGGTACCCAACTCTGCCAGGTGAACTTATACAGGTGGATGAAAAAATGATGTTTTCCAAAGAAAAGCTGTTTTCATAATATAACAAGAGTCAGTAATATTTTTTGATCATATATGAATTAAGTGTTGAAACTAGTTGATCAGTGAGTCACCTTTACAAAAAGTAAATGATCTTTGTAATGAATTGCGTCTTCATTTTGATATTTAACTTCTAATTCTTTCAATCCCTTCGCAAGTTGTTCATCATCAAAGTAATCAAAGGTCGACATAAAACGTTCTTTAACCATTTTTAACAAGCGTGTTTTTGGAAGACTCACAGAAATGGACTTCTTCTCCACTTTGGTTTTAAAGTCGGCCTTTGCAAGGTCGACGCATAATTCTTCTACAGACATTTGTTGTTTTGCAAAAACAGCTAGAGCTTCTTTAAAAAAGGGAAACTCAACTTCTTGGGGTCGAGTGACAATGACAATTTGTCCACCTGGGTTTAACTGATTCTTCATACGACTAAAAAATTGCTTTCTATATTTGATATGATGAACTACTTCTTTGATCAATACCACATCAAAAGTTTCACTTTTATTTTGCTTAGCATAATCATCAAGCCCGCAAACAACTCCGCGGAAGTTTTCGTTTTTATGGTTGAACATGGCAATCATATTATCACTCACATCAACTCCGTGCACGAGAGTGTTATGACTTTCACTAATAACAGCATTAGTAAAGACACCTGTGCCACACCCAAGGTCTAAAAACTTATCCGTTGGTTTCACTTGCAAAGCCTCTTTCAAATACTGAACAAGAGTTGGCCTATAATTTTCATCAAAAAACCAATTGTCTTCAAAGTTTTCAGCTTTTTTGTTGTATTCTTCTTTATTCATACCAGTGCTCTCCCTGCATAGGGTCGATGCTGATTTCATTGATATTGATATCCAAAGGCTGATCCACCAGCCATTTAATGTACTGAGCCGCTTTATCAATATCCAAACACTTTCTGTCAGGATGTTTTTCCTGGTTGTTTGTAAGCGTTCCAAAACTGATCAGACTGATCTTTGGCCCTTTTGACCACACTCCGTTAATGGCTAAGGTGTTGCAATAGTCGCGCAGAGCTTTTTTCTCAGCATTGTAAAGCCAGGCTCCGCCCTTCTTCACACGATCGGTGGTGCTGCCCACACACACAATATGTATGTTATGGCTGCGTTCTGCACACTTTTTGTAAATGGCATCTAATAAAACAGTTTGTTGAAATTTCCACAAAGCGGAATTGTTAACGAACACATCATAGTTTAAGCACTTTTCTGCAAGCTGCAATTGGCACTTTTTTTGTGTGAGCTCAAAGTCGTTGTGACGACTGACAAACTCCCCTTGTGGAAACACTTTTGCTAAACTGTAGGCGAGCCCCTCTTTCGGATTGCCACTAATTAAAACTTTTTTCATACGTTCATATTTACAACCCTGAACAGGGCAGTTCAAGCTCTAACGTTTGCGGGAAAATCTTGAACCCGTACTGACAAAGCCTACAGAAGTTTGATCGCATTTGGATTGCGCTTTTTTGATGATCTTGTTTTTTTTATAATTTAACAAAAACCACTTTTTATTTTCACTATGACCTAAAGCCCTTATCTCTGAGTTGATTGGCAAATATCCACAAATGTTATCTGAAGCAATACTAGGGCTTGAACGCACATTTAAGGCATTGACTGTCACTTGTCTGTATTGAGGAAACACTTTCTTTAAAGAAAACTCATCATCATAGATGGATTGTGGTCTCAAATTGTAATTGGCTGGTTTTCGCCCAAGCTCTTGCATGATATTGGTCAATGGACGAATCTTGATACCCTCATTGTGCACATGCTGTAGTAACAACTCACTTGTTTTAACAGTGACCCGTTGTATGTCATGCAAAAGAATGATCCCTCGCTTTTGTTTTTGCATGTGACGATCGATGCGCTCAAACACACTGACTGGGTCGGGATCTTTCCAATCAAGACTGTCTACGGTCCAAAAAAAATGATATAAACGCCCTTCTTGCAACCTCTTTTTGATATCGCTATTTTTGCGCCCACTGCCGTAGGGCAAGCGAAAGTAATTCAAGAAATCACCGATCACATGTTCAATTTTATATTTAGCGCCGAGGATCTCTGTGTCTAAATCGGCATCGGGTTTGTTTAAATTGCCGTGATGGTAAGAGTGGTTTCCTATGGACATACTAAGTTGTTTTGCATTTTCAACAACCTCTTCATTGCGGTATTTTTCTACTTTGCTAGCCAGCCAAAAAAAAGTGGCGTGAGTATTATAGTCGCTCAAGGTTTCCAAAATTTTATCAGTATATTTTGAATGAGGTCCGTCGTCATAAGTTAATGCCCAATCTCCATCTGCAAAGCCTTTCCCCGTGAAATCTAGTGGTGAGGTGTGATGTTGATTAATGATTTTATCATACATTGCAAGCACACTTGCAGGCTCTAACACTAACAAGGAGGACGCTATTGATTTTTGCAACTGCTCTTTATGGCTCCTATAAAACTGCAAGTACATTTGCTCATAGTTGTCTAAGAACTCTTCATCCATAAAATAAAGACTGGCTATTTTGGAAGAGTCCTTGGACCATTGTTTATTAAACCGAATTGAAAAGCTTTCTTGATAGTTCTCAAAGCTAAGGTGTAAATTTCTGAGTATGTGCAATGACAGAGTGAATTCAATAAAGTGTGAAAACGAGCTATCGCTTGAGAACTCTTTAAAATATATTGTGAGTTGATTTATCGTTTTTTCTACATTTTTAATCACGTGGTTTTGTTGAAGTTGGTCCAAATGATTTAAAAAAGTAACATTATCTGTGAGAACCAACGCATGTTTGTTTTCAAAACTTTCGTAAACATCAATGAGCCTTAAAAAACTTTGCTCCATTTTGTGCTCAATATTTTCTAGATAAGAACGATATGCCCTTAATTTGTTATAAGTCGAGAGATTGACCACATCAAAACAAGCATCAGAACCAGCAATACAACTTTCTAAGATTTTTTGACTCTCTTCATCGTACTTAAACAAATAATAATAAGATTGAACCAATGCCATCCTATAGTTCTCATCAGAAATAAGCTCTTTAAAACTGAGACGATCGTTACTATGTGAAGTTGAAATATAGTCTTGGAAGAATTTGTCACTTTGGTGCGCTTGTGCAACGTGACTGACATTAAAAACAACAATTAAAAATAGAATTACATTAAATAAAATAGATTGTGTTAGTCTCAAAGAAGTCATCTGTCTTATTATTATAAACGAACAGATGCCAACTTCTCATTGATTCATAAATCATTCTATATATTTGCCCTGCTTTTTCAGACCTAAGTCATAATCAAAGCGTGTTAGTTTCGCAGATCACTTCAAAAGGTCTCGGCACCAATAATTCAGACCCAGGAGCTTCGCTTTCAAAAATTTGTCCTGATTGAATCACTTGATGTCCGTTAAACTCAAACTGAGATTCGAGTGTTCTACCACCTAAAGTTTGACTAGTTTTAAGAACACCACTCTCACAAAAAAGGCTGTAGACAATTCCATTTGGATAATACTGAGTGAAAGGCAGAACAAGAGTCCTCAAACGCGATCCTTGTTCAAAAACAACCACGTCGTAGGTAGGTCGCTCGATCTTTTTAAACTGAGTAAGATAACTTCTTTCGGCAGTTCGACTGTTCACACAGCTCAAATGAGAATAATCAAAGTTGGGACACTCTGAAGCCATGGCATAACTTAAAAAAACACTTAATAATACAAACACACTCATCTCCTTAATTTTTAAAATTCTTCACTGATTGATAAATATTTTATTTTTACTCTTTGTCCGAGGTCATCAATATTATCTAAAGGCACAACATGACCATCTATGAAAGATAGCTTACTGGTGAATTTCATAGTCCCCTTCAAACCAACTTTTGTACCTAAACGACTCAAAACTATATTTTCAGCTGTTGGATAAAAATTTTCATCAAATGTCACTGAGACGGATTTGTTCTGTGGCAGGTGCTGATCAATTTCTACAATTCCATCAGGGGTTAAATCAGAAAAGACCTCAAACTTGTTAGTTTCTTCATTAAAAATTACATAACAAACACTCTCCGCTCCTCTTTCTCTTGAGGTGAATTTGTCATAGAAAGACTTTGTGAGCTCTCCTGTCTTTTTATTTTTTCTTTGATAAAGTGTGCGACAATCATCTTTTTCAGGAATGCAGTAGGTTTTGACGCGAGCCAATTCGGTAGATTCTAAGTAATTGGCGACGATTTCATTGCCTTTATTAAGGTCGTGAGCTGCTAGTGTGTTTGCTATAAAAAACAGTATAAGCAACACAAAAACTTTTAGGTGCATTATCATCATCTCCTCCCTGTGATTGATAACCTTCTATAAATATGACACGCGAACAATAGGGTTGAACAAGTTGCATATGTATTCAACTTAAATTTACTGAAGTCTGTGATTTAAAAACTTAATTTCTTAAAATTATCTACAGGAGCATTAAGAATTTTTAATTTGAACAACAATTTTGGCAAAGCTGAGATTATATTACTAACTCGTAGTGCACATAAAAAATTAAGGCGTATCTAAAATTTCTCCGACCGCCCACATGGAGTTTTGCTGATACGGAAAGACTACAGATTGTCTGGTGGCACTGTAGTGCAAGGCATTTCCAGCACAAGAGATGGTTGACGATGGCCAAGGAAGTGCTGTTTCTGTTGTTGTTGTGACGTTGTATTTATACACTCTTGATGAAGAGCAATAATATATGACCCACTCTGAGCTTCCGTTTTGAACCATTGTCCAACCTGCGCTGATAGATCTCGGCAAAGTGACTAATGTTCCAGCCACTCCACCAGGTGGAAATGATCTTATCAAATTAGACTGCTTAAAGTACCAAGCAGAAGTAGCACTGTCCCAGATGGCTTCACCAAATTGGTGAGGACGAGGTATTGCACTGGTCGCAAGTGTTGACCCATCTGAAGGAAAAGAGCTAACAGTAGCTCCAGCAACACCCATAAACGAGGACTGTCTCCATGAATCAGTTTTATCATACAGCTTTATAAAGCCCCGCTCATGAAATGTACCATTCCACCAGTTACTGCCGGCAACAATATGAGTTCCGTTAAAGCCATAAATCTTTGGACTGTAACCTCCAATATCTATACTGGAGCCAACTAACCCATCTGAGGTGGCAAAGTCATTGCTTCCTTGTCCAAATTCAAGGACTATATTGCCTGACGCTCGGTCATAACGAAAAATACGCGATTGAGTGACATAAAAAATATCATCGTTGGCATCATCGTAAAAGAAACGACACTTCGCAAACGAGCAATGACCATTGATTGGCTGTGTGACCCCAGGACTTCCTGACACTGAGCCAGTTGTTTTGTGGTTTCCAATCAGTTTATTAATATTTCCACCGTCGGTGAATTCACGCAGATTGTTCTCAACAAAATCTAGAACAGCAATTTTTCCACTGGCAGACTCATCAATGGCGTGGATCCCACCAAACCTGGCCGATGTGGCAAGGCCGCCATCACCAAAATCAAACTTTTGACCGAAGACCGTGATAACATTGCCAGAGGCATCTACGGCACGCATCTGTCCGTTGTCCATAAAATAAATATTTCCTTGAGCTGTGACAAAGGCATCACGAAGGTTCATGTCACAGCTGGTTGCTGGAGTGCCGTCGACACAACTGCCACGCGTTCCAGATCCAACAACATGAGTCCAAGTGTTTCCAACCTCATCATACTTGTACAAACCTTTTACATTACTAACAACGTAAAGCTCCCCGTCCAACGATGTCACTTGACTGTAGTAATACCCACCACCTGGCAGTGGGTAACCACTTCCCAATGAAGCCCAAGTGGTTTGGTTGAGCTCTGCTGACTCTTGATGTGGACCACAACCACTACACGGTTGCCGTTGAAACGTTCCAAAAAAATGATCTATATTTGAAGTCACACTGTCAAAATCAAGAATGAACCCACCTAGTTTAGAGGTCGCTATGTCGCGCGTGGCGTTCTGTTCTGTTCCTGTTCCTGAAGGCACCATCGAATAAACTCTTTGGTTAGATGCTTGATAGTGCCATATGGCTTCACCTGCACCGGGCGTGGATGCATGAGCTCCTCGCCTTAAGAAATAAATATCATCGTTGGGCAAAACAACCAGACGACAAGTGTAACTACGAGTTGATTGACAACCGCCCATTAAAAAATCTAAGGCTGCTGTATCATTAGCTGCTGTTGCACCACCGCCTATGATAGTGGTCACTGTTTCCGTGTCTAAATCAATTCTTTTAATACGGTCATAGTCATACAAAATAATGTCGCCATTAAAGTCTAAGGTCATACGTGTTTGTAAAGATCTTAGTGTCGCTGTTGCAACAGGACCATCAGTATGACTTCCTGTATGTGATATATATTCTGTTAATAGACCAGTATTGACATCCATTTTTAGAATTCCACGCTTTATATCGCGAATATAAAAATCACCAGCATCGGTCACAACAAAACTCATGCCATCGACATCAACAACACTAGAGCCAGTGTTGTTAAAAATAATTGCACTATTGGCGTTTCCATTTAAACCGGTGTCTGTGTTCCCGGCCAGGGTGTTAAAGGTACTCACGTTCATACCTGGGCCACTACTATAGGCAAGAATTCCAGCCGAGTCAGTCGCATCAACGCGGATTCGAAAATAACTAGAAGTTGGAGACCCATTGGTCCAGGTGTAACAACCCGTAAACGTGGAACCGTCGACGGTGCACCCAGTATTTGCAGAGTTACTCACATCACTAGCAATTAAGGTGTAATTGGTTTCATCTTCAGTGTAGTAAAGGTCAATCGGAGTGGCTCCAAAACCACTGATCGCAGAAGCGTTCCATTTAATGTAAACAGTAGAGCCAGCAGCAACAGTGATGTCTGATGGGCTCAATGGGAAAGTTGCTGCATCTGTTGAAGCCGAAAGAACATTAACCACAATCGGTGGAGGGTTCGGATCGTACTCAATTGTTTTTTTGTCGACACCGTCAGTTCCGTTGCCTGAATTGGTCAATGTTGAAATCAATCCGGCGTTTGTTTTTACCCAAGCATAAACATTGTAAGTCGTTTCAGCAAAACCTAATAATGAATAGTGACCGGTAAAACTCATAGTTACCCCAGGAGTCAACCCAGGAGATGCTGCTGCATAACTTTGCCAACAAGTATCGTCTACTAAGGGCGCAGTCGGCACTGTTGCATTGGTCGAGTACTTGTAACAAAAATGCGTCAGTAAAGACTTTCCGTCAGTGGCAGACGCGTCAAGATCCGTTAATACATTATTATTTATCGTCGTCGCAGCTCCACCATTAATTTCAAAGGAAGTCACCTGCGGGGCTGTTGCATTGTAAGTGACATGCCAATTCACCCCATCACAATACTGTAGACCGTCATGAACATTGCGCCAGGTAAGAGTGCCAATTTCAGCAATCGTGCAAGCTTCAACAATGGTGCCCTTGATGCTGAACCAGGAGGTGCCGTTACATATTTGAGCATCACCGGCCACATATTGCACGCGGCCCACATCACCGGCGCCGCAAGCCGCTTGAACGTTAACAAACAAATCTTGCCAAAGAGTCCCATCACAATAATTGATCACTCCTCCAACCAGAGTCATTTGCCCAGCCACTCCGCTGGGGGCTGTGCAAACAGCGAAGACTTGCGGCGAAAAGAACAGTAAGGCTGCAACAACTAAAAGACTTTTCACTCCATCACCGTATTTTTTCTTCTATCTTTTCCAAACGTTTCTTGAGGTCATCGTTTTCGGACTGTAATTTGTCCACTTGATTTTGTAAAGTTTGAATCTCTTCATTGGCATCACTGAACATATGATAAAGCTCTTTTATCGCTTCGATAATAGGGGCGATGAGTGCACTGTAATTCACACCCTTAAAGCCTGAGTTTTCATCGGTGTGCACAGCGTGTGGCAAAACCTCTTCAACCTCCTGTGCAATCACACCATAAGCCGTTGTTCCGTCTTTGACCCAATCATAGCTATATCCGCCGAGATCTAAGATCGCCTCTAACCCCGGCACTGTAGCAATGTCTCTTTTTAAACGTCGATCAGAAGTCATAATGAATGACACGGCTTTAACATCACCGTTCACTTCAAGCTCTTCACCTGGATTAGATGTTCCGATACCCACGTTGCCAGTTGGACCGTCGATCATAAATGGTGTAGTGAAAACACCACCATATCTTTTTTGAATCAATAAATCATTTTGTTCGGTGGTGCTTGTGTGCTGATCACCGCGAGCCAAAATGTCCCAATGATTGGTTTCATCGTTCTTTGTTTTTAAACGAATAAGGCTAGACTGGTCTTCATCGCCATAAATATTTAAACTAGCTCCATTACCAGCGCCAACACCTTCTATGGTTGTTGTCACCCAAGCACTGTTTGAGTAAACATGAAGTTTATCACTAGGAGATGGGTTTCCAATTCCGACATTACCAGCGCCGTTGACGGAAAAACGAGTTGTACTTGCCGTTCTTAAGTGAATTGAGTTAGACGACGCTGTATTGATAAGCACCTCACCCGTATCAGAGTTAAGGGTCATGTTATCGCTACCAGCTGAACCATCTCCAATATAACCCATTCGAGTACCGGTGCTGTCTTGAAATTCTAAATAAACAGAGGCAAGAGTTGCCGTGTTGCTATCATCATCACGAAGGATCATACCTCGGTTTCCTGCGTTCACATGTAGAGCATCACCTGGTGAAGCAGCTCCAATTCCTACATTTCCTAACGTATCAATCCTCATTCTTTCCGTGAAAGTATCAGAACTTTTATTCCAATGACCGAATTGTAAGATTTGGTCATGCGGAACTGCGATATCTTTTGTCGCTCCCTCAAGTAATATACTTGGTCTTAAATCTCCATTTTGAACATGCAAATAAGCATCTGGTGCAGAGGTTCCGACACCAACATTACCTGAGTTGTCTACACGAATACCTTCGTTGCCACCATCGTTACTTAACCAATTGCCATTCAACTGCAAGTTACCCGTCATATCGACAGAACCATCTGCTAAGAAATCACCAGCACCACTCCCAGATGTTGGAATCAAATCAACATAAGCACCACCGTGCTCAGACACTTTGAATTTATTAGCTGTTGAATCAAAATAAATGCGACCTTGATCAGATGATGAAACTGATGGAGCTGTCATTTCCATCATATTAATATCACCATTCACATCCAGTTTCGAAGATGGAATCACAGTTCCAATACCAATGTTCCCGGTCGTGTCGATTCTCATTCTTTCAGTGTTCGATGTTCCAAATCCAAGGTAACCATTTCCACCACCTGATCCACGGATGAAATCAATATAGCCATTTGCTGCATCAGGAGTGCTAAAATTAAACCCTAAACGAAAAACAGAGCTATTTACTGTGTCGTCAAAAGATTCTGTGACAAGGTGAAATTGACTTGTACTTGCTAAAATTGAACCAATGGAATTATTCCCGTTATTAACATGAAGTAGAGCTTCCGGTGTCGGAGTTCCAATACCAACATTACCGTTGTTATGAACTCGCATGCGTTCTGTGGCTCCATTTTGATAAAATAGTATTGGATCTGTCGTTGAACTACCAATTGCAATTCCGTCAGAGGCAGACGACGCAAACACATCTAATTTATTAGCTCTTAAAGGCACGGAATATCCTGATGATCTCATTGAAACGGCTGCACTTGCTGGAGTGTCATTCGTCATGACCATAGTAGCTCCATGAGTGGCTCCAGCTCCAGAGCTCGAAAGTAACATCGTTGTGGCACCTATTGAGTTGACATGTAATAATTCCGATGGCGTAGAGGCTCCAATACCGACATTTCCATCTTCATCGATGACCATACGACTCGTATCGTTAGTACCAAACTGTAAACCTAAATTATTGCGGTTCCAAACAGTTCCTAGCCCCGCAGAGTTTGTTCCAAAATCAACATCTCCAACTGAGTTTTGTGCTTTTAAATATACAGACGTTGCTGTTGACTCATAAATTTCTAGTTTTGTTGATGGGGCCGATGTTCCCACTCCAACGTTACCGGCATTGTCGATGCGAATGCCTTCGCTCCCACCATCATTACTTAACCAATTGTCATTCAATTGCAAGTTGCCTGTCATAGCCACTGAACCATCTGCTAAGAAATCACCGGCTCCACTACCTGATGTCGGAATCAAATCAACGTAAGCACCACCGTGCTCAGACACTTTAAATTTATTTGCTGTGGAATCAAAGTAAATGCGACCTTGATCAGATGAAGATAAACCTGGTGCTACCATTTCTCTCAAATTAAAATCACCGTCAACATCTAACACAGAAGATGGATTAACGGTTCCAACACCAACACTTCCATCTTTAGCAATACGCATGTGCTCTGCCCAAGAACCACCGTTGCCAAAGTTCCAAAAAGTCAAAGCCCCTTCAGAGTTTTGAATCAACATACTGTTACTTACAGTTCCATCATCGAGACGAATGTTTGGACCATTTGCTCTGGTCGATGCCGAAGAACTTCTTGCTATGTACAAGTCATGTGCTGTGTCGGCAGCACCTTGTCCTGATATATTAACGCCACTCACGCCACTCACTGAGGAAACAATGTCTAGCTTTGCACTTGGACTTGTTTCACCAATACCAACATTGCCACCATCTTTAACTATGATGAGATCAGGGTTGGTACCATCAGCTGTGTTTGCATACTCAAGCATACTTCTTGAGCTTCCAAGACCAGTATAGGCATGCAATTCTAAATTGGAGCCACCTGCAGGATAAGTTGATAAGTAAACATTGTTATTAATCTGAGCCGTATAATACCCACTATCACCCGGCTCTACATTGAACGCAGGGTCAGTCACTGAACTTGTCACTATATCTAATCGTGCAGAGGGTGCTAATGTACCAACACCGACATTGCCAGCGTTATCAATGCGAATTCCTTCATTGCCACCATCATTACTCAACCAATTGTCGTTTAACTGAAGATTGCCAGTCATAGCAACAGATCCATCGGCTAAGAAATCACCAGAACCAATTCCGCTGGTTGCAATGAGGTCAACATAGGCTCCACCATTTTCTGAAACTTTGAATTTATTGGCAGCAGCATCAAAATATATACGCCCTTGATCTGATGAGGAAACAGCAGGAGCCGATGCCAACTCCCTAACGTTAATATCACCATTCACATCCAGTTTTGAAGAGGGAGCATTCACTCCTACACCCATATTTCCATTTGAATCAATCACCATTTGAGCAATGTCATTTTCATTGAAACTGTAAAGGTTTGCATTTGTAACACTGCCACCAGACGATGTTGCATTGAATTGCATAATTGCATCGTTATTTTGATAAATATCATTTAAAGAATTGGCTGTGATTCGTCCACCAATGCCTCTGTCGCCACTAACATTTGTAGAACCTGTTAAATTGATTCGACCAATTTGATGATTAACACTCGAACTATCTACACCTAAGGACACCCCCGTGAATGAATCAGCAGTCACATTGACAACATCTCCAGACTCTAAAGAGGTTTTTGCTTCCAAAACACTTGCAGGTGTCGCGGTTCCAACACCGACAAACCCACCATTCGGGTTTAATACAATATCACCCTTTGTAGCATTGCTTGTGGATTCTAAAGTTAAGTTGTCGTTTGCGGCAGTGCCACCTGTTAGGTTTTGCCCACCAGCTCGCCCAGCTAGCAAGGCGTACTGAGTGTGATCATCATCTGTCAAACCAGATAATGATCCATGATCTGACACACCTGTATCGTCACTGCCACAGACCCAACGGGTGTTTGTGTTGTCCCACTTTAACACATCATTATTGGCACAAGCAGTGTTGGCTGGTTGATAAGTAAAATACCTTGTAGCGCCGCTTATGATTTTATCGACACTAACCGTTCCTATTTTTACATCGGTGACACTGCCATCAGCAAGGTCACTAGTGGCGATACCACCATCATCGATGTCAGCTGAAACAATGCTCTCGTCTAAAATTTCACTGGAACCCACTGCTCCAGCTGCAATGTCTGCAGCCACAATTGTATCAGGAGCAATCTTTGCTGAGGTCACACCATCATCTTTAATTCTTAAGGCGTCACTAGCTGTTTCAATAGTGATATTGTCAACATTCACTGCTAGGTTGCGAGTGGCTGTCAAATCACCACCCCCTGACAAGCCGTCACCAGCTGTGATGCTCACAGCCGAATGATCAATGTGCTCATTGGCAGAAAAGTTAAACAAACTGTCGTGATCGATGACAGCTGGATTGATATCTATATCTACTGTTTTGTTAACGGCATCGTTGGTGATCACCACTCGTGTTGAACCAGCATCAATATTTTTAAACTGAAGATCAACGCCACTTTTTGTATCGAATAAACCGACACCCGACGCACCTTGGTTGCTAGCCGTGTTCACTTCTCCTTCATTGTCTGTCACACAACTCCACGTAAACGTTGGCCCTGGGCTCATTTGTAATTTTTGTGAAGATAAACAATTAGGGACTGCATCAGCTCCCATAGCAAGCCCGGCGGACGTTCCTATTTGCACCCCCGAAGTCACCGCACTAGTACCGTTCCAGTATTTAACCTCATTGCTATCAAAGTTGTACCAAAACTTACCAGCGTCTAAAGCTCCAAGTGTGGCTGTGTAAGTGGATTCTTGTGCGTTAGTGAACGACCCCAAATGAATAGATCTTTCTGGCATTATTGTGATATAACCTAACTCAATTAAGTTAGCGCTGTTAAAATCAGCTTGTCCACTGCCATCGAGTTCAATGTTGTTAATTCCAGTGAGGTCACCGATGCCTGTGATGTTGTTGTCACTCATCTCAATGGCTCCTGTCATGGTGCCACCGGCCAGCGGTAATTTAGAACTATCTGTTGCGAATAGTGGTCCCGCTACGAATGTTTGTGTCGTTTCATCCCACATCAAACCATAACCATCACCAGCGGAGCCTGTCAGCCCAGTGATGCTTGAAGAGTCAATTTGTTTGCCACCTAAGTGAGTATCGCTGTAGGTTTGATTCACTGCAGAGTTACTCGTTGGGGGCGTGTCGTTGACTATGATGTCTTGCCCGCCGCCTGACATGTCTAAAGTTCCACCAGTCACAGGCAAGTCACTTGCGCTGGCATAAGATGGATGGGTGCCGTCAACGGCTGACATTAATAGCGGATAATTCGTGGTTGTAAAAATAGATTCTAAGTTAGCTTGATTTAATAGCTGAGACCCACCACTGTTCACTTGTAAGAACTGGTTCTTTTCCAAACCACCTAAGCGACTGGCATAATAAGAATAAGGCGTTGAATTGATCGCCACATCGGGAGTGATAGTGACAGGCCCTGTACTACCTGGATAGTCGAAAGTTACTCGTAGCTTTCTACCGTGCCCAGTCAGTGGGGTGTAAGAGCTGCCCACACTGCAGTTAAGTCCTGATTTGGTTTGATGATTATCAATTGCGCCAGTTAAACCAAGGCCAGGGTCATCGACAGTAACCGTACCTTGACCAATATTAACGCTGAACAAACCCTGGCTATTGGTTAAGTCTAGGGTTTGCGTTTCTTCGTAGAGCACACATTGTTCAGTTCCAGGAGAGTACACCTGTAAAGTGAATGTCACATTAGATTCTTCTAATGGGTAAGAGTTTGGCGCTATGATTCGGCCGTGATAGGTCAAAAGCCCTTGTGCACTAGCCACAAAGCTAAAAAGTGAAAATATAATCACAATATAAAGTCGCAAAAGACGTACTACCATATTTTCTTTTCGGCTTATTGAATAAAGACTTAAGTTTTATTTTCTGACTAAATTTTGGTAAAAATGATGTTTCAAAATGAGAATTACAAACAAAAATGAGCTACTGGACTGGTCGAAGGGTCATCAAAACAAGTCCTTTTTTAGCATTTTCTTGGTCTTAAAACTTTAGTTTAATATGCTTTCAACGAGTTAGTATTTTGAACCAAAATTTTGCAGCTACTATAAGTGATAAAATTATCTCATCAGCCGTATGAATTTTTCAGTAAGTTTGCCATATATAGTTTTAAGTTATTTTTTAATATAAACTTTATAGTACTGAGACCAGTCTTCTAATGGGACATCAGTATCTTGAACAGGAGATGTAGGCTTACCTTCCATAGCAGGTATTTTAATATTTCTTTCTGAACACATGCGATTATGAGGTAAATATATCACCTCATTCTGATAATAAATTGTATATACATTATATTTTTTCAAATAATCATCAATATTTTTATGTGAAAAATTTGAAACCATAAAGAAGTCATCTAAAAGATCATTTGTAACACTTGAATACATCGGTACAGACCTATAGCAATAGTTAAAAAATAAATTTCTACTCACAAGATTCACTTGATTCATTCGATCAATAAAGTTCAATTTAAAAAATGACCTTACAAAATTTACGGATAATTTACGAAGAATATCCTCATCGATCGTATTGTTACTTGTGATGTATTTTTTTAAAATCAAAAAGGCCCGACTATGAGGGTAATCTGTGTACAAGTACTCGTCTGTCAACTTCCATATGTTTGAATCTATCAATGATGCACCCACCGAAAAATAGGCCCCTCGAAAGGCTGCACTAACATTCTTAATTTGATGCTCTATCAAATTAAGAATAGACAAAAGCTCAGATCTTTTAGGCTTATTTTTCTTTAAATCTATCAACCTCTCAGCCGATAAACTCAATACATCTGAACATAAATCATTGAGCACACAATCTAAATAAAAAAAGTAATAAATGCTCTCATAAGCGAATCGCAAAGACATAACGTAAGACGCACTGAAATAAGTGCTGTCTATCATATAAAAGTTATTATAAATAAGTGTTTGATACTCATTTGCTAAGTCTTCATCTTTAATTCCAAGCATATGTACATATTCATGAGAAATTAAAGCCAATAATTTTCTTTTGAGCTCCGTTTTTGACATAAGCTCAAGAGATTTTGAAGAAATACAAACAGTTGAGTCTAATGAATAATTCACTGATGCGTGGTTGTGTGTGCTGTTTTCGGATTGGCAATAAGAATCAAACTTAATTTCAATATTTTTAATAACACCAACACTTCCTTCACCAACGCTCAACGATTTATCTAGTATAACTTCAAATTGTGCAGGTAATTTATTATCAAATTTTAAAAACAATAAATAAAAAGGAATAGACAAATGCATCTTCTTGGCGACTTCAACAGTTTCTTGAAAAATCGTTTTAAATTCTTCAGAGCTATAGGAGTTAACATTTCCTCCTCCTCCAGAGTACCCACCCTCTTCCAAAACTTCGTCAGAACCAGAGCTTGTGTTTAACTGTTGATTTTTTAAACTATTTACAGTTGACGTATTGAGACCTTGATTTCGCACCTTTTTATCTTGCTTACACCCAAGGATTGTAAACTGAGTAATCATGCAAAATAAGAGTAGCAACTTCATTGAAAATCCTTAAGTTTTAAAACATTCAAAATTTGTTTTGCAAATTTTGCTCCAACACATTTTTAAGTGATTTTAAAATTTACTCTTGCCAGTGGTAAAAATTTAGCGAAAACCCCTACTGTATTTAATGATAAAATTTCATTTACTTGATTGACGTTTTCTCTAGTGACAAATTATGACAGCCTTACAATTTTTGTCACATTCTATACCAATCAATATTTAGGGCGTAGACATCTTCAATTGGAGATTCCTTAAAAAGCTTCACACTTTCTTCTATCGTTTTTAAAATCATCTTCCTTATTTTACAATAAGTCTCAAAATCAATAGTCGTGGCAGCTGATAGATGTAAGTGATCATCATTTGTTTTGGTCACATCTTGCATAGCTTTGAGTCTCCAGTTGCGATGGTGCTGAGTCACCAATGGAGAGTCCCCAGGAAGATGCACAGAAACATCTGTTGCAGTTATTCTATTTTCAGCATATTCAACCAAAGAGTGCTTTTGTAAAAAACTAAGCACTTCATTGACTGTTTCTAAATTTAGGTTGAGTTTGTTTGATAAGTCTTCTGCGCTTTTGATGTGATCCATCTCTGCCATCAAGTGAATCGTTAAATAATACCAATTAGAATAATATTGAGCTTTGCTTTCATCAGTGAGTTCTTTGACATTACTTAAACGCGTTTGAATTTTATTATAGTTATTAATCTCTGTTTCAATTTTCTTTTTAAAATATTCCTGTAACTCAAATGAGCCAGCTCTTTCTTTTTCAATTAATAAAAATAGAAAACTTCTTTCTTTTTCTGTTAATGCAAGAAATTTTGATAACCTGAAAGCCTGTTCTAAGTTTAAGTTCACTTTTCTAGCTAAAACTCTTGATAAATAAGCTCCCTGAACCTCTATTGCTGAAGCAAGCTTTGTTTTATAACCACTCCGCTGCCCCTTAGCTAAACATAAGTCCTTTAAATAACTTTGGTAATCATTGTAATCAAAAATATTCACAGTTTATTTTAACAAAATTGTTAATTTAAACAATACAAATTAATTAAGTTAATCTATCGCTGCCACCAAGGATGTGACATACTGCATTAAACACATACATAAATAAGGAGAAAAAGTATGAAAAAACAATTTATAATCAATACCTTAGCCATTTGTGCCTGTTTATTTCTAACAAGCTCACGTGCATTTGCATGGGAGACAACCTCAGATGGTGTTACTCATATCGAAACACTGATTGAGTCTGGCAAAAAAGTACTATGGATACAAGGGGATACAGCTCAAGATCTTTACCAGACACTTAAGTTTAAAGATGGTTATAGAGAAACTGTCGACAAAAAACAAAATATGGTTCTTTTAACAAATAAAAATAAGCCCAACGATTGGCTGTGTATAAATATAGTTGGTGAACTTAGTGATCTACAAGTCAAAGCAGAAATGACAAAATACAACTGTAGACAAATTGTTGCCATTGGAACTG
>JAHDFM010000046.1:3676-9156 GCA_020628165.1 Bdellovibrionales bacterium | reverse complement strand
TCTGGACAAAGGGCCATTCACCAAAAAACCAGAAAGACTCAAATGCTCAGAATTTTTCGACCCTTGATAAGCATATTAGAAAGTTAATGAGATTACATATTAAATCAAATTTAAAGTGAATTAGCGATCATAAGCCATCATCCCCAATGGCCTCGACAGGGCAAGATTCTAGTGCCTCTTGGCAGGCTTCGTTTTCTTCTTCGCCTTCGGGCTGTTTTTTCACGAAGGCATGGCCATCATCTTCATCCATATCAAAGTGGTCAGGAGCTGCCATAATGCAGGCATCACAGGCAATGCACTCTTTATCGACATAGAATTTGCCGGGAACGTTGTCTTCAAATTTATTATCTTTATCAGCCATAACAGAGACTTACCTTACAAATTTAAAGTTCAAACCTACATTAAATGATTTTTTCAAGAAAGCAAATAAATAATAAAAGGTAAATGTTTAAAATCACAAGCAATAAGTCTCATTGCCTGATCAAAATCTTGATTTTCTAGGCAGAAATGTATAGATTTTCCAAAGACCTAACCATTATTGAACCAAAGAGTATCCCTTGGATTTTATAACCGAAACCAAAAGACGCAGAACCTTTGCCATTATTTCTCACCCGGATGCTGGTAAAACCACGATCACTGAAAAAATTCTCTTTCAAGGTGGAGCTATTCGTGAAGCTGGTGAGGTCAAAGGCAAGGCCGGAAAAAAAGCTGCCACATCCGATTGGATGACCATGGAAAAGGAAAGGGGAGTCTCTGTGACCTCGTCTGTGATGCAATTTGATTTTCAAGGTTTACGCATCAATTTACTAGATACTCCTGGTCACAAAGATTTTGGCGAAGACACTTATAGAACTCTCATTGCAGCCGATTCTGCGGCGATGTTGATTGATGCCGCCAAGGGTGTGGAAAAACAAACTCGCAAACTTTACGAGGTTTGTAAGCTCAGAAAAATGCCAATCTTTACCTTTGCCAACAAAATGGACCGCGAGGGCAAAGAGGCTCTTGAGATTGTCGATGACGTTGAAAGCACCCTAGGTATGAAATGCTTTCCGGTGACCTGGCCCATAGGTATGGGTGATCTGTTTGCAGGTCTTTACCACCGCATGGAAAACAAAGTTTATCACTATCATAAAGGCAAAGAAGAGCCTGAAATCATAGACGTCACTGATTGGAAAGATGAAAAGATCAAAGGCCTTTGTCGAGAAGATTTTATATACGATAAATTTTTAGAAGAAATGGAGCTTTTAGAAATTGCTTTAGACCCTTTTGATGAGCAGTTGTTTTTACAAGGAAAAATCTCTCCTATGTCTTTTGGGAGTGCAAAGTTCAACTGGGGTGTGGATTTATTTTTAAAACTCTTTGCTCAGTATTCACCGCAGCCCTTAGCTAGAAAAACCCGAGATGAAGAGCTCGTTAGTCCTGAGACTAAAAAGTTCTCAGGCTTTGTTTTTAAAATTCAGGCCAATATGGACAGAAAGCACCGAGACCGTGTGGCATTTGTGCGCGTCTGCTCTGGTCAATTTGAGCGAGGCATGAAAGTGTACCATGTTAGGCTTAAACGCGACCTTAGGCTTTCTTATGCCACACAGTTTATGGCTCAAGACCGCGAAACAGTCGAGCATGCCTTCCCTGGGGATATAGTGGGTGTCACGGACACTGGCAATTTTCAAATTGGCGACACCATCACTGGTGGTGGTAAGTTTATGTACCCAGACATGCCGCGCTTTTCGCCAGAGGTGTTTGCAAAGCTTAACATCAAAGATCCACTTAAAAGAAAGCAGATGCAAAAAGCGGTTTTACAGTTGGGTGAAGAAGGCACAGTTCAAATTTTTTCAGACCCCTTCGTGGGCTTGCAAGACCCGATTGTCGGTGTTGTTGGGGAATTGCAGTTTGATGTGCTTCTTTATCGTTTAAATGATGAGTACGGCTTAGATGTTAAGCTTGAAAAATTGCCATTTTCAGTGGCCCGATGGGTGTCTACAAAAGATGAAACTGATGTTGGCAAAACCATAAACGGTGGAACGCTTTATTCTGACATCACAGAAAAGCCAGTGGTGCTGCTTAATCGTGAGTGGGACTTGCGCTGGTTAGAAAAGGAAAACCCAAATTTAGAATTTAAAATGACGGCAGGATTATAATGAAAGAATCAGTACTTATAGGGATTTGTGGAGGCAGTGGTTCAGGCAAAACAACACTTGCTAAGAACCTACAACAAGAGCTTGGGCCTGACAAAGTGGGGCTTTTGTTTCAAGATTCCTTTTACCATGATCAGAGCCAGTGCTTTGATCATGACGGGGGCAACGTTAACTTTGATCACCCAAGCTCCCTCGACTTTCATCTGATGTTTGATTTATTAACCTCTCTTAAGAAGGGCAATGATATAGAGTTGCCAGTGTATGACTTTCAAACACACAGTCGCCTGCAAGAAAAAAAGACCTTCAAGCACAAGCCAATTGTTCTCGTTGACGGAATTTTGTTATTTTCACAGGCCAACATCACTGAGCTATTAGATCACAAAATTTTTGTGGACACGCCAGAAGACACTCGTTTATCGCGAAGAATAGAACGAGATATCAACGAAAGAGGTCGCACTAAAGAGGGAGTTCTCGATCAGTTTTATGCTCATGTTAAACCTATGCATGACAAATACATCGAGCCCTTTAAAGAAGGGACTTTTGTGATTTCAGGGTTGATCTCTCAAGAAAAAATGGTGGATGAGGTAATGACCTCGGCATTAAACCTGTAATTCATGTTTTTTATTTAACCATATAAATGTAAATCATTTTTTCACTATTAAAAACATTAGTGTGTTTTTAATAGTGTCATTTGTGTTTTAAAACTCTCTAAGTTAAGTGTCGGACTGTTCTTTAGTCGGGTACGGTTCATATTAATACAAAATTTTTTAAATATTTTGTCTGCAAAAATGACACCGACATGAGTCTGGTCATTTAAAACAACTTTATGACAACAAGTTATAGGGATGTTGGTCTAAGTTTTGCTTTTTACTGTGTCGGTTGTTGAGAAGTTCAATTGTCTTGAATTGATTCTTCTTTAAAAGGTTAGGAGGTCCAATGGGTAACCATAATATAACAAACAAAATAATCATTTTACTATTATCAACATCATTGATTTCTTGTGCTGGCAATATGGAAGGAGCCAATGAGTTTTTAAGTCAAAACAGTCAAAGCAATGTTGTTGAACCAGAACCAATCATTGATATTGAAGACAGTGGTGTTTCTCAGAAAACACAAGCCTTAATAAATGAGGTTAATGAAGCTGAACTTCAAACAGAGCCCGCTTACAGAGAAATAGAAAAGCAAGAAAAGAAAATAAAAACATTAGATATATTAAGTTTTCTGTTAGCGCTACCGTTCAAAGCATCAACAGGGTCTGAAGCTAGTCAAAAATTAAAAAATCCAATTAAATCTGTTTTAGGGAAAATCAAACAAGCCGTCGACAAGGCTTACAGCCTTGATGATGATATCAGAATGAAGCTTGAGCTGATCGTAGCTGAGTTAGATCCTGAGATTCCTTCTCATGCCAAAGCTCTTGAGAAAATAGATAATATCCACATGAAGTTAGATGACTTTGAATTAAAGTTAGATACTGTTTTAGTACGACTTGTGAAAGCCACTGATCGAATCATTTTGAAGATCAACTTAAAAAAATCAACGTATCTGCCTTTTGACCCAAGAGCTCTCCTGCTCAATGCCGGCAAGAAGTACTTCGTTAATTTTAAATCTGACATGTTAAATTATATGGAAGATGATCTTTAACAGTTAAAATAAGAATTTTCATTCATTCTAATTCTTAATAATATCATTATTTTGAAACTAAGCTCTGACTAGGGCTTATTTTCATTTTAGTATATTAATTACAATAAAAAATCCTATCTCAAAAATCTGACTCTAATATCTAAATACAAAGACAAAACACGGCTGGTGTGTGGACACTGTTTTCGTAGTTTGTTAAAGGACAATATCTCTACACAAACAATGTGGTGATTCGATTTCTTTTGAATAATTAGGGTGATTTATTATGCAAGTGAAAGTCAGGTTTTTAGATAATTTGCGATTAGAGGCCAGGTTTGATGATTACACCATTATTTCCGACCAGCCTATAAGATACAAAGGTGACGCCACGGCACCGGGCCCTTTTGATTATTTTTTAGCATCGTCGGCTTTGTGTGCGGCTTACTTTGTTAAAGCTTACTGCTTGGCCAGAGAGATCCCAACAGACGACATTCAAATTTATCAAAACAATATCATTGACCCTGAGAATAGGTATAAGCACTCGTTTCAAATCACTGCCGAACTGCCAGAAACTCTTTCTGAAAAAGATCGTGATGGTATCTTAAAATCCATGGAAAGGTGTTCTGTTAAAAGAGTCATTCAAAATGGACCTGGCTTTGAAGTTAAGGTCAAAGATGTTTTAGGTAAAAAATCAGGTCTTGATTTTAAAGTTAATGACCCATCCGGTAGCACGATGATACCAGGCAAAGATCAATCCCTCGAAGCTACCATCAGGGAAATGTCTGAGCACTTAAACAATATAGGTATAAACATTGAAATCGCCTCGTGGCGCAATATTGTTCCTAACATATGGTCGGTGAACATAAGGGATGCCGATGCACCCATGTGTTTTTCAAATGGCAAGGGAGCAACAAAAGAGTCGGCCCTGTGTTCTGCTCTTGGCGAGTATTTAGAACGACTCGCTAACAATTACTTTTACAATGACTATTACCTTGGTAATGAGGTCGGCTCTGGCAAGTTCGTGCATTATCCCAATGAAAAATGGTTCAAACTAGATAAAGACGATGCATTGCCTGAGGGGTTGATGGACCCTTACCTTAAAAAACAGTACTCAGGTGAAGAGCCTTTGTTAATGTCCCACCTTGTTGACACAAACTCAGGCAATTCAGAGCGCGGAGTTTGTGCCCTTCCTTTTGTGCGCCATTCAGATAAGAAACAAGTTTATATCCCTGTTAATTTGATTGGTAATTTATTTGTAAGTAATGGCATGAGTGCAGGCAATACCAAGGCAGAGGCGCAGGTGCAGTGTTTGTCGGAGATCTTTGAGCGGGCTGTAAAGCATAGAATTATCAGCGAAGAGCTCTCTTTGCCGGATGTTCCTAAAGAGGTTCTTTCTAAATACCCTTTAATTAGTGAATCCATTGCAAAGTTAGAAGGCCAAGGTTTTCCTGTGTTAGTTAAGGATGCCTCGTTGGGTGGGGAGTTTCCTGTTTTGTGCGTCACCTTGTTAAACCCTAAAACAGGGGGCGTGTTTGCTTCTTTTGGCTCCCATCCAAAATTTCAAGTGGCTTTAGAAAGAAGCCTCACTGAGTTGATGCAAGGTCGAAGCTTTGCTGGTCTTGATGATTTGCCAGCACCAACGTTTAACTCGTTTGCAGTGAAAGAGCCAAATAACAAGGTAGAACACTTTATTGACTCTTCGGGGGTTGTGTCTTGGAAATTTTTTAG
>JAHDFM010000046.1:0-3576 GCA_020628165.1 Bdellovibrionales bacterium | reverse complement strand
GTAGAGCGTCTTGAAGCTGCAGAACTAGACGATTACCTGCCTTTGGTTGATTTTATCGGAGTCGCCTTTGACGACGTAAGCCCTTGGGGGCGCTGTACGGTGGGCGAGTTAAAAGCTTTGATTTATTTAGCCATAGGCGAACTGACGGAAGCTAAAATTCAGGTGGATAACTTTAATCAATACAATGACAACACCCCTGAGCGTCGAAGATTTTATCAATTAGTCACTATTGTTTTAGATATTTTAATAGACCCTGAACTGTCGATTGATGATTATCAGCAAAATTTAGAGCGCATGTATGGAAAGGATTTATTCACTGCGGTTTTGTCGAGTTGTTTAGGTGAAAATAAATTCTATGGTTTAACAAAAACAGATTTGAATTTGACGGGGATTGAAAAGCACACTCAGCTTATTGATAGCTACAAAAAGTTAGTGAAAACTAGGGCTTTGTCTAGTAATTAATTTTCATATAAAAAATCAATGAACTTCTACTTTTATAAAAAGAATTTTCTTTTTTTAATCCTTATGTCATAGTGTCTGCTATGAAATTTATAAGACTCCTATCAATGATAATGGCCCTGATCGTAGTTTCTTGCTCTAGCACAAGTAAAGTGTCAAAGCCCTTAGATAAAATCAAAGCTCCCTTTGACGGAAAGGTTTTTGAAAACTTAGAGCCTTTCCCGGACAAGAGTTTATTTACGGTGATTCGTTGGAGGCTTTCCAGTATGTTCACCCGCAATAAGTGGCCAGAAAAAGTCGAACAAAAATTTTTCAAACCCGAAGCCGAGCGGTCACAAAGCCTAAAAGTGTCGGTGATCAATCACGCCACAGTACTTGTGCAAATGAATGGTGTTAACATTCTCACAGACCCGCAGTTTTCTGAGCGGGCATCGCCTCTCAGTTGGCTAGGGCCAAAAAGAGTCATTCAGCCAGGGATTCCTTTTGCTGACTTACCACCGATTGATATAGTTGTTATCAGTCACAATCACTACGATCATCTTGACATTCCAAGCCTTAAAAAAATAACTGATCGATGGAATCCAGTGATCTATGTAGGTTTAGGGAATAAACCGCTGCTTAATAAAAATGGAATCAAAAAAGTAGTTGAAATGGACTGGTGGGATCAACTGACCTTTTCAGACATCTCTTTGCAGTTTGTGCCTGTACAGCACTGGTCAGCTCGAACTGGTGGTGACAAGCGCGAGACCTTGTGGGGTGGTTTTGTTTTTAGTGGTGTTAAGAAAGTGTTTTTTGCTGGAGACACCGGCTATGGCAAAGTTTTTAAGTTGATCAATGAGAAAGTGGGGCCTGTTGATTTATCTTTGATACCAATTGGTGCGTACGAGCCGAGATCGTTTATGAAGAATGCTCACGTTTGGCCAGAGGAGTCTGTCAAAATATTTAAAGACACAGATTCAAAG
The DNA here is from genome assembly GCA_020628165.1 of Bdellovibrionales bacterium. Lineage (GTDB taxonomy): Bacteria > Bdellovibrionota > Bdellovibrionia > Bdellovibrionales > UBA1609 > JAHDIR01. Next base: position 2,155 of record JAHDFM010000046.1, on the reverse strand, counting down.
CATGCCATTGGAATTCATTTTGGCACTTTTGCAGATCTTACCGATGAGGCCATTGATCAACCGAGGCTTGATTTATTAAAATCTTTAGAGAACCATGGTCTTTCTAAAGATAGATTTATAGTGCCAGTGTTTGGAAAGACATACAGTTATTAGCTGATGGCTTTTTTTGGTAATGGCTGCCTGATGTGAAAATATATAGTAATACGACTATTTAGACTGTGTGTGCATAGGCATTGGAATGATATTGGCTCAAGTGAGCCGCTCAAAAGGTCGTTAAACTATAAAATATATTTATACAAGCTTGCAACAGTTGACAGTAAGCCCTTAATATCATTTGTTAATATTAATTTTACAAAAATTGACATTACTTTGACTTCACCTGGTTACAGGGGAATTAACGCTGTGTTAACTTAAGAGGTGTTATGCGCTGGTATTTTGCTCTGATCAGTTTAGTTGCTTCAATGGCCTTTTTTATGGGGTACGTGAGTTTAAGTTTGAAAGACAACTTAACCAACACCTCGTTGGGGGCACTGGAAGTTAAGAATCTCATCAAAACCTTTGAGAGGCAGGTGGCACCTATCGCTGTTCTTGATTTTCAGTCTCTTTATAATCGTCCTGGGCAAATGAAGTTGCTAAACCCTTTGTACACTCTGACCAGTTACGCCTCGCTCAGGCTGATGGGTGAAAAAGGAGTGCCCAAGTGTATGAATGCACTTTCTTCGAGCACTCTTATGTTTAACAACTACAAAGAGTTCATTTGGAACCGTTACATTTGTGGAGAGATCCCAAGGCTTCCTTATGATTTTTTCGTTCAACGTCCCTTTATACATAGTTATGGCTTTAGTTACCCATATTTGGCCAGCCAACTTGATGAGAAACCGTTTAATAAGGTGAACTGGTTGCGTGATAACATACCGTTGTTTCACGTTACAGAGCTTCCTTATCTCAATAAAAAGATAGGTCGTCTAGAAGGGGATTATGCTGTTTTATCCGGCTTCACACGACAAGAGTTGCTCGATTTGTTAAAATCAGAAAATTCTATTTTGTCCAATGACAAATACATGGTGAAAACAAACTCTAAGAACACCTCTTTTGGTTATGGTTTAGTTTATAAAGTGTATGACCGCTCTCATTTACAAGGATTTATAGATTCCAGTCGATTTCAAGTTACGAGGTGGTCACTAGGTAAGGAGTGCACTTATCGAACAGGTAAGGTTTGTTGGAATTACATCCCAACGCCGTTGAATAAGTTTTTATCAGAGTCATCGAGCTATTTGTTTTATGCGCTCTTGGGCTTGCTAGTGTTTATAATTGGGATGATTCTCAATAAGTTGAAGTTGGATAAAGCTGAAGATGAAAACAGAAAAATGGCCTTACGAGTGTTAACTCACGAATTCAGAACTCCTGTGACGAGCCTTATGCTGCAGATTGAAAATTTAATGAGGTTTAGCGAAGGTAAAGATTATGATGAGGTCATTGGTACTCAACACCTAAAGATCAAAGATAACATATATCGCTTAAAACGATTGACTGAAATGAGCCAAAAGTATTTGAGCACTGAAAATAAAGAAAAGAACTTTAACTTCACAAAAATTGAGTCCATTAACGATTATATTCAGGAAATTGTCGATGATTACCCTGTAGATATATCCTTCAGGGGTCTTGATAAGGATCAGCCATTTAAATTGGAACCCTATTGGATCACTATCTGTGTTCGTAACTTAATTGAAAACGCCATTAAACATGGCGAGCAGCCCATCGAGGTGGCTCTTAAAAAAGTGTCTGGTCAGTTAGAAATAAAAATTCAAGACTCTGGTAAAGTGAAAGACGTCAATATGGGACGACTCACTGGCGCTTTTGTCAAAGGCAACAAAAGTGAAGGTATGGGGCTCGGCCTCAATATTGTGAACAAAGCTATTAAAGATTTAGGCGGAAAATTAATTTTAGAAAAAGATCCAACACGTTTTTATTTAAGAATAAAGGAAGGTAAAATATGAGCAAAGTATTACTCGTTGAAGATGATGTCAGTTTAGGTGAGTCCTTAAAGCAATATTTGGAATTTGAAAAGTTTCAAGTGAATTGGGCCCAAAACTTAGAGGTGGCACGCAGTCTTTACAAGCAAATCAACCCAGACTTAGTCATTTTAGACTGGATG
>JAHDFM010000045.1 GCA_020628165.1 Bdellovibrionales bacterium | reverse complement strand
AGCAGATTCGAACTGCTGACCTCTACGATGTCAACGTAGCGCTCTAACCAACTGAGCTATACCCCAAAACGAATTCTTCTTTTATAAGATTTGGGCTTATGGGGTCAAGCTCAGATATAAAGTTCTTGGGTAATCTTGTTTATATGATAGCATCAATTCATGGCTGAAAAACATCACCATCATTCTCACTCTTCACACTGTCAACATGGGGCACAGCTCAGCCATGGCCCATTAAAGCTAGCTGTGATTGTTAATGTCGCACTAACACTTTGTCAGTTGGTCGCAGGCTACATGGCAGATAGCTTATCTCTGATTGCTGATGCTTTGCATAATTTTGGCGATGCTGGGGCTCTTTTAATTGCACTTTTTGCCAACAAAATAGCCGCGAGACCTGCTAATAATAAAATGACCTATGGATACGGCCGGGCAGAGATTCTTGCAGGCTTTGTGAATGGTACTTTGCTTGTTTTTATCGCTGTATGGCTTTTTTATTCTGGCGTTGCTAAGCTCACCGAACCTGCCACAGTGATCAATGCACCGTTAGTTATTTTTGTGTCATTTATCGCCCTAGTTATTGATGCACTGACCGCTGGGCTTATTTATAAAAGCTCAAAAGACAACATTAATATCAAGGCTGCTTTTTTACATAACCTCATGGATGCGATGACTTCTTTTGTTGTGATGATGTCAGCTGTGGTGATTTATTATTGGGAGATCTACAGGCTGGATGCCATTGCGACTCTTCTTATTGCTGTGTACATCGTTTATCACACCTACGGAATTCTCAAAAAGTGTGTGCAAGTTCTTATGCAGTCAGTTCCTGAAAATATTGACTTAAATGCGTTGAAACAAGATTTGTTAAAAAATGACCAAGTTGTGTCTGTGGAAAAACTACATGTTTGGCAGCTGGCTGATAAGTCTATTTATATGAATGCTAAAGTGACAACAAGGCAAACAGATCTCGCTAAGCTACCAGCAACTCAAATCAAGCAAACTCTTGTCCACGACTACGGTTTGACGGACTGTTTGATTGAGTGGTGCACGCAAGATCATCAAGAGGAAAAGTAGAACTAATAACATGCACTGTCAGTCTTGTGGGCGCCCATTTGGTAAAAAAGAACACCTTGAATCAGTTGAGGTCAAATACTGCAGTAAAGAGTGTCGCAAACAAAAGCTAGATAAAAAAGACACAGAATTAGACGAATACATCGTCACCAGGCTGCACGGTTTGGCTGGAAAAAACATATGTCCGTCTTTAATTTCTAGGGAGTACTTCAAAGACTCTTGGCGCACGCATCACCAAAGAACAGTGCGCTCTTGCAGGAGGCTTCACCTTGCAAATAAAATAAAAATCACACAAAAGAAAATAGCTGTTAGTGATTTAAATTTCAAAGGACCATTTCGCATTCAGAAGAAGTGATAGATCTATAAGCCTTGAAGGCCCATCTTATTTTTATCTCATAACTTTATAATTATACTGTTTAGACGGCTTTTGTTGAGGGGAAGGCACGATCAGTTTTTTTGTAGGGCAGATCGTGCCTTAGTGTTGAATTAGAGTTTTAATTTTGAGTCAGAAACAAGTATGTTCCGTTGATATTGATGGATGAGTAGTTTGTGAGATCGACCTCATTCAGTTGATCGATAGAAATTTCTTTTTCTACCGGGTCCATCACAGTAGGACACATTTTGTGGCTTAGGTCATAGCCATAGATTCTGTAATAAATTGTATCATTCACGCTCTCTTTATTAATTTTTAGCTGATCAAAAGCTCGACAAGGATGACTCAACTGGATCCACCCACTGACATTTACGGACTGGCCGTCTTCAGTTTGGTCAATAGTTGTTGAAACAAAATTCAACTTAGTTTTTGCAGTGTTAAAGTCAGCGTTTGCAAAAAAGCTGAACAAAAAAGAAGTTATAATCAGGGCTGTTTTATTGATTGTCATTGTATCTCCTTTGTTAAATGACCATAGAGTATATAAAAATTATATATAATAAAAATAGATAAATATTATAAAGTAATTCGATTTTATAAATATATATTCTTGTTCGCCGTGTTTTAAGGGCTTTCACATTTAAATATAATTTAAACCTATGATTTTTAAAAATTACAGTGATTAAAGCTTTTAGTTTTATTGCAAAAAACATAAGTGAAGATCAAAGCCACCTAAGCTTCACTCTCAGGTTGAGTCTTGCTCGGAAAAAAATAACTCAATGGGTTTTGAAAGAAGTCTTGTCGGCAAGACCTAAAAAGAACAATGAATTGTTTGAATGTAATGCCTCTTGATCTTAGAGCTATTAATAATGTGATGTTAAAACTCACAAGCAGGTTAATCACACCAATGAGCAGCACACTGAAAAGTATCAAAACGATAGCTTGCCAGGTGAATTGACCATACTGTTGCACGATTCCAATTCCCACTTGTGCAGATGCAAAAGTGATGTGTCTGACATCTAAACCTAAGCCAAAGGTATTGCCAAGGGCTGAGACAAAACCTAATAAAAAACCTAAAGAGACATTGCTGGACAAACCATCGAGGTGTTTATCAACAAAATTAAGGGTTTTTTCGAAACGTTCTCTTTTCCTTGTTGATAAGTAGGCTGTGGTGAGTAGTATTCGTCGTTTTACTTGATTGAATATGTACCAATTTTTAAAAGCTCCAGCAAAAATTCCGCTGAGTGCTAGGCAAACCCCAGTGATGATGGCAAAAACAATGGTTGGGCTAAATACAGGGTGCAGACTGGTGATTAAATATTTAGATGTTTCGCTTTTCAAGGAGTAGATGTTGTATTCGGTGAGTATAAAATAAGATGCAGCCGCAACCGGTAGCGCAACCACAAAATTGGCCATAATGGCAATGAATTGAATTCTAAAAATATCTCTGATCACACCGACGAGTTTATGGGGCTTGCTTTGTTGGGATATGATCACATCCTGATCGATCACTTGGGCAATCCTTGATGCTGTCATCGAAGGTTGCTTGGTCGCAAGCACTCCCTTTAGAAAATAGATCAATAGAAAAATAATTGAATAAATGCTTCCATAAGCTAAAAACTGACCTGCCGGGGCAAGGCCAAATTCAGAAAACATAGGTTTGAAAAAAGCGAGAAGACCAACGATGACTCCTCCTAGAGACCCTTTAGCGAGCATGTCGAGATAGTCTTTTTTGCGAGAACGTGTGTACTTTTCGCCTTTTTTTCCAGAGTGTTCTGTGATTTCATAAAAAACAAGTTCAGTGTACTCGGTGATAAGTTGAAGCACTTTGCCGGATTGTACACTGGCATTAGCTATGAGCTTTACAAAAGGGGCCAGCTCCGCATTGAGTGAGTCTGTTGTCGTGCACAGTTTGAGGCGTGCTAGAGTGTCGAGACGATTTACAATCTCTTTTATTTTTATAATTCGAAAGGTGATATCCAGAGAGATGCCGTGTTCACTTTTTTCAGATCTTATTTTTTCACAAACATTGAGACACTTATTAAGGCTTGCTTGCAGAGAGTTGTAGCTGGCTAAAGTTGAACTTTTAATAAATAAGCCTGCGTTTTTTTCAGCTTCAAAGAAGCCGTCTCTCAAGCTGCTGTCATGATAAATCTTTTCTTGAATTTGTCGACTGGTGCCGTAATAGGTCAACCTTGTGACCAACACTTTGAAAGGTCGATTTAATTTTTTTTGTAAAATAGGTAAGGTCTCGACGGAGTCGTCGATCAGCCACTTTAGAAGTGAGTTGGCTTCGTCATTTGTCAGCTGGTTGAGCCATTTGGAAATTTTCACATTTTTAACTCTAGAATTTAAAATTCTTCTAAAATCATTGGCAGGATAAATTTTTGAAAAAAAATGGGTGTTCAATCGGTTTAAAAGCTCACTGAAAAAGCTTTTCTCTGTTGGCATGCCAACATCAGCAATGGCGCTGGTGAAGTCGGATTCATTGATAATTTTTGAAAGTTCAATTTGAATGTTTTTTTGGTTCTGTAACTTAATATTTTTTAAATGCTCACAGATGTTTGAATTTTTTGACTCTATCAGTAAAGTTAGCAGGTTATTAATGTTGTCAGTCTCTTCCATTCAAATATCACTTGGTTTTAGTCTTTTATTATAAGTTAGTTTAAGCAGGGAACTCAACCCATTCAAAAATCTGCAATAAGCTATTGAGGTCACTGCGCTTTGAGACAACCTTATGTCTTATTTTTTTTAGTATAGATAGGGGAAAGTGAATAATTTTACATGAAACTACAGTTTTGACTGATTTGCACGGCGCGCAATGATTGCTGCGGATTTAATAAATTCATTCAAATTTTTTACAAGGATAAAATGAACAAACAAACTTTTAAAGATAGCCAATAATAAAACAGGCTCTAATTTCTTTGCTGTGAAGGAAAGTGTTTATTTTTTCTGCTTCCGTGTTTGTTGTAGACTTTTTTACTCAGTCTTCTAACACTGACTTGCGCTTTTCGCTCAAAGATTTTTTCTTTAGCAAAGTCATAAGCCGTTTTGTGATCGACAATAGGGGCTGGGTAGTCTTTGCCAATCACACAACCGCTGATCTGCTGAATCAGTGGTGGCATCAACTCTGGTTGGTGAATATAAAGCTTGTCGACGCCCTCTAGTTCTGGAACAAATTTTTTTATAAACAAACCTTCGGGGTCTTGATCTTGTGATTGTTTGATAGGCGAGTAGATGCGAATGGCGTTGATGCCAGTGGTGCCCGATTGCATTTGTATTTGGCTAAAATGTATCCCGGGCTCAAAGTCGGTGAACAGGCGGGCGAGGTGCCAGGCTGGTTTTTGCCAGTGCATCCACAGATGGTAGGAGGCAAAACTGATCAGCATGGCGCGCATGCGAAAATTAATCCAGCCATGTTTGTGCAAAGCACGCATGCAGGCATCAATGATTGGGTAGCCTGTTTCGCCTCGACACCAGGCTTGAAAGTGTGCTTCGTTAAAGTTGTGTTCACGCAGGTTATTGAAGCCTGAGTTGAAGTTTTTAAATTCGACTTCAGGTTCCGTTTCTAACTTTTGAATAAAATGACAATGCCACCACAAGCGACTGTCAAAAGAGTTTAAGTTTCTTAGTTTGTAACTGCCGTTGGGGAGAGCTTTGAGTCTTTCCGTTTTTTGCTCAATCCGCTGATTGATTTGAGACAGGGAAATATTGCCCCAGGTGATGTAAGGGCTCAGTCGACTGCAGCTGTTCCAGGCTTTCATGGGTTTTGACATATGTTTTTGATAGTTTTCAAAACGTCGAGTTAAAAAGCTTTGCAAGACTTCATGGGCTTTGCTTTCGCCACCTTTTTGTAAATGCGAGTCGTTGAGCTTAGAAAGTTGGCTGGTGCTGTAGTTATTAAATTTTTTTAAACAGATATGTTCTTGTGGAGGGTAATCTGTAGGTTCAGGCCTGCGGGCAATGATTTTGTCTCGATATTTGTTCCAGCGATCGCGGTTGAGTTGACCTCTGACTATGGCAAACTGGTGATGCTCACACCACTCAATCTTGTTGTGTGAACAAAAGTCTTTCACTTTGAGGTCTCTTTGAAAAGTCCAAAAGGTTCCTGTCTCCATATGACTGTGAATTTTATTGATTGTAAATTCTGAGTGCAGCTTTTTGAGTGCATCAATGACATCACCATCACAAATCAACAATGGGACTTTGTAATTTGCGAGCTTTTCTTTGAGCTCTAAGAGGCTTTGCCCAATGAACTGTTGATGTTTTAAACTGTATTCAGGTTGCTTTTTAAGCTCGTCTTCAAAAATATAGAGAGCAAGTGCATTGCCGCTTTTGCAAGCCTCAGAAAGCGGCTTGTGATCATGAGTGCGTAAGTCTTTTTTGAGCCAAACGAGGTTAATTGCCAAAGAGAATCTCTTGAATGTCCTGATTTGGTTTAGCGTATGAAAGGCGAGCTAGTTTTTGAGTGACATGATAGCCATCAAGACTGGAGCCACTAACGGAGCCTGCTTTTTCAATGTCGATGTAACCATCTTCTTGCAGTGTTTCTTTGGGAATATAAAACTGATCTATATTGGCCACAATAAAATGAGTTAAATTGGCTTTGATAGTTATAATGTCGACTACTGATAGCGCCATTTTAATTTTAGCTTCTTTAACAAACGGGGCACTGAATTTATTTAAAGTTTCAGGTGTTAGACCACACTTTTCAAATTCAGAGACACCTTGTGGGTAGCGAGCACTTGCTTGATGAGCTTTCTTGTAAATTTCTTTATTAACATGGTTAAGAGTGAATTCGCCTTGTGAAATAATATTCATAAGACTGTGACGAGGAGATTTCTCAGAATGGGGCCTGAGCACTAGCCCAAGGAGCGGAGGGCTAGCACCCAGGTGTATGCAAGAACTTACAATGCTGAGGTTGTGTTGCCCCTCAGAGTTGACAGACCCAAGTAGGTTCAGACTTTTAAAGCCACTGAGGCTATTGATCATTTTTACCCAGGTGCGATGCGGGTAAAACTGTTTGTCAGAACCTTTAACTCTGAGTTGCATTCACAAACCTCTAAGCACTGTAAAAAAATACAATAATACATGAGATAAACAAACTTAAAGACGGCAGAGACTTTTTAAAGGAATCATTCACCTTTAAGTGTAACAAAAAAGCACCGAGCATAAATAAACCCAGTCCAAGGCTTATAAATACACTTAGCTGTGTCATCCAGACACTCACTAGGAGTAAAAGAGCTAGCATCACTTTGAGTGTTCCAATTAGTGGAAAGCTCCAGTCGGGAAGACCATAAAAGCTTATTTCATCGAATAAGCTCTCAGAGTTACCGCCCCGGTAGGGTGTTGTTCTATTTTTTCGCAACAACCAGACATTCAGTATCGACATGCCAGTTATCACTTTCAAAAAGACAACTATGTACTCCATTAATCAATCCTTTGATAAATAGTTCATAACTACTTGAACAATAATAGCAAGAATTTAGAGGATGTCAATAATTAATATTAATCAATAATATTAATAATTTAATTAATTATGCTAATTATATAGTCTAGTTTAGTTCAAGCAAGTTTGAACTTAATTAAAGCATATATAAAATAAAAAAATAGAGAAAACCTATAGGGGAGAGGCTTATGCAGGTATTGATAGTGTTATTACTAACTTTTATGGTTTTAGCAGTGATGTTTTACATCTATATGCGAGTCAATTTTGAAAAGCTCTATTTGCAGTCCATGCAAAAAAAAGCTTGGGACAATGACAATTACCTAAGAGGTCATCAACAAATTGCTTTTAAAAAAACTGAAAGGCCAAACACGAATAATGATATTTCTCTTTAATCTACTGATGATTGCTATGAATATTAGTTTTCTTTCCGCTGAAACTCGCAACGTTTATAACGAGCCCATTGAAGTTTGCAGTCTACAGCCAAAAACAGGGTACTTCCGTGATGGCTATTGTAAGACGAATCAAAGTGATCGAGGCAAGCATTTAGTTTGTGCCCAAGTGACGCAAAAGTTTTTAGACTTTAGTAAGAACAAAGGCAATGACCTTATTACAAAAACCTCTTATTTCCCAGGCTTGAGAGAGGGGGACCATTGGTGTCTATGTATAGATCGTTGGAAGGAAGCTTTCGAAAATGGAATAAATTTAAAGGTGAAGTACAAATCATCACACATTAAAGCTAAAGAAACTCTATTTAACTCTCAATGAATTAGACCAGTACAAGGTAAAACTCATCGTCTTCAACTTTGAGAGCGATCGTTTCTAATTGTTGATCATCGAGTTCTGAATTGTTGATGTCTGTGTGTTCATTAATCGCTTTCCAGAGCGCGAGGCTGCCCCCAGGAAGATCAATTTGTTTAACATAACTGTTGTCAAAGCGGTTCATCAATAAAGCATCAATTTGTGCCAATGGGCTTATTGACGGTAAGTTCATAAGCTCCTGCTGTTGAGCTATAAAAGTTGCAAAGCCATCACCAAAGTCATCAATATTTTCACTGGCTGAGTTATTTTGTAAAACAAAGCGTCGTGCAAAGAAATTGAAGTTGTTCTCAGAAAGAGCTTTAAGAACTGTCGGGAAGTTGTTGGCCAAAGTATCGATGAGAGACCATAGGTAATGGTTTCGGTAATGCTTCAAGCCTTGTTCGTATCCTGGCTTGCAGTTGTTATTCAAAGCTTCAGAACTACCATCAGCTGCAAGTATAGCAGAAGATAGAATTTCGATTTCATTCATAAATGACCTCGGTCATCTTTTTATGTTGCAAAAGTAAGTGTTCAAAAGTTGGAAGGTCTGTGTCTCTTTCATAAAAGACTGTGCACGAGTTTGTCATTTTTGGAAGGCACTGTTGCAGTAGCTCAAGCACCTGTTCATTGATGTCAGCTCCATGATCATCGACGATCAGGTCATTGCCAACATTGGCTCCGGCTAAATGAATTTCTTTGACGTATTTGAATTCAATCTCATCTAAAAACTGCCTAATTGAAATTTTTAAATTCAATTCATTGATATGGATATTATTTAAATCTAGTAAAATAAAACTGTTTGTTGCGTGGCAAAGCTGATTCAAAAAATCAGCCTCAGTCATGCTGCTTGTGTTAAAAGTTAGATAGTAGCTTAGGTTTTCGATAGCTATGGCTTGGCCAAGCTGTTGTTGTACACTGTCGACTCTATGTATCACCCGGTCTAAATTTTTCTGATTGTATGCAAAGGGGAGGAGGTCATGGTGGCAGTTATTGTTGTGTTTTTGAAAGCATAAATGATCGCTGATGAGGGTGGGTTTGAATTTGTCAGACAAAGCCTTTATTTTGTTGATGTAGTTTTTATTGAGGGGGTCGATTCCAGCAAGGTTCATACCCACACAATGAAAATGCAGTTCGCCACTGAGCTGTTCAAGTTTGTTATGATGCGGTCCTGGAGATAACCAATTGTCTGCAATGATCTCAAAATGTTGAATGGGGTGATCATTGTTTAAGAAGTCGTCTAGGTACTCTATTCGTAGAGACAGTCCTGTTTTTACATTCGAACTCATACACTCAAAATTACTCTGAAATCGTACACAAATCTAGGTTTAACAAAAAAAAGCAGCACAAATAGGCTGCTTTTTCTATTTTTTTAAATTTTTTAAGATTTAATTATTTCTTAGGTGCCGTTTTTGTAGTGAGAACTTTTGCTCCCGCAATCTTATTGCAAACCTCTTCTGGCGTGTACACCCATTCATTTGGATCATTGTCTTTTTTTGCGTAACCACCACAAGAGTGCCCATTTGCACCACAGTCATTTTTGCCTTTAGCAGCAATTCCAGCGCATTTAACATATTTGTCTCCTGGCTTCACCCAGCTAGGCACGCCAGCAGAAGCTTGAGAAGCAACAAAAAGTCCAGCAGCAAGTCCTGAAGTGATAGCAGCAATGTTTTTTTTCATAGAATTTATCCTTTGTTT
>JAHDFM010000025.1 GCA_020628165.1 Bdellovibrionales bacterium | reverse complement strand
GCTCAGGATGACAGCCTTTCTCTCTCTCGTGATAACTGTGATGTACTAATGATGACAGTTTATTGTTACCGCGAAAATGGACAGCACATTTTACAAAAAAGCTAATTATAACTGAAATTATTTCCTATAAGCTTGTTTAGAAAACACATTTTGAGTATCACGTTTTAAATCGTTAGGAGGTTTGAGTGAGTACAAATAATTTTTTGGTTGCTTTATTGTGTATAATTTTGTTACCAGTTTTTTCTTTTGGTGAGGAAACTACAAGTAACTCTAAGATATATGCTGAGATTACAGAGCTAAAAGGCTTCAGTAACTATGAATATAACTTCGATATATCTCTGCCGTATGTTGATGAGGTTATTCAGCTTTTACAAAATCCAAAATTGAGTGAACAGTGCCTTTCTTTAAGTAATGGGCTGTCTATTCAGAGTATTGAAAAAGAAACTTTTGAGCAGTTAGGTCTTGCTAAACTTATTTTTTCTGGGGTTGAAACAGACCCACTTGGAGATACTCGTTTTACAGTTAAAGTGACTTATAGCTTAGAAGGTGAACTTAAGGACTCTGAGACTCTTCGTTTATGTAGCTCCGAAGTGGAAATTTTTCATTAATTTTACTCACAATTTAAAAGTGAAGGACTTACTTTTTTTGCGTTTAGGTCCTTCGCTTCGCTCAGAATGAAAAACTACGCTCAACGTGAAAAAGCTTCGCTTGACGTAGTTTTATTTATTTTCTGTCTATCGTTTGTACTTTGAGGCCTTTTTTTAACATTGCTTTGGCTAAGATGCTTTGGGCTGATTTTGCATAGACTGCATAGAATTCATCATTGAATTTTGAAACATCCCAGTCGATACCAGTGTCATCAAACTCTGTTGAGAATTTTACTGACTTTCCACTCTCATCGATCTTGATATGGACTTTCTTTTTCAATCGACCATGAACAACGTTGACGACATTGTGACTCTCCATTTTATGAAGTCGGGTGATGTTTTCAGCATCTGGTAAATCAATTTTACAAAAATAAGAAAGAGTTTTTAAACCTCTTTTTAAGCTAGATCCACACTTCAAAGAATCGCGTGAGTTAAAGATGTAAACCTTAGTTTTTAAATTGAGTCCTTTAAAGAAGCCATTAGCGTCTTCTGCGAAGAATGCTTTTTCCTGGCTTTTTAATAACTTCATTTGAGCCGCTTCTACACTAAAGCTTGCCGTGAGCAATGTTCCAAGTAATGCTATTACAAATTTCATATCTCATCCCTTAAAGTGCCGTAAATTGTCTGACAGCTATCTAAAGCTTACCTAGTGAAAGGCTTGTAAGTGACTGAATTTACGTAGTCTTTTACTTCTTTATTAATATATATGAGCAACGGGTGTGCCAGTTTTGTAGATGTAAAGCTAACCTCAGATCTTGACGCTAAGCATTGTTGGTGGTAGGAATGGGTTCTAAGTCATAAAGATGACTTAATAAATTTGTTGGGATCTTTTGTTTACAAAGATTTAGAAGGAGCCCTTGATGACCTCACAAACGCCCTGCTTGGGCTATACATTCCAGGACACAAAGTTTTTAAAACAGGCTTTGACCCATAAGTCCTATCACAATGAGTTCAGTAAATCTGGACAGTCCGTTGGTAATAACGAAAAGCTAGAATTTCTTGGTGATTCGGTTCTTGATTTGATCTTGAGTCACTTACTCATCGATGAGTTTCCTCACCTCAATGAGGGGGAGCTCTCTAAGTTACGAGCAAGCTTAGTGAATGAGGACTACCTTTCTACCTTAGCTATTGAGTTAGGTTTGCAATCTCAACTTTTGCTCGGGCGCGGGGAAGTGAAGATGGAAGGTGAAAAAAAACCAAGGCTGTTGGCTTCTTGTTTTGAGGCCATAGTTGGTGCTGTGTATTTAGATAGTGACTTTCAAAACACCACTCAGTGGGTGCGCAATATTTATCTGCCGCGCTTAAAATCTCTCGATATGTCTCAGTTTTATGCTGCTGATTACAAAACAAGTTTACAAGAGCTGGTTCAGAAGAAATTTAAAATCACGCCCACATACACTCTAGTTAAACAAGAGGGGCCTGATCACAGTCGTGTGTTTTACAGCCAGGTCTTTGTTAAAGATTTTATCGATTGTATCGGAGTGGGAACCACAAAAAAAAGTTCAGAGCAAATGGCTGCTAAAAAAGCCTTGGAGGACGTATGAGTTATAAAGCAGGTTTTGTAGGAGTTATTGGGTTGCCTAATATGGGAAAAAGCTCACTAGTGAATCAACTCATTGGAGAGAAGGTTTCGATTGTCACAGAAAAACCGCAAACCACTCGTAAGAGCAAGGTGGGTGTTTTTTCAGATGACAGAATGCAGGCTCTTTTTGTTGATGCTCCTGGTTTTGTAAAAGCTAGCAAAGGGCTGAATCAGTTTTTGAGTGATGAGGCTGGCAATGTTTTTGATTCGTCTGACATTTTGATGTTAGTTGTGACCACGGAGATTTCAGACTTTCAGGTGATTCAGTATCACATAGACCAAGCTAAGAAATCGGGAAAAAAATGGTTTGTAGTGATAAATAAAATGGACACCAATTTATCACGACGAGTTCTTTTTCTTGAAGACAAACTCAAAGAACAAGGGGTGTCTTACTTTAAACACAGCACTCTAGATAAAGATTACGATCAATCATCACTTATTCTTGAAGAAGTGTTTAAAAACTTACCTGAATCTGGAGCACCTCTTTACGACACCGACAGCTTCACTACTTCGATCACTCGTGAGTGGGTTGAAGAGATCATTCGTGAAAAGTGTTTTCAAGCTCTGAGCCAAGAACTTCCCTATAACTTAACGGTGAAGGTGAAGAAATTCTTGCCAGCCAAAGGAAAGAACATCACAAAAATTTTCACCGACATTATAGTCTCCAAAAAAAATCACTGCTCAATTGTGATAGGCACAAAGGGGAGCAAAATCAAAGAGATTGGTTCAAAATCACGCAAAGACATTGAAGACATGTTGGGTGAAAAAGTTTACTTAGAATTGTTCACGAAAGTAAAGCCAAGTTGGATGGAAAATAAATCCTTTATGAAGGAAATGGGTTATGTCGTTAAGCAATAAAGTCACGCCGAAAGTTGCCATTATTGGCCGTCCGAATGTAGGTAAGTCCACTTTGTTTAACGTGCTCACTCGCACACGTAAATCGGTGGTTAAAAATGAAGCTGGCGTGACTCGTGACATTCAGATTGAACCCACGGAATGGTGGGGCAAAAAATTTGATGTCGTCGATACGGGTGGTTTGACAGAGGCAGAGGACACGTTTTCAAAACTGATCAAAGAAAACTTGCTTGAGATGATTCATACTTTTGACTTATTGATCGTTGTGATGGACGGAAAGTCAGGACTCTTGCCTGAAGACCGCCTGCTTGTACGTTTAGCTCAAGAAAGCGAAAAGCCTTTTGTTATAGTAGTCAATAAAGTCGATCAAATGCACAAAAGTGATTTGATCTTAAGTGAGTTCTACGAGTTTGGTGAAGATCTCCTCGCTTGTTCTTTTGAAAAAAGAGACAATGTTGATGAATTGGTTGAGTGGGTGATCGCAAACTTAAAAGAGCCAGAAAACACAGTGAGAGAAGGTCTTAGAATTGCCATTGTTGGTAAGCCGAATGTCGGTAAAAGCTCTTTGTGCAATTATTTATTAGGTAAAAATCGCATGTTGGTGTCTGACATAGCAGGAACCACCGTTGATGCTATTGAAACAGCTTTTGAGCACAATGGTCAGCCTTATATCATTGTTGATACAGCCGGTATGCGCCGACAAAGTAAGCGCAACGATGGGGTCGAATATTTGTCTGCGATCAAATCACAAAAAGCCATTGCGAGAGCAGACATAGTTTTACTAGTTGTGGATGCTGTTGAAGGTCCAACGAAGCAAGACGCTAATGTGGTTGAATACATCCTTTCTGAACACAAAACGGTCATATTAGTGGCCAACAAATTAGACTTAGCTAAAGAAACTCGTCCAGAAGCTAGAAAGTGGTTTCGTGGAAAAGTAGAGCAGGAGTTTCACTTTTTCAAAGACATTCCAGTGACCTTCACTTGCGCTCACTCTGGAACAGGTGTGGTGCAGATGTTGAACTTATTAAAAACGACGTGGGAACGTTTAAATATAAAAATTTCTACTTCGCAGTTAAATAAATTCTTTTATGATGTCATCAGGCAAGCACCGAGCCCGGTTTACGGCACTAAAAATGTGAAATTTTACTATCTCACGCAAACTGAGCAAGTGCCTCCTAGTTTTATTGCCTTTGCTAACCACCCAGATGGAGTGACGCCATCCTATCGTCGCTTTTTATCTAACAGAATAAAAAAGAACTGGGACCTACAAGGCTTGCCGGTCAGAATTTTTATAATGAGGAGCGGACGTTGAGACGAAGCTCCTTATGGAGCACCAGACTAGGTGTTTACTTTGCTGTTATCGGATCCGCAGTGGGGCTTGGCAACATTTGGCGCTTCCCATTTGTGGTGTCTGAGAACGGGGGCGGAGCCTTTGTTCTAATTTATATTTTTATAGGGCTCATTGTTGGCGTGCCGATCTTGGCTGCTGAATTGATGTTGGGGCGATTAACTCGCAAAGGGTTGCTTGCTGGAACCAAAGATATCCTGTCATCGTTTCAAATGAGTCATCACTCAAAATCTTTAAAAAGAATTATGAGTCTTAGCAGTTACTTTGTGGTGATTGTGGCCTTTTTGATGTTGGCTTATTTGTTACTTATTAGTTCCTGGGTGAGTTATTTTTTTATTGAATTTGTGAGGTCCGTTTTTGTTGACCTCAATTATGAGCCCGAAAGTATGTTCTTTCGCTTAAGAGATAATTTATTTTATCAAATTGTTCTTATTATTTTAAACCTTTTGCTCATTCTATTTTTTGTGATTCGCGGTATTGAGAGGCAAATAGAACGTTGGGTGAGTTTTATTGTGCCTTTCTTTGTTTTGTTTTTTATATTACTGACCATAAAGTCTTTGTCATTGAATTTATCGACACAGGCTCTTCGCTATTTCTTTTATCCGGACTTTACTAAATTGAATTTGGCGTCTCTGAGTTATGCTCTGGGGCAGGTGATGTTCACCTTAAGTATTGGCTTGGGGCTGACGGTGAGTTTTGGTCGTCATTTGAACTCTAAGTTTAATATACCTGCCAATAGCTTTCGAGTGGCAACGGTTGATTCGACATTATCTTTATTTGCTGGTCTTTTGGTGTTTCCTCTCGTAATGAGTGGATTGTTTGAAGTGAGCTCTGTGAAAGGTCCGTCTCTAGTTTTTGAAGCTATTCCTGTTTTCTTGTTAAAAATTGAAAATGGTCTATTTTATGCTTTAGCACTTTTTTTATTTTTATATGTATCGTCTCTGGGTGCATGCATGGGGCTGTTTGAAACCCTGACGTCCAACTTAGAAGAAATCAATAAGAAGAGACATAGAAAGACTAGCTTTCAGGTGGCCAGCTTAGCTCTTTTGCTGACACTACTTCCTGCTATTTTGTTTTCTAAGATGAACACTCTGAAAATGTTGAACATGAGTTTGTTTGAGTTTTTTGATTTTATATTAGTCAATGTGCTGTTACCAGCATCTGGTTTGGTGGTTGTTTTTTTAGTGTTATTTTATATGAGCGATTCTGTGCGCAGAACAGAATTCTTTGGCAACATAAAGATTGTAGATGATAAGATGTACACCCAATGGTTGTTTGCTTTAAAGTATATCATTCCTTTTGTGTGCCTTATGAGTTTTGCCATGCTCCTTATTCACGTTTTTAGCTAATAATCAGTATTAGTAAATTAAATAAGTTTTTACTTATGACGGTTCTAAAGAGTTCTTAGTTTTTCAATGTTATATTATTTTTAGATCAATTTACATGCAAGCGTTTAACCTTATTCTAATTTTTCACTTAAGTGTTACTAAAATTATATCAATACCTTTTTTATTATAAGGTCCTCTAAATATTGAAAGATCGCCAACTTCTAAGAGGGAAGGTCTAGGTTTTGACTAAGATTAAAGATATATCCGTATTAACCCTGAATCCAGTTGTTATTGATCTCTCTAAAGACTTATAATGGTTAGGAATGTCAATATCAAATCATCTTATTTTTCTGTATTTAATTTTGTTAGTGATCGTTTATTTTTATACTGGTCAAAATGTATTTTGGGCCGACTCGGAGATGTGGACTGTGTTGACCTCATTTCATCTTTTTGGTGATTATGGACATGATCACTCTATCAAGCCTGTATTTGATTATATATTATATTTAGTGACTCAAGCTGGTCATTTTTTCAGTTTAAAGTTGATGGATTCAGCGAGGCTTTTTTTCTGCCTTATTACTGCAGTTAATGGGTTGCTGTTTGTGCGTTGGATGAAAAGGCTTAATAAAAACAACTTCGTCATAGCATTGACCTTGATGTTGTGTGTGTCGACAAGTCTTTTTTGGGAGAGATCTTTTCGAGTTCGATCTGATTATTTAGTTTTAGCACTGCACTTACTGGCTTTAAATATATTAGTTTCAACTTACAAAACTCAACTTAAATACATATGCTGTCTTGCACTTTTTGTGTGGGCTTATTTTGTTTCTCCCAAAAGCGTGTTTGTTTCTTTTTTTATATGTGTTTCCTATATTCAAAGAGATAGCTTCAAATTTTTACTTAAAGGAAATATCGCCAAAATTGTAGGACTGTTGAGCTTAGCTGCCTTTGGGTGCCTTGTCTTTACTTTCGGCGGCCCTGCTTATAGCTATTTCATTGAGAGCTTCACTGGCAGTAATCGAGGAATTGCCTATTTAGATTGGCAAAGATATGAGCATCTAATGAGAGCGTTCTCAAAAAACATATGGCTATTGCCGTTAATGGTGATGAGTGTTTGCACTTGTCTGCGCTCTTGGAAAAAAGATCGCACTTATATTTTTTGTCTTTTAACGATTATTTACTTAGTTGTTTACCCAAATAAGTTACCCTTTTTTATTTTAAGCTTATTGCTTTTTGTTATTTTCCCTGGGGTTGAGTTTGTTGTGCAGTTGATTGCAGGTTTTAAAAGAAAACTTATTTTACAAAATATAATTTTAATTTTTCTTTGCTTGTTTAGTTTTTACAAGGCTTGGCAAGTGACCATGACTCACAATAATTTTTTACAGCGTTTGACTCAAATAGAAGTTTGTTTTCAGTTAGAGAGCTTTCCGCTTGCTCGTGTCTATGACCCTATCGGTTTGTGTCCAGAAAGAACGAACAGTCACTTTAATTTCTTGGGACCCTACCACAACAATAAAAATGAATTAGAAATGATAAAGATACTGCGACCTCATATTTTATTGAACGTAGCTAAATTGCAATTTGTTTTAAGGCTCGACCCTGATTACTTTAGAAAAAACTACTCTTACAATCAAAGTGGTTTTTTCTATATTAAAGAAAAGCTTAACAATCAAAAAGCTAAGTGGAACAAAGATCGTATCAATTATCACATGAAGACTAAATACTTCCGCGAACAGAATGAATTCACGGTGAATTACCATTACTTAACTATAAATAACAAAGTCAAAAGTCTAGAAAGTCAAATTTTGCCTGAGAACGCTAGTTTTATTGAGCTGATTCCTTATGACCTTAAGTCTATAAAACTCGATTCTGACCTAAATAAATTGTTTCGATTTGATGCAGAAATATGAACTCTTTAAATACTTAGTTTTTAATTGAAGATAATTCAGTGATCTTAAGTAGTAACAAGTGCCTTCTTTAAGGGGTTTTGACCGTATTGCTTGCCAATAGGTTTAAAGGTATAATTTTAGTAATTAGTTTGGAGATTTAAAATGCTTACAAAAGAAGACGGATTTTCTTTAGTCGAGTTAATGGTGACCTTGAGTATTGTGTCGTTTTCATCCTTAGTGGTGAGCTCACTCATTTACATAGGCGGAGCTTACACCATGTCGTTGACAGAAGAGTTTGCCGCCATTGAAAGTGGCTACCGACTCGAGTACAAGTTGCGCAAGTCATTGTCCCTAGCGATCAAAGTTCGCCCTGAAGGCACTGCTCGAGGTGCTAATGAGATTGGTCACTTTAATGATATCGACTGCTCAAATAGAATTTCTGCTGACTGCGCTGAAAACCAGTGGACCGAAGTGGCCTTTTATTTGGGTGAAGGTTCAACAGGTGGGGTGGGTGCTCCCGGTGAAACGAGCCTCACTCACACATACATTTGGTACAAGCCGCCACGTCATAGTGCAACGGGAGTTGGCTCGACAACTGGTGTTTTATCAATGCCAAGCCTTGGTTACACTAATGCCTCAGCATCAACGCCTTTACTACCTACACAAAACAGTTATCACATCGGGCAGCTTTCTTCATTTGAAACAGAAACCACAACGACAGGGCAGGGCATTAGTAAGGTTAAGTTCAGTATGAGCTTTCGCTATCATGGAGTGACAAAGGTGAAGTCATGGTGCTCGCGCTTTAATTTGAACCCAACGACCTGCACAGACTGTTGCACTTTTAATGATGGCGAAGTTCCAAGTTATAGCGATTACGATAAAGAGTTCACCGTAGCCTTGGTCAACAACGATTTAGCTCCAACAATGATGGACGGTTCTGGCTTAGAGAATAGAATGCTAGGCCCTGTTCATTTTTTTAAACCCGTTTACTCAATAGGAAGATAGTATGAATGAATTAAAATTCAATGACTCATCTGGGCTTGGCTTCATCGGTTTCGTAATGGTTTTAGGAATGACTGTGTCATTCATGGTGGCCGGAGTGGTCTTTGGCATTCGGTCAGCGAGTGTGCAAGCCAGTAATCTAAATGCTGTTAATAACGCCATCGTGTCTTTTCACCAGTTAGGGGAAGAAACAATAGTATCAAGGCAAGATGCCATCGCAACAGTGGGCTGTTCCGGTGGCAGAACAGCTGTCGATTCCATGTTTATTAACGATGCTTTTTGTATGCCGGCTTCTGGAGGAGCAGTAAATTTATGCATTTCCAATCCAGCAGCTCCAGAAACGCCAAATGGTGAGCCAAATTTGTCTTGCTCGACTGGGCAAAACCCAATTTTGGTGATCGACCCATCGTTGGGTTACACAAACCAAAGCCAGCACAGGATTCAAACCAAGGATGAAATGTACGCAACTGTTCATGACAATAATTACAAATCAAATAAATTATTGAGCTTTTTAAAAGACAAGATTGCTTATTTTAACCAAGCCATCAGTGCGCAAAAGGTGTTTGATAACTACGATTTTGCTGGAGCACCAGCTCCTGCTGCAGAAGCTCTAACAACCAGCTGTGCCGCAGCCACCGGGATTTGTAAGTCATGCTCTGCCAATGGTGGTGACTTAGGAAACCCAGACATGGTCACTTGCATGCAGTTTCGTATTTGCCCACTTCCTGGTGGTTGCCCAGATGACGCCGATTGGATGATTCAAAACATTGGTGTTTTACAGCCGATGTAAAAAGTCTATTGTGTTGAATGGCCGCAGGATATCTTTCGCTATCAATCGAGATGATAGCTGTCGTTTATGATGACGACTACCACTTATAATAGTCGTCAATACTCAAGATGATCACTAATGCTAAACGATGTCGCCTAAATTGATTTTTGCAGACTAAGACGACCGATATTACTTATGATGATGAAATGAAGGTTTATTATTATTTTTTAATTAATTCGACTTCACAGATGTATCTATCAGAAGAAAGCCACATATTGATAGTATTAGTTAATGTGTACCCTTGAGTGCTAACAATAGAATCATTTTGTGAGTATTCAGTCAATGTGAGTTGGTAGTAGTGATAGCCTTCTTTGTGTTGTGGAGATAAAATGATGTCACATTCAATTTCAGGCTGCTCACTTATTACAGACATGGTTTGAAATTCATGGGTGTCAACATTAGTGAAGGTTATCTCAGATAAGACTTTGCTGCTGTAGTCAGTGATTGTCATCTTAAAATCTATGGTTTCTGCATGAATAGATAGAGTAAAAAATAGAAGTAGAGAGAGAATAATTGTTTTCATGGTTGCCGTCCGTAGCTATTAAACGTTTTAAGATAATTAAATTTTTAATATTTTAAAACCTCTGAGTTAAGTCGGCAACTTTATATTAGATTTATCAATTCGACCAAGGGTGACAGTTGTCATTG
Source organism: Bdellovibrionales bacterium (assembly GCA_020628165.1). Classification (GTDB taxonomy): domain Bacteria; phylum Bdellovibrionota; class Bdellovibrionia; order Bdellovibrionales; family UBA1609; genus JAHDIR01. The sequence goes on along the minus strand of JAHDFM010000025.1, from coordinate 38,742 downwards.
TACAGTCCATTTGTTCCTGCATTTGTCGGCGAAGGGTCAACACAACAGCCACCGGCTCGGTTGGTGTAGTAACCATCTGGAAAGCGAGTGAGCCAGTTGGGGTGCCATTCGTCACTGGGTCCATTGACTACTGGTGGTGGAACTGTTGCTGGGTCACAGAGGGTAGAGCCAGCTGCACAGTGAGCTGGAGCTATTCCAACAGTCGTTGTGGGCTCGAAGTAATTAGAGAAATCATAGTTAAGAGTAGCTCCCGTAAAGGTTCCATCAACATCAACTTCATTCAAAGTGACATCTAACATACGTGTGCCCGCTGCGGTGGGAGCATTTCTAATTGCACCACCAGCAGTAGGAGGCTCTAATGTAACAGGGGCTGAAAAGTTACCTGCTGAGTCGACAACAGCTGCTTGAATGGTGCCTAGCCTACAAAACTGTAAATTATTTATAGCTGCTTGTGGAATTGTATAACTCATAGTTAGTAAAACTCTTTCTGTTTGGTCTCCACCTCGATCAAGTGAACCTGGGTCGGTGTTAACTCTAAATGAACCTGCAATTTGGTTTTGTCCACAAAGGGTCATTTGATGACATGGAACCCAGTCGTTACTACTTGTAGATACGAGGTTTGCAGGCGTTGGCCCTACTTCAGCTGTCGCAGGAGCTGTTCCTAATGGTAACCCATATCTAAAAACGGTTCCGTGGTTGGCAGGTTGTGTTTCTATACCGGATGTGATGCAGGCATAGTTGTTGGGCGCAACAGGACTCTCTGGCATCACGTTGGCGGGAGTGACAACATTGGGGTTGGCAACTATGCTAGGTAAATTTAATGTGTGATTGAAATCAACGGTTTCAAAACTGTCACGACATAGAAAAGAAATGCCCTCTTCTAAATCGGCATTATCTACTCCAAGTGACAATGTGATGTTGGCATCTGCATTAAATGGAGCTGTTTCACTGAGTGAGTTTGGGTTTTGTGGGGAGCCTGCATTATAAGTTAAATTTGATACTTGGAAAAAACTAATTCTTGGTTGGTTGATGTCTTTCGGGTATTGAAAATCATGACTGGTTTGGCAAGACATAGGGTCGCCGTCTTTGTCCGTGTATTGCACTTGCACCTGCAAGCGCATCCCTAAATCATCACGCGATCGATTCCAGTGGGAAATGTTGGCGCCAGCTAAGGATCCTATATGGGTGGGGTTTCCTGCAGGTCTGATATAGAGCGGGCGTAGGGTGTTACAGTTGGCAACTGGTTGTTTATCAAGAATGTTATATGGAGTGACTTTTATACTGACTGTAGGAGCAATGTTGCCACCACTGGCTATGGCTAAATCTTGGTTGGTGATTTGACTTGTGAGAGGAGCATAGGCTGAAAATGTCTCACACACGTTTCCGGGGTTTTCATTAAATATTGTAGTTAGTGCACGAATGGAAGATGAGTTTAATAAATAGGTATTAGTCACAAAGTTTGTGGCCGATGGGTTGTCAAAAAAAGGTGTTGCAGCATCACTCGTGCCGATCCAAGGGTCATTAGCAGTGTCATTCACCTTCCCACCAAGAGTGGCAGCCAGATCATAGTTTTCGAAAGGGTCACCACTGGTTCCAAGATAGTACGAAGAGCGATTTGCGCTCATTGAAATTTCTTTGATGTAATCAACAACTGATTTTGCAGTTCTGTTGCAAGAGTTAGTCAAGTTTGAGGATGTTTGCACTCGTCGAAGGCCACTGAATTGAGTGACAGTGACTGCTGCAACAGCAATAAGGGCAACGCCCACCATGGCTTCTATTAATGAAGCACCTTGATCATTATTAATTAATTTTAGCCAACTCTTTTTCATAAAACCTTTCTTTACGTATTAAAAATTAACCCCAATGAGAAGCGAGAATCTGTACATATCACCGTTGGGTTGAATGCCTGTGTTTTGTGGTGTGACGATTTCGGTGCCCTCATCTTCAAAAGTGATGAGGCTGTAGGTGGCTTCTCCGCCTATGTAAAATTTCTTATTAGACATTTGAATTTCAAAGCCACCACCAAAAACGGCTCCATAGCCACGAGTGCTATCAAAGATCTGACTGTCACTTTGTGTGGCTGATTTGGTTTCTCGGTTAACATAACTAAAGCCAAGCATCGCATACGGGTTAAGCTTTGCTAAGTTGCGAATGACATTTTGTGTATTGATGTAGTACTTGATGCTCAAGCCAAGGTCGTTGAAGTTAGATGAACCGTCGATGTCTTGCACGCCATCGTTAAAGTTAAAATTGTGATTGGAGATGATGTAATGAAATTGCACTGCTAAACGCAGGTCCATAAAAAAGTTCACTCCCAGGCCGTAACTGATATTGCTGTCGTAAAGTTTTGATCCTAGTTCGCCGGTGAGACCTGTCAGACCACCAATAAAATGAAGAGTGAACTGTCGGCCATTTTTAAAGAAGTTAATGTCGGCCTCTTCATCGCCGTTGTCTTCGTATTCACTATAGTCAATAAAAGGGTCATAGGCATCGTCTGCGAATGCTGTTGATAATGGGAGTGAAAATAAAAAAACCATTGAAAAAATGAGTGTTAATAGTTTCTTAGCAGTGATCATTGACGGAGTTCTCCAAGTTAAAAAATAAGTTGTCGGTATGTAATATTGTACCTGTTTTCAAGGTGATATGGCTATTGTACCACGACCAAGGTCGTGGCCAACAAACTCACTTAAAACTCGTCTCAAAATGAAACTCAATTGAGGGTTAGAAATATAATTTGTCATCCATAAATAAACACCTTCATCCTGAGCGGAGCGAAGGACCTCAGCAAACACCAGAAGATTAAATAAGTAAGTGCTAGTGTAATTAGGTCCTTTCCTCCACTCATGAAGAGAGCACTTTTCCAAAGATGACAAGTTATATCTTTTGTGAGAGTTCTTAAGTTATGAATATAAATAAAATAACAAAGAAAGATTTCAATGCTTGGTTGGGTATGCGTAAAAAATTATGGCCGGGTTTTAGTGATCACCTCAATGAAATGACGGATTTATTTTCTGACCCGAAGTTTATTGCATTTATAGTTGTCTCTGACAAAGGGGTAGAGCTGGGTTTTTTGGAAGCTAGCATTAGGCCTTATGCTAATGGATGTAAACAAAGACCCGTTGTGTTTTGCGAAGGCCTTTGGGTGGATGAGTCTGTCAGGAGCCAACAAGTAGGTTTTAAGCTTATGCAACGACTGGAAGTGTGGGCCAAAGAACAAGGGTTTAAGGAAATTTGCTCTGATTGTGAGCTTGATAACAACATTTCACAGTCTGCCCATAAAAAGTGGGGCTTTAAAGAAACGGAAAGAGTGATCTATTACCAAAAAGACATTTAAGTGAGATAAGCACCTGAAAATGTGACAAGGATTTAAGTCTCCCACAGATGGTCCTTGAGAGCTATTTATTATTGATAAAATTTCATAAATAACTAAAAAGATTGTATAAACCCACAATCCTTGTTACTTACATGGGCATAATCACATATGAGGAGCCCTCGCGATGGCTATTGACTACAAAAAAGCGGGTGTCGATATCGAGACAGGCGACCGTCTCGTCGATTGGTTAAAAGCCAACCCTGCAAAAACCAATGTGAACAACCCCAATATTGTTTCTGGAGTGGGTGGGTTTGCCTCGCTCTTTCGTGCTGACTTTTCAGACATGGAGAAGCCTTGTCTGGTGTCTTGTACAGATGGAGTAGGTACAAAAATAAAATTAGCCACTCATTTTGAATCTTACAAAGAAGTGGCACAAGATTTGGTTGCCATGTGTGTGAATGACCTCATCTGCTGTGGTGCAAAGCCTTTATTTTTTCTTGATTACTATTCCTGTGGAAAGCTTGAGCTTGAAAAGGCCAAAGACTTTTTAAGTGGAGTGAAAACAGCTTGTGAACTTTCTGAGTGTGCATTGATTGGTGGTGAAACCGCTGAAATGCCAGGAGTGTATCAGCAAGGAGATTTTGATTGTGCTGGCTTTTCAGTTGGAGTGGTTGATCAAAACAAAGCCAAAGGCTCTCACCTTGTTCAGTCGGACGACATTTTAATAGCGCTTCCAAGTTCTGGGTTCCACAGCAACGGCTTTTCACTGATAAGAAAACTGTTTGCCGACGACCTTGATCAACATAAAGAGGCATTACTAACGCCGACGGCTCTTTACGTAAAACCGATCATGAAGTTGCTCGCTTCTGAGTTTTCAGAAAACGTTCACGCCATGGCTCACATCACAGGTGGCGGTATTGATAATATATTGCGAGTCGTACCGAACGGCAGTCGTGTTGAAGTGAATTCTTGGGACATTCCACCATACTTCATGGAGGTTAAAAAGCGCAGCGAACTTCCGTACTCAGAATTACTTAAAACTTTGAACTGTGGATTGGGCTTTGTTTTAGCTGTGAGTGCGTCCACAGTAAAAGAACTCATTCAGTGGTTTTCTCAAATGGACATTCAAGCCTTCAAGCTAGGGCAAATAACATCTACATCAGAACAAGACTCACAAATTCAATTGCCTGAAGAATGGGTGGGGCAATGAAAATATTAATCCTTGCTCAAAATTTGCGAGGATATTATTTAGCCTGTGAGCTATCGGGGCAAGGTCACGAAGTGACTTTACTGAACTTAAAGTTTTCAAGTGATGAAATCATTAATAGTGATGATCCGTTTGTCTCAATGGTGCCTGATGAGTTGAGTTATTTTCAAAAACAATTTGTGAAGGGTGCTAACCACTACGAGGTTCAGGACGGTTTGAATTATTGGCTTCCAGAGGGTCCAATTAATTTAAATTCAGAATTTTGTGATGATGTTCTTTCGTTTCGTAATTTAGCCCATGATGACTTAAACCAGTGGTTGGAAAAGTCTTACGCCGTGAGCACTAAAATAGCTTCTAATAGTGAGCCGCTTAATTTTCAAAACAAAACATGCACGTACTATGAAATGAGTCCCTATGAACTGAACACCTTTAACAATTTGTGTGAAATGTGCAATGTCGAGCTAATAAATAATCCGAGCTCGTTCACATTGAACGACTTGAATAAACAAGTTTCAGCTAACATCAATTCAAGTCATCAACACTTTGACAAACTCATATGCTTGCTAAGCTCTTTTGAATTAGAAACACTCAACTCTGATGTTTGCCAAAAAATTTATAAAAATAAAATCTTACAGCCTGAATGGGTGTGGGTGAGCTCGCGCTTTAGTCATAATTTCTGTCAGGCTTTTGATAACACGCCTTCTGCTTTTTATATGGTTGCAGACCCCGTCTGTCAGTGGATGTACTCCAATTTTCTTTTCATAAAAAAAGAGCTGAATAAAAATAGCTTTCAAGTTTGGATGAAGTGGCCAAAAAATGAATTGGCGAACATTCCTTATTTGAAAACCGAGTTTCAAGAAATTAAAAGAGCTCTTGAGCTTAAAATACTAGGTTTAAGAATCACTGACACAGTTATGGACGAGAAGCTTAGCGCTGGAGAATTTTACGCTCCCGCCTATGTTTACAACAGTGATGAAAAAGAAAAACATATAAAGAGTCTTTCAAAACACAAAAGAGTCATTCGCTTGAGCCCTGAAGAGTGGACCACTTGGGATCGGTCGGAATTATATAAATATCAATACAACAAAGTCATTGAGAGGTTGCACACATGATAAAAAGATACACACGTGAAGAGATGGGTGAAATTTGGTCGGAACAAAATAAGTTTGAGACCATGAAAGCAGTGGAAGTTACAGTTGCCAAAGTTCAAGCCGAGCTTGGCATCATTCCAAAGACAGCAGCTACTCAAATTGCCAAAAAGGCTAAATTTAAAATCAACGAAATTGAAGAGCTCGAAAAAGTCACAAAACACGACGTGATTGCATTTGTCACAAATATGGCTAAGTACGTTGGCAAAGATGGTAGATACATTCACTATGGCTTGACGTCCTCAGATGTGATTGATTCTGCACTCAGCCTTCGCATTGCTCAAGCGGGATCTTTAGTGCTGTCAGCAATTAAAGATTTAGAGTCGGCCATTACTAAGCAAATCAAAAAACACAGTAAGACTCTTTGTGCTGGAAGAACACACGGAATGCACGCAGAGCCCACCACTTTTGGTATGAAGTTATGTGGTTTTTTAGTAGAGCTTGGTCGAAATAAAAATAGATTCAAACAAGCCCTCGAGCAGTGCAAAGTAGTTAAGCTCAGTGGTGCTGTTGGTACTTACTCGAGCTTATCTCCGCAAGTGGAAAGAAAAGTTGGCAAATATTTAAAACTCAAACCAGAGCACGTTGCTACCCAAGTGATTCCTAGAGATCGTCACGCTGAACTTTTAAACTCAATCGCTCTTTTGGGCAGTGGTCTTGAAAGACTGTCTGTGGAGCTTAGGCACCTACAGCGCACAGAAGTTTATGAAGTTGTTGAAGGGTTTTCGAAAGGACAAAAAGGTTCGAGCGCCATGCCACATAAGAAAAATCCTATTAGTGGAGAAAACTTAACTGGGGTAGCGAGACTCTTAAGGTCTTACGCGGCCGCCGCTATGGAAAACATCGCCTTGTGGCATGAACGCGATATCAGTCACTCATCGGTTGAGCGAGTTGTTTTTCCAGATGCTTTTATTTTGATAGATTACTCACTTCATAGAATGAAGCGAGTGATCAGTAATTTACAAGTTAACAAAGAGAAAATGTTAGAGAATATGGACTTATCAGGTGGGCAACTTTTCAGCTCACACATTTTATTGGAGTTAGTGAAGACAGGATTGTCGAGAGAAGAGGCTTACAAATTAGTACAAGCTTGTTCGCACAGTTTGCAAAAAGGCGAGCACCTAAAAGATAAATTGTTACAAGACAAAAAAATAAAAGTTCGTTTAAAACCAGCCATTTTAGATAAAGTGTTTTCTGGGCAAACACATATTAAGTCCATTGAAAAAAACATTAAGAAAGTTTTAACGACAAAACGAATTTAAATAAATTTCAAAAGGAGTTACCCACTTTGAATTATTCAAAAGGTGAATTATTATACGAAGGCAAAGCCAAAAGAGTTTATTCTGTTGTCGATCAGAACGACGTTGTTTGGCTGGAGTTCAAAGACTCTCTGACAGCATTCAACGCGGAAAAAAAGGCAGAACTCGACGACAAAGGCCCCATCAATAGAAACATTGCCACTTACATTTTTAAATATTTGGCAGATAAAGACATTGGCTCACATTGGCTTGAAAGCCCTGGTGAGCGCGACATGGTTTGCCGTAAGGTTGAAATCATTCCTCTTGAAGTGGTGGTGAGAAACACATTAGCTGGGTCAACCGCAAAGAAGTTTGCCATTGAAGAGGGCACTGCTTTAGAAGAGCCACTGGTTGAGTTTTATTACAAAAAAGATGAGCTCGGTGATCCGTTCATCAGTGACGATCAAATCATTGCTCTTAAAATTTGTGATAACAAAGTTGTTTTAGATGAACTCAAAAAAAGAGCTCTAAGAGTGAACACTGAGTTAAAAGCTCTTTTTGCTAAGGCAAATATTAATCTTATTGATTTTAAATTGGAATTTGGAACTTTGCCAAATGGAGACATAGTTTTGAGTGATGAGATCTCGCCAGACAGTTGTCGCTTATGGGACATGGATTCCAATGAAAAAATGGACAAAGACCGCTTTCGCAGAGATCTGGGCGGTGTCAAAGAAGCTTATATGAATGTTTACAATCGTTTACTGGACGTTAAAAGCCAATAACAGGAGGACCCTATGAAAATCGGAGTTAAAATATTACCAAGAGAGGAAGTTTTAGATTCCAGTGGTCGTACGGTGACCAAGACATTGCAAAGCAACTCGTTCAAAGTGTCAGACTGTCGAGTGGGTAAGTACTTAGAGATCGAAGTGGACGCTAAAAATGAGGCTGAGGCCAAAGAACAGGTTCAAAAAATGGCTGAATTTGTTTTGTACAATCCGCTCACTGAAAATTATCAATTAGAGGTCTTATGAAAAAAATAGGTGTTGTTCGATTTTTAGGAACAAACTGTGACAGAGACATTTGGCAAGCGGTGGAAGCCAAAGGCTATGAGCCACAATGGTTATGGTACGAAAATGAATTTGAAAGCAGTGATTACGATGCCGTGATCATCCCAGGTGGGTTTAGTTATGGCGATTACTTGCGTTGTGGAGCTATGGCTTCAAAAACTCCTGTGATGAAATCAGTCGTTGAGTTTGCAAACTCTGGCAAACCTGTCTTAGGCATTTGCAATGGCTTCCAAGTATTGTGTGAAGTGGGATTGCTTCCAGGAGCTTTGGTGAGAAACCACAGTGGTCAATTCATCGATAAGTGGGTCGTGCTTAAAGTCGAAAACTCTTGTTCCCATTGGGGAGAAAATGTTGAGACCTGTCGTTTGCCCATTGCTCATGGTGAAGGTTGTTACCATATCAGTGAACACGATTACAAAAACATTAAAGACGCCGGTCAAGTGTGGCTGACGTATGAGGATAACCCAAATGGCTCTGTCGCTGATGTGGCGGGAGTGATGAACGCCGGTAAGAATGTAGCTGGCTTAATGCCTCATCCAGAACGAGCTTTGTTTGAATGGATGGGTGGTCAAGATGGGTTTAATTTTTTCTAAGGTGTAATGATGAGTTTAAATGAGAAGTTAAAAAAATACAGACTGTCGGAAAGTGAATATCAATTGATCTGTGATCAATTGGGTCGTGAGCCTCAAGGGGTCGAATGGGCATTGTACTCAGCTCTTTGGAGTGAGCATTGCAGTTACAAAAGCTCTAAAGTTCACTTAAAAAAACTATTTAATAAATCAGAAAAAGTTCTGCAAAGTTTCGGCGAAAACGCAGGGGTGATTGATCTGGGGCAAGGGGAGCGTGTGGCTTTTAAAATGGAAAGTCACAACCACCCAAGCTTTATTGAGCCCTACCAAGGGGCTGCTACTGGTGTTGGTGGCATCTTGCGCGATATCTTCACTATGGGGGCAAGGCCAGTGGCCCTTGCCAATTATTTATGTTTTGGTGAGTCTAAGGCTGACCGCATGGAAACTTTAGTGAAGGGAGTTGTTTCTGGAATTTCTGGTTACGGCAATTGTGTGGGAGTTCCAAATATAACAGGGCAAACCGAGTTTCACAGCTCTTACAACAATAATATCTTAGTCAATGCGTTCGCGTTAGGTTTGTACCGCCCAGGTGAAAAAGTGTTCACAGCAAAAGCTTCAGGGCCTGGCAATTTAGTTGTTTATGTTGGTGCAAAGACAGGGCGAGATGGCGTGCACGGAGCCAGTATGGCCAGTGAGTCGTTTGACGATAACAACGATGCTAAAAAACCAAATGTGCAGATTGGTGACCCCTTCTTTGAAAAGCTATTGATAGAAAGTTGCATAGAGGTGATGCGCGATGACCTTGTTGTGGCGATTCAGGATATGGGAGCTGCAGGTTTAACGAGTTCCAGTTTTGAAATGGCGAGCAGTGGTGGAGTTGGTTTTAACATTGCTTTAGATAAGGTTCCCCTTCGTGATGGGCAGATGATGCCAGAAGAGATTTTACTTTCTGAAAGCCAAGAGCGCATGCTTTTGATTTGTGAGCCAAAAAATTTAGCTAAAATTGAAGCGGTGTTTGCCAAGTGGAACTTAGATGCCACAGCCATTGGTGAGGTCACCGAAAATAAGATGATCAAGCTCACTTGGCACAATGAGGTCTTGTGTGAAATTGATCCAGATCACTTAGTTGAAAATGCGCCTTTGTATAACAGACCCTACAACGAATGGACATCTCCAAACAAAGTGGACGCTCTTCAAATGAATGAGTGTAATGATTTACAAGATTCTTTGTTAAAACAGCTGAGCAGTGAGCAAGGGTGTGCCCGTAATTGGATTTATGATCAATACGATCAACGTGTCGGCGCTCAAACGATTAGCGACTGTTCAGGTAGCGTTGGTATGGTTCGTCTGCCGGACAGTGAAAGAGCCTTGGGAGTTGTGTTAGGTTGTCGTCCTCACGTAATGAGAATTGATAGCCAAGTGGGTGGGTATGATTCGATAGCGTATCCTAGTCTTGAGTTAGCAGCCAAAGGTTTTGAAACTATTGCTGTGACTGACTGCTTGAACTTTGGAAACCCAGAAAAACCTGAGCTTATGTCAGAATTTGTAGCTAGCGTTCAAGCCATGTCGGAACAGTGTGAAAAACTCAACGCGCCCATCATTAGTGGCAATGTGAGTTTGTACAACGAAACCAATGACAACAACATCACATCAACTCCTGCAACAGGGCTCGTCGGTGTGCGAGACACTTTAACTGGGCCAGCCAATGCTTTTCAAGGTGAAGGTGATGTTGTGTTGTTAGCTCAACTTAAGCAAGCGTCTTTATCTGGGATGCACAGTGAACTTAATGGCGGTAAAGAGCAATTCTGTGGGGCTGTAGACGCTGGGGAAGTGGCACAGTTTAATCAATTTATTAGAGAGCTAGTTACTTCCAACAATGTGACTAGTTCAAGAGTTGTAGGGAAGTTTGGTTTAGCCTATGCGCTTGCTAAAATGACGTCAGTAGGAGTGGGCTGTGAAGTGACAACAGAGAAAGCTACTGGGAGTAATTTGACTGAAAAGTATTTTGCCGAGCATCTCTATCAAGTGGTTTTAACTTTGCCTGAGAAAGATTGGGAGTCGTTGCAAAGTAACAGTTTTCCATTTGAGTTGAACGCGATTGGTAAAACCACTGCTGGGCAGTTTAAGGTCGATGATCAAATTAATTTGACCGCAGAACAAGTTTCAAACGCCTATAGTAGCTGGACGACACATTTTGAAAAACTCTCTTAAAGTTAAAGAGAGAGAAAGGTTATAAACATTGAGTGACAAAAATTTTGCATTTAAAGATCATCCACATGAACTGTTTGTTAAATGGTATTACGAATCGATGGGAAAATCTGACGATTCGTCATTCATAGATAAGTGCAAAGTAAAGTTAAATCATCAGCTCAACTCAGTCTTCACCAAATTTGTGCCGTCGTTAGCTAGGATGCACAACAATGCATTTGTTCTGGCTACGTCTGATAAAGACAACCAGCCGGCTTCACGAGTTGTGCTCTTAAAAGAGTACAGCCAGAAGGGTTATGTTTTTTACACCAATTACAATAGCGAAAAGTCGAAAGCATTACTTGAAAACCCAGTGGCTTCCATGAACTTTTTTTGGTCCTATCCGACAAGGCAAGTGCGCATTGTCGGACAGGTAGAAAAGGTGCCCTACGAACAGTCCAATGCCTACTGGCAATCGCGCCCACGCGGATCCAGGGAAGGGGCTTTGGTCTCAGATCAAAGTAAAAAACTTGAGTCCTACGACGAGCTGATAAAATCATTGGAAAACGTAAAAGAGAAATACAAAGGAAAAGAAATTCCGTGTCCAAAGCATTGGGGCGGTTTCATCATCAAACCTACTAGTTACGAATTCTGGCAAGCCATGCCCAGTCGGCTTCACAAACGTGTCCGCTGCACTCACCTTAACAAAAAATGGCAAAAAACCTGGCTCAACCCATAAAAAATTTGTCATGAGCGCGTTTTTTTAAGATTAAAAAATAAGACTGATTTACATTAAGAAATAAAAAGAAGTAATATAAAAGGCATTCTGGGGGGAAACGTGTTTTTTTATTTTAAGATCATTTTTATTTTATTCATTCCATTCACAAGTATTCACGCCAGTGACTCATACACTTGCTCAAGTTTTCATAACTCCACTAAAAAAGAGTGTCAGTCGAACTATAAGGGTCTAACAAAAAAAGCGTGTCTTGTTTGCGCTGGAACCCAGTCATGTTTATGGACTTTTTCAGATAATAAATACAGAAGTATGTGCCAAGCATATTTAGAGGGGCAAAGTTGTTTATTTGCTTTTAAATCAGGAGCTCATCGGCGTTGGTGTGAGGTTCTTAAGGGCGATAGAGACTGTTCTGTCTTTGATAGCTCTGTGCAAAAAAGAAACTGTGAGCTGGGTATAATTCCACCTGATCACAGTTTTTGGTTTAATTAAACAAGCAAGGATATAAAATCTCTTATACAGAGTGCAGCGAAGGGCCTCTACAAAAACAATAAAATCAACCCTCTACCAAATAATCCCGCTCCCAAATCTTGCGAATTGTCTCAGCATCCATATTTCCACCTGACAAAATTACCAAAATATTCTTCTTGGAGCCTTGTTGTTTCAACCACTTTACTGCGGCTGCCATCGCCAAACTAGAGGTTGGCTCAATATGGCTTTTAAGAGTGTGACTCAACCATTGGGTCCAATAAATCATATCTCGTTCTTCAATTTCATACATATTGTCGAGTTGTTTTAAGTAGTGAAAAGTTCGTTCAGAGACACTTAGAGTTTTAGCCCCATCAGCCAGTGTGTTTGGTGATTTTGGCCATCTGAAAATTTGATTGGATTTTATCGAGCGTACAGCGTCGTTGGCAACAAGTGGTTCAGCGCCAATGACTTTGATTTTTTTATTAGTGCCACGTGATGCGAGCAGTGTTCCTGATAAAAGGCCTCCACCTCCGCAAGGTGCAAATACGGCATCTATTGTTGAGTTTATTTTTGTTAGAGCCTCAAATGCAGCAGTGCCTTGACCACAAATGATATCATCATGATCAAAAGGTGGTATGAGCAGAGCTCCCTTAAGAGTGGCTTTTATGGCTAGCTCTTCAGCTTCAGCACGTGTTTGACAAAGAGTTACTTTAGCTCCATAAGATCGAGTCGCTTGTAGCTTCACCTTGGATGCAAATTCAGGCATAAATATTTCACATGGTACGGAGCTTAAACTGGAGGCCCAGGCTAGAGCTTGAGCATGATTCCCTGAGCTATAAGCTACAATTTTTTTGGGCAAGGATTTGAGTTCACGAAGCCGTTCAAGTGCATTCATAGCCCCACGTGCTTTAAAAGCCCCCACCTTTTGCAGATTCTCTGCTTTGAAGTAAACATTATGACCAACTCTTTCATTAATTTTTTCTGAAGTAAGAATGGGTGTTTGATTGATGAATGGCGCAACTCTTTGAGCTGCCATTTGAATGTCATCGAATGAGAGTGAAAACATAAATCTAAATAGCAAAATTTTAAAATTTTGTCATCAAGGTAAAAGTTACATCGTTTTTTTGCTATGGGTGATGAAGCGACCTCTGAAAACAGTTAAGAGGTGTTTGTTTTTAAGACGAAATTGTACTTTGGTCCTGTGAAAACCTTGGTCTTATTTGCCGATATGTTAACTATGAAAAATATATTTGCTAAGTTTATTGTGTTTGGAATGTTTGTATTTTTGATTGTTTTTTTGGTTCAGCAAAATAAAAACAATACAGAACAACTTCAAGTTAAAAAAGTATCAGGTGGTTTAGGGGCTTCATTAGACAGTGCTAAAAATGAGCTTATTCTTGTACTTGGGCAAGACTCTACCCTCAAGCAAAGCATTAAAGATTTAAAGCTCTCTTACAAGGGGTGTGGATTTAACTTATCCATCTTGCCAGACTTTATTTACAATGCAAAAACGTCTTCAATTCAAGTTTGTAACGTGAGTCTGTTAAATAAGACAGCTGATTTTCATCAAAGAATTGTTTATGAATTTATCACTCAGAAAGGTCTTTGTATCAATCCTCCGAACCAAATTTTAACTCGTCTTTGTGAGGATCGCGATCAAAATGAAAAATATGTCGTTAACCGAGTTTTAGCAAGTCACGACAAATCTGCAAAGAATTTATTAACGCTAAATATGGACTACGGTGACAAAAGCAGTGTCTTTATGGTCCTAACGGGCAACCAAAATAAAATGGCTTACAAAACAAACTATGGCGATGAAAGAATAGTGCAGTTGCAAGCAGAAGACATAACATACTTAACAGCGCAGCTTTCAAAAATAAAAAGAAAATTTTCAAAACCAAAATGTCAACGCAAAGTGATTCGTTTGTATGCCCAAAACGCACTCGGGCAGAGATTTAGATCTTACTCTTGCATTGAAGATCTCAGTGAAAACACACAAGCTATACTAAAGCTGACAAGAACAGTGAGCTCTTTGTCGCAAACTACATTTTAATAATTTAAACGAACTTCATTTTTCCGTAGATTCCGTAAACTGGCAAAGTTAAAGGACCAAAACGAGGCCAAACTTTGCGAACACGAGGAAACTTAATGCCTTTATATTCGACGTACCCTTCAGTGCAATGGGCCCCATAGACAAAAGGGCCTGCTATACGAGCCCGGTAATCATGGCGATGCAAAAGGTGCTTTTCATTGAAGTAAAAGGTTTGTCGATGGCTGTGAGTGATTTTATCTTCAGGAAACTCAATGACAAACTGAGATGAAGAACTGTTCAAAGTGTAATTGACAAGCTTATGTTGTGCCATTGAGAACGGGTAGCTTAAGTAGTTGCACCAAGCATATCCAAAAAAGTAAGTTCCATGCCAAGGTGTCCACTTTTCAAAAGTACTTTTTTTAAATGAATTATAATGACCTACCGTCGGTGAGCCAAGTTGAACTTTTCCATTAAAGTACTCATCTCTATGGTTGAGATAGTGAAATTGAGCCCTCTGTTCTTTGGGGAAGACTGTCATTCTCTGAGGTTTAAAAAAGGTGCGATTTAGACCCTTTACCCACATTAAAAACCCTGACATTTTTTCAATGTCAAAATCAATTTGATCGAGGTGGTCCCAAGCGTTCCAACCCCCATGAGAGGCTATAATCTTTTCAAAGGCATCTTGAGCCTTCTCAGGCCAACTTGTGTGGTATCGCATAGTTATTAATTTACCCGAACCTTGGCTTGGCAACAAGAGCGGTTTCTATTGAACCCTTTAACGAGCCCACCTACCAATATGAGTTTAGATAATACATGGGGGAGGGACTCAATGAGTTGCTCTATGAGTTAAAATTAGATAGCATATCAAAATGTTGAAAACGGTTAAACTTGATTTAAAAAATATTAAACAATGGCAATGTTTGGAGCCAGGAGACATCGTTGATGTCATAGCTCCTTCGTCAGGCACGGACTTCAAAACTTTAAAAAGATCATTGAAGTTCATAGAGAGCCTTGGCTTACAAGCACGTTATCAACCGGGCATCTTTGGTTCTGATTTGCTTTGTGCCAGCTCTGATGAAAATCGTTACATACAGCTTAAGAAAGCTCTTGAGGCAAAGGATTCAAAAGTGATTTGGTGCTTGCGAGGCGGTTATGGGGCTTCGCGCTTGTTACCAATGTTATCGCGTTTAAAACAGCCAAAACTACCAAAACTCATTGTCGGGTACAGTGACATCACTCATTTGCATGCATACGTTAATTATAAGTGGCAGTGGCCAAGCCTACATGCTTCTATGCTAGAAGAAGTTGTGGATAAGTCCGTGAGCAAGAAAGAGCTAAATGATTTAAAAAATATTCTTTTTTCTCACAAAAAAAATGTCATTTATAAAAATTTAAAGCCTCTCAATGATCAAGCTAAAGAAAGTAAGCTCATTCGTTCAACTGTGACAGGTGGCAACTTAACTATAATACTGGCCTCGTTGGGCACGCCTTACCAGGCTCATGCTAAGGGGCAAATACTGGCCATAGAAGATATTGGCGAGCGGGGTTACCGCGTCGATCGTATGTTGGTGCAATTGCAACAAGCCGGTTACTTTAACGGGATCCGTGCACTTATATTTGGAGACTTTGTTGGCGGTGTAGAAAAAGACTCAAAAGCACTATGGAAAGACGTGCAAAAGCGTTTTGCTAAATCAGTAAACTTTCCTGTGCTAAAAAATTTACCGCTGGGTCACTCGACAAAGCAAAGACCGGTGCCTCTTATGACAAGAGCGAAACTTCAGCTCGGAGATAAACCAACCATAGAAATTGCAACAGGAGTTAAGGATGACTATCACTGATCTTCAACCAGGATCTAAAATACACCTCATGGGCATTTGTGGCACAGCCATGGCAAGCCTCGCGGGCTTACTTCAAGAGCTTGGCTACCAAGTGAAGGGGAGTGATCAAAATGTTTACCCTCCGATGTCAACCATGCTTGCTGATTTAGACATTGAAATCCAGCAAGGCTATAAAGCAGAGAACTTAGCATATAAACCTGATTTTGTGATTGTAGGCAATGTCATCTCTCGCAACAATCCAGAAGCACAAGCATTGCTTTCTTCAAACATCCCTTACACAAGTCTGCCCAAAGCCATGGGAGATGTCTTAATTGCTGATCGGCAAGCGGTTGTCATCAGTGGAACTCATGGCAAAACAACAACGACATCAATGATGTCTGTGCTGATGCAAACTGCTGGTGAAGAGCCTGGTTTTTTTGTTGGCGGCATTCCACAGAATTTTAATAAATCTTTTCAAGTGGCCAAAGGCGATTACTTCGTTATCGAAGGGGATGAGTACGACACGGCTTTTTTTGATAAGGTGCCTAAGTTTGTTCATTACAAACCAAAGTTTGTGATTCTCACTGGCATTGAATTTGATCATGCCGATATTTACTCAAGCATCGAGCAGATTTTAGCTGAGTTCTCAAAGCTTTTGAAGCTCATTCCTGAAGACGGTAGCTTAGTTTACAATGGCGATTGTCCAAATATTAAAAAAATCATTCATCACGCCAGTTGCAAAACCTTTTCATATGGTGAAAGCAAGTCTTCTGATTACTACTTTGGCAAGAGAGTGAACATTTCAGGCCGCAATCAGATGGCTGTGTACAAACAGGGAACTCCTGTCGGAGACCTTGCTTTGAAGGTCTTTGGTCACCACAACAGCATGAATGCTTTGGCCACGTTTGCTTTAGCCAACGAAATGAAGTTAAAGCGCACACACATACTACAAGGTTTAGCTAATTTCAAAGGTGTTAAAAGACGCCAAGAAATTATTAGCGATCAAGCAGGAGTCACCGTTGTGGAGGACTTTGCTCATCACCCTACAGCAGTTGGGTTGACAGTGGCCTCTATGCGTGAGCAGTTTCCTGGGCGACGTTTGATCTCTTTGTTTGAACCCCGTTCTGCAACGTCCAGGCGTAATATTTTCCAACAGGATTATATAAAATCGTTTTTACAAACAGATGTCGCCATAATAGCACAGCCTTTCAATCAAACTAACATAGCTGAACAAGACAGGTTCAGTTCAGACAGATTAGTTGCAGACCTTAAAGAAAACCAGGTGCAAGCATTCACTTTTCCTGAGACTGAAAAAATAGTTGATTTCTTACAAACCACCGTTGAAGAGGGAGATGTTATACTGATAATGAGCAATGGCGGCTTTGATGGACTTTATAAAAAATTGATACAAGCCTTGGCTCAAAAAAAAACTCTAAATCAGGCTGATATCACTCTGTGAAGCACATAGTGATTGACCCCGGACATGGCGGCACAATGGGTAAAGACCCATTTCGCCAAGGCCCAACTGGGGAGCGAGAAGAGTGGATCAACCTTAGAGTGGCTAGGGAGTTGAAGTTTCTGTTGGAAGCCAAAGGTTATCTGGCCACTTTAACTCGGCGGAGAGACTTTGAGACGTCTTTAGAGTCACGAGTTCAACTTGCCAAAGACAGTAAGGCGGACTTGTTTTTGTCTGTTCATCACGCCAGTTGTGACCCTGTGATTGAATCTATTAATTTCCCATTTTTTTACATTCACACCAATGTTGACAGCTTGCCTCAGCAATTGATCAACAGCTTTAAAACTGAGCTCTCAAAGACGGACCGAGGGGAGGCCTTTGGCTTTTCTGATAACTGGGTGTTTAAAGATGGCCTGTATGTTTTGCGAGAGTGTGCTCGTTTGCAGATTCCGGCTATACTGACTGAGTTTAGTTTTTTCAGTCACCCTGAAGAGGAGCAGAAGCTCAAAACTCGTAGTTATTGTCAGTCTGAAGCTGAAGTTCTTTTTTTGGCCATACACAATTACTTTCAAGCTGAAGCGGGTAATGGGGGTTCAAAAGAAGACCTCGTTTTATTTCCAACAGCCTATAAGCAGCAATTGAATGATATAAAGGCAAGTCTTGTCTCAGTGGACAGTTCGTTGTGGCAGACCTCTCTGGTAGAAGCTGAAAAGAGCTTGCTGCAAAACGATTATCAAAATGCAGTCATTCATTTTGAAAAAGCTCTAGCGATAAATCCTTACCACAAAGACATTGTTGGTCATTTAGACAAAATGTACGTTTGCACCCAGCAAATGAAGGCTGAAGAGTATAGTGACAACCTTCAGGCCCTGCGCAGACATGTTTTTTGATAGAGCTCTTATTTCAGTAAATAAAAAAGTCCGCTGTAATCCCTTCATTCTGAGCAAAACAGTCTTTGAATTCTAAAATTGATCATGATACTTATTTCTTATGTGCGGAGTTATTGGAGTTATTAAATCAAGTCCTGTCAATTCAGACATCTTTGATGGTCTGACAGCTCTTCAGCATCGTGGTCAAGATGCCGCTGGTATTTCTACGTTAGACCCTTCTGGGCGCATTCATTTAGTGAAAGGCGCAGGCCTAGTTAGAGATGTTGTGCGAACGCGCCACATGATTCGACTCAAAGGCAATATTGGCATTGGCCATGTTCGCTACCCAACAGCCGGTTCAGACTCTGAGGAGCTGGCACAGCCGTTTTATGTGAACTCTCCCTTTGGGATCACTCTTGCTCACAATGGTAACCTTGTAAATACAGAACAGTTGATTGATGAGCTGGAGCACAATAATTTTCGTCATTTAAACACAAGCTCTGATTCAGAGGTTTTACTCAATATTTTAGCTCATGAACTGCAGGCGCAGAGTCAAAAAATAAAACCTACTAAAGAAGAAATTTTTGCCAGTGTCACAAATGTTCAAAACCGTTGCGTGGGGGCTTATGCTGTGACGGCCTTAATTTCTGGGCTTGGTTTAGTTGCATTTAGAGATCCACACGGGATACGCCCTCTTGTTTACGGCACTCAAAAAGACAAAGACGGCAAAATCAATCATCTGATTGCGTCTGAGTCTGTGGCTCTTGATCAACTTGGTTTTGAGTTTGTTAAAAATATTGAGCCCGGAGAGTGTGTGTTCATTAATTTGCAAGGAGATGTCTTCTGGCACAAAAACACCACGATTCAGAAACCACACACACCCTGTTTGTTTGAGTTTGTGTATCTCGCTCGCCCAGATTCAGTGATTGATAATATCTCTGTTTATAAAACGAGGTTAAGATTAGGCAATAAGCTCGCCGACCAAATCAGTGATCAGTGGGCTGATAAAAACATAGATGTGGTGATGCCTATACCTGATACCAGTAGAACAGCCGCTGCCGTGCTCGCTAAAAAACTAGAAATTAAGTTCAGAGAGGGTTTTGTTAAAAACCGTTACATTGGACGCACTTTTATTATGCCAGGGCAAGAGACACGCAAAAAATCTGTGCGACAAAAGTTAAATACCATTGATCTTGAATTTAAAGGCAAGGATGTACTTCTTGTAGACGACTCTATTGTTAGAGGAACAACCAGCAAAGAGATCGTCGCCATGGCCCGCGAAGCAGGAGCCAATAAAGTTTATTTCGCCTCAGCGGCTCCTATGGTGAAATACCCAAATGTTTACGGCATTGACATGCCAGCAGCTGATGAGCTGATTGCTCACAACCGCAGTGTTGAGCAGATCAACGATATCATTGGTGCGGATGGCCTTATTTTTCAAAGCCTCGAAAACCTTTACAACTCCTGTGTTGAAGGTAATCCTGAGATCAAAAGCTTTGAAGACTCAGTATTTACGGGTCAGTACTTGTGCGGCGATATCGATGAAGACTATTTAGAAAAGCTTTACAAAAATCGCTCTAAAAGATAATTATTTTTTTTACTCGTAGTTAACATCTATAGATTCAATGCTGCACTGATCGCTTTGTGTGATGTCTGATTTCAAATAACCAATGACTTCAAGCTCTCCAGCTCCGAATTGGGAGGCAAACTGTTTGATGTGAGTGGTTACTTCAGAGGCAATGTTTCTGTGTGACTCATCACTTACCAAAACCCAAGACGAGCCGTCGTGATAATATGAGTTTGGACCTCGGTGAAGGCGGAAACTGGCACAATCATCGGCTGTGATTTTTGCATCTTTAATAGAGATAAAACTGATGGCGTTTTTTGGTTTTATTTCTACATACTCACTTGAGTATTTAACAGCATTGTTTGGGTTAAGACTGACCGAGCTGAGCTCTGGAAGGCAAGGCGCACCACTGCAAGCCGTGTTGTCATCGGCTTCTAACAAAACGCGGTACTGGGCGTACCTGTTGATCGCAGGTGTCACAAACTGAGTATAATCAAGATTTAAAAATTCTGGATGAGTTGGTTTTGAATTGCCAACTTGTGAGATTTCATCATCGACACAAACACCGGGATCACTATCGGTGGTATTGAGTGCGCAGTTAAAAGTGATGTCACTAGGAGCTCTATTAAAAAGCTCACTGTAGTAAGTGGTGCCATCACCACCTGGGCCAATGAAGTCGGCTTTGTGAATGTCATCAGTGTCTGTTAAGTTTGGTGTGCCATCGCCATCACAGTCGGTCTCACTTCCTGCGGGTGCTACGTTATAGCTTTTGCAGTTGCAAGCAGAGTCGATGCAGCTTTTGACTTGAAATTTCACTCGGTTAGCTCCTCTCCGGTACAATTGCTGAACTTCATCATCCGTTAGGTCACGGCTCCAGATGGCAACTTCATCGAGAATGATTTCACTGCCGGTGTCTCCGATATTCAAGTTGGCTGTCGGATCATCGATGGTAGAGCCACCAGCGATAGCATAAGTTCTTGAGCCTTCTTCAACTCCATCCACAAATATTTTTAGATTTGTGCCATCTGCAGTAAAAACAACGTGGTGATAATCACCATCTAGAACGTCCGAGGTTGACCTTAAAGTCTGGTTTCCAACTCCATTAGTTCTTAAGTTAATTCCGTATGTCATGGCCCCAGAAGTGGGTTCAATTTTTATGTAATTCAAATAGTTGGAGCCATCTCCTTTAGCAATGTTTGACCAGAAGGCGGTCGCATTTTGGCCATTGCCTTTCACCCAGATAGAAATAGAAAAGCTGTCAGAAATTGTTGGTGCACTCGCTGCCGGAATGTGGAGTCTGGTGTTGAGTGGTAGTGTCTTATTAAATTTACCAGGAATTGTATTTGTTGCACCTCCAGGAGAGATTTGACCATCATGATTGTTTCCGCTCAGATCTTTGATTTCTCCGGTGAGTCCCGAGTACTGTGATTCATTGAAAGCATAATAAGCAACTAAACCAATATTTAAAGTTTCACTAAGTTTAGAATAACTCGCTGTGTTTTCACTTTCAGGGTTGCCATCATTGTCGTAGTCACCAACAAGTTCTTTGTTGAAGGGGAGAGTTGTAACCCAAGAAAGATCCGGCCATGATGAGGTTGTGCTACCCAAATCAAAAACTTCAGATTCAAATTGGCTAGAGAACTTTTGTTTTTGGCGATCATAAATAAGTTTGACATCTGAAGCAGAGAGAGCTGAATTCCATATAACAGCATCATCTAAAAAACCATCTGAATAGGCTCCATAACTAGTAGATGCCGTTGTATTGCTACTTGCGCCAATACGTGTTGGGCTAACGCCATATTCTCGAACTGATAGGCCACTAAAATCTAAAGTATTTACTAGCTCACCATTGATATAGAGGTAGGCTGTATCATTATTTTTATTTAAAACTCCAACAATATGATAATACTTTCCAGGATTGAATGTTTGAATGGATTGCACTGCTCTTTGAACATTTGAACTGTCCCATAGTACAAAGTTAAATTGTCCATCTGGACGATAGATAAGACCCAGTGAATTGCCTTGCTTTACGAGTAAGCCATGGTTGGTATTTATGTTGTCTGTATTGTTTGGCAGCTCAGTTGGGAAGTACCAAACTTGCATAGAAAAACTAGATTCTTGAAAATTTTCTAAACTAGGTGAGTTATTAATTTCAACATATTGGAGAGCAACTTCGTCATCAAAGACTGCAGAACTATTTCCAACTTGAGATGAAGTAGAAAAGACAGGAAGATTATCATCTGTAACACCATTGTTGTGAGGAGTACCGTGATTATTAAGGCCAGAAGAGTCACTCCAGTTACCATCCATTTTCCAGTAACCAACTATATTATCCCACTTAGGAGTCCAGTTGGGTGAGAGCTCATTGAAATTAGAACTTTGATTGAAGTAGATTTTATAAATATCTTCTGATTCAAGTTGATTTCTAAATACAGCAATTTCATCAATATTGCCTTCGAAGTCATTGACACGGTTTCTGTTGGTTCCAATGTGATAGTTTTGAAACATCAAACCGGCAGCGGATAGAGGAACTGTTGTTTCTGAAGTTAAAATTCCGTCATAGTAAGTTCTTAATGTCGCGCCATCATAAGTCACTCCAAGGTGAACCCATGATTCACTGATAGGTCCAATAGGAAGAGAGTAACCGTTTGTTGAATGATATAGATATTGCCCTGAACCTACACCATCTATTGTCACTTGAAAAGAATCACCAGTCGCCCCAGATGCTTGATCGTTAGTAAATACACCAGTAGGGTGGGGTTGCGTAAGGTTAGATGTTTTAACCCACAAGACAAGAGAGTACTCAGTCGCATTCCAGTCGGTGATATCAACTCTAGCTTCATCGCCAGCTCCATCAAAATAAGAAGAGGCAGTTCCCACTTTCGGACCTGATGAATTTAAACTATCTCCTGAAACTGTTAAATTGTAATTGTTTTTAGAAAGATCATCCCATGAATTTTCAAATCTCCAATAGGCTTCAACGTTTTCAGCGTGATCAGGCAAAAGATTTATGATGTTGGTTTCAGGGTTTGTTTGCATTGATAAAGCATTTTGTGAAAAGTGAGATCCTGCATGGCTGCCAGCTTGAAAGTCTTCGCCTGAATTTTCTAAATCAAGGGGCTTTAAAATTACTTTGCCATTTTGAAACTGAACGAGGTTGGTATCAAAATCGTAATTGTTGCTTGAGTTAAATTCCCAAGTTATATCAAAAGCAGAGCCGAGAGTGAGTTCAGTTTTGTCGTAACTGCACGATGTCAGTAAAGCTGGAGTACTGACCAGTAAGAGCAGTTTTATAAATTTTAACACATCGTTTTTAAACAAATAATAATCCTCTAGAATTTATCGGAATTTTGAACTAAATATTGAAAATAGTTGTTTATTTAGGCTCTTTTGAGTTTCATTTTAAACTAGTTTCTAGACGAATGAAGAGTCGGTGGAGCTGTTATCAAAGCAACATTAAAGATTGTTTGAAGATAATTCACCCTTGTCTAATCTCTAATATCTTAAGTCTTTTTCAGGTATGTTTTCAACATAATGAACAACAAAAAATTCAAGTCATTTTAGGTGTTTCGTTTTGGGCTCGAACTTTTGTCAAGTGGCATAAATGGTGCAAACTAGATATTAAATATTTAGTGAGAAGCTGAGAAATTTTCAAAAAATGACTGAGTGATCGATAATTAACAGAGTGTGTGTTTAGGAGGTTTAGACATGAAATTAATGCTGTCCCTTTTTGTTTTTCTATTCACTCACTTCACATTTGCATCCACAACAATTTGGGATTACGAAGCTCAAACTGGGGAAGGTCTCCCGAGTCAAATAAATCTGCAAGATGGTAGCAAAGTTTGGGTGATTGAAAAATTAGATATTTCATTCACTGAAGATGAAAAACAAAGTGTTTTAGAAAGCTTAAATGATAAAGACTTCTTCCCAAGAATGGGTCAAGTGACAGATATTCAGCTTGAACAAGTTTATGCTTCAAGAAATATGGAGGAGTTGTTCACAGATGATCATCGCCCTGTGATTTTATATAAGTTAATCTGGGAAGGAGAAACACAAGGGCTTGGTACTAAAAGTTTTGGCATTCTCAGTGTGAAATCTGAGTACGAAAAATTTGAAGGCGATAACTTTAGCGATGTCAAAGACCTGATTGGGTTTGAAGTCGAAACTTCACAGAATATAAGTCTTAACTATTTAGAGTTGCCATCCTTAATTGGTTTTGATCCAACAAGCCCAGATTATAAAATAAAAGTGATGGCTTGGTTAGTGATCACAAATGATATAGTTTTAGAAAAGATCATAGAACAGTTTAAACAAAAAAATTATGAACGACACTAAGTCATAAAGACAACTTAATACCGCAAATTATTATTGTAATATTTGAAGTTTTTTCTAGTTTCACTAAAAAGCTCCCACTGAAAAGGGCCCCACATTTTTAACAGAAAAACTACTATTTCGTATTTATAAATTTTGTGTTAATAGAAATTATGAACTTTCAAAATATAAATCTTAATAATTTGCGCGTCTTTGAAGCGGTATATCGTTTGAGGTGCATGACTACGGCCTCTAAAGAGTTACACCTCACTCAAAGTGGTGTGAGTCAGCACATAAAAAATTTAGAAAACTCTCTCGACATTAAACTGTTTGACCGGGTTAAAAAAACTATTTTGCCGACCGATCAAGGCGATAAGCTTTATGTGCAAGTGGAACAAGGTCTAAATTTACTGCAAGACAGTTTATCATCTGTAGGGGAGCAAGGGTCTCAAATTCAAGGAGCTGTCAATATTGGTATGCCTATTGAATTTGGTATTAACTTAGTGATTCCAAAACTCATTGAGATAGGCAATAAGTTTCCTGGGATTCATTATAAAATACTCTTAGGCTTTGCTAAAGATATGAATGAGCTACTGCTCAGCGGGCAACTTGATATTGCCATTGTCGACGATTACAAAATGGACAACCGTGTAGAGGTTAATAAACTCACTGAAGAAACCCTTCACATGTGCTGCACAGAAAAGTATTTAAAAACTAAAGGTTTAAAAAAAACACTCACAAAAAAGTTTTATGAGTCTTTAGATTACGTCGCTTACCAGGATGGGCAGGTGGTGCTGCGTGCTTGGCTAAATCATCATATTAAACGAAAAAATTTAGAGCTGACCGCCAAGGTTCAAGTGATGGATGTGCAGGCGGTTTCAAGGTTCATTACCAATCATTACGCTGTGGGTGTTTTGCCTGGGCAAATGGTTAAACTTCTTAAAAAAAATGGTCACAAGATTGTACAGTTGCCAGAATCAAAAAAAGT
Source organism: Bdellovibrionales bacterium (assembly GCA_020628165.1). GTDB lineage: Bacteria > Bdellovibrionota > Bdellovibrionia > Bdellovibrionales > UBA1609 > JAHDIR01. The sequence goes on along the minus strand of JAHDFM010000025.1, from coordinate 13,769 downwards.
TTTATCCAATAGTTTGAGTCTTGCTTTCATTGAAAACCGCACTCATTCAAGGCAAGTTAAAACGGTGATTGAAGAACTGTTGAGCGTTTAAACAAAGGTTTTAATTTTTACCTGTTTTTAGAAGTCATTTTTAATTAAGATATAAAAATCTCTTATGTTTTAAGTTTTTGAAATTATTTGATTAATCTCATTTAGCTGCCTCGCTTGTTAGTTTGTAAGCAGCTTTCTAAAAAAGCTTATTTCTGTCAAAAATTATAGTCGCCAATCCGTTCTGGAGTGTCGTATATAAAAATACATGAGAAACATGGGGGGGATGGCTTTGTTTCAAAGCTATTTTAATTTTTCGAATCTTTTATTTTTTGTTTTTTTTCTTTCTATATCTTTTGGTTCTACAATCTCGCAAGCGGACACTGTTAAGGCGTCTTGTTATTTAAGTCATAAAGATCAACTTCGTTTGGAGGAATTGAGCTCTCTGAACATTGATGCTGAGTCTTTTTTAAAGTCTTCTCCTGACTGCAGTCATTCCTTTTTATCGCAATTTTTAGATGTTATATCGCAAATTAAAAAAATAGAGTTTGATAGCCAACACTTAAAATCGAGCAACGACATTATTCAAGCTTTGTTAAAACCTTATGAATACTTAGCAAGTCGTGATGTGAAGTCATTTAAATTTGAAGCCTCTGGAAGAGCTGTTGCTGTTTTTGATATTAACACTCACGAAATTTTAGTTTCACAATTTTTCTTTGAGCAGAGTTATGTCAATCAACTGTCTACGCTCTTGCATGAGTCTCATCATGCTGATGTGTCTTCTCCATGGCATGAAGTCTGCCAACAAGGTCATTTAAAAGGGGTCTCTGGAGCGTGTGATTTAGCAATTGAAAGTGAATTGCGCCTAGCCGGAGCTTACTCGATTGATTACTGGTTTTTAAAAATGATCTCTGAAGATAAAACTGGGCAGTTTTCGACTATAGATAAGCTAGAAGCCCACGCCTCTTTTTATGAGCTCTTTAGTCATCGCTTTAACCACACCCTAATGCATGGACAAACGAATGATTCTGTTTTTGTCTTGACCGAAAGCAATCAGCTACAATTGTATAACCCTGTTTTAAATCAAATGGTTCCTGTGTTTAAAGAGCTTTGGGGGCGTGTTAGAAAAATAAAGTTCAACGAATACAACAATGGTGTTTATATCCTTACAAAAAAAAACTATTTGCTGCTTGTATCACCATATGATTTAAGCTGGAATTTTGTTAATTATCCTGGAATTAAACCATTTCAAGGAAGGATCAAAGACATTCACCGTCCGATCAGTCCTGACAATGATGTTCGCCGTAACTTAATTCAAACCGTTGATGATCAGTTCTATTTGCAGTCTGTGGGTAAAGACTTAAAGACCACCTTTTTGTTGCGTGATGATATGAAGTACAAAGAGAACCTTGTCTTAAATCACGGTTATCAAATAAGACTGCAAAATGATGGCAGCTACTCCATTCTCGATAATCGATATCAAGATTATAAGTTCGAAGTTCAAGATTTCAATAAGCAGATAAAGAATTTAATACCGGCTCATAAAGCACTCTCGTTTTATGCTGTTGATCAGGATGATGTCCTTCATTTTGTAAGGTTTGAACGTCCCACTTTAAGTAATATGTTTGGTGTGAGTGAGCCAACACTCAAATTTTTTATTGACGAGTTTCAGGCACCAAAAGGACACAAGCTAGTTAAAATGCAAGAAGGCATCGGTATGCGTGGGTTGCTAGACGATCATGGCCATTTGCATTTAGCTAAACACCAACGCCACATCAAAATTGCTGTCAGTCAAAAAGCACCCACCCAGAGAACTCTTAAAAGTTCAGATAAAATCACGGATTTTGTTATTTTCAAAAGAGCTTTTTTTAATAAAGCTGCTCACAAAGTTTCAGATAAAAAAGCCATCATGCAATTGCAGTCGGCCTGTTCCATACAAGCTGACAGCATACAAATAGAACCGTGGACAGGTAAAGCTCTAGGGATAAATGCAATGAATGACTTGGTCATATATTCAGCGAATACTTGTAAGGTTCTTGAAAAATCAATAGTTTCATTTGCCATCCAACCACGCCGCCTATCACTCAATCCATTTGGATATCAAGTGAGTGAATTGGTGATTGAGAAAGAAGATGGTGTGTCTTTGACGAAGTCTTACTTTCAATAAAAGCTTAAAAAGCGAGCATAATTTAAGGTTGGTTTTTGGATAATGAGCTATCTTATCTCAAAACTATTTTTAAATAGATGGGCTGGGCAAGCAGCTCAAAGAATTAAAATTAAGAATACAGCCTAAAAATTAATAAAATTCACTAAAAAAAGCAGAAAATAATAAGAGACAAGGCGACATGGTTTGGGCCCGAGGAGTTTATTAGGGTATAAATTTTGGCTATGGAAAAGAAACTCACACCACTTATGCGTCAATACTGGGATGTTAAATCACAACACGAAGATAAAATTGTCTTTTTTAGAATGGGCGATTTTTTTGAAATGTTTCACCAGGACGCTGAAACGGCAGCCCCGATTTTAAATATAGCTCTCACGGTTCGAAATAAAAAATCGGGGGATGATACTAAAATGTGCGGCATGCCTCATCATAGTATCGCAGGAGCCATAGCAAAGCTTCTTGGTGCTGGTTATAAGGTGGCTATTTGTGACCAGGTGGAAGACCCAAAATTAGCTAAGGGTTTAGTCAAGCGAGCCGTGACTCGCATTTTAAGCCCCGGCATGGTTTACGACCCTGAAACATTGGATGAGTTGCAAGCGAATTACTTATGTAGCTTTGATAAAGACAGTGCCGCCTTTTTCGATTCTTCAACAGGGGAAGCTTTTTATTATCAATTGTCAGATAGTGTTCGCGTGTCCATGTTGTTAGCTATTTTAAAACCTGTAGAAATCATATTAGATGCTCAGCTCAAAACACAAATGTTTGCAAAGCTAGGACCTGATTATCACATCACAGCTCACAGTACAGATGCCTCTTTGCAAAAAAACAATGACGACCCGAGTGCTGTGCTTCGCCTGAAAAGTTATGTGAAGTACATGCAAGCTGGGGAAGAAAAAAAGATCTCTTTTGAAAAACGCAGTTTGAATCAACACTTGAGTTTGCAGTCATCCACTTATAAACACCTAGAGGTTTTTAAAACCTACGCTGGCGAAGATAAGGGCAGTTTGTTTTTTGCTATCAACCGCTGTAAGACCTCCAGCGGTTCGCGGTTGTTAAAAAAATGGTTGAGCTTTCCTTTGGTCAACCCCGACACCATTGCTCAAAGACAAGACGAGATCGAATTTTGGTTGTCTGAAGTTTCCGAGCTTAAAGTTTTACGTAAAACCTTTGCGCAAGTGGGTGACGTACAGAGGCGACTGAACAAGTTAGCCCAAGGGCACAGTGGACCGAGAGATTTGCTCAGCGTGTGTCAGTCGATCAAGTCAGGCTTAGCAGCTCTCAATGTTGTTAAGCGCACGTCTGTTTATGATCAACAACAAAGGCTGATGGTGCATTTAATCGATGTTTGTGAAGAGATGTTGGTGGAAGATCCGCCGGTGAACACACAAAAAGGTGGCTTCATTCAAAAAGGTTTTGATAGCGACTTAGATGAGCTCATCGAAGTGGCTGACCACGGACAAAAATTATTGGCCGAGCTTGAGGCTAAAGAACGAGCAGCTACAGGAATCAATAATTTAAAAGTGAAGTACAACAATGTCTTTGGTTATTTTATAGAAGTCACCCATGCTCATAAAGACAAGGTGCCAGAGCACTATATTCGCAAACAAACCTTAACTAACGCCGAAAGGTATCTCACTACCGAACTCAAGGATTTGGAAGAAAAAATTCTTTCAGGCAAGAGCAAGCGCATTGAATTTGAAAACAAACTCTTCACGGAATGTAAGAATGAGTTCTTAAAATTAGAAAGTGAAATCTTATTGTTGAGCCAAATTTGGAGCGAATTGGATATTTTGTCTGGCTTTGCTTGGCTTGCGATGGAGCAAAATTACACGCGTCCAAGTTTTAACACCAGCAAAGAAGTTCAGCTGAAAGCCTCAAGGCATCCTGTCGTTGAACAACAAGCAGGGCATGTTTTTGTTGCTAATGACATTTATATGGGTGCGGGTCAGTGTTTACTACTTACGGGCCCCAACATGGCTGGTAAAAGCACGATCATGCGCCAGGTGGCTGTGATAGCGATTATGGCTCAGGTGGGTTGTTTTGTGCCAGCTAAAAAAGCTTCGCTGCCGTTGTATCAACAAATCTTCACGCGCATTGGTGCCAGTGACTCTTTGTCTGAAGGGCTTTCGACCTTTATGGTTGAGATGAAAGAAACCTCTGAGATCATTCAAAAGGCTTGTGAAGATTCACTGATCATAATGGATGAGGTGGGGAGAGGAACGAGCACTTATGATGGTATGAGTTTAGCACAGGCCTTGCTTGAGTACATTTTATCAAAAAAACAAGCGACTCCTCACTGTTTGTTTGCCACTCACTATCACGAACTCACTGCCTTAACAAAAAACTATAAAAACCTACAAAATATTCATATGTCGATTTCTGAAGAAAATGGTCAACTCAATTTTCTTTACAAGTTAGCAAATGGAGCGGCGAATAAGTCCTACGGAATACAGGTTGCCAAATTGGCGGGGCTTCCAGCGAGTATTGTTAAGCGTGCGGACTCTATTCTTAAGGGGTTTGAGACGGGTGCTGGTTTACAGCCACAAGTTTCTGATGATTTGCCATTATTTGAGTTCAACAGCGAGCCAGAAATGGATGAGAGTCAAGAGGCATTGAAATCTTTGAAGGATGAAATTTTAAAGATGTCACTTTCAGAAGTGACTCCACTGCAGGCATTGAATACACTATCTAAGTGGCAACAAGATCTTTCATAAACTCTGCCGACACAGAGTCATTTTTTAAATCGTTCAAAGATATGTTCGCCCAGCTCGAGCGCAACGGACACAGCTGGTCGTGGTTGATACAGCGAATGTCATTTCAGTTAGAGTCCTACCTAATTAAAAAACTTTATACTTTACCTGCCAAAGATCATGTGCAAATTGTGAGCCTTGGTTCTTGGTCAAGAAGTGAGCTCTGTCCACGATCAGACATTGATGTCATTCTAGTGGGTGAAGATAAAGACATTCTCAAGTTTGTAGAACAAGCCAGGGGCTTGCAAATTGAACTCAAGTACAGAACTCCTGAAAACATGAATGACTGGAAAGAGGGGGTGGATAACTTTGATCTCTTGGCTTTATATAAGGCAAGAGCTGTCGACGAAAGCATTCGCGCACTCGTCGAAGAGCAAAAACAAAAGTTGTCTCAATTTATCGTAAAAGAAAATAAGTCTTTAGCTTGGGCTGAGCTGATGCGCTCAGAGCGCGAGCGTCGCAACAAACGTTACGACTCTTTAGCTAATTACTTAGAGCCCAATTTAAAATATGGTCCTGGGGCTTTGCGTGATGCTGGGCAAACTACAGTCACAGTAGAGCTCTTTCAAGAGCAGTTTAAGGCCTATCAAGATGAGATCAGTTATTTTAACAACTGCAAATCTTTTTTATTGGTGGTTCGTCACTTGCTGCATTTAATTGGTGGCACTGACATTCTTGATGCCAATGCAACAAAAAAAATCTCTCAGCTCATGGGTTTTGCTAGCCCAAGAGAGTTCAATGCTCAAGTACAAAAGTCTCTGCATGAAATCAACTTTTTTACGCTTCTGGCTGAAGACATTGTTATAGGAAAGGTTGAGAAAAACGTTGATACTATTTCAGGTGAAGATTATTTAACGGCTATATTTAAACCTAGCACAGTGGTGCAGCAAAATTACATTCGCAAGCACATTAAAAAAGTCCAACTCACAGAGGCAGATAAAAAATCATTTTGTCAGCAGTTTGAACAGGTTCAAGACGAGCAAATCATGTACAACTTGTATCAGTCGGAAGTACTGTTTAAGTTTTTTATCAATCTTAAACGCTGCCAGGGCCATGTTCAGCACGATCATTATCATCGCTACACAGTGGATGCCCACACCGTTCAGGCTTTGCGCTTTTATTGCAAAGCCAAACAGCAACCTAAAGAGGTGTTAGGTAAAAACTCGGAATGGCTTTTGAGTTTATCAAAACAAGAAGAGCGCATTTTACTATGGTCATTGCTTTATCACGATATGGCCAAAGGGTTGCCGGGGAGTCATAGTGAGTTAGGGGCTGAACTGGTCGCAAATGAGCTTGGCTCTTTTGTGCAAGACGATGGCTTTGTGAATGAAGTCGCCTGGCAAGTTAAAAACCATTTGATATTGTCAGAGGCGGCTTTTCGCAAGAACCCTGAAGATCCTCTCACGTGGCGAGGAATCAACGAAAAAGGGGCCAATAAAAGCCGAGTGAAGGTGCTCGCTTGTTTAACTGCTATCGATATCATTGCTACTAACGTGGAGGCTTGGACGCCGTGGAAGTCAGATTTGCTTTATCGCCTTGTACAAAGGTTGCTTGCTGATGAAACCATTAACTTTTTAGACTTGTACAAAACGATTGCTGGTCTTGCGAGCGCTGAAATGACCAATGAATTCTTGAACCGGCTAGATATGATGTTGTTAGGTCAGTTCGAAATGGATCTCCTCAAAAACGATTTCAATCATCTAACAACAAGTAATAAGGACTTGCCCCTATTGTTTGCCAAAGGGGTTGATGACTACACATGGGTGAGGTTTCACAGTTATGAAAATAAGAAAGGGTTCTTTTTAGAGTGTTGTCAGGTGCTGTACTCTCTTTCTTGCACTGTCCGTGAAGCTTACATTCATACTTATAATTCCTTTGGCGCTTACAATTGGTTTAAGGTGAAAACCCAAAAAGAGATTAGCACCTTAAAAAAACAAATTGATCTTATAGAGATTGAGCCGGTGGTTGTTGAAGGTATCAATTTTGATTCTATCAAAGTCATTGATCACCCTTATCCTGATGAATGGATCGTGCGCTTTAAAGGTTTAGATCAAAAGGGGGCTTTATTGGCCGCTGTGAATATGATCTTTGCTTGTCACTTAGAGGTTCTTTGGGCGCGCGTGCACACTTGGGGAGATGTCTTAGAAGATGTGTTTGCCGTTTGCGGCAAAGAGTCGGATGTGCTCAAACTCACTCAACAAGATTAGGTTTGTTTTCTTTATTAGTTAAAAATTTATATAAAATGATTTTGTGAATAACCTAAAGCGATGATGGTAAAAAGGTTAACTCTGCGCACAAAAATACTTATTAGATAGATATCTCAGTTAATTTTAAGTGCTTTTGTATAAGTGTTTAGAGTCATTTGCTTTTTTTAATGAACTCAAGGTTATTAACAATCTTTCTTCCAATTCTATGTATTAAAAAGAGGATTTTTTATTTTTTAGAAACTCAACATCAAATGAACTTTTAATACAAAATTCACTTAGACTTAATAATAGGAATTCACACTATATATAAGATGAAAGTCTTATAGAACAAGGGCTGCCAGGACATTTCTCGTGGGTGTCTTTTGTCCACCAAAAACCCAGACAAATCGCAGGCATAAACAAGACTTATCAATGGTTCTACAGGTAATTTTTAAAACAATAATCCAGTCTAGTTTAGTTGAAAAGTCTGGAAAAGTGCTTGATACAAAACCAAAAGGCTGTCAGACTTTTATAGAGTCGGGCAAGTGGGCCCAAACGTATTATTAACCAAAGGATTTGGGAGGGAGCAAGGATGCTCAGAGATGTATTAATATCAAAAGGATTGTCGAACAGAGAAGCGGAAGTAGCGGAGTTGGTTACACAGGGGCTTTCTAATAAGGAAGTTGCCAATCGTCTTTTTGTGACTGAGAAAACTGTTAAGTTTCACTTAACTAACATTTACAAAAAAATGAGTGTTAAGTCTCGTGCCCAGTTGATTGTATGGTGTTTACCACACATGAGTTTCATCGAAAAAGATCAAACTGGAACTGCTCAGCAAGAGCCAGCAAGAGCCATCAATCAAATGCCAGTTGGTCAGCAAAATGTTACAAACACAATCCCTGCAGGTAACCAAACAATCGGTGGAATTAACCCGGGTGCTGGTAACACTGACTTAGGTGGTGGTAACAACACAGGTAATGGTTTCGGTGGAAACACCGGCGGAAGCTTTTACTAAATAATATATTGGTTATTTAAAGTTGGAAGCAAAGCCTGTCTCAAATTCAATTGTGCACATGACTGAGATGGTGCTTCCAACTCATATTAATTCTTTAAATTCTATTTTTGGTGGCACAATCATGTCCTGGATTGATATCGCCGCCGCCATTTCGGCCCAAAGACACTCATCACGACCCGTAGTTACTGCAAGTATCGATGCCCTTAATTTTATAGCTCCTGTTTATAAGGGGTGGATCGTTAACTTATTAGCGAGTGTGAATTACGTGTCTAACACCTCCATGGAAGTGGGTGTGCGCGTTCAGGCTGAAAACCCAATACAGAACAGAACCTTTCACACAGCCAGCGCTTATTTAACCTTTGTTGCCCTAGGTGACGACGGTAAGCCTACAAAGGTGCCAAGATTAAGCCCAGAATCAGTTTCTGAGAAGCGAAGATACGAGGCCGCTAAAATCCGCAGAGAACACCGTCTCGCCCTAAGAAAATCCCTTCAAGAAAATACATAAAGCTCGTTATACTGTCTTCATGAGCCCAGCATTGTGAGCGTGAACGAAGCCCCGTCATAATGATAAAGCTCAAGATGACAACCGTTCATTCTTAGTAACGGAGCTTTGTTCAGGGGAACGTAATTTTTATTTTACTCGCCAAGGATGGCGGTTAAGTAACGATAGTGATTTTTGGCTGGATTTTTTGTTTGGCGAATTTGTTTGGCTTTTTCTATAACAGCTGGTGATAGCTTGTACTCTCCCGCTTGCACGCGCCTTAATAAATGTTGCAGGGAAAAGCTTGAATTCATTGTTAGCATTTTAATGGCCGCATCATCGCGAGTACTTGGGTTAGTCGACAACAAACGGTTGTTGTGAGCATAAGTTTGAAAGCGTATATGGTTTTTATTGCTGTCACTTTTTGGGTAAGACGCCTGTTGGGTGATAAAAGTATTTAATTCTGGAAAGTTATCTGCATAAGGAAAGTCCTGAATGGAGCGAATCATTTTTAATCGCTGTGCTGTTGTTAATTTTGCTCCATCCTTCTTAATAATGTCATTGGCCGCTTGAGTGAAAGCACCACCTGATCTCTGATCTATTTTAGTGCACCTAAGTGGAGCAATTCCATCAACAGACTTGGGCATTTCATTAAAGTCACTTGAGCTCACAGGCATTCTAGTGAAGTTTACATAGTAGATTTCGCAAAATATATTTGAGTTTTTTCGAACTAGGGCAGGAAGTTTACCGTTTTTATCTTTGAGTGCAGACTTTAGCTTTTTACCGAGCTCCTCTTTTCTGCCATCTTGGTGCTCAAGAAGGTGTTGTAAGTAGATTAAATTTATGCGGCTGTTGGGAACTTTGTTATCTGGGTCGAACTCATTCAGTTCGTCTAGCATCTTTTTCAAGTTTTTTGCCGCGTCACTATTTTGTAACATAAATTGAATGTCACGAACCATTTCTGGATCTTTGACAATGTCTTTGTGATTTTTTTTGAAGAATTCTGCAATTTGAGGAAGAAACTGATCGGCATCTTCAGAGGCCAATAAATCCAAAGCTTGTTCGACATTGCTAGGTAAGAGATCTGGGTCGTTGTTAAATAAAAAACACTTTTTTTCTTGAGCATTGCCAGCGCTCAAGCCGTTGCAAGTAATGACTGTGACATTGCCACTGCCACGTTCAACTTCAGTCTTTAAGGTGGTATTATTAAGAAGGTCAAGAGCGCCCTCAGCAATTTTGCGTTGATTCTCTATTTTTTTTAAACTTGTTTTTTCTAGGTGCTGTTCATAATTGCCGTGTTGGTCATTAATTTTTTTAAAATAATTGCGAAAATACTTGCGGATTTGAGGTCCTGTGGGAGCTGTATCGGCAAAGGCGTAAATTTTGGTAGTGTCACCGTAAACGGAGCGAACTCGGTCTTGGTTTGAAGAACCAATAGGTCCAAATCTGGACATTGCAATGTCTTGGACTAAGTCGGCGGGAGCATATTTTGAAATGTTTTTCATGTATTGATCGATGGTTCTACCAGTTTTTCGGTCGACCTCTTTACCTGCGAGTGTGTTACAACCCATCAAAAATACTTCCGTGGGGTTAAGTATACCACTGCAGTTATTTTCTGGATCATCTTTTTGGCAAGACCATTTTTCTAAATCAGTGAGCTTTAGCATGGCATCTTGCCCCTTATCACCAACAAATCGTTCGGCAAAGTGAGCCGAAATCATTTTAACATCACAACGAATTTTTTCACCGTTACTGTCGCGATGATTACAAGCATTGTCGATCCAATTGGTGCCCTCTTTTTGGAAATCAAGGAGGTTGATGAATTTAAAACCTTGCTGGGTCAATTCCTCACGCATCACCTGCTCTTCATCTTCTGAATTAATAGAAGCAACACAAACTGTGGGTTGAGCCAATGCATTTGAAGATAGGAAAAAGAAAGCAAGACTGTGTAAGAGAAGAACTTTAACTAACACTTTCTCTATTCTATAAAGTTTTTATCCATTTATGAAGCAAAGGTGAAAGAGCTTTACCAAGGCCCTGGAATGAATTTCCCATTATGATTTTGAACACAGAAATGTCATCTTGAGCGCAGCGAAGGACCTAATCAAACACCACATATTAAAGTGTGAAGGATCTGTCGCAAAGTACAGAATTGTGAGCTTGGGTCCTTCGCTTCGCTGAGGGTGACAGCATTACGCTCAGGATGACGGGGTTGAGTTCTCGATGATCGCACTAGCAACAGGTTCTCAGTTGAAAAACCTATACTATCGGATAGTTACGCGGCTCATTTGATGTTTTACTTTGAAACAGTTGCAGAATAAATTTGCGCTTGAGTCTAATTATAATACAATATTAGGTGGATGAGGGGAGTTTTAAATGTCTAAAATCATAAAAATTGTATTTATATTGATCGGTGTTACTTCGACAGTTCTATTTTATCAAAACTGCAAAATTCAAAAAACAGAAGATGGCAAATTACAATCGGTGCAGAAGTTACCAGAAAGAATGGAGCAATTCGTTTTTGCCAAAGGCTTTAGTGCTGAAGTTTCAGAAAGTGTCGAGCACGTTGAAATAGATATTAAAAACAACAAGGTCATCGCACACAAAAGAGACTTAGGAGCCCCTGGCAATGACATGTGCCGAAAAGAAGTGGACCTCGATGCTAATACGCGAGCTGAGTTTTTAGATAAGTATGATAAAGCCAATTACTGCTACCGCACAGTCAAAGCAGACCCAGATGTGTTTTGCACACTAGAAATTAAAAACATCGATCAATTTGCTATTTACTTTGATGGCAAGCGCACCTTGCATGACAAAATAGGTGCTCCTGATGCTTGCTACAGCGGTGTGATTTTAGAGTTTTGTCAACAAGAGGGCCAAGACTTTCACGACTTCCTAAAAAGTCTTCGTCAAGACATGATGGCCCTTTGTCAAAATTAATTAAAACAAATATCTAAGTTGTAAAATATATGCTGATGAACCACCACTGAGCTTTTCAATCGTGTTAGGGTTACTGGCATCAGCTTCATCATCATCTTTAAAGCGAATGTAATAAACTTTTGGTATCAACTCTAGGTGTGAAGTGAGCTTGATATTCCCGTAAAGCTGTACGAGGAAATGATCAGCACGAGCTGATGGGTCATAAACATCATTGCTTTCAAATTTGAAGTCAGAAAATGTTGAGTATTTGAATGACAATCCGGCCCAGTTTTGGTCGCCCAAGTCTCTTTCAATAAACACTGTGGCGCTAGAAGCTTGGTCACCTTTAGAGTCTTGTTCGCTGGTGAGAGTGCCGCCAGACTCAAACTCAGTAGTCTTCTTTAGAGCGATCTCTTGCTCAAGTTTAAGACCTATTAACCAGTTCTTTTGGTTAAAGGCGTATGCCAAGTATGGAGTAAAAATGTGACGACCGAGTGAGGCATTGGACTCATAAGAGTCAGTGCTCACTTCGTCACGAACTTTGTTGGCTATTGAAAATTGTGATCTTAAGCCAAAGTGCACACCATGAACGTTTGAAAAGAAGTGTCGACCTTTCAGGTTGAGGCTGATGCCATTTAAGCCTGTTATGCGGTCTCTTTCGTTAAGACCATTAGTATTGGTGAATTTCGTCAATGAATCAACGTATGTAGCTCCTAAACCAACACTGTAATTGTCGGTTAAGCCATATTCGTAATCAAAAGTGTAAATTTTTGTTTTACTTGAAAACTCACCCGAGACATTTGTATTTTGCTCAAACTGGTCAATGTTGAAGTCTTCATAAGTGGAACCAAGCATAAGGATGTGTTGGTTGTCGTTACTTTGCCAGAGTTCCTCGGGGGTGTTCATAGCATACAAATTAAATGATATGAGTGCGATCAATAGCTGAATCATGTTATCTCCGTTGTTGTTTAAGTTTTATGTATAAAAACTATATGTCCAATCAAAAGCACTGTCACATTTTTTTCGTTGATAAAATAAATTTATTATTGAGGTGTTCTTACATTTCGAAATTCGAAATAATGACCTATAAACAGCATCAATAAGTGAATTGTAAAAAATTATTTGAAGAGCAGCGGAAGATAAAGATGGTAGCTGTTTTCATTGCTAGGAAATTGTGTTTGTTTCATGTGAGAACATAAAAAATCAATGAGATCATCTTCACTGTTTTGTGAGTTATACTCTATTAAAGTGTTACATAATGTTTCTTCGTTAGTCACTTTTCCTGTGGAATCAATTTCAAACTTTAATGACAGTAGACCGTGAAAGGTGCTGAGTTGTTTTAATTCATTTTGCATGCTTTCAAATACAGTGCTTAAAGTGTTGTGGCACTTCTGTTCATCGTGAGCGCCGCTGAATGTTGGTTGTGGCTCTGTGAACCAGCCATGTAAGACAATGCGAGCATCTTTAGGTTCGTGCGCATTAACTACGGAGTTCACTCCATGAGGAAAGCGCGGGTCAAATACGGTGAGGCGATTGAATTCTGGCGCAATTTTTTTAACAAGACTGTTGTGCTCCACACTTTTGCCGGGCTCAAAGTAATCCCAAAAGCACAAGGTCTCAGGCTTTAAAATGACCGTCTCACCACCGCTGAAGTCTCTTTCAGACCAGTTTGTTATTGAGTAAACAAAAGCCCACGGCCCGTGAGGGCTATCGGTGTGCAGCTTTTGTTCACAGCCATCAATGTAATAACTGAGCCAGATGGGGGATATCTGTGAGCAGCCTAAGTTGTTTAAACCCCACTTTTTTAGTTCATCAATAAAACTTTTGAAAACCTGTTCCGAAAAAAAGTGATCAGCCGGTGTGCGGATGAGTTTGTACTGGTCTTTGACGTACCAATAGTCCCAGCAAAAACGCTCTGGGCGAGTATTGAGTGGGTTGGCAAAAAAAGCATCGAACTCTTGTTTGAGTGGTTTTGCTTGCTCTGAAAATTGATCTTTGATTTTCCAAAAGTGCTCATCCATAGAGTAGAAAATGACATCATTGCTTCACTCTCGCAATGAAAGATCGAAGTTATTGTAAAATATCTACCTACGTAGCAATCGTCGTCACTTGATAGCAGACTGGCCAGTGATGTCCATACCAACTACAAGCCTGTGAATGTCTTCGGTGCCCTCATAGGTGTTCACGCTTTCAAGGTTGAGCATGTGCCTGATGACGGGGTACTCAT
>JAHDFM010000044.1 GCA_020628165.1 Bdellovibrionales bacterium | reverse complement strand
CTGTTATTGTCGCAAATCCTGCTTGGATGAATCATCAATTCACATCTGAAAGTGCTGTCAACCAAGCTTTTGAAGATATGATGAAAAATAACCCGGCTATGGCAGAAGCCTATAAAAAAGCCACAAAAGAGTGGGGGGCTGTATTAGGAGTTGATCCTGAAGTTCAATCAAATATGGACGAACAGTCCCTAAGTTTTGCTCACGCTATGGCTAAACAAGCGCTGGCAAATAGAGATTTAGTATGGGGAGATTTTACAACGAGAATGGCACCAGAAACAGATAATGAAGCAGTCGACAAAAAGCAAGGTGCTGTAAAGATGAGGGCATTCAATTATCTTCTTGATGATATGGCAGTTGAATTTGGTGAACAGCCTGATCAAGAAAATGTTGCAACTATTAACATGAGAAACAAAGCTCTCGGTTTAGTGATGCAAAAAGCTGATATGACCAATTCTCCATATGCCTCTGTGTATGATCGAGAAAAAGTTTTAAGTGCAGTTAACGGTATTAAAGACATTGTTGTTTATGAAGGCAGTAAATACAGAGCAGGTAACAAAATGTATATTAACGCTCAAGATAAGGCACAAAACTTAAATGATATTTGGGCTGATATAGCAGAAGGTCATATTGATAGAATTCGTGCTATGACTAATCCTTCCGGCAAAACAAGACTAGAATTTGGTTCATCTCTTAACTCTAATGGGTTTGATGGGTCTACTTGGTCAGAAATTCAATAATCATTTTTATCAAAGGGGTTTGAAGTAAACCCCTTTTTTTTGTATATATGAAAGACAACAACCAACAAGACCCTATTTATAAACTATTTTATTCAGATAACAGAAATGATCCATTCATTTATCGATTTTATTAAGAATGGTTTATTTAAAAATCTTAGCGAAATAAAAAAATACAGCTTAATAATCCAGACTATTCAAGTTTTATCGACAGATGGATTAGTTACACTATTTTCAACAATATATTAAAGGTCAATTCAGGTGGAGATATTCAAATCAGCGAGCAATATGTTGAGGAATTAACTGGTGCGATAATCAATATCACCCATGAGTATGATAAGTTGATTAAAACAAATAATATTATTTCAATGGTTAATGACTGCGCTTTAAAGTCTTTTAAAGATGGAAAGAAAGAAAAGGGGATGTCGATGAATCATTATATAATCAATAAACTTGATTATAGTAAAATGCTTGAGGCCTATAAAGTATTTCATGAGTCTATGACAGAGATTACACAAGATAGAAATAAATCTAAAGATTCAATGAAAGACGAGGTTATGATACTTGGCTTATGTTCAATGGTGTTTAATAAAGAAACATTTTCTGAATTATAAAATTTGAAGAAAATACTTGCTGTAAAGTAACCCTTTAATGCTTAATTAAAAAAATAGACCTTCAACAAAAAGGTCCATATGTTTAACTTTTTAAATAATACCCTAATTTATAAATTCTGCAATTAGACCACAAAAATTTCATTTTTAAGTAAAATAATAATTATTGAGCCATAGATGAACAATCTTTGAATAAAAAATTATAATTCTTCATAAGGCTCATTAATTTTTTTACATTGAACTAAGCTTTTTATTCTTTTCTTAGTAGCTACTTCAGCATTTTTAAACGCTACCTGCCCGCCTTCTGGGTCGCCAAAAACTAAAATCAAGCCATCTTTAGTTTTAACCAGTTTGTTAATTGAATCTTCACTGTTATCAAATTGGATAAGTTCTCCTCCACATTCGTACCACTTTGTCGTAGGTTCTCCTACGGGGATTGTAACTTCACCGTTCGACTTTTTAAGGGCAATAGTTTCTTTGATAGTTTGGTTATTAAAAACCATATAAGATGTTAAAGAGCTGCCGTTAATATCAAATAGTACTTCTGGAGTTGAATAGTCATCGTCAACAATAGTTGGGGCTAAATAATAGGCTCCGTCTAAGTTGTTTGCGAATGCAAAAGATGTAGAAATAGATATAAGTAAAAATATAATTAACTTCATAATTAATAGCCTCTTAATTTATTTTTTATTTGAATAGGTAGATTATGAATATGTTATTTTACAATAGCTTTGTAGATATAACTCGCCCCACCCAAGATACTTTTATATGTCACACTTGAAAAGCACCCTGTTGATTCCATAATAGCGACGAACTCATCCCTGCAGGGGAATTTTCCAGATGATTTATTGAGGTAATTGTAAGCATCTTTATTGCCAGATACATACCCACCTAATCTTGGAACAATATGATTAAAGTAAAGTGGAATTAATGTTTTAAAAACAGGTGTTGTGATTGTACCTGTTTCTAAAATCATAACTTTGCCATTTGTTTGTGTGACGCGAGCCATTTCTCTGATGGCTTTTTTAGGGTCGTTCACGTTCCTGATTCCGTATGCAATGCTTGTGACATTGAAGATGTCGTTTTCAAAGCTAAGGTCAGTGACATCCTCTAATTGAAACTCAATGTCTAAGTCTAATTTTTTAGCTTTGCCCGGAGCGAAAGATAACATCTCAGGGCTAAAATCAGTTCCGATCACCTGGCCTAACTGACCCACTGATTTTTTAAAGTCGATGGCTAAGTCGCCAGTCCCTGTGGCGCAATCAAGTACCTTCATTCCAGGCAGCACTTGACTCATTTTTACTAACTGTTTGCGCCACTGTCTGGCCATACCAAAGGTGATCACATCATTGGCCTTATCATAAGTGCCTGCGATGTTGCCGAATAAGTTTTTTATGGTTTTTGCTTCTGGTCCTTGAACGTCTGCCATTATGTTAATCCTATAATTGTTTATTAACTATCGGTAAAAGCTGACTTACTTTGCTCATGAGATGTTCGAACTGATTAAAGTCCAAAGCTTGAGCCCCGTCACTTTTAGCTTCAGACGGCTTTGGATGAACTTCAACAATAAGTCCGTCAGCACCAGCTGCAATGGCAGCAAGGCTCACTGGCTCTACTAAGTGAGTGTCACCAGTTCCATGAGACGGGTCGGCTATCACAGGGAAAGAGCTATGTCTTTTAACGTATGCAATGGCATTGATATCAAAGGTGTTGCGTGTGCAGGTTTCAAAGGTTCGAATCCCTCTTTCACAAAGTACAACACTCTCGTTGCCTTGATCAGTGATATAATCAGCTGCAAAGAGCCATTCTTTAACAAGGCCAGCAAGGCCCCTTTTTAATAAGACGGGCTTGTCTGTTTTGCCGAGCTCTTTTAACAATTCGTAGTTATGCATGTTGCGAGAACCCACTTGAAAAACATCGACCAAATCATACATGTCATTGATTTGGCGTGGGTCTGTCACTTCAGAAATAAATGGAAGTTGGGTGTTGTCTTTGGCGAGTTTAACTAACTCATAAGCTTCATGGCCAAGCCCTTGAAAACTTTTTGGAGACGTTCTGAGTTTAAAAATGCCACCTCGGAGAACATTGGCTTTGTGGTCTTTAACAAACTGCGCAGTATCTAAAAGTTGATTCTTATTTTCAATGGAACAGGGGCCGGCAATCACCATGAACTGGTCGCCACCAACTGTACTTTGACCGAACTGAACTGGATTGGTCTTCATAATGACTTAATGCTCCTAAATCTAAGTAAAAACAAGAAAAATCGGTTAAAAGTATCCTTTTTCTAAGGCAGGTGTGCTCATTTTTGTTGCACAACGTCTATGTTTGATGGTTTAAGCATAATTGCAATGATCAACGTGTCTAAATGGTTAGAATCTGGTGCAATCTTTAAATTGAGTCCGAATCAATATGTGCTGAGCTATGAGCTTGAGTCTAAGTTAAGCAGCCCGAAATCTGACTTCAGTTACTTCGCACCAGATTTTTACCTTCAGGATGATAACCCCTGGTATATCTTTAAATTCAACCAGTATTTAACATTGAATGAACTGAGCACTTTGCTAGAAAACTATTTAAAAACTCATTCACTTGCACTTGAGAAAACACGTAACAACTTAACACAGTGGCAAGAGCCCGATTTTAATGCCTTTAAAAAAACATTTCTTTCTATAAAAGAACTTATCGACCGTGGTGTCGTTAATAAGATGGTTCCGGTTATCTTTGCCAAGCAAGAAATAAAATTTAGTAAAATTTTGAAAGCGTATTGCTTGAACACCATCTTAGCTAATGAAGGGGAGCAAAACACATATGGGTTGTGGGCCGGTGACTCCGGTATTTTGGGGTTGACTCCTGAGACCTTACTAGAGGTCAACGAACACTCAATAACGACAATGGCACTTGCGGGCACGGGCTTATCACAAGACCTCAAAGGGTCACTTCTTGAAAATCCAAAAGAAATGCATGAGCACAGTTTAGTTGTACAAAACTTGCAGCAAAAATTAGGCAAGCACTTTGACGTAAATACACAAGACACTTTTGAGTGGGAACTGAACCCACTAAAACACCTGCGCACAGATATAACAGTACAATCACCCATTGCTACTCAAAGTTATGAAACTTCGTTAAGTTTAATAAAAGACCTGCACCCAACTCCAGCTCTCGGCGTGCACGCAGAAAGTTATGATTGGCAACAATTAAAAAAATTTGACCCTTGTGACCGAAAACAGTTTGGTGCCCCCTTTGCTTTATACACAAAGAACCAGTTAAAATGTCTTGTCGCTATTCGAAACATCCAGTGGAGTGACAATCAAATTTTACTGGGGTCAGGTTGTGGTGTTGTTGCACAAAGTGAGCTCAACAACGAGTGGAAGGAGCTTGCAAGAAAGCGAGACTCTGTCAAAAAATACTTAGGGTTATAAAGGCGTGGATACAATGGACACCGACATGAATAATCAAGTGCTTACTCAAAAAGAAACTTGCATTGCTAGAGCCTTACAAGTTTTGCAGTGGCTACAGAGAAATGAAGTCAAAAGCGTCGTAGTTTGCCCAGGTGGGCGCAATGCTCCTTTTGTTGAGGTGCTATCAAAGACATCTTTTTTTCAAACTGAAACTTTTTTTGAGGAAAGATCTGCCGCTTTTTACGCTTTGGGAAAAGCAAAAAAAGAACAAAAACCAGTAACTTTGATAACTACCAGTGGAACAGCGGTGGCTGAAACACTTCCAGCTATGATAGAAGCTCATTATCAAAATATACCATTAGTGGTCGTGTCTGCGGATCGTCCTAAAAGTTATCGTGGCAGTGGTGCCCCACAAGCGATAGAACAAAGTGAGATTCTAAAATCATTTTGTACCGATTGTTTTGATCTTGAAGATGATTTAAAATTATTAAGTACACATAAAATTAACGGAACTACTCATTTAAACATTTGTTTTGATGAGCCTCTTTTACAAAGCGTTCAAGACAACTATTCGCAACACTTTGCACCTGAAGTTGATGAGTCAAATGACAAAGGTAAAATTAGCAAATTAGACACAACAAAAAGCTATCAAGATGAACGACGAGCTATAAAAGAAAAGCTTAAAAATTTTAAAAATAAAACTTTGATTATTCTAGGGGCTCTCAATCAGCAAGAAAGCCAATTAACTTTAAAGACTCTAAAAAAGTTAAATGATGTTTTTATATATGCCGAGCCTCATTCACAACTAAAAGGGTGCCCTGATATTTCTGAAAAACTAATTAATTGTGATAGTCAAACTTTGAATATGCTATTTGCCGAGAAACTATTTGATAGTGTTGTGCGCATAGGTGGTGTGCCTGTTTTAAGGTTTTGGCGCGATTTACAAAACTTGCAAGACATTAATGTGCTAAATTTCAGTGACTCACCATTTTCTGGTATCGCAAGAATCAAAGAGCCACCTTTTGCAATAAGTTGTATTGCTGAATTGCTGGGTCACTCGTTCTCATCAAATGCTCAAGACATAAATAAAAAGTTAAAATCACAAGTTAACAACACTACAGATAAAGAATCTCAGCTTTTATTAAAACTATCAGAACTTATTGAAGAAGACGGTCATATTTTTTTAGGCAACAGTTTGCCGATCAGAGAATGGGATCAGTCGGCAGTCGTAAAATCAAAACAACTGTACACCAGTATGCGGGGAGCTAATGGTATAGATGGAAACATCGCATACTTTGCAGGGTTGTGTTTAGATGACCGAACGAATTATTGCATTATCGGTGATTTAACAACAATGTATGATTTGTCCTCAGGTTTTTTACTAAAACATTTCAAAGAAAAAATAGATTTTAAAATCGTAGTTATTAATAATTGCGGTGGACAAATCTTTAAAAAGTTATTTGATAATGAAATGTTCATTAATTGTCATCAAACCTCATTCAGAGCATGGGCAGACTTACTACAATTGACATATTGTGAAGTGAGTGAGCGTGATGAGCTCACGAAAGATAAACTGAATCACCAAATCATTGAGCTAAAAGTATGAAGAGCTTTTATTTCCTACACGGTTTTTTAGGGGATCGATTTTATTTTGATGCTTTTATTGAGAGGCTAAGAATATTGAACCCAGAGAATCGATTTTTTTCCTACAGCCTTTTTGCAGATAGTGTTGAGCCAGAGTTATCACCGGAACAAGGTTTTTCTCAGTGGGCCATCAACTTTAATGACCTTGTTAAAAAAAATGGCGCGAGTGATAACATTATGGTGGCTTATTCCATGGGAGGGCGTCTGGGACTGCACAGTTTTGTGCAAGATACAGAGTTATGGCACAGTTGCCACTGCCTATCTGCTAACCCAGGGCTCATAAATCCTGATGACATAACTGCAAGACTCACTTGGGAAGATCAGTGGTGTCAAATGTTGGATGAATTAGGTTGGGATGAGTTTTTAAAAAAATGGAATCAGCAAGGTGTTTTTATCAACAGTGATCTTTCAAAATTAAATAAAGTTGAGTTAAGTAAACCGTTGTTAAAATGGGCCTTAAAAAATTGGTCATTGACTAGGCATGAGTTTCAGCTTGAGCAAGTCAATCATCCAAAAGTTCATTGGCATGTTGGAGAGAAAGATTCTAAATACATGCAAATTTTTGAATTATTAAAACAAGATCACAAATATAAAAATATACACATTGTACCCGGCAAAGGTCATCGTATGAACTCTCTTCCGATGGATCTTTTTACAAATTAATAAGGGTGAGAAAGTTTTGGCAAATGTGTTTGCAAAAGAGATAAAATGAAAAACTGGTTATTAGCATTTCGATTAAAAACTTTGACAGCGGCAGTAGTTCCCATATTTATGGCGACAAGCCTTGTACATTTTGAAGGGTTATTGGTTGATTGGAGTGTTGTTGTATGGGCAACTTTGTCAGCTTTGTTTATCCAGATAGCAACTAATTTGTTTAACGATGCTATTGACTATAAAAAAGGGGCTGACACCATAGAGCGAGTGGGGCCAACGCGGGTGACTCAATCAGGTCTATTTTCACAAAAACAAGTTTTTACCTTGGCTTACGCCTGTTGTGCTTTTGCACTTCTTTGTGGTGTACCTTTAGTGATGAAAGGGGGAGTACCGATTGTTGCACTTGGATTGGTGTCTGTGGTGATGGCTTATTTGTACACAGGTGGGCCTTACCCGCTGGCTTACAAAGGTTTGGGTGATTTGTTTGTGCTGTTATTTTTTGGTTTAGCAGCTGTTGCAGGCACATACTATTTACACACAGGAGAAGTGTCGACGGCTTCACTTGTCAGCGGTGTTCAGATTGGTTTGCTTGCGACAGTATTGATTGTGGTGAATAACATTCGAGACCACAAACAAGATGCGAAAGTGAATAAAAAAACCTTGGTTGTCAGATTTGGGGTGCTGTTTTCTAAAATTGAAATTACTTTAATCTATGCAGTGACGTTTAGTTTATTGGCTTATTGGTATTATATAGGTGCATTAGCAGTGATTTACTTGTGTTTAATCCCCTTACCACTAGCCCTCATAGTAGTTAAAAATATATGGCAAAATGAACCCAGTGAGTTGTATAATAAATTCTTAGGAAAATCCGCTCTTGTTCACTTGTTGTTTGGGTTGATGTTTTCAGTAGGTATGATGTTGTGAAGTTATCAGTGTATCCATATGAATTACAGCCGTGCATAGCGCAGCTCAATAGCCAATCAACCAAGTATGCAAAGTACGGTTGTTTGTTACGTTTTCAAGAGGGCGATGAGGTTTGTTATTCAGACTTTCATAATGATGAAAACCTTCTTGAGTACAGTAAGTTTGATCTTAGGCAGTACTTTCAAAACAATGATTTAAAGCAGGGCCCTCAGTGGTTACAGAGTGAAAAAATGGCCAAAGCCATGCTCGTTGAAAACAAAAACAACATCAAAGAGGTTAAAAGTCATTTTTTAATCCAAGATGTTCTTAACTTTTCAGATTTAGATTTGCTCCGCTATGAAACACTGAATTATGACCGCTTCAAAGTGAAGATGGGTCGCAGTTTAAAAGCTGAAACCAATGCACTCAAAAAACTTATTGAAAAGTCTGATTTCAATACAAAGTTTCGTTTGGATTTTAATGAGTCTATAGCTAAAAAAGATTTCATTATTTGGTTACAAAAAAACTCTGAGTGGATTGTAAAAAAAATAGATTTCATTGAAGACCCTATAAAATGGGATAGCAACCAGTGGCTACACTTGCAGGATAAGTACGGTGTGAGTTTTGCTCTTGATATGGCGACGGACCCAATGTCTTTCAGTTCGGATGAGTTACCACATGTTTTGGTTTTAAAGCCAGCGGTGCAAGATGTTGAAAGTATCGTTGGAAGGCACAAATCATCGACAGTTCAGTTTGTTGTTACTCACTATATGGATCATGTTGTCGGGCAATTAGGGGCAAGTTTAACTGCCCAGAAGCTGAAGGCTCAGTTCAGTGAGCGTACCCTCACTTGTGGGTTGATGGGCTTTGATTTGTTCAATAAAAATGAGTTTTCACAGATTAAATTTAAAGATCAGTTGTCAGTCCCAGCAAAGGTGTTTCAAAAACCACATTGGGGTTTAGGTTTTATCTTCAATCAACTAAGCTGGATCGAAGTGTAAATGTTTAACTTTCAAGTGAATCCAAAAAAAGTGCATTGGGATAATGATGATAACTACATTTTTATGAACCCATCACTGAGCCATGAAGAGCAAAGAATGGTAAAGATCAATGCCATGCCTGAAGATTTGCAAGGAATGATTTGGGTGGCCAGTTCTGGCACAACTGAAACTCAGAGTGTAAAATTGATCGGCTTAAAAAAACAGGCCTTCTTAAATTCTGCAAAGTCTGTTTGTCAGCATTTACAGGTTAGTGAGAGCGATGTTTGGTACAATGTCTTGCCAAGGTTTCATGTGGCAGGGTTGTCTGTTGAAGCTAGGTCTTATGTGAGTGGTTGTAAAATCAATTTAGAGTGCGCAACTACTTTTGATGCCCATAACTTCGTTAAGAACTTAGCAGCCTATGGAGTTACAATTTCGTCATTAGTGCCCACTCAAGTTTATGAATTGGTGCAAAATAAGTTGCCACCTCCTAAAAGCCTACGTTTTATATATGTTGGTGGTGCTGATTTGAGTGAGTCATTGTATCAATCGGCAGTGTCATTAGGTTGGCCGATAGTGCTCACTTACGGGATGACCGAGGCCTCTTCATCAGTTGCGGCCAGTCAGTTAGATGATTTACTGGCAAAAGATAAACCAGACTTGGTGTTGTTAAGTCATATGCAAGCATCTCTTGCGAAAGATCTAACGCTTGAACTGTCAGGAAACAGCATTGCTACAGCACAGATACAATTTTTTGCAGACCGCACCCCAGAACTTCACTATTTTGAGGGTAAGCTCTTAACTCAAGACATGGTTAATTTACAAGGAACGAAGTTGCGTTTTATTGCGAGAAAAAACCAACAAGTGAAGGTGAGTGGAGAGCTCGTTAACTTGAATCACACTAACCAACTGTTCAACGAGTTTAAAAGAAGACATGGAGTTGTTGTAAGCACACAAATCACTTCAAGTTTTCATCCTAAATACGGACAGCAAGTAGAGCTCATCGTTTATAATAAAGATTCTATTTTAAAAATAAACACACTTGTTGAGCGATTCAATCAAAGCATGCCTTCATTCCAAACCATTAGAGCCATTGTTTATCAAGATAAGAGCTCAAGTCAGTTTATAAAAAGCTAACTCACTTTTTATTTGAAGAGCTTCCGTTTGTTCTGTTTAGTTTAGAAAACTCATCCTTGATTAGATTTTTTTAAAAGCCTTTGTATAAACACTAAGATTGTTAGTTCAGAATATGACTGTGCTGTTTAAGCTGATCAAGAGTAACAACACTGAGAGCGCTCATGTGGGTTGCAGCTAAATTAACAAGTGGAGCACAGTCAGCTTCAAAGGCGTCTTTCCATCGCGAACTACAAAGGCACCAGTGATCACCTGCCTTTAGTCCAGGAAACCCAAAGTGTGGCATCGGAGTTGAAAGATCGTTGCCAGCTTTTTTAGAAAACTTTAAAAACTCATCCGTCATGACACAGCAGATGGCGTGATGACCATAATCGTGTTCATCCGTTCGACATTTCCCATCACGAAACCATCCAGTCATTGGTTCACAACTGCATTCATTCATTGGTTGGCCAAGCACATTAAGGCTTGAAGTACGGTCATTGACGGGTCTTAATTCAGTTACTTTGCTCATAGACTAAAGTATTAAACCTTTTTGCTCTTTATGGAAAGGTTTTTAGGGTTTTTTGGCGACTGTTTTGTAGTAAAGCTGGGCTGGTATATTTCCGATAAAAGTGTTAGTATATTATATAAATATCATAAAAAATTTTATATAATAATATATAAATATTAATAAATTATTTATACTATAATATAT
>JAHDFM010000024.1 GCA_020628165.1 Bdellovibrionales bacterium | reverse complement strand
ACCTCTGGTGTACCAGTTGTCGCGCCAGCGGCATGGCTGGGTAGCTATGTTTGGTTTGGATAACCGCTGAAAGCATCTAAGCGGGAAGCCATGCTCAAGATTAGTTTTCTCTGGGACTTCGGTCCCCTGTAGACTCCATCGAGACTAGGTGGTTGATAGGCAGAAGGTGTAAGCATAGTAATATGTTCAGCCGATCTGTACTAATAGTCGTGAGGCTTTTTTAACTTAAGAAACTTTAGTATTTTTTGCTAAGAATGACTTGAGTTTAATTGTCTTATAAGTCGAAAATCTATGTATTACTCATGTAAAAAGTTTCTGGCATCTAAAATTGCCAGGTCATTTAGCTAATATTTTAAACTTTTGTTGGTGTTTTTAGCGACGGGGTCACACCTGACTCCATTTCGAACTCAGAAGTTAAGTCCGTCAGCGGCGATGGTATTGCAGTTGTGAAACTGTGGGAGAGTAGCACAATGCCAACACTTATTTTTTATAAGCCTGGAAGAGAAATCTTTCAGGCTTTTTTTTGTCATATTCATTATTCTTTTATTTTTATAATTTTAACTACAATTGCATAACGAATATGACCTACGGGTAACTTGTATATTACTTACTAACTAACGAACTTTAAGCATTGATGTAAAGTCATGCTTACCTTTTCATGATATGTGTTAGTTTTAAAAAAATGACGTTTAACGGCCACTGACCAATGCCTGAACACTAATGTAACACCTTTGTTGAATACAATTTATTTGTGGCTTTGAGCTATGAGAACAAATTTTGCTAATTTTTTAGCAATAGGAGTTTTTATGAAAAACAATGTATTTCTTATTATACTTGCATCAATATTTACTTTAACTTTGAATGCATATGATGACGATAAATTTGTTGTCTGTGTTGGTGGACCATTTGATAAAGGTAAAAAGATAGAGTTTGTGGCTTCTAATAAGACCCCTACATCATTTAAGTCACAATTTATAGGTGGCTTTAGCATAGGCTTAAATTTAATAAATGGTGCCCTTGGATTAGATAAAAAAATATCAATTACCTATAGTGGAGAATTAAGCTCCGTGGAAATTAAAACTATTGGAGATGGCTCTTCTGGTTTTCCTACGCATTTACAGTTAGGTGATACTACAGTTATGTGTTTTGATGGAGATCCACATAGAATTTTAAGTAATAACTGAGATTAGCTTTCATGGTTTAATCTTCAAATAAATTAATAAAGCTCTATTATTAAGATTACTCATTAACTTTAAATGACTTTGATTTAATGGAGTTATTTTTAAACCTAAATATTTAGAGTGCAAAAAGGGTCACCAGTTAGACTTTATCTTAATTTTGTAAGTGTCTGTAATGATTGGCTTAATTTAAGAGTAACTAATTGGTGTAATATATTTTTCAATTAGATAATCAAACAACTTTTTCTCCAAGTGTTTTCTTTAGTAATATTAAGTGCTTAACATATATCTTGAGGTGGAATGGTCTTTGAATAGACTCATGATAGGGAGAGTTTATGAGACTGAACACCAATTTAAAGTATGTTTTACCACTTTTGAGTGCCTTTATTTTATTTATCGTCGCTTGTGATGGTAATAAATTTGAGACCATTCCTAATGAGAAGTGTTTTGCTGCTAACAACTCTCCCAACACGTCCGGTGAGTTCACTGAAGATGGCACCTGTATTTATAAGCATTTTTATAAGACAGGTAAGATTGATGTCGTGTTTGTCATTGATAATTCTAAATCTATGTATGTGGATCAGCAAAAATTAGCTCAGAAATTTCCAAAATTAGTATCTTCTATCTGGGACTTAGATTTTAAACTCGGAATTTTAACTACAGATATTTACGCAAGCCCTGGTCAGTTTATGAAACTCAGTAATGGTCAGTACTCTATCACAAACACTAAAGGCTATTCACAGTCTGAAGTGAACTCTATATTTACCAACTCTATCACGCGACCTGAAACACTTAGCTGTGAGCTCAGTGCAAATAACTGCCCTTCTGGAGATGTTAGGGGAATTTATGCCGTAAATTTAGCAATCACTAAGAGCAAATCATTTTTTAGGCCAGATGCTCACCTGGCTGTTATTACTATCACTGATGCCGATGTGAGAGTTTTTGGTGGTAGCTATAGAAATTATGAGCTTGATAATAATTGGGATACGGCTGAGTCTTTAGTTAAAAAAGTGGGTGCACTCAACGCTGCAAAAACCATGAGCTTTCATTCCATTATAATTAATCCTGGTGATGAAAGTTTAGAGCCTTACCAGCAAGCTACTTATGAACAGAAAAAAGACGTTGCCTGTTTTGAGGAACAAAAGAATCAAGGTGATCGTGTTAGAGGTTACTACGGGAGAGAATACTATAAAGCCTCTGTACCTAGCCAAGATTTACTTGCTTCAGGAAATATTCTTAAAGGAACTGTAGGTAGCATTTGTGACACTGATTATTCAAATATCCTTTATGGAATATCTAACAATGTTAAATCAAGTTTAAAAACGGTAGGCCTCAGGTGTAAGAACCCAATCAATGTGGATGTTTATTACACTTCAAATATTGAAAATAAAATACCATTTCATATTTCGAGTAACACTATTGTGCTTGATGCAAATATATCTCCTGGTTCAGATGTGACTATTGAAATGGAGTGTCCAAACCTACACTAGATGCAAGTTTATCTTTAATGACTTCTTGGTATTAAATGACTAGTTAAAGAAATTAGATTCAATGTATTGATTAAAAGTTTGTAAAATATAAACTTCAGTTTAAATGCATTTGTAAAACCAGTTTATATACAAAGTGAAAACCTAATATGAGTTTTATTTGAAGAAGTAAGTTATTTTGTGTTTTGAATTTTTATTTTAACCTTCAAATTTTCACAATCCTTTATTTTAAGTATTATATATTCGGTGTTTACAAAGTATTTGAAGCATTAAAGTTAAGTTCTAATTATATTAATTTGAGATAGTTTTATGTGATTTTCATACAGCTCAACTTAAGTCCAGTTATCATGTATAAAAACACTTTTTAAAATGCTTAAATAATGATTAAATAAATTTTATATACTTAATAAAAAAAGGATTTTTTATGTTCTATCTAAAAAGCTTAGTACTCGCATCTCTTCTTATTTTCATGGCGTCAGTGAACGCTAAGGCCAATGGCCCATTCTATGTTGAACCTTACACTGGATACTTCATCGGTGACAGAGAGGGAGATGGTATTGTTGATGGTGAATTAAATAGCTTGTATGCCGGCCTCAGACTTGGTGTTGAAATGAAAAACGGTCTTATCTTAGGTGTTGATTACGGTCAAACTTTGACGGGTGATTTTGATGCTGAAAATAACAATAGTGAAGGTGACTATGAACAAAAAGATATGGGGGCATTTATAGGTTACCGAATCACTCCATACGTAAGAATTTATGGATCTTATATCTTTAAATATGAATCAGAAGTGGACTTTGACAACTCAACAAGTAACCCAGAGTTTGAAGGAGATGGTTTCAATGTTGGTATTTCGCTAAAGCCAGCTTCTAATATTAAAATTGGTGTTGAATATCAAATAAGAAATATTAAAGAGTTCAGTGATGGAACAGATGTTTTTGGAGACAATGAGTCCAAGACTTATATGCTAACGCTACAATTGCCAGTACCTCTTCCTTTTGCAATCAGATAATTTATTTAAATTAATTATTATTTTAGCTATGACAGCACTTATAAGCAGCTGCTGTCATAGTGATAAAGTCACATCCTGTTCAAAACACGGACAAAAGACTTTCTCATGTCATGGTCAGTAATTTTTAAGTTTATTTAAGCTAAGACCTTATTTATTCCAGTGACTTAATATAAATTCTCTTTAACAAATTTCAGATAATTTCATATTTTAAAACACTTCTTTAGTTCTATTTTAAGAAAATAAAATCATCTTAAATTTTTCTACTGTGCTTCCTTTCGATTTCAACTCTAAGTTTAGCTTAACTATTAATAAAGACTTTTTAATTTTACCTATTTAGCGATCCTCTTTATTGTCATCTAAAAACTTAGGGGGATAGTTATGAGGGTGTTATTAACATTATTGTTAATTTTTATGGTGGCTTGTTCTGAAAGCGACAAAACAAATGAAAAAAATATTGTAGGACAACAGTTTTTAGATCAAGAAATGATGTTTTCAACTCCATACCCTATGTTCATAGCGATACTTCAATTGAAACAACCAGCTCTTTTAGAAGACCTACTGGATGTTGACGGTAAAAAAGTTATCAACAAAGAATTGCTTGCCAAAATCGATCAAGAACAAAAAAACTTAGTGCAAGAGTTAAAAAGCATATCTCCAGAGATTCGAGTTTTGTACACTTACAAAAGAGTTATGAATGGCCTTACTATTGTAGCCCCTATGAAATTTTCCAACCAAATTTCAAGGCTTTCTTCGATCTCATCTTTTGAAGCCGACCAACAGTTTGCAAGTCCGCAAACAACCGGTGAGAAAAAAGTGGTTAACTTAACTGAAAAAATCAGTGAGATTAACTCGGTCAATTACATCAGTGCTGACAAAGTTCATCAAACAATCACAGTGAAGAGCCCAGATGATAAAACTGTTGAAGTGCCAGTGATGGGTCAAGGTATAAAAGTTGGTATCATCGATACAGGAATTGATTATACTCATAAAATGCTTGGTGGTAGTGGTAACCCAGATGATTATGAAAGTGTTGATCCTTTAACTGAAAATAGTCAGTTTCCTAACAGAAAAGTTGTAGGTGGAAAAGACTTTGTGGGCAAAGAATTTTCAACGTTCACTGTTTATTTTGATAAGTACATTCCCACTCCGGACGTCAACCCGATTGATGTTGGCGGGCATGGAACCCATGTAGCTGGTACGGTCGCTGGTATTGGTGATAACGTAAATACTTACTCAGGTGTTGCACCGAAAGCTGATCTTTATGCTTTAAAAGTATTTGGTGACGAGGATGGTGGTACGTCTGATTCAGTAGTTCTGGCAGCCTTTGAGTATGCTGTCGATCCCAACGAAGACTTTGAGTTATCTGATAGTTTAGATGTCTTGAATTTGTCTCTTGGAAGTGGTTATGGAACTCCACATGAATACTATAGTTATGCGATTTCTAACTTAACTGACTTTGGTATGCTTGTGGTTGCTTCTGCTGGGAACTCTGGAGATGTTGATTACATCACCGGTTCGCCAGGAAGCTCAGATGATGCTCTTTCTGTTGCTGCTGGTATTGATGATATGCTCCACAATTGGAACTTTGAATCTGTTGTGTTCAATAGCTCTGAATTACAAGGTCTTAAGGTTAAAGCTTTAGAGGCAACTTTTACTGTTAAAATTTCTGAGGTCATAAATGAAGGAGTAAATATTAATTCAAAAATGGTTTACATTGGAGAAGCCAAAGAAGACTTAGACCAAAATTTAAAGGACAGGCTCAAAGGCAAGATTGCGTTGATTGACCGTGGTACGGTTGCTTTTACCGATAAATTCAAAAGAGCACAAAATGCTGGAGCTATTGCAGTTGTGATGGTGAACAATACCGAATCTGACCCTATAGCAATGGGGGGTGATGATGAAGAGTATGAATTTAAAATTCCAGGCATAATGATCACAAAATCACTTGGTGATCAGATCAAAAAAGATTTAGAAAATGTCATGGTTGATTTCACCAGTGGTGAGCTCTTAGAAGAGCCTGAGCTTATTGGTACGATTACAAGCTTTTCATCAAAAGGCCCAAGGTCCCTTGATTCTGTTTTAAAACCAGAGATCACTGCTCCGGGTCAGCAGATTATTTCAGCTTCAGTTGCCACAGGAACCGAAGGTGTCAGGCTGAATGGAACCTCTATGTCAGCACCACATATTGCCGGTGTGATGGCTTTGATGAGGCAAAAACACCAGGATCTAACTGCACAAGATATCAAATCAATGGTGATGAGCTCGGCTGAAGAAATGAGCTTTGACTTGGAAGGTGAAAGCAAAGTTTACCCACTGTCTCGCCAGGGGGCTGGGATGGTGAATGTTCTAAAAGCTATTGAGAGCCAAGTTGTGACTTACCCTCAAGCTCTCTCTTTAGGGGAGCACTCGATCATTCAATCTAAGAACTTGTCTAAAAAGATCGTCTTGAAAAACCTGACTAATGAGTTAAAGACAGTGTCTTTAGCGTATGTTGGGGACGGTGAGGTGTCAGTCACTTTTAGTGAGGCCACTTTAGAGCTCAAGTCAAAAGAATCTAAAGAAGTGGACGTGTCCGTTACTTTGGAAATAAACAAAGATTCAAAGCAAGAGCTCAATGGTTATGTCTTAGTTAAGTCTGCCGGCAGTACTTTAGCTAAAGTACCAGTATTAGCGATCACTAACAAAGCTTCAAAAATTGGTTTGGAATCAAGAAACTATGAGAAGGATGTTATTAACAATCAACAAGAATTAAATTTGTTATTGTCGAACACAAGTCCATTTGATGGAGCTGTGATGCCTTACAACTTGTTAGCGCTAGACGAGCGAAAGCCAAAAAGAAATGAAGTGAAGTCAAGCATTTGTGATATTCAGGCGGTTGGCTATAAGTACTACTCAAAAGAGGTTGAAGAAGCTGAGCTTGTGAATGGCAAAAGAGTTCCAAAGAAAAAGAACATCAATGTTCTTAGGTTTGCTGTGAAAACTTATAATCCACTCACTGACTGGCACCAATGTCTTACAACTGTTGAGTTTGATATCGATTTAGATGGTAACAGTGATTATATGCTTATGTCGGGACGACTTGATAGAATGCCACTGGAGTCACCCGCTACAAGTTATGAAAGTATTTTGCTGGACTCTGAAGAGCGTCAACGTTTAGTAAGCCAAAATAGATTGGATAATTTATCTAACGAGAGTGCAAATGGCTTTCCACTGAATTTAACAGAAGCCATTGTTAGTAGATTAGAAGCTAAGCCTTTTGATCACTCAACAGTGTACGAGTTAGAGGTCGATGCAAGACTCGTTGGAAAGCGAAATCTCACAGCCATCAGAGTCTCTATGTCCAATGTTTATGGCAGTGATGTGCAGGAAACAGATTCATTGATTGGTGGGACAGATGGTTGGAGTTACCTCAACATTCGAGCAAAGTCTGAGCCATATGCTAATTTGCCAATGAGTGTGCAAGTTGAAAGGTCCAGTCAAAAATTCTTGAGCCTGTTATCTTCCGGTGCTGAGGTTAAAAATCCATTGATGTTACTGATGCCACAAAATAAGTTTAACTTTAGTGACACAGTGAATGACAGCCAAATGTTAGTGATCACTCCTTAAAAAAATAATACAATTTGAAAGATAAAGGCCACTTAATAAGTGGCCTTTTTATTTAAAATAAAAGAATAATTAAGTGTACAAATTGGATAGGTGAAAGAGTTGTAATCGTCACTATGCTATTTCTGTCTAAATACTTTTGTGTTGATACTTTAAATAAAATTAGATGAATTTGAGCTCTTAAAAAATTCATGTTCTTTTAATTAAAAGTTAGTCATTTTAAAATGATATAAATTAAAGATGATTTAACTGAAGTGCTTTCTTATAAGCAGAGTTATTTCATCGATGCTTTCTTTGGTCATGCGTGGGGAGAGCGCGAGCCCCCAGTAGATAGCAAAAATGCTAGTGATTTGATAATCCTTGCATTGCGGGTAAAACAGTTTGAGCTTATTTACAAACTCTTGCTCTTGTTGGCGCATAGCCTCGCCAATCATGTTGTCTTTGTGGCGATTGACCATGATGAAAATGGGTAGGTACGGAGCTTTTTCAGAAAAGCTGCGGGCCTGCATGAGGGACTCTGATAAGCGACCTTCTTTCCACATTTGCATGCGTTCGGGGTTAATGCCGACAAACTTTTCGCCAATTATTTTTATCGCTTCCTTGAGAATGATTTGTTTGTCTTTTCCAAAGTAGTAATAAATTAAAGAACGAGTGATATCACTTTTACGTGACAGATCACTGAGGGTCCACTTCAAGTGGCCTTTTTTTATATCCAACTCAATAGCGTTGTTGAGGAGAATCCAATAATTATGGTCTTTAGTTTGCGGTTTGTCTGAATCCATCATTATATTTTATAAAAGAGGCCATATCTGTCAAAATCAGGGCAATTTTTGACGTTAATCTCTATAATTGTCTAGTTATTAACTGGATAAAAAGCTTGAATTTATTTACATTAAGTTGATCAAAGGGTGGGAGGAAACAACTCTTAGCAATGAGTCGGGGGACTTCTAAATTGCTAGGGGGAGGGGAAAGAAAGCTCTTTTCAAATTAAAAAAGTATAGTTTTTTTAAGTATTAAGAAGTTTTTAAAGTAATTTAAAAACTTCTTTGTGCTTTTGACGATTGTAATTTTTTTAATAAGCCAACTAATACTTAAACATCATCACAGCGAGAGTCTGCTTTCTCAGGCTATAATTATCTTCATAAAAGAAAAAAACAAAACTCACTCAATTCTAACAAAACTTTAGAAATCTATATTAATTACATTGGGGCTATAATGGGATCTTGTTAATCGAACTCATTGGTCAGATTGTTACTCTTTAGTATGCACTGATTCGGTTTATATTATTTAGATATGAAAATGATGAGAACAAAACTTTAAGAAATGAGTTCTAAAATAAAAAAATCTCTTTTTAGTTTTTTTTGCATCCATTCAACCTTTAGATGTTTAATTGCATTTGTATTGCAGTGTGCTGTTTATGCCAAGGTTATTAATTATGGCAAACAGTAAAATTTTTTTATTGAGGTTCGATTTTAATTGGAAATATATAATTATTGACGTAACCACTTTTAAAAACTTGGAGTTATTTTGAATCGAAGAAAGCTATTAAAGTTCCTAGGTGTGAGTGCGTTTTCCATAAATAATTCAATGCTAATTTCAGCTTGCACGAGTTTAGCATCTAAGCCTAAATTAAATGTTGGTGTATCACCAAATTTTAATGATGAAGTTACACTTATGGATGGGTTGTCTTATTATCGCCTTATTAAATGGAATGACATCATCAATGAGTCTCAGAATTTAAAGTTTGGCTACAATAACGATTATATTCAGCTTGCTAGAAATAAAAACAATGAAACAATGATGTGGGTGAATCACGAATATGTCGTGCCTATGTTTGTGAGTGGTT
Organism: Bdellovibrionales bacterium; assembly: GCA_020628165.1. Lineage (GTDB taxonomy): Bacteria > Bdellovibrionota > Bdellovibrionia > Bdellovibrionales > UBA1609 > JAHDIR01. Next base: position 44,834 of record JAHDFM010000024.1, on the reverse strand, counting down.
ATAATGAAAAGACAGGCCACAATAAAACAAAAGAACAAATTGACGTTGAGAAGGCAAGCTTAGGTGGGACTTGTTTCAAAATTGAAAAAGTGAATGGTCAGTGGAAAGTTGATCCGAGGCACGAAGACAATGCAACTGTTAATGGACATACAAAAATAGACTTTTCTCCAAAACAAAAGATCAACGGTAGCTCTTATGCTGTAGGTACATTTTTAAACTGTGCCGGAGGAAAGACTTCATGGAATACTATTCTTACTTGTGAGGAAAATTATCAAAACGTCGTTGGTGATGTTTTCCTAGAACCTAAGAATAAATTGAAAAGGGTCTCAAGTATAAATAATAAACTCAGCTGGGAAGCTCATGGAGCGCTACCTGCAGAGCACTACGGTTGGGTCGTTGAGTATGACCCGATCAAAAAAACATCTAAAAAACTTGTAAGTTTAGGTCGCTTCTCTCATGAATGCGCAACCTGCGTTGTTGCAAAAGACGGTCGTACGGTCGTGTACATGGGGGATGATAAAGTTGACGAGCATATTTATAAATTCATCGCTGACTCTCCTGGGCAGTTGGATCGTGGAACCTTATATGTTGCGGACACAATAAATGGCAAATGGAGACCTCTTGATTATAAGATTGGTGAGCCGTTTCAGTCCCACTTTCAAGACCAACAACAAATGTTAATTTTTACGAGACAAGCTGCTAAGCTTGTAGGGGCAACTCCGCTAGATCGACCCGAAGATGTTGAAATTCACCCAGTCACTGGTGATATTTATGTGGCACTGACAAAAAATAAACCAAAGGGCAATCACCATGGTTCCATTTTAAAAATAAGTGAAAATAATAAGGACCCATTGTCACTGAGTTTTAAAGCGGAGACTTTTATGGGGGGTGGTGACACGTTCTCATGCCCAGACAACTTGGCCTTCGACAAAAAGGGCAATTTGTGGATGACCAGTGATATTTCTGGTGGGTCCATTGGTAACAGCACCTATAAGAAATTTGGCAATAATGGCTTGTTTTGCATACCTACCCAGGGCAAAAATGCTGGAGAAGTGATTCAAGTTGCGTCGGCTCCAAACGAGGCTGAGTTTACAGGCCCTTGCTTTAGCGAAGACTATAAAACCTTATTTCTGTCCGTCCAGCATCCCGGTGAGAAGTCTAAGAGCCTAGAATCACTAACAAGTCAGTGGCCCCATGACATAGAGTCTAAGTTGCCACACCCAGCAGTCATCTGTATTGAGGGTGATTTTTTAAAACAAATGACGACTTAAATTGTTCAAGGGGCCTTGAACAATTTAAACTTTTCAAGTAGTCTAAAACTATATATGAGAAACCTTTTAAGTGGCTTTTATAAGCCTTTTATGTGGTTTTTAGGCAAAGAATGGCCCTCATTTGAATAATTAATAAAAGGCAGTATATGCACATACTCTTGACGGGTGCCACAGGTTTAATCGGTAGAACACTCACAATTGATCTCTTAAAAAAAGGGCATAAACTCACAGTGGTTGGGCGCTCTGAGGCACAACGGTTTCGCAAGAAATTTAGCTTCCCTTGTGATTACTATTCTTGGATAGACCTAAAAATTGCAAAGTTACAGCCAATAGATGCGGTTATTCATTTGGCTGGAGAGTCGATTGCTACAGGGCGCTGGACTCGAGATAAAAAAAATCGAATATATAACTCTCGTGTAGAGTCCACTCAGCAGGTTTGTAAATTTTTGATTGAATCAAACAACATACCAAAGGTTTTTGTTTCTGCATCTGGAATTGGATACTACGGAGACAACAAGGAGGAAGTCACTGAGTCAGCGCCCAAGGGTGATGGTTTCTTGTCGGATGTCTGTAAAGATTGGGAAAGAGCTTCTAACTCCTTAGAGGGACGCTGTCGACGTGTACTGATGCGTTTAGGGGTTGTGTTAGACCACCGTGGTGGGTTCTTGGAAGAGCTTGAAAAGATATTTAGGTCAGGGACTGGTGGTGTTATAGGTGATGGCCAACAATACTTAAGTTGGATTCATATTAAAGATGTTATTGCAGCTCTAAATTTTGTAATCGATGAGCCAAAGATCTCTGGCCCAGTTAATTTTTCAGCCCCAGAGCCCGTGACTAATCAAGAGTGGACGGAGCTGTTTTCTAAAACTTTACAAGTGCCAGCCCTTTTTAAAGCTCCTAAGATAGCACTTAAAATTTTGTTGGGTGAAAAGTCAGACTTAGCTTTGTTGAGTCAAAATGCGAAGCCTGCAGCTTTGCAAGAAGCCGGTTATCACTTTAAATTTGGGCAACTGGGGAGTGCTCTTTATGATTTGTACAGTTGGAAAAAAAAAGCGACCGATAGGATTTTTTATGCCAGCCAATATGTAGAAAAAGATTTAGAAACTACGTTTCAGTTCTTTTCTGAAGCTAAAAATTTAGAAAAAATCACTCCGCCAATGCTCAATTTTAAAATAAAAAAAATGTCGACTCAGAAAATAAAAAAAGGAACTACTATTGATTATCAACTTAAAATTCATGGGTTGCCGGCAAGTTGGAGAACTTTGATCACTGAGTGGAACCCTCCACATCAGTTTGTCGATAATCAGGAGTCGGGTCCTTATAGTCAATGGCATCACACACATAGTTTTGAAAAGCTAGGAACTGGTACATTAATGCATGACGAGGTGATTTATCGCTTGCCTATGGGTTTTTTGGGTGATGTCGTCGCTAATAATTTTGTGACTTCTGATGTGAATGAAATATTTGCTTATAGAAAAGAGTGTCTTGGTGACTACTTAGGTTAACAAAACCATTTTAAATGAGTTCATTAAAACTCCTCTATTTTTTATTTTTTGTAAGTTATCTTCCATTTTAAAATATGAAAAGTCATTTTTAGGGGACGTTCCGTTGCCAGGTTTTTGTTACATTAATTTACGCTTTCCTCAAAAATTGGTCGAAACCTATTAGTGTTCAATCTCGATTTCAAAAGAAAGATTACAATTTATACCTATTTACATACTAAATTTATAAATAAATTCAGTTTTATAAATTGTTTTAATTTATAAAAATTTTAATAAGTGTCATTTTAACTTAATTTTTTTAACTTGGTTCACTTCTGAATAAACTAATGAAATTAATACATTGAGTATATAAATGTAATTTATTTATAAAATTTAAAAAGTCACAAAATAATTAAAGATTTTAAGTACCTAAAAAACTTTGACTTCACGATCAACAATTTAATAAAAACAAAATGAGTTAAACATAGTACGTGGACCTAGCAATCATGTAAAAGTCACACGGTCATTTAAGGAGTGCAAGTATGAATAAGTTATCTTTATTAGCTTTAATTTTACCAGGCTTTGTTTTTGCCAATGAATTTGTTGATGATATGCCAATGAATCCAGACCCAGGAAAGTGTTACGCCCGTGTCGTAGTGCCAGCTAAATATAAAAGCACTACAGAAAAAATGATGGTTAAACCAGAAATGACTGCTTTTAAAACAGTTCCTGCAAAGTACGAATTGGTTTCTGAAAAAGTATTAGTGAAAGAAGCTACAGAAAAGTCTTTCGTCGTACCTGCAACTTATAAAACAGTTAAAGAAAAAATGATGATAGAAGATGAAAAGAGAGTTTTAGTTCCAACAGCTGCTGTATACAAAAATGTATCGAAAAAAATTCTTGTAAAGCCAGAAGGCTATGAGTGGAAAAAAGGTAAAGGTGCTCTTCAAAAAATTGACAATGCTACAGGTGAAATTCTTTGTTATACAAAAACTCCTGCCGTTTACAAAACTGTTAATGAAAGAGTTTTGGTGAAAGAAGCTTCTGTTCAAGAACGAGTTATACCTGCAAAATACGGTTGGGTTACAAAAACAGTTGAAGCTACTCCGGAACAAATTAAAAAGAAAATGGTTCCAGCCGTATACAAAACTGTAAAAGTAAAAAAAATGGTTACACCCCCAAAAGAAGTCAAGAAAACGACACCTGCAGTTTTCAAAACAATTACAAAGAAAAAATTGGTTGAAGACTCGTTCACTCAGTGGCAACCAATTCTTTGTCAAACAAACACAAACAAGACCGTTATCCGCCAACTACAAAAATCACTCGCTTCTATGGGACTTTATAAAGGTGGAGCTGATGGTAACTTGGGTCCTGCAACTATGAAAGCTGTTCAAAAGTATCAAAATAAAAATGGGTTAGCTACTGGTGGACTCACTGAAGAAACTTTAAACAAGTTATCTATTAACTTATAAAAGAAATATTATTAATGTGAAAAAAAAGCCAGCACTGAGCTGGCTTTTTTTTATTTATATAACTTCAATATAATCTTAAAGATGTTTCTTTAGAAACTGTAGAGTTTTGTGATCATTAAAAAGTGTAAAAGTTGACACCAGCCTTAATGGTAGAGAGCTAGATATGTTTCTTACTTGTTTCTCACTTACAGAATCAATGATTTCATAATTTCTAATGATCCCAATGATGCGATTGTCGTGAATTAACGGGCCTCCAGAGTCTGAACGCAAGACTTGTGACCCTTTAGCCAATTCAATGTGTTTTTTTGGGCTCATTGTTAGTAGTGAGTTCTCTTTTTTAATGAGTCCCTTTTTAGCTAAACCATTTAAAATGAGTCCTTTTTTTAAAGTTCCTCTGCGACTTTCGTGGTAAAATATTAGATCTTTGTTTTTTTCTTTTTTTAACTGACTCATTCCATAACCATAATAATTTAAGTTTTTAAAATTAGTTTTCTGCTGTAACTCTGTTTGGATATCAAAATGTAGTTTTGCTTTAAAGTTTAATAGCTTAATAATTGCAATGTCGTAATTGCTTTCGTCGGAATAATTATCAGTTGTGGACTTAGATTTGTAATTCGGGTGTATATTAGCGTTGAATTGAACCTTTATATTATTAATTAGAATATAGGGCTTACAATGAGTGCATTTATTATTTAAATTTTCTAAACAGTGTGCAGCAGTAATTAATTTTTGAGAGCTTATAAAACTACCTGTGCAAACAATGCTTGAATGACCAACTCTTACATCAAATAGGACAACTTTATATTTAGTAGTCTCACTGTTTACGTAACTGCCTCCAAGAATAGCATTTGCGCTATGTAGAGTTAACAATTGCAGTAGAAATATCACATATAAAGATTTCAAACTTTTGGACATAAATATTAATCATATCCGAACTAGGGAATAACGAAGAGGCCAGTCCTAAAAATACCAATGAAAGGCCTATAGACTTACGTCTGTTTGTTAAGGAGAACTGTGGTGTGTAGAATTATTTTTACTTTGTTATCTTTATTTTTTCTAGATTCAGCACTTGCTGTTGACTACAAAGGTGGCGATCGATCAAGTGTTGATTCGCGATGGTTTAACTTAAATTTATACCATGGCATCGATCAAAGAGGTGGGCCTTTTAAATTTACAGATACCTATTTAGAGTTAGAGTTTGGAGGGCGCTCTGGAATAGTTGATTATTATGGCTATGTTGATTTTTTAGATATTTTAAATAACTCAAGTAGCGACAGGCACGAAGGCCCCAATTCTTTTGCTAAGGTGGACCTTCGCTTTTCTTTAGATGGTATGTTTAAAACTGATCTTGCAATTGGGCCGGTTAAAGAATGGTACATTGCCACTGAGTTTATGAACTCTGACAATGAAAGAAATATTGGTTCTCCTAACAATGCTTTGCGTGTTTTTTGGCTTGGTATTGGTACAGATACTAAAATTCCATGGTTAGGTTTAGTGGGTTTAAACTTTCAAACCAGATATTTTATTGAAAACTATGGAGCAGATAATGAAGAAGAATTTGATGGATTAGTTTTACATATCAACTGGTTTAAACCACTGAAGTTTTGGGGAGATTATTTCTTAGCGTTTCAAGGTTATGCCGATTATGAGTTTATGAGCTCTTTAAATGACGATAGCAATATTTATTCTGATGATTCCTTTCAAACCTATCTCGGCTTTTGGTTTCATACCAAGAAATATGCTGTTGGTTATGGTGCAAAGTTTTATAAAAATATGACTCAGTTTAAAAACGGGGAGTCTTTTTTTCCAGGTGGCGATAAGTTTGATACGACAGGTATGGCAAGTTACTTTAACCTCAGCTACAAACTGTAAGCAAACTCATTGCAATTAGGGTCATTGACAAAAAATTAAATTTAGGGCAATTGAAAGCCGACCAAAGTCTTGGCTAGTGCTGGATTTTTAACCAGTTGAGTTTATCATTTCGCAAGTTAATTAGACCCTTTAAAGAGAATTGGCTAAAATAATAGACGACGTTTAAGGAGTCTATACAATGTTTAATTATCTGATCTCTGCCATATTACTCTTTTCTTTAGCATTTACAGGTTTATTTCAGAACTGTAGTAGCAATGAGTTTTCTTCCAAAAAAAATACAGGTCTGCCAACAAACACAGGTGATCCTACTACTGATCCACCTAACGAACCGCCCATACAAAGTTACAATTTAGCAGACTATCCAAAAGGAGATATCTGTGTGATTGAGGGGCAAAAGATAAACTTAAAGGTTGTTATTGTTGATGGTGGTTACGAACACAAAGTTGTTTGGAAAAAACAAGGTAGCGATGACATATTGCATGAGGGCGAAGCGTACAGTGTCGATGTTAGCCCAGACACAGTTGGTTTGTATGAGGTCATTGTTGATGATAGCTACAAGAGAGAGGAAAAGAAATTCACATTGAAGTACTGTCCTGTTGACCCTCCTGTCGACCCTCCAGTTGATCCACCTCAAGACTGTGAGCCGCCGAAGATAGTTATGTCACAACCTAATTCACATTTAATTGCATTTTTAGATGAAGACAAATGGATTGGTTATGATGTCACAGGTGACCCTAAACCAGACATCAAATGGTATTTTTATAAAAGTCCTAACTCAACACCAACAAGGATCTATACAGATGTCTTTGATAACCTCTATGATATCAAGCCAGTTTTATATGACAGTGAAGGTTACTACTATATAGTTGCTGACAATGGTTGTGGAGACCCTGTAGAGAGTGAACATTATAAGCTTGAAGTTAAACAAAGACCTACTGGAACAGGGACCACTGGTACAGGACAAGCGGGTGAAGTTACAGGATGGATAGAAAAACTTGAGTTGAACGACAAGGGTTATATATACGCAAAAGGGTTTGCTTGCTCTAAAAACTATAACAATGCCATCATGGTTAAGTTCTTAGCTATTGATAGTAACGGTGAAATGGAAGTGCTGGGTGGACACACCACTAACATAAAAGTGAGTGTTTCTGAGTTGTGTTTGAACAATGGAGAAGGAAAGCACGGCTTTCAGTGGACAAGTTCAAAACCAGCGATCGCCTACAAAGGGAAAACTATAAAAATAAAAGGTCTACACCCGTCGGGTTCAAGCACTTTAGACCGTGTGCTCGCGCCTAAAAGTTTAGAAATAAAGTAAATCTTAGACTTGGCTTTAGCTATCATACTAAAGCCAGTCTCTAGACTTCTGTATAACAAAAATCTCCTAACATGAGTTTTCAACTTTCATTTAGTATTATGATCTTATGTTTAATGAGCAGCAGGAACTTGATCAAGTTATCGAGAAAATAAAACCATTTGCCCAAATTAAAACCCTTAGTGAAGTTAAGTACAAGGGAGAGACTTTTCCAATTTACGGGATTGTTATTGGGTCAAAAGAGAAAACATGCCCAAGTTTTGGTTTGTTTGGTGGCGTGCATGGCTTAGAGAAAATTGGCTCTCGTTTGATCATAAATTATTTAGATTACTTAGCGGATCAACTAACTTGGAACCCTAAAACCAAAGAACAATACGATTCGAACCGCCTAGTTTGCATTCCTATTGTGAACCCCGTAGGAATGTATTTAGGGAGACGTAGTAATGGCAATGGAGTTGATATTATAAGAAATGGTCCGACACTTGCTGGCACTGAAAAAGGGAAAATTTTGGTCTCAGGCCACCGACAAGGACCTTGGCTGCCATGGTTTCGAGGTTTTGATGAGGGGGTGCTTGAATTAGAAACGGAAACACTCATTCAATTTGTCAAAGAGGAGTTGTTTTCTTGTGATGTGAGCCAGTCTCTCGACATTCATTCGGGCTTCGGTTGGGTAGATCGCCTGTGGTATCCTTACTCTAAAACAACTGAAAAGTTTCCTTATTTTTATCAAGCCATGAATATGAAAGGGCTGATCGATAAAAGTGTTCCCTATCATATGTATAAAATAGAAGCTCAGTCAGATAGTTATACAATCAATGGTGATCCTTGGGATTATTTGCTAGATTACCATTACAACGAGTTTAATAATAAAAAAGTTTATATTCCATGGACGATGGAGATTGGTTCTTGGATATGGGTTAAAAAAAACCCACGGCAAATTTTTAATTTGAATGGAATTTTTAACCCGATAAAACCCCATCGCTTTAAGCGAGTGATGAGACGACATCGCTACTTATTAGACTTTATGCAACAGTCAACTATTTACCACAAGACTTGGAGTACTGCATGAATTGGTTGCTTTTGAGAGGTTGGGCACGCAATCAGGAACATTGGTTGGGGTTTCCTGAGCGTTTGCAAGAAAATAAAAATATCAAAAGAGTGGTTTGCTTAGATCTCCCTGGCTTTGGTACCGAGGCTCATCGAGTGAGTCCGCCAACGGTGGATTGGATCATTGAAGATTTAAAGTATCGTTTTGAAAAAATAAAAGATGATGAGCAGTGGTCTATATTTGGGCACTCATTGGGTGGAATGATAGCAATGAATTGGGCCAGTCAGTTTCGCCATGATTTTAAATCAGTTTGTTTGATGAACCCAAGCTTTCGCAAGTTTTCTATGCCTTATGAGCGCTTAAAACCATTGGCTATTCCAAGATTAATACAGGCTGCAAGGGCAAAGACTGTTGCTGAACAAGAAGAAAAGATTCTCGGCATTGTTAGCTTCACCGGAGCCGAAAAAGAAGAGGCCATTCAGGGTTGGGCAAAAGTATCAAGTTCTAACCCATCAAGATTCTACAATGTTATGAGCCAGCTTGTTGCAGCCGCAATATGCAGACCTCCTAAAAAAATATACAGTCCTTTGTTGGTTTTAACGGGAGGTCAAGACAAGCTTGTGTCTCCAAACTGTTCTAAAAAATTAGTTGAGCATTTCAAAGGAAACATCTCAATTCATCCTAATGCTGGTCACGACATTGTGATCGACGATGAGAATTGGGTGATTCATCAATTGGGTCAATTTACAAAAGCAGTTGTGGAATAGCGGCACTATTGATTTTTTGCTCAGGTTGAATTTCAGCTGTGTTAAATAAATTATTAATTAATAATTTAATGACGGATAGGCTTTTTGTGAGATTATTGTCGCAAGTGTTAATCAAAGGGTTGAGTTCCACGACTTCACAACTCACCAACCTTTGAGTTTCATAGAGATTTTTTGCTAAGACATTCACATCTTGTTGAGTTAAGCCATTTTTAACTGAAGTCCCTGTTGAAGGTGCATAGAGGGGGTCGACTGAATCGATATCAAAACTCAGATGCAGGGGATTGTTGTGAAATGGATCAATAGCATCAATGGCTTCTTGTATTACTTTCTTCATACCTCGTATTTTAACCTGATGTGCTGTGAAGCATTTTATATTTAAGTCTTTAATAAATTTTCTTTCTTGAGGATCAATGTCGCGCAAACCGATGTAAGCCACTCGGTTAGCTATCAAACATGGCTTTAACCAATTTGTCGATTTGATTTGATTTTTTTTGATCAATCCCATGAGGGCGGCAAGGGGCATTCCGTGCAGATTGCCTGAAGGGGAGCTGCTCGGGGTGTTAATGTCTGCGTGAGCATCGACCCATATGATTCTTAAATTTGGGTAAATGCTAAGGAGAGCTGAAATGGTTGCGAAAGAAATGCCGTGGTCACCACCTAAGAAAAGCTTTTGGCCACTGTATTTAGACAGTCGTTTGACTTGATCATGTAAATTTTTATAGTTACTTCCAGGGTCTTTTTTCAAATCTTGATCAATGTTTCCAAAGTCATAAACTTCATATTTTTGATCTAAATTTTCTAGGCAACCATTGGCTCGGATGACTTCAGGAGCTAGTTGAACTCCATTTTTTTTCTGTCCAAAGCTAAAGTTGATCCCGAGGATATTGATAATTTGCTTATTTATATTGTGCATGGAATGAACCTTTCTGAAACCATTTTGTGTGTTTGTTCTGCGATGTCTGCAGCATCTAGGTCTTGTGAGTACGAAACTTCGTCAAGAACAGAAATGCTCACTTCAATAGAGCTCAAAGATAAAAAATTCCATAGATGTGGGAAGAAGGCCATTTTATCGTACCAAAAAATAGAGTCTCTATTCTGTTTGGTGATCAACTGATCGTTGAGTTTTCTATAGTTGATGCAAAGGGGGAGAGTTCTTTTTTGTGAATGTAAGGCTGAGTTGTAAAGTGGACGTCTAAAACGAAGAACTTGTTCTCCGTTGGTACTAGTGGCCTCGGGGAAAATGGTCACATTCAGCCCATTTTTGAGAGCATTAGTGATGTCTGAAATCTCATTACTTAAATTTTTACGACTTCTTCGCTCCACGTACAGACAGCTAGCAAGTTCTGACAATCGCCCTAAAAATGGATCATTTTTTATTTCCATTGAGGTCACGAAACTTGTTGGAACCACTGAAGAGAGCAACAAAATATCCATATAAGATAAGTGATTGCAAACTATCAGTCGGTTTTCCATAGAGGCATCAATGCGCTTGTCCATAGTGAGTTGAACACCCATGACTTTTAGCCCAAGTCGGCAGTATCTCATTAATAGGTGAGATCTTTTTTTAGCCAAAACCCAACGGTTCCAATAAAAGAGCTTAAGCATCAATGAGCTGAGGCAAAACAAAAGAATGAGAGTGAATACAATTATAAACTTAAAGATTTGTTGGGTGAGTTTCATAAAACGGTGTACCTTTTTTTGTAGTGTTCATTTAAATTTTTTAAATCTAGGACAGTGAAAAAGTCCGTTGTTTTTAAGTTTGAGTCGTAGGCTGGAAAACCATGAAACTTAGCCCCTGCCTTCATATATGATTTCATGAGGGCTGGGATGGAGTGTTTGATCTCATCAAGATGTAATATTTTATAGTCTTGCTTTTGTTGAAAACTTGAATACTTTGAGCGAACTCTTATATTGTATTGGTCGCTATGAAAATTGGGCTTTAGATAATTTATGTACTGCTGTGCTCGGTGTTTGCAATTTGATTTGACACTTGTGCAACCAAACATTTTGGCGGCACCAATGAGGCTTGCATAGCGTCCTAGGCCCTTCCAGATCAGGTGAATGGCAAAGCTTTTTCTGTGATCTTGATGAATACAAGCGCGGCCGAGCTCAAGCTTAATCCCTTTTTCATTTAAAAAGTCTTCAATGTAAAACTCATTGCCAGTGTAAAAGCTATCACAAAAACTGCTCGACAAAACTCGGTAAGTTCCAATGAGTTTTTGACTGTCTCGTTTGATAAGAAGAATGTGATCGGCAAGTAAATCATATTTGTCAAAGTCTAAGCTTTCAGGAAGGCTTAGGACTCCGAGGCCCTCTTTTATGAAAATGTCATGTCTGAGCATGAGGGCTGAGGTTAATTCTTCGGGAGTTTCTGCAGTTTTAACGACGTAATCGCCCACATTAATTTTGAAATTAATTTTTTGGCGAAATTTACTTATTTTACTCAGTTGCCTTATTTTCTTAATTTTTTTGGGACTGTATTTAGAAATGGGCCTGTGGGTGGGTAACTGCGGCTGGAAGAAAAGCATTGATGACCTCCTTGACACTTGCTTTTTGGATTAAGTTTTTATGGTAATATTTAAAGGATAAGTTTTGATTTTTGATGGCTTGAAAAATAGCCTCTTGATTGCGACTACAGTTAACGATGGTTTTCCAGGAGTAAATTTGCTTTGGATGATGTAAATCGCTATTGGCAATCTTGGGCAGGTGACTTTTTAAAACTTTAGAAAACAACTTGCTGCCGCTGGCGACCTCCCAAGCATCAAAGTGACTTTCTAATCGTTTTCGGTGGTTCCATAAATAATAAGTTTGGTGCTCAAATTTACCTGTAGCGACTGGGTGAGCCGCGATGGTGAGGCCTCCTTGTCTGCGAATTTGATCACAAATGTTTTCGATAGAGTTATTAGGATTGATATAGCCATTGATTCCTAAACCTAAGATATGGGCGGAATTTTTGTGAGAAAAACTATTTTTGGTGATTTCAACTCCAGGAATGACAAGCATATTGTAGAGTTTCATGGCTCGTTTTTTTTCGAATTCAATGTCATTAAGGTAATTGCTAAAATTATCTTGGGTTAAGGTCTTATTAAGCTGTTTGGCAGAACGACCTAAGAGAGTGTTGTTTTCACAAAGGTGATCTGTGATGGCAATGGCAGCAAAGTTATGTTTTCCGTACAAATCAATGATTTCACTTAAACTTAATTTGCCATCGCTGTAGCGAGTATGAATATGAAAGTCACAAATTAAATTCATCAATTTTATTTTCAGAATAAAATATTTGTAGCAAGGAAGGTTTGTATTATATTTTTATTAGATCTCTGTTGTGAAAGAGTTTACTAACAAATATCTGATCAAAGCAGATATCGAGCCGTTAACTTGAAAAAAGTTATTAACTAGCTAATCTGTTTAATTGCTCAATCAGTCTTTCTTTATCGAGCTTCTCTAATATGCTTTGCCATTCATCTTTAATTTTCTGTTTGAGTTGTGAGTCTTTAGTCGATTTGTGGTAGCGGACAATAAGATCGTTCAAGTCGCCAAATTGTCCAACAACATCATCAAGGTAGCTGTCATCTAAAGACATAAAGTATTCAGGGTACCAATTACTTATTTTTAATATTGCTCTTAGAGACTTTCTAAAGTCATGGAACGTATTCTCTTCATCATAGGAGTTCAGAGGTGTTTCAATAAGAAATAGATTGTTGAGAATCGGTTGTGATTTTTCAACGAGACTGCTTTTTAGAGTTTGTAAAACTAGCTCTTCGTCTTGACCTGGGATTAAGGAATCCAGTTGATTGTTGTTAGCCCAGAAAAAAGGACTTAAGTCTTTGGACTTATAAGATTGCACGCCGTTACTTGGTGAAGCTATTCTTTCTTTCCATTTACTCATTTTTTTTACGACAGCTTTTTCAAATTGCTTGATCCATTTTTTGACAGCTTTTTTCTCTTTTTTGAATTTAAGAAACTCTAGGGCAAATTCAGGCGTGTCTTTCACACTGTCAAAAATATCTTTGTAATCACCATAGAGTTCATAGCCGTCATCTAACAGCTCTCTTAATTGAAGCATTTTAGATTTTTTTGGGTAGATAATTATATAAATATCTATGAAATTTCTAAACATACCAATTTGCTTACGCAATTTTTTTACCTGTGGATCATGGGGGCCTTCACCTGTTTCGATATTAAGTATAAGGCTAGACGTTTGACCGAGAGATTCCATGAGTCTATTTTTGCCTCCTTCGCTAAAACTGATATTGGCCTGTGCAAAGTTTAAGTGTGTTATAAGTAGCAAAATTAAGAATTTATACATAAGTCCCCCTTGTCATTGAAATTTCATTTATTTTATTAAAATGAGCTGTTCAACTAATTAATGGGTCGTTCCGATAAATACTGTAAATAGTTCAAATCTTTAGACAAATTTACCGTAATTTTGTATGCAGGAGCCATGGCTAAACGTAGAAAGAAAAAGAAAGTCAGTAAAGAGAACAAACTCAAGTTAAAGCGATTTGCCGTGAACTCTAAGAGCTCGCAGTTTTTAGATCGCGATATTTCTTTACTAAGTTTCCAAAGTCGAGTTTTAACTCAAGCCTCTGATAACACAGTGCCACTGCTCGATCGTTTCCGCTTTTTAGCAATTTTTCACTCTAATTTAGATGATTTTTTTACCAAACGTATGTGGATCAGTCGTCACTATCAAATTCACGACCCTTCTAGCTTAAAAGACTCTAAGCTACTGGCAGTTAGAGAGAATGTTTTAAAACTTTATGCGACGGCAGAAAACACGTTCACGCAACTTAAAAAAGAATTGGCAACTCATGATATACACATTTGCAATTGGTCTGATTTAAGCACTGCAAATATAGAAAAGTTAAAGACTCTCTTTTTTCATAAAATATTCCCTGTGCTCACGCCACTGGCCGTGGATGTGGGGCATCCGTTTCCGCACATTTCTTCAATGAGTGTGTCTTTGGCAGTCGCGCTTAAATACCCAGGCAATGATGAAAGGGTTTTTTCAAGAGTTAAGATTCCAGACATTTTCCCTCCCTATTACTGCATACAAGATCAAAACAAAAGTATGTGGGTGCGCACGGAAGACATTGTGCAAAACTTTATTCAATATTTATTTCCAAAAATGGAAATTGTCGAAACTATGCTTTTCAGAGTCACACGCAACATCGAGGTTGAAAGTGATGAAGAAGAAAACTCATCACTTTTAGATAAGATCGAAAAAGAACTGCGCGAACGGCGCTACGGAGAAGTAGTTAAATTAGAGCTCAGAAAGCCAAAAAGTGATTGGCTCGTTCAGTTTCTCAAAAGTGAGTTAGAAATTCACGATTTTGATATTTATGAGATGTCAGAAGAAATTGATTTTTCTCATTTACACACAATTTGTTCGATACAAAAGCCAGAGCTTAAGTACAAGGTGTGGACTCCAGTTCCTGTCAAAGATTTTTCTGATGATACAGATGTTTTTAATGTTCTTAAAAATAAAGATATTCTAGTTCATCATCCTTTTGAGAGTTTTAATAACAGCGTTGAGAATTTTATTTGGACAGCCGCTAACGACAAAGATGTGCTCGCTATTAAAATGACATTTTATCGCACCAATGAAGAAAGTTCGATTGTTCCAGCTTTGATAAAAGCTGCGGAGAACGGCAAGCAGGTGGTGTGTCTTATTGAATTGCAGGCACGACTTGATGAAGAGAGAAACATTGAATGGGCCAACCGTTTAGAGCGTGCAGGCTGTCATGTTGTTTACGGTGTTGTTGGTTTAAAAACGCACTGTAAGGTGGCTCTTGTGATTCGTAAAGAAGGTGACAATATTAAGTGCTATTCCCATATAGGCTCGGGGAACTACAACTCCAACACTGCAAAACTATATACAGACGTGGGTTTATTGACCTCTCGCAAAGAGATCACCGATGATGTTGTTGAGTTGTTTCACTTTTTAACGGGACGCTCTTTGAAAGACTCTTACCGCAGTATCTTGAAGGCTCCACTGAATTTAAAACAAAAATTCCTTAAGATGATTCTGAAAGAAACTGAGAACGCTCGAAAAGGTTTGCCAGCAGAAATTATTTTTAAGTGCAACAATTTAGAAGACAAAGACATCGCCATGGCTTTGTACAATGCGGCTGAAGCAGGCGTGGTCATTCATTTGATTATAAGAACCATTTGTATTGTTAAGCCGGGTGAAACTAAGGCAACACAGAATATTCAAGTTTACTCTATAGTCGATCGCTTCTTAGAGCATTCTCGTATTTTTTATTTCAGAGAGGGCAAAGACAATAGGGAAGAGGGCGCCATGTACCTGGGCTCAGCCGATTTGATGCACCGAAATCTAGAGCGGCGGGTAGAAGTGCTGGTGCCACTTATTGAACCAGCTTTGATTGAGCAAGGTTTGATGATACTTGATAGCTATTTAGAGTCTGACCGACAAACTTGGAAGTTAAGAGCTGACGGATCTTACATAAGAGAAAAATCTAAGGTCAAAGGCACTCAAACCCACCTTATGAATTACTACAAAGTTAAAAATAAAAAGAAGTACTAGTAAAGTTTAATTGTCTTTACTTAAAAACAAACCGTTACGTAAGCCCACACGTGGGATATTGACGTATTCAAGGTTAAACCGAGTCATTATATGGTGAATGATTAAGGCTGCTGGAAAGATCACGTCGGCGCGATCAGGCTTGAGGCCTAGTTGTGTGATGCGTTGTCGATAGGTGAGTCCACTTAAAATCACAAAAAGAGTGTTTATGGAGTTGATACTGAGGCGGTCTGTTCTTTTTGAGATGCCGGTGTAGTAGGCAAGCTTTCCAAGGCTTTTCACGTTTCCACCCGTGCCGATAAAAAAACTGCTTTTATTTACACCTTTTAAGCGGTCTATATGTGTTGAAATTTGCGTTTCAATGGTTTTTGACCAGAGGTGATGTTGAGTGGCTGACTGGCTGAGAAGGCGCACAGTGCCCATTTTAAGGCTTGTAGCTTTGATTTTTTTGTTTCTATAAGAAATAAGCTCAACACTTCCGCCGCCAATGTCCATAATAAGACTTTGCTTGAGTGGAGGAGGGGTGTAGTATTTTTTAACGGCATTGAATAGTAGCTTAGCTTCGGTGACTCCACTTATCAGTTCAACCTCGATGCCGAGGCGATCATAAATTTTATCGATGATATAATCTTTATTTTTAGCCTCTCGGAGTGCGCTGGTGGCGACAAAGCGAGTTTTCTCCACATGGTGTGTTTTGGTTTTTTGTTGAATGTCTTTTAAAACCTGTAAAAAACGATTGGTGGTATAGCGGCTGAGCTGACCGTTGTAAAATGAATCTTTTCCGAGGCGTAACGGAAATCTTTCAGAGTGTATTTCATTGATGAGCCCTTTGTGTCCTATGGATAAGCGAATCGCATTAGAACCAATATCAATAACAGCCATCTTTTCCATCACTTATAATTACATGTAAGTTCATTAGAAATGTCAATAGGACATAACAATACAATTCAAAGATTAATGAGACCTGTGTATTTTATTTTTACTTTTTTAACTCATTTTTTTGCGATAAAATTCATTCACGATCATTTAAATTTAAAATTGAGGGTTTATCTTTTGAAACTGTTTATGACATTTATTTTTTTTATGGCGTTTAGTAATAATTCTTTGGCCAAACAAATTTCGATTTCGTTTGATGATGCCCCTAGAGTGGCAGATGGTCACTTAACTGGAGAGCAGAGAATGAGAGGCATCACTCAGGCTTTGTATAAACATGGGGTCAAAGCCGCCTTTTACGTAAATTCAGCAAAAATGGACAATGATGAAGCTTTATCTCGAGTTGTTTTTTACGCACGATCAGGTCATATCTTAGCAAATCACACCCACTCACACTTTAATTTTAACAACACAGACCTTAAAACTTATAAAGATGATTTTAGAGAGGCTCACAACCGCTTGCATCGTTTTATAAATTATAAAAAATGGTTCCGCTTTCCTTATTTGCGTGAAGGTAACACTCAAGAAAAGGTGAATGGCTTTAGACAGTACTTAGGTTCTTACGGCTATAAGAACGCCTACATTACCATTAATAACTATGATTGGTATATGGAGACTCTTTTTCAAAACTATGCAAAAACAACATCTCAAGTAGATCTAAATAAATTAAGAAACTTTTATGTCGAAGAACTCTACGGAGCCATAGAGTATTATTACCAAATGGGAAAGGAAGTCTCAAAAAGACCTATCAAACACGTGTTGCTCTTGCACGAAAATGATTTAGCAGCACTCTTTTTAGATGACCTCCTCCAGAAATTAAAAAAAAACAACTGGAGGTTCATAACCCCAGAACAGGCCTACGATAACAATTTCTTAGCAAATTATAAAACGAAGAAAATTTGGCCCAACAACCCCGGCCGCTTAGCAGAATACGCCGTCACCAAAGGCATGACCACCGGCCTATGGCACAAGTCCTGCAGTGAACCTTACCTAGAAAAACAATTCCAAAAAGCCCTCACAAAGGTACCTGAATCCCAATGGTAGCAATATCGCGTTATTTATTTATCTAGGTTTATAAAACTTGAAAATATAAAAGTTATTCAAACCGACAATTATAATTATAAAAATGCTGAATTATCATACTAAAGAAAACTCCAACTAACCTTTGAGCTTTCTTGGGTTAAAGTACTGAATTATTGTCATCAGTCATGAGAAGAGATCTATCTGGACTCTAGAGATCACACTTTTATTTCTTACATTCAAATTTTTCTTGAATGAACATAATTTTATATTTATGTGAGCCTTCATAAATATACCCACAGTCAAGTTTATGGACCTCGCCTCCAAAATCGAATTCTAGTAACAAAATATTATCATTTGTCCAAAAATATTTCGAAAACTCCTGATTTGGCTCTATTAATTTAAATATTTTAGACTGGTTACCACGTTCTAATTTAATTTTTACATTTTCAATTTTATGAGCAGTCAAATTTTTAATTGATATATGAGAGGTAGTCACTTTTATATAAAAAATAAAAAACAGAATAATAAGTGAGTATATAATAAATCTTAACATCTTTTACATGTATCGTGATAAGATGATGTGGTCAATTTTTGGTTGGCGCAAAAAAGTACTCTCAAAGGGACCTGATTACTAATGGTAGCAATAATGCGTTAATTATATAACGTTGTTTATGAATACTTGAATATTTGTATGTTATTGAGCTCGATATTTCTCTAGTTTTAATGGTGATTTATATTAGGTTGATTTAAGGTCAGTTTGATCTGTGTGTTTGGTTTTTTTTGTGTTGTACATATACATTTTTTAAGTCATATCGCTAGATCATTGTTAGACTTAGACGTCGTCAAATGAACTTTTTTGAGGAACTAGTTAAGTGAATTGTAAACCCGGTTACCATCTTGTTAATAAACATACAAGAATAAGTAAAAATGGTCGAAAGCATATAGTTGATGAGCATTGTCGTAGTAATCCAAGTTCAAAAGCGAAATTTTTATATAAATCCAACCTAGATTATATTTTTGATAAATATAAATCTAACTTTAAGTATAAAAAATTAAATAGAGTGAAGGGGTTTCCTCAAGACAAAGGGCAATATGATGTTAAAATTCAGTTTTGGTTAAATTACTGGAAAGATAAAAAGTTAATTGATGAAAATATTGATCCACTTTTGGTAAAGTCTATAATTGCTGTAGAATCTACCTTTAGAGAGAAAGTAATCACAAAAATGCCAAATAGTTCAGCTACTGGTCTTATGCAAATTCTAGTATCAACGATGCTAATATTGTCTCAAAAAAAGGAAAAAGAAATTCGAAAAGGGATTATTGATATCTCACAAAATGAAGCAAAGGAAGCAAATACAAATATTGCTGCAGGAACAAGGTGGCTCATATATAAAATAACTACATCACCTTGGAGAAATAAAAAGAGCAAAAAAGAAAGAATGTTTGGTGGGGTAAAGTATTATCATTCATGGAACTTAGGTGGAGAAAAGTATGCTGAAAAAGTCTTTAGGGTTTATAATAACTCTAAGTAAGTCATTTTTAGTTTTATTAAATATTTTGTTTTTATCGTCTTGTACATTGAACAAGAGTTCGCAAACTACGATTGATAAGATTGAGAATCAAGACTCATTTAAGCCTAAAATATTTAAAACAAGGTGCGAAAAAGACTCTAGGCTGACAAGTTATGAGTTAGGTGACCTACCTTGTACGAAAGAAAAAATCATTATCAGTAAAAACGAAAAGTTAGAAATTCGTTTTGTCATTAAAAATAAAAAGTCTGAAGACCCATATGAATATGGCTATCAAGAATTAACTAGAGTTAAAAACAATAAAGTTGTTGAAAAGATCAAGCTTAGAAAAGAAGAAGACGCTTACTGGAGTGAAGTGCCTTTTGTCAGAATCAGAAAACAACAGTATTTATCTGATTTGGATGGCGATGGTTTTTTAGAGTTCGCAGTTTTTCCGTTCCACCCAGGGAGCGCTCTGTGGATGACAGCTAGAATATATAGTCTAAAAGATACAATTCAGTACTGGGGAAAAGGAAGATATCGGTTTGAAGCAGACACCTATGTAAAGCTTGGCTGTGATGAGTGTTCAAAATTTAATTTAAAAGAGTGTAAAAAGTGTTATTGATAATCTAAATATACTTTTTTGAGGTTTTTTTAAAAAAATCTAATCAAATATAGTTTACTAAGATTGAGGTAATTAAGGCTCTTCAGTGTTGATAGTGGAATGCTAGGTGTTATATAGAGGGTAAAGGAACCCATTAAAGAGGCCATAGAACTTTATCTTTCTCATAACTTTTTTTATAACTATTTGAGAAATCCTTGAGCTGGACAATGTCAACTTTTAAAGGGAATGAACTGTTTGTTAATATCTCTTTGATGTAATTTATTTCAGTAGATAAATCTATAGTTGACTCTACCATTATATCTAAGTCAGAGAATTTATGGTGTCTTCCAGTAGCTCGAGAACCATAGCAATAGATATTTGCACCGTGTTGCTTTAACGGCTTTACAACCTTATTAGAGATAAACTGAATTTGTTCTATAGTTAATCCAAAGGTCATTTAGAATCTAAAAACTTTATGAGGTTTTTGAGTTCTGGTAAGAAATCTTTTGCAAAATTATATACTTTTTCAGCTAATATTTCTTTGTAGGTATGAGAGGATAAGTTTCTCATATCAATAGCTTGTAGCCATATTTCTGGGCTATTGATATAAGAGCTTTGGGCCATTTCGCGAATAACATCTTTAGGTGCGTTCGTGTTGGTGCCCATTATTTTTTACAAGTTTTCCATGCAAGCTCTATAGAAAACTCAAAGCGTTGTATTACCGAGTCTCTTATAAATTCATCTTTATTTTGATTAAGAGCTTCTTCTAAGCGGTCTACAGCCTTGTTGAATTCATCGGTAACTATTGCCATTATTTGTTCTCAAAAGCTGTTTTCATTGGATGGGGTGGCAGGGATCGAACCTGCGAATGACGGGATCAAAACCCGTTGCCTTACCACTTGGCGACACCCCAGAATGAAAGACAAAATTAACTACGATCATTGTTTAAATCAAGAAAAATTAGGTATTTTGCTGGCTGGGGCGATGCGAAAAAAAGCAGCTAAGAAGCTGCTTTTTTGGTCAAAAATATTACTGTTCTCCACCGTGTTGGAACTTGAGGTCATCAAGACTTTGTCCCATCGACTTGATTTCATTTTCATAGGCATCAAAAATAGCTGTTTCAATGTCCGTTCGCGTCTCTTGGTTGAGAGGGTGAGCGATGTCTTTAAATTGTCCATCTTTGCGTTTTTTACTTGGCATTGCCACAAATAGGCCGTTGTTGCCTCGAATGATTTTGAGGTCACGAATGACAAAACAATTTTCAATGGTGATTGTCACGTAGGCTTTAAGCCTCTCTTCGTTGACTGGGTAGATACTAACTTCAGTGATTCTCATAGCTTATCTCCTTGTTGCCTTTTGAGTGCTGAATCCTTCTTGTACTCATGTTGCTATTATTACTGTCTTGGTACCTACTTCGGTCGAGGCGACCTTTGACTTAAGACTTTCGTATAAAAAAAATCTATAAACCTGCAATGATGATAATACTGACGAAGTTTTAGTTAATTTGGCGCTTTGAAGTGAGGCAATTTCAGAAGTCTTCTGTGAAGCACTCTTCTTTTATAGGCACTTAGGGAATTTAAAAATCAAATAATACTGCAATTGTTATATGAACGAGGATGAGGGGGGGTCATTACCAGTTTAAAGTCAAATATGAGTCCACTTTTTTTGTGCTTAAAAGCTTTACCCATAGAGTTACTTTAATCACATCTGCGAATCACTTTTTTAGTTTAAGTTGAATCTAAACCCATCTTTAAACTAAAAAAGCTAGATGAATTCTTCAAAGTCCAAATTAAAAAAACTTATTATATTAAAAAAGAGCTTTCTTACACGCATTTTCGCATGAACTTTTTTCAAAAGTTGTTTTTAATTCAATCGACAAGATCATTAAAGTATTAAAATTATGTGATTTTTTTTAGCATATTACATAAGCGCCAAGCAATATCAGAACGTATTTGCACTTTTTTAGCAGTGACTGCATTACTTATAGCAACTCTTATGTCTGCATCGATAAAAGCTGAAACCTCTCTTACTTTTAAAGATTACCTACAAAAATACTTCACTCAAAATTCAGATGTCATTTCTGCAGCTATCAACAGAGACCTAGAAACTGTGCGAAGTGAAGCTCTCGACGACAACTTCAACTCAAGTCTTACCATCAACCCAGAAGAGAGTCGCAGCAATGACAAGCTTATTAATATAACCTCACTGAAGACAAAAACTTTAGCAGCAGATTTGACCACACAACTTCCTACGGGAACACGAGTATCTATAGGTGGTACAAAATGGTTAGAGAACGACCCACTTATTAATACCATTGATCACTCACTCTATGTAGAAATCAGACAAAACCTTTATCGTAATTTTCTAGGTGTGAATCAACGTCGAGAAAAGTTGCGGACCAAAACTTTAGCTCAGTTGGCAAGGCTCAATTACAGTCTAGAGATGGCTAACCAATGCTCACAAGCCATCAATACATTCATAGACGCTTACAAATCTCAACGAGAACTAGTGATCTTTAAAAATTTAGACAGCACGGCAGAAAAAACATTTTCGACCATCAAAGGCTCTTATCAGCGTCGCCTCACTAATAAAATGGATTATCTAGCTGCAAAAACAGATCAGTTGGGTAGCAAGCAAAGAAAAATTTTATCAGAAGCCGCACATGTTAAAAATATCCAGACTCTCAAGGCCTCTTTGCCATTATTCAAAGCGGACAACGTTCAACTAAGTTCAGACTATAAAATCACAGGCATAAACTCGGAAAAAAGTTACAGATTGTCCAATTTGTACATAAAAATTTATGATGAAACCATTCAGCAGAACGAGCTTAACTATTTGGCTGGTAAAAATAGCAGGGACCCAGAGCTCGATCTTTATGTCAGAGGGTCTAAAAACAACAATCAGTTTGAGCGATCGCCACTTTCTGTGGATGAAGAAAACTTAACAGTTGGAGTGAATTTTGTTTTACCGATCAATCAGAAAAAACTTAATCTTGCCTCCAAAGAAAACTATTATCTCTGGCAGAGATCCAAACAAGAAAAGATCAAAAATATTAAAAAACTGCAAACCGATTTAGAGAATATTATTCAGCAAAGTAAATTAACTTCAGAAAAAGTTAGAGTGTTTCAACTTGAAAAAGAAGCTCTTAAAAAACAAAGCAAAGAAGCCATGCGCCTTTTGAGGTCAGGGCAAATTGAATTTAGAGATTATATTTTTTATCGCAACCAACAAGTTTTAAATGAACAAAATGAGATTGAGTTACTCAGGGAGAGCTTGCTCAATAAGGTCACATTGACTTTGCTGACAACTCCTGAACAACATCCTTGCAAAGAAGGTCAGCTATGAAAAGTGTTTTAGAGTACTTCATCAAAAACAGTTTTATAGTAAACTTGGTTTCGGGCTTTGTGGTCATTGTGGGTTTGTTGTGCTTGTCATTGATGAGTCGGGATATCATTCCTCCACTGCAGTTTCCTATGGTAAATGTGAATGTTGCACTGTTTGGTGGAACTCCTGCTGAGATTGAAAAGTTCGTGACGTACCCCATTGAGGACACTTTACAAAATATAGTTGGTGTTAAAAAAATCACATCTACAAGTAGTAACAGTTCTGCCAACATACGAGTTCTGTTTAAGTCTGACTTCGAAGAGATCGACAAGGCCACCGAAGAGATCAAATCACAAATTGATAACATTCGAGTGAGGCTTCCAGAAAACATTCGTAACATAAGAGTTCAAAGAACTGAAAAAAGAGATAATTTTTTATATTGGTTGGGCGTTGAAAACTTTCAACAAAACAATGAAAAGGATCGCAACCATTATAAGAGCTTTGAAGACTCCATGTTAAAAACGCCTGGAGTGATTAAGGTTTCTTCTGGCCTTAAAAGTCGCGATATTTACGTTCAGTTTGATAAAGATAAGCTTGCATATTTTCAGCTTTCCATCAGTGACATTCGTAGGCAGGTGTATGCTGCGATGAGCATCACTCCTGTTGGGGTGCTTAAAAAGGGTTCAGATAAAATTGAAGTGAAACTTAATGAGCTTGTGAATAGCTTAGACGACATTCGCAATTTAACTCTAAGACAAAACTATAACGGAAACTCCATACGTTTAAAAGATATTGCAAAGGTCGAATACAAACTCGAAAACAACGATGAGTATTACACCTTAAACGGGAAGCCTGCCATATCTGTAGGGGTAAGAAAAAACCTATCATCAGATGCGATCAAACTAAAAGACGCCGTTGACAAAAAAATCAATAAGTTGAACGAAAGTAAAGATTTAAATATTAAAGTGAGGCCACTGCTTGATGGTCCTCACTTTATCAAAACCCAAATCAAAGTATTAAGTCAAAACGGAGTTCTTGGATTCATACTTGTCTTTATCATTCTTATTTTATTTCTAAACTTTAAAACCGCTTTGATGACATCCATCGGTCTGCCACTGGCTTATCTTGGAACCTTTGCTGTGTTGTATTCCTTGGGTTTAAACATTGATTTGTTATCGATCATTGGGATGATTCTGGTGGTTGGAGTCTTAGTCGATGATGCCATCATTGTTGCTGAAAAGTACAACGACAATTTAATGAATGGACTCAAGCCAAATGAAGCGGCCTTAAGTGCCGTCAGACAACTGATGGTGCCAGTCACAGGTACGGTACTTACAACCTTAGTGGCCTTCTTACCTTTGATATTAATTAAAAGTGAAATGAGCACTATTTTATTTGCTGTGCCGATCATTGTGATTTCATCGCTTGTGATCAGTTGGATAGAGTCCTTTTTTATACTTCCCAATCACTTAGCTCACTTTGCCAAGAAGCCAAGTGTACCTAGAGCCAATAAATTCATGAAGAAATTGCGTGCCGTGTATGAGAAGCTTTTATTTTGGACATTAAAGCTCAGATACGTCGCCTTAATTGTGTTTATAGGATTTGTGTCCGTAGCTGCTTTCCTAGGAAGTAAAAAAATCAAAAAGAACTTTAGACTGAATATCAGCCCTGAGTTTATAGCTATTCAAGGTTCTTTAAAGTCGACAGAGTCAGCAGACGACACTGTTAGGCAGTTGCGTGACTTAGAGAAAGAACTTCTTGCATATGATAAAGGTGAAGTTTCACAAGTGTTATTGCGTGTAGGTAAAATTTGGGTTGATGGAAAAATGCAGAATAGTCCGAAGTTTTTCCAATTTTCAGTTTTCCCAAATAAAAAAGATAGCTACCCGAATCGACAAATTGAACGCATTCGCCCTGATTTTGAAAAAATAATCGCAAAATATAAAGAAGCGTTCGACAAAATTGAAATTAAAAAGTTTGGTCAAGGGCAGGATGAAAACAAAAAAGACATTATCACTGTCTACGTTCGTGGTAATGATGGCGTGTCTTACAATGAGTTAGAAAGCGAGCTTCTCACTGTTGCTAAAGACTTAAAGACAGTCTCCGAGTACTCACCTGATGAAGAGATTTTTCAAGAGTCTTGGTCCTTTATAACTGATAGTAAAAAATTAAAACTTTATGATCTTAATTCTACAGAGGTAGCGAGACAACTGCGCAGTTATTTCACTCCAGATAATTTGATTGAAACACGCATACAGGGTGAAAACATATGGGTGTTCACAGAGGTTTTAGGTCAAAATAATTTAGATTACAGTAAAGTAAATAACATCACTATAATGTCTCCTAAAAAAGTGGCTGTACCCATCACTTATCTCGGTTCTTGGGATAATAGCAAAGTTCTAAAAAAAATATCTCATAAGAATGGACAACGAGAGTTTGCTTTTGACTTTAAAGTCAGTGAAAAGAGCAATCGAACGGAGGCTCATAAAGAGTTCAAAGCGGCTATTGAGCCTCTTTCAAGTAAGTATCCTCTTCATAACTTTTCTTTAGAGTATTTGTCAGAAGAAGAAAAGAGTAATCAAGCTTGGGCTTTAAAAGTGGCTATGATTTGTATTATGAGTGTTTACTTTATTTTAGCTGTGATTTTGAAATCATTAACTCAACCTTTGATCGTTTGTTTGCCGATTCCTTTTGGCATCGTAGGAATAATACTATCCCTTTACTTCCACAACGAGCCACTTGGCTTAATGGCGCTTGTAGGCCTAGTAGGAACTATTGGAGTGTCCGTGAACGCGTCGATTATATTAGTGGATCAAATTAACAAACTCGCCAAAATAAAAGGGAAGATTTCGAGGAGTTTAATTATTCTTGCAAGCTCATCACGTCTGCGAGCTATTTTACTGACAACGACAACAACTTTGCTGGGTGTTTTTCCAATGGCATACTCTGTGGGCGGTGAATCAGGGTTCACTCAACCTTTAGCGTTTTCTATGGCTTGGGGCTTGAGTTTCTCAACTGTTCTTACTCTTTTTATACTGCCATCACTCCTTGAGATTAGAGAGGATATTTTAACTGCTGGTCATTTTGTATTGAGAAAAGCCGGACTTAGAAAAGAAACGCCAAAGACCTTTAATGTTGAGCGGTCGGTACAAATTGATGAAGTCAGTGAAAACACAAGCAGTGAAAAACCACTTAACTTGTAAAGACAAATAATGTCATTGTCTTGAGCGGTAACGAAAGTGCTTTAGCTATCGTTCAAGACGACGGCTCTATAGCTTAAGAACTAGATTTTTATTTAAGATACTTTGAAAGTAAGAAATTGTGTTCAGTAGGCAAGAGTTTAAGTGAAAGCTCGAATGCTTTCACTTAAGCAGTTTTAGCTTTTAGAGCTCACATACACCAAAGCCACTTCGTTACGTCGAAGTATTTTTAATACGTTAATACGGTCTTTTTTCAGTTTTCTGAAAACATCTTTAGATTTGTAAACGGCCGTCTTATTCACATCTAAGATGATATCGCCTGGATAAAGTCCAGCATCACTGGCAGGAGTTCCCGGTTTGACATTAATAATAACAGGCCTGCGCTTTTCTAGTTGGGCCAAATTAAAACGTTGCATGAGCTTTCTGTTGTAGTCATTAAAATAAAAGCCTAAGTCATAGGGTGCTTTTTGCCCCTCATAACTGCTTTGTTTGGTGGTGTTGCTCTTTTGAAAGTTTTGGCTCTCTGGATGCAGTCCAAGTGTTACTTTTATATTTTTTTTCTTTTTATTTCTAATGAGTTTCACTTTGACTTCTTTGCCCGCCGTGTACGAACCGATGAGGTAAATGAGTTCACGGCTCGATTTTATTTTTTTATTATTAATATGAGTGATGAAGTCATAATCCTGCAGACCAGCCTTGCTTGCAGGGCTTCTTGGATAAACTTTTAAAACAAGGGCCCCTTGGTTGTTGGGGAGACCGAGTGAGTAAGCGTCTCTAGTTCTCACGTCTTCAGGGCGAATGCCCATATAAGCTCTTTTTACACCGCCGTATTGCTCAAGATGAGTCACCACGCGCTTGACGTCGTCAATCGGGATGGCAAAGCCAATTCCTTGGGCGCGACCATCAATGGCTGTGTTCACACCAATGACTTCGCCAGAAGTGTTCACCAATGGGCCACCAGAATTACCTGGGTTGATGCTAGCATCTGTTTGGATGAAAGAAAACTGATTGAGCTCGTCGATCTTTCGCCCAATGGCAGAGACCGTACCTTTACTCATAGAGTGTGTATGACCGAAAGGGTTTCCAAAAGCCGCGACCCATTCGCCCACTTCTAGTTTAGAACTGTTGCCCAGAGTTGCTGTGGGCAGCTTAAAGTCAGCTTTGATTTTGATAAGAGCAATATCAGTTTTTTTATCTTTACCGATAACTCGCGCTTCATAGTTTTTCTTACTGCCTGAAAGTTGTACATTAATGATGTCTGCGCCGTCGATCACGTGATTATTGGTGATGATGAGACCATCAGCACTGATAATAAAGCCTGTGCCTAGGCCGCCACCACGTCGTCTTGGAGGAGCATTGAAACTGCCGCCACCGCGACCTTGATTCATGAACATTTCAAATAGGTCAAAGAACGGGTCTTGGCTGTAGCTTTGCCTGCGTTGATTGATTTTTTGGGCGGTGGAGATATTGACCACTGCCGGGTTGAGTTTTTTGGCAAGATTAACAAATAAATCATGGGGGAGGGGTTGGCCGGGTGCTAGTTTTTCTAGAGAATGGGCTAGTCCTGAAAAGAAGGTTAACGCAATAGAAACAATGAGTATTTTTATCATTTTAACTCCTTAGTTAATGAGGTGCTGTATTTCTACTAACATGTTAATTGTAGTGCCAAAAGCAATGTGGGGAGTGAAGATTTACCCAAATTTTTGTAAAATCTTTGTAAGCAAAGATTGGGAGGAGCTTTACTTTTATTTACATTAACTTTGCGATAGGTCTTTCTCTCTGCTCAGGATGACAGGCTTCTATACAGCATAACACACTACCACTCAACAAATGAAACTGTCGCTTTACAAAACAAACCTTCGTTCAGGATAATAAGTTTGCGCTTAAGATGATGATGTTACTTATTTTCGTTTACAAATTTCATTTGTAAATCTGAAAGTATTTGATTGAGGAGTGTGTCTTCGTCAGGTGTAAGATTATTTTTTGTTTTGTCTTTAAGTAAACCTAGAAGATCGATATTGTATTTAGCCAAATTCATGTTCTTTTCAACTTTTTTAGATTCTGGATTTTCCATGAGGCCAAGACCAATTTGTGCTGAGTGTCCGATCGATAGAATGAAGGTAGAAAAGGTGGCTTTGAAGTCTTCGTTGCTCATTTTAGGTGGTCCTTTTTTTAAGCTGGGTAATGTCCAATTAATTTTTTTGTGCGAGCTTTTAAGCTCACATGCCAATACAAATTTCTATATAAACTGATCTTAGTCAATGGTTCAATTAGGAAAAATTGAAAATATTGAATAGGGATATCACTAGCCTCTTGGCTTTGGTGATCATATATTTTTTGCAAGGTTCGGGTGAGTGTATGCTTATTGCCAATGATGTTTGATGCTTCTCGGTCGGCCTCTAGTAAAAGCTTTGGAGAGGCGAAAAGTTGAATCATTACTTTGAGTAAAGGGCTCAAAAAATAAGTAAAAGGAAAAGACCTCTTGGAGCGATGAACTTGTTTTGCTCCAGTAAAAAAGCGAATTACAAAATCTATTGAAGTGATTATAGAAAACAGTGGTTTCAATGCTATGTAAGCAACTGTCATTCTTATTGGGATCTCTCGTTTTTTTTGGCAAGCTATCAAAGTTGTGAGAGTTTTTAATTCTTGGGCAGTTAGTTTGATAAGCAAATTTTCGTTTAAAAATATATTTAACTTTTGATAGGGCAGTTGGGTAATTAAGCACTGTCCGAAAGTCTGGCCATAGGTGTGTATATTAATGTCACTAAATGATGTGCCCAACTGATTTTGAAGAGTTTCAAATACGGGGAGTGGTCTCGTCTTTGGCAATTTCTTTTGGTCTATGTGCTTATGCAATTGTTGATTGAATAGAAGATAACTTCTAGCGTTAAGCACTAGAAGTATTAGGAAGACAGTCAGGGAGATGTGAAAGCCAAAAAAAACAAAAAAGAGTGAGAAAATCCCGTTTAAAATTAACAGTTTGATTATGAGGTTTAACAGAATCTTCATAGTGGTACGTATGTAACATAAGACTTTTGGTGATCTCAAGTCTTATTTTCTGCCTACAGCTAAACTCTATGGCAAATCAATGATTTATGCATAGGCATTTTTTATTTTTTTCTTTCTTTAAGAGTAAATCAATGACCTTCAATGATTGGTCAAGAGAGCTTGAGCACTAGTTTACGACATTGACTTAGTTACATATGGCTTTAAGAATTTGGCTGATAGGCAATACTAGGCTGCTATTGCATAAATTGAGGAGTTGTAGGCAACTTATTTTATAGCGACACAAATCAATCTTTCACTTAAAATTGACAAAGAATTTACATCTCAAGCAAGACCTCGACCAGTAGTTATAAATGGTTGTTTCTAATATGAATTTTAGTAAAATAAGAAGTCTGAATGAAGTCTACATGTAGAATTCCAATTGAAGAATCCTACAACTGTATTATGAGACCTTTCATAAGTTTAATGATAAGAATTTTTTTATAGGGAGAGAGATGGCAAATATAGATCTCATGGCGCTGAATGAAGCTGTTAAAATTGAAAGTCAATTTATAGATAAAACCCTCAGAGAAGTTTCAAAGCAGATAGTTGGTCAGCAAGAGATGCTCGAAGGAATATTGATGGGCTTGCTCACCGGTGGTCACGTTCTGTTAGAAGGGGTTCCGGGTCTTGCAAAAACATTGACGATCTCTGCCATTTCAAAATCAATCAGTTTGAACTTTCAAAGAATTCAGTTCACTCCGGATTTACTGCCAACAGATCTTATAGGCACGATGGTTTTTAACCCAAAAACGGGTGAGTTTTATCCAAAAAAAGGACCTGTGTTTACCAACATCGTTTTGGCCGATGAGATCAACAGGGCTCCAGCAAAAGTCCAGAGTGCCTTATTAGAGGCCATGGCCGAAAAGCAAGTCACCATCGGCGATGAAACCTATAAATTAGAAAGGCCTTTCTTGGTTCTTGCTACGCAGAACCCCCTTGAACAAGAGGGAACTTACCCACTTCCAGAGGCTCAGTTGGATCGCTTCATGTTTAAGATCATGGTGAACTATCCAAAAAAAGACGAAGAGTTAGAGATTTTAAATAAAATGTCTGTGGACCACTTACCTGAAATTGATCGAGTGATTTCTACGGAAGAGTTACTTAAAGTTCGCTCACGTGTTGATTCTCTTTATGTCGATGACAAAATTAAAAATTACATCGTTGATATTGTCATGGCGACTCGAAGGCCAACTGACTACGGCCTAGGGAATTTGGAAACTTTACTCAGTGTGGGTGGTTCTCCAAGGGCAACGATCAACTTAACTAAAGCCGCCAAAGCGCACGCTTTCTTACGCGGTCGTGGGTATGTCACTGCGGATGATGTGAAAGCCATCGCCTACCATGTTTTAAGACACAGACTTGTGCTCACTTATGAAGCGGAGGCTGAAAATATAACTAGCGAAGAGTTGATCAAAGATATTTTGAATGCCATCGAGGTTTCTTAAAGTTGTCGTTACCTCCTGAGATTCTCAAAAAAGTTAAATTACTAGAAATTGCCACTAGAAAATTGGTTAACAACACCTTTTCTGGTGAGTATCACTCTGCCTTCAAGGGGCAGGGAATGACCTTTTCTGAATTTAGGGAGTATGTTCCTGGAGATGATGTGCGCACTATCTCTTGGCCCGTTACGGCCCGCACTGGCAAACCCTATGTTAAGGTTTTTGATGAGGAGCGCGAACTCACGCTGATGTTGTGTGTGGACGTCAGTGGGTCGACCGATTTTGGCACTGAAAAGTATTTTAAAGGAGAAGTGATTGCTCATTTAGCAGCACTCATCAGCTTCAGTGCAGTTAAGAACAACGACCCTGTTGGTTTGTTACTTTTTTCTGATCAAGTGGAGCACTTTGTTCCTCCTAAAAAAGGCAGAGGGCATGTGTTGAGAATTTTACGTGACCTTTATTATTATCAGCCAAAATCAAAACAAACTAAAATTTCTGTGGCCGTTGAGTATTTGCAAGGAGTTTTGAAAAAACGCTCCAACGTTTTTATGTTCAGTGATTTTATGGGAGATTTGTCTTTTGATAAACCTATGCGACTTATTGGTAAAAAACATGACACTGTTGCTGTTTGTATCAAAGACCCTATTGAAAACAAGCTGCCATCTCTCGGTTTGATTGAATTTGAAGATGCCGAAAGTGGTGAGACTATATTAGTAGATACATCTTCCCCTATTTTTAAAAAGAAACTCAAAGAGTTTAAAGTTGAGAATGAAAATCAAGTGAGCTCCATGCTTAAAAAAGCGCAAGTGGATTACATTGAGGTGTCTGACCACGATGACATTGCCGCTCCATTGATTAACTTTTTTAAACGGAGAAACAGAGCTTGAGCGACGCTGACAACTCTGCAGTTAAAAATGAAGAGGTCCAGTGGGAGTGTGAAGTCACAAGCCTACAAGAGGGGAAGTCCTGGACCGTCGGGGACAAGCACAATCTTGCTTGTCGAGGTGATTATATTGAAAAACTGGAAGCTCCATTAAAAATAAAAGTCATTCCACCAGAGAAAAAACAACCCGAGGAAGCAGCTGGCGTTAAAACAGCTCCGCCTATGGAAGACCCAAACATTGACTACGCTTTAGTTATTTTAGAAGCCAAACAGGTCGACAATAGCAGTGCCGACTTTGTCGTTACATCTTACAAGCCAGGTCAGTACAAAGATGTAAAAATTAAAATTGTCGATCAAAAAAATGCTGAACTGAATGTGCAAGCGATGAACTGGGAAGTGACGTCAGTGATCACCAAAGAAACACAAAATGGTTTTGGTCCGACTTCGCCTTTGAAGCTCGCCTACCCTTGGTGGTTGTGGTTGGTTATGGCGGGAGCTATCGCCTTTGTGGCCTTGCTCATAATAGGAAAAGTGTTGCTACTCAACCGTTATAGAAAACTGATGAAAGAAGTGAAGTCTCATGCAACGGCACTAGGGCCGATCAATCAGTTTTATAAAGACCTCCGCTCACTTAAAAGTCTTTATTTAAATAATGAAGATAAGACTGTAAATACCAAAGAGTACTGGGAAGCGCTAGAGTATAAGTTTGAGCTTTATTTGATTCGACAGTTTGAGATCCCAGCTAACAAATGGAGTGATCAAAAGGTCATGGCTGAAATAAAAAAGAACTTAGGTTCACAGAGCTCATTGAAATTGAACAATCAGCTGAAAAGAATTCTTTCTGAGTTTAAAAAAGGCAACAAGGCAGAAAACATTCAAGTGGAAGACATTCAACAAATGGAAGTGATCAGTCAAAACTATGTTGAAAATATCAAAAAAATAACAGAGAGGAGACCTGTTTAAATGCGTTGGCATTCACCGTGGGCATTTTATTTTTTACTTCTACTTGCATTTGTAGCGGTCATTTACTTTTTGCAAAGAAAGTCTAAAAAACCGTCTCTGATTTACAGTAATATTGATGGTCTTAAAAAAACGGGCAAAGGTGTGAGAGTTTATTTGTCTTATTTGCCAAATTTTTTAAAGTTTATTGCTTTATTATTCGTTGTTCTCGCGTTAGCCAGACCTCAAGAGTCAGACACCAAAGTAAAGAAAAATGTTGAAGGCATAGATATCATCGTCGCATTAGATGTGTCTGACAGTATGCTGATTGAAGATATGAAGCCATTAAACCGTTTAGAGACATCTAAGGAGACCATCAAAAAGTTTATCAATGGTCGTGTGTCCGATAAAATTGGTTTGGTCGTGTTCTCTGGTGAGTCCTACACGCGCGTGCCACTCACGCTCGATTATCCCTTGTTACAAAAAAGCTTGGCGCAAGTAAAAACCACTCGAAATATTAAGATGGGAACAGCGATTGGTGTGGCTTTAGCGAATTCAGTGGCAAGAATCAAAGACTCAACGGCGAAAAGTCGAGTGGTTATCTTTTTAACAGATGGTGAAAATAACAGTGGTACTATTGACCCTATCACGGCCTTAGATATTGCCAAGGGGTACGGAGTGAAGATCTACTCCATTGGAATGGGTGTCGATGGGCAAGCACAGCTTCCTTACTTTATTAATGGGCCGGGTGGACGAAAAATTAAAAGATACCGCCCGATGCACAGTAAAGTGAATGAAGAGCTGCTCACTCGTATGGCCAAAGAGACTGGAGGTAAGTTCTACCGCGCCACCACTACTAAAGCTCTTGAAAGTGTCTTTGCCGATATCGACAACCTAGAGAAAACTAAGATAGAAACGAGTTCATTCACTAAATATAAAGAGCATTTTTCAAAATTTTTATGGATTGCATTTTTTATTTATCTACTAGCTAATACCATTGATTACATTCTATTAAGGAGGTTTCCTTAATGGTGACGAAGTTTTCCAACCCTTATTTGTTAAACCTCATTTGGGTATTGATCCTGTTTTTCGTGGTTGTTTTGTTTTTGTATAAAAATAAAATAAAAAAGTTTAAAACTGTATTTAATGAAAAAATATACGCTTTTTTAACTCAGAATCTGTCTTTTAATAAAAAGAAAATAAAATGGGCTTTGAGTTTTGTGACTTTGGTGTGCATGGTGTTTGCCCTTGCTCGTCCACAATCGGGCGAAAAAAAATCGAACATCACCAGTGAAGGGATTGAGTTAGTGATTCTTTTTGACGTTTCAAGAAGTATGCTCGCCGAAGACATACGCCCCTCTCGCTTGGAAATGGCCAAAAAAGAAGTGATGAAACTCATTAATAGCAGTGGTTCACATAAGGTCGGTGTCATTGCCTTTGCTGGTAGTGGAATCTTATTGTCTCCAATGACAACAGATAAGTCGGCCATTAATATGTACATCGATTCATTGAATGTGAATACGGTGAGCACTCAAGGTACAGAGTTTAAGTCCGCTTTGTTAACGGCAAAAGATGCCTTTAAAAGAGGTGGTGCAGATAAAAATGAGTCTGTCGTCACTCAGGCCATTATTATCGTTTCAGACGGTGAAGATAACGAACCAGGCGCGTTGAAAGTGGCCGAAGAGTTAGTGGCAGGTGGCATTCATATTTTTGCCCTAGGGTTTGGCACAGAAGAGGGCGCTAAAATCCCTATCAAAGATAAGTATGGCAATACGAAAACATATTACCGCACTAAATCAGGGCAGCCGGTGGTCACTAAAACAAAAGGCACAGTCCTTAAAAACTTGGCTGAAAAAGGCAAAGGAAGCTATTACCCTGTCGATTATGGCAACGGCGCTATTGAAGCGATGGTCAAAGATATTAAAAAGTTAGAGCAAACTGAGTTTGAGACGGCCGACCTAACAGTTTACGATGAGAACTTTCAGATTTTCTTATTATTTGCGCTCTTGTTTGCAATGATTGAAATTCTTTTGGGTGAGAAAAAAAACAAAGGTCGACTGTGGAGGGGGAGATTTGAAGTTAATAAAAATTAAACTTTTAGCTCTTATCATTTCTCCTTGTTTTGTTTGGGCCAATTCTCTGGAAGGAATTCAACTCAACAATGAAGCTGTACAACTTTTGGTGGATGCCATTGAAAGTATGAAAAAAAGTGCGGAACAAAAAGCACCTTCAGATAATAAAAAAAGCTATCTAGACAGTTTGCTAGAAAAAACCTTGGGTGGAGAAGAACCCAAAGAGCAACAAAAAGAAACGGAAGAAGGGCAAACAGAAAAAGGTAAAGAGCAGGATGTTGAAAAAGATAAAGACAAAAAAAATCAATTTGGCATGACAGATGGCTTGAGTGAAGAGCAAAAAAAACAAGTGGAAGTGAATCAAGAACTCGTTTACAACGCTTACAAAAAAACACTAGAAGCGACAATCAAAAATAATAATCTTTCAGAAGTGAGAATGAACCTGGGGCTTGCCTTTGAAATGAGTGGTGATTTGGAAAAAGCTGAAAAAGCTTACAATATGGCTGATAAATTTTCTGGGGAAGATAAAAAGCTTTCTTTCATCGCAAAATACAATGTGGCACGTGTGTTGGGCATGCAACAAAAAATTCCTGAAGCGCTCGCCAAGTATCAACAAGCTTTAGAAATTGTGCCGGAATCAAAAGAAGTCAAAGTTAATATTGAATTGTTGTTGCGGCAGCAACAAGGTGGTGGCGGCGGAGGCGGTGACGACCAACAAGACAAAGACGGTGAGGGTGAAGGGGAAAGTGATCAACCGCCACCAGATGCACCACCTAAGGAAAATCCAAAAAATAATGAGTACAAACCACAAAATCTTTCAAAAGATGATGTTAAAAAGATTTTGGAAGAGTTAAAGAATCAAGAGCAAAACATCAGAGAAAAAGAGTACAAAAAAGGTGAAAAAGAACAACCGAAGGATAAAGATTGGTAAACGAATGAAGGGAGTTGTGTTGAGGCCAATATTATTAACATTGATTTTATTATTTCCAACACTGGCATTTGCCAATGTGGAGGTGGTCGCCACTGTTGATAGAAATAAAATGTTTGTTGGTGACACATTCACCTACAAAGTGTCTGTGTCCATTTCTTCGTCAGAGAGTATGGCCATGGGACAGCCAAAACTTCCAAATATTGTAAATCAATTTGACGTACTTAACTCATGGGTTGGATCCGAGAGTCGTTCAACATTTGTGAACGGAGATTTCCAAGTAAAAAACACCAAAAATTTTAATTATATTTTAGCTCCACAAAAAGCAGGGACCCTTCGTTTAGGGGCCACCACTGTGACTGTTAACGGTAAACTATTTAAAACCAAACCAATCTCAGTGACGGTGATGACCCCGGATCAAAGAGCTAAGCAAGGCCTCGCGCAAAACCAACAGAGACAAAGAAATCAAAGGTCAAATGGAGCTGATGATGATTTGTTTTCTCAACTGTTAAGGCGACATGGGTTTCCAGACCCTTTTAGAGGACGAGGGAATTTTGGCAACAATGAACCCATAGACCCCGACGAAGCCTTTTTTATAAAAGTGCAAGTGGACAAAGCGGAATCTTATGTCGGCGAGCAGGTGAAAGCCTCTTGGTATCTTTACACACGCGGAAGTGTTAGAGACATAGATACATTGAAGTACCCAAGTTTGAATGGCTTTTGGAAAGAAGACATAGAAGTGGCTACGCGATTAAACTTCACTCGCGAAATTATTAACGGTGTTCCTTATAACAAGGCATTATTAGCCAGTTATGCTTTGTTTCCGATCAATCCTGGTCCTACAGTCATTGATCAGTACAAAGCAAGGTGTGGAATTATTTTGCCCTCTTTAGGATTCGGGAAAACTGTGAAGTCTGTGAAGCAAAGCCAGGAACTCACTATTCAGGTCAACCCGCTTCCAGCTGACAAGCCAGACAATTTTACTGGAGGGGTCGGACAATTTAGAGTGACGTCTAGTTTAGACGTGAATGTCATAGAGGCTAACCAACCTGTCACATTAATTTTACGTTTTGAAGGCATGGGAAATGCAAAGCTGATCAACTTGCCAACTTTACCGTTGCCTGCTGGCTTAGAAATGTATGATAAAAATTCAGAAGCTAAATTTTTTAAGAATGGGAAAAGCTTTAAACAGTTTAAAGTTATGTTAATCCCTCGAGAAGAAGGGGAGGTAAAAATACCACCCTTCACCTTTAGTGCCTTTAACCCTAAAACCAATGAGTACTATGATATAGTTACTGATGAGTACAATTTGACAGTTAAAAAAGGAAAGCCTGGTACTAAAGTGGTCTCACCATCTGTTGATGTAGAAAACAGAGATGAGTCTGTCAAAGAAGAGTATCAGCCTCAGCTTGAAGTAGAATGGCAGGGTTCATCTCTGTTAAACTCTATTCAAGTTCCTTTATTGTATTGGGTTTTCATATATATAATTATTTTTGCAGGCTTTGTTTATTTGTATTTAAGAGAGATGGGCTTAACTCAACGTAAAAAGACCATTCAAAAACTCATTCAAAATCGCTTTAAAAAAATAGATGATTTGAGCAAAAACAAAGACAAGTGGCGAGATGTGGGAGCTGAGCTCACAAATATGATGTATTTAAGTTTGGGAGCTGTGTCAGACTTGGGTGGTTCAGGATTAGAGTTTGATAAAATGCTCGACAAAGCTCCACCAAGTGTAAAGCGAGAGCTCGCTAAGGAAATGAAAAAAAGAATGAGAGATTGTGAAACTTTGACCTTTGCTCCGGATGCTGTGGTTGGCAATTTAAAAGATGATGTCCGAGGGCAAGTGAAGCAAGTGAACAAGTTGGTTACGAAATTAATAGATATGGGTATAGGTGAGAATGTTCATTAAAGTTGTCTTATTATTATTGTTCGTCTCTCCTACTTCACACGCGAAGCTGATCACTACCAGTCTCAAAATAGATATGACCAGGCCGTTTGAGGGAGAACCTCTAAAACTGAAGGGTTACAAAAAAGAGTTTCAAGACCGCCTGAAAATGATTCAAGACAAGAAGTACGCCAAGTGCATTAATGACAAAAAAACTCCTAAGGAGACACCAGATCGCATGCGAGTTTGGTGGTCCTATATGGTGCTAAAATGTGCCAGAAAAGTTTATAAAGTTAAAAGTGGTTTAAGAAAATATATCAAAACTCACATTGAAGAAATGAATCAATATCAAGGGGACACGTCTTATTTGGCCGATGACATTGGTCGTTTGCTTGTGAGTTTGGCCTCCAGTAAAAGTTATATCATTAGTGACTTTGAAAAGGATTTTTTACAAAAAATAGAACCTCAGTTAAAGCCCGTTGAAAAAGCTAAGCTGTATAGTTTTTTAGGAGCTCGTTCAGAGCAAGCAGATGATCCACAAAAAGCAGCTGAGTATTACTTTAGAGCTTTTGATATGGATCAGCAACCAATGTACGCAACTCGGCTTAAAACCTTATTGAATAAAAAAGACGAATTGGTCAGCACCTATAAAGATTTTTTTGATAACTTTGGTAAAAGTAAAGAGCAAGTTGAGAGAGAAAATTACAACGCCTTTTATTACACTCCAGGGTCCTTTTCAAAATTGCGCAAAGGCGTTCAGTTATTGAATAAGTATGAGTCGAGCAAATACAAAGTGGTGAGCCGAATCTATCGCATTGTTAAAAATAGAATCAAGCCTGGCTCAAAAAACAAATGGGTGCGCGAGATCAAGAAATGTCATGTAGCTTGTATCAACCGACTCGCAAAACGCTATTACCAAGCACATAGCTACCCCATGTCGGCCTTTATTGCAGGCCTTGCCTATGAAAAACAAGAAAATGCTGAAGCAAAGTTAGTGGCTGGGATGTCCACTTTGCAACAGGGCCTATATGAACAGGCAGAAAGTCATTTGAAAGTGGCTGTGGAAAAAAGTGAACCCAATACAAAAGTGTATTTTGAAGCAAAGTTTCGTTTAGGACTGCTTTATTACCGCCTTAAAAAGTATGATCAAGCTAAGCTGACTCTTGATAATCTTGAAGCTCACAAAGAGATCAATGATTTCAATTTACAAACAACGTATTGGTTATGGCGCTCTTTACAAAAGCTTGGTGATGATAAGTCAAAAGTGGTTCGCAATCGTTTGATTAAGCTTTACCCACTCACTTACTATGGTTTGCTTGCAAACTATGAAAAGAACAACGAAAAACTCATCCTGCCAACCAATATTCATGTCTTTCAAAAAAATATGAATTGGGACAAAGAGCAAATTCTCTCTTGGGAAAACTTCAATGACTTTTTGCAAATGAACTTTTTTGATCTGGCTCGCAAAGAACTCAAGCCATTGTTTAACGTGCAAAACGATCAAGAAGCTGTGCTTTTCTCGCATTTTTCGTCACTGGCCGCTGACCATTACTCAGCGATCAAAACCATGAACATTATTTGGGACAAGAATCCTTATGTGAACTTTACCAAAAACACTACAAAGCTAACTTTGCCAGTTGAGTACGATTCGATGGTGAATGAGTTTGCAGACAAGTATAGTATTGAACGCAACTTAATTCGTAGTTTGATCAAGCAAGAAAGCTCGTATCGATTGCGAGCGGTGAGTAGCTCAAACGCCAAAGGGTTGATGCAGATTGTGCCCATCACGATCAAAGATTCTGCCAGGTATTTGAAGATCAGCAACTCGTATGCCAAATCCCAAATTTACGACCCAAATATGAATATTAGGTTGGGCAGTAGTTACTTAAACCGCATGATCAACGCCTTTAAGGGGCACGTACCCTTAGCCCTTGCCGCGTACAACGCAGGCATTGGTAATATCAGGCGTTGGATTAAGAAAAGACCTAATGATTTATCTGGATTGGAAGAGTTGGGAAGTTCACAAATTGAACATGAGATTTGGATCGATGAACTTCCTTGGGCAGAAACAAGCTTTTATGTGAAGGCTATTTTACGTAATTTAATTTTGTACCGTTTCTATTACGAAGGTGTAAGAACCATTCCAAAACCAGTCTGGCAATTAGACACACCAGTCACTGCCAGCACTTTTTAAATGTTAATAAGGGCTGCACATGTGAGCAAAGCCTTCTGGAGTTTTAATCTTTGATAAGTATTGAGTCTGACGGTCATTTGTGAGTCCATTTTCATCAATACTAGCAATGCCTCGTCTGATGATACCCATATTATTCTGAGTTGACGATTTACTTCCTTTCGCGTCTTGATCAGGGTTATTGAATATGAAATTGCTACCTTGAGACTCTAGTGCATTCACTTTTTTATCTGGATTTTTTTGGTTATACTGATAAGCATCGTAGCGAGTCATAAAGCTTCTAAAACTACCTTCATGAGTTCCCGTAAACCGATCATATGTCAGATTTTCGCCAATTCCATTAGCATATTGTGAAAAAATCCCACGAGCTGATGGACCACGATTGTGTGTATAAAATGAAAGTTCATCAAAGATTTTTTTACGATCATCATCTAAACTAAAATATAAATCAAGGTAAGCATTTGTTTTTTGATTGAGACAGTCTGTCACACTAGTAGAATAATCATCTATCTTATCTATATAACGTTCAATACTTTCATTCTCTATTGAGTCTGCTTTTTTAGGACTTTCTATAATACCTTGGCAATGTTTTTTAACAAAGGGGTGTTTGTCAAATTGACAATAAGGTTTATTGTTTTCATTACATGTTACAGCATCTAACTCACCAAAATATTTTCCATAAAGTGTAGACGTAAATTCAGGAGATCTTCCTCCAATTTTTGTTCTTTGATCGAGTCCGCTTTTAACCGTTTTGGCAAGAGTTGAGAATTCATTAAAGATTTCCTTAGGACTCTTGTCATTAGGATCACCATTAGCTTTGGGGTATTTTTTTGAGAATTTTTCAACGGGTTGAGTGAACATGTTTTCTTGATCCATAAGTGTTTCCATCATCAATGTGATGTTTTTTAGTCGGTAAGCTACCGTATAAAAGATATCTTGCTTTACACGTTGATCAATATTGACTGGGCTGCAAGAGTTGTGGTCTTCAAGCTTTGGGATTTGCATCAACTCACTGATGTGATTGAGGCATAAAGTGTTAGGGGCATTTTTCTGAAAATAATTTAAATAGGCTTCATAGTCAGAGTTCACATCTTTATAAGCTTTCAGCTGTTGTCCGATACCTTGAGCTGTGTCTTTTCCACTGGCATTGATGTTAACTTGTAAATAACTTTCAGTGGCAAACAGTGAAAAAAGCGATTTGGTGTCCACTTTAAAGCACTCAGCTGCTCTTACTATTTGATTGTGGACAAAACGATGATAATTTTTTGAAACGCAAGGTTTGTGAGCTGTGTACTCAGGTTTGTCATTGCATGATTTCAAATATTGTCCTGTTTTACCCAGAGCATCGTGTTTTAAGCTAACATGAGTGCAAACCGGCGAAAGTTTGTTACTCAACATGGGCATATGATTCATATGTGAGGTTAAAAAGTCATGCTCAAAGTAATCGTTATCATCAGTACACTCTTCGTAATCTAAAAACGAATAAAATTCTTCTTGTTTTTTTATGATTACTCGGTTCATGTCGTACCAAAGGGTTCTTGTGGCCCCAGTGGTTGAGCAGATGGCTTGATTTGGTGGTGTGCTATTCGCACGTGTTGTTTTAGGAAGAAGCAAGTGTATTGACAAGAAAAGCGCTGTGATGAAAGTTAACAACTTCATACTATTGCCATCGGAAACCCACTGCTAACTATTAAGGGTGAGAGAAGTTTTTAGACTCATGACGTATTGAGATTTTGACAGGGAATTGACACTTTAAGATAAAAGTCTAGGCAGGAATGTGCTAAATAAACTGAGCCGGAAATTTGTGCTTAATCCTTTAACCGTGTTTTTAATTTGTGCATTTTTAGGTTTTCACAAAAAAAGTTTATGTCATTTAAATGACTGTCTTTTTTGCTCTAGACTTTAGTGCTAAGCAATAAGTCCTAATTGTTAATGGGAGTATAATTGACTAGAATAAAATTTATGATTCAGCTAAAAAAACACCACTCAGTATTCGTTTTGTCTCTTTTGTTATGTTCGTGCGCAACGGCACCTCAACAGCAAGTGACTTACAATGACAACAATGTTTATAACCCGGGCGCATCTGTGCAACAAAGTTCTCAGAAAAATGTTGAAGTGGTTTCATCCACTCAACAAGCGATGAGTGCCCTAGAGATTTCGGAAATTTTAGACGAAGAACGCATTCGCAATGAAGCCTCCGAGCAAAAACAAGTTGTGGATAAAAATGCAATCCCACTTCCTACCAATAAATACGTCAACAAGTGGATTGATTATTTCACTGGCTCCGGTCGCTACGGAATGCAAAAGTTCTTAGAAAGATCGGGTAAATATGTTGAGTCTATGAAAAAAGTACTGACCAATAAGGGTTTGCCGGAAGATCTAGTTTACTTGCCGGTGATTGAGTCTGGGTTTGCGACAAAGGCATTAAGTAATAAAGGTGCCATGGGTTACTGGCAGTTTATGCCATCAACAGCGAGGCAGTATGGTTTAAAAGTGAACTCCATGGTCGATGAGCGCCGCGATTACATTCGCTCTACAGAAGCTGCAGCAGTCTATTTAAAGAAACTTTACACTGTGTTTGGCGATTGGTACTTAGCACTAGCTGCTTACAACGCTGGTGAGAACCGTGTGAAGTCGCAATTGATGCGAGCGGAAACTCGCAACTATTGGGAACTCATCGACAAGAAAAGTCTCTATAAAGAAACAAGAGACTATGTGCCCAAATACATCGCAGCAACCCTCATAGCAAAATCACCTGAAAGTTTTGGTTTCAAGCAAATTAAATACATGCCGGAGCAAAATTACCAAAAGCTCTACGTCAAAAAGCCTATTGACTTAAAAAAGTTAGCCAGGACTATGGGCACTTCGTACTCAAAATTAAAAAAATTAAATCCACGTTATAAGACAACTCGCGTTCCAATATATAGAGGGAAGTCTGTTCTAGTACGAGTGCCAAGAGGTCAGCTAGCAAGAGCTCAAGCCTCATTGTTAAAAAGTCAAACTTACATTGCTAAGAATACCTATAAACCACTCACTGTAGTGACTTACAAAGTGCGCAAGGGTGATAACTTAACTAAAATTGCTCGTCGTTTTGGAGTAACGGTTAGAAGCCTAAAGAAAGCCAATGGGCT
Organism: Bdellovibrionales bacterium; assembly: GCA_020628165.1. Taxonomy (GTDB): domain Bacteria; phylum Bdellovibrionota; class Bdellovibrionia; order Bdellovibrionales; family UBA1609; genus JAHDIR01. The sequence goes on along the minus strand of JAHDFM010000024.1, from coordinate 1,959 downwards.
CGGTAGAAGGTCTACTCTATATGTAGGGCGAAAGTTAAAGGTTCACTCAGCAAAAAAGGGCAGAGCCAATGTTGCCAGGACCTCACAGAAAGCGAAATCAAAATATAGAAACCTCAAAAAAACACACAAAGTGCGTAGGGGAGAAAGTTTATCTGTGATTGCTGCCCGTCATGGCTTAACAGTGAGTCAATTGGCGAAGCGCAACGGCCTCAGCACTCGAGCTAAATTGCGTGTGGGACAAAAGTTAAAGTTGAATACATCCTCTTCGCGTTCAGTGGCTAGTGGTGTAATTAATCACAAAGTGCGCTACGGTGAGAATTTAAACTTAATTGCAAGAAAGTACGGTACAACTGTTAAAAAAATAAAAAGTATGAATTCTTTAAGAACAAGCCGTTTGAACGTGGGTCAAAAGTTAAAGGTTCAAAAAGGTCAATTGCGCTATCACGTTGTTAAAAAAGGTGAGAGTTTGATTGCTATCGCTAAAAAATATCAAGTGTCTTTAGGTAATTTATTGAGCGTTAATAAATTCAAGAATAAATCTAGAATCAACATTGGCAGCACTATTAAAATACCATTGGCAATGAATTGATCCCATAAAAATTAATACTGATCGAGAAGGCTCATTGCTTTCAATGAGGCCTTCTTAATAGCTTTATAAGCTGTGCTGGAAACTTTGTCTAAATGCGTATGCATATAAAGGGTTCTCGTTAAGGTCTTTTGCCCCTTAATAGTAATAACTTTTAAGTCTCCCATATTGAGTTCGTTTTGAATGGTCATGCTAGGCAATAACCCAACCTGATGTGTATTTAAAACGATCTGCTTGGTGTAGACACTGGTTTCAGCATCAAAGCCTTTAATTAAATCCACTCCTTTAATTTTGCTTAAAGCCGGTGAGATGAGCTTATTTTTTTCGAGATAAACAAAACCAATGAACTTATGCTTTTTGGCGTCACGAATATCAACGGCCCCTTCGAGTGGGTGGTCATTTTTAACCACGTAGTGAAATTGAACTTTCCCGAGCTTATCGTGTGTCCAGTTTTTGCCAAGCTGGATGTCGTTATATGAGTAAACTAAGCTGAGTTGATTTTTGCGACCAGCCATCTCTGTAGTTTCTGGGCTGAGATCTAAAAATTGCAAGCGAGTGTCTGAGATTTGAGTTTTAAAGGCTTTGATCAAATAAGGGCAAAGAAAATCAACTAAGTAACCTCTCGAGCAAACAGTGATCTCTTTAGAAAAGTGATGGGGCTGGTTTTGCGAGTGATCAAGGTTGTAAATCTCATTGAGAATTCGATGAATCTTTTCAATGACGATTTGCCCATGGGGAGTGAGGGTAATGCCGTGAGTGGATCGCTCAAACAGTTTGGTTCGGATCGCTTTTTCAATGTCTTTGATTTTTTTAGATAGATTTTGAGGCTCGATATCTAAATGTCTTGCGTAAGAGCGCATAGATTCAAAGCGCTCCATTTGTGAGAGAAGATGTAAGTCTTTTATTTTTAAATTTTCTAGGGTCATATCTATAGTGTTCTTATTTTTTATTAAATTAGTATAATAAAAAAATATTATACTTGTCACGTTCAATCAGACTATGCATCGCCCTTCAAAAATGACAATTTGTTTTCAAGGCAATGATGCCACCATCACAACGGAGGGGTGATAATGAAACACATAGTACTAATGATGACACTTTTACTGACCTACAGCTTGGTTGCATGCAGTGATTCATCCGCAAACACAAGAAATAATCCTAACGGCGCGGCTGCTGAAGCTGAACTTGATATTGTCGACACGGCTGTATCTGCTGGAAATTTCTCAACTTTTGTTGCTGCAGTCCAAACAACTGAACTCGTAGAAACTCTGAAGAGCGAAGGGCCATTCACAGTGTTTGCACCAACAGATGAGGCTTTTGCAAAGCTCCCAGAAGGGACTATCGCTAAGTTGCTCAAGCCTGAAAACCGCGAG
>JAHDFM010000023.1:16486-54127 GCA_020628165.1 Bdellovibrionales bacterium | reverse complement strand
TGTCTTCTACATTCATGCTGAAATCAACTAGGTCAGGCGATAGGCTCCATAAGCGCTCTACTGTGTTGTCATCAATATTTTGATATTTACTTTTTAGTTTGCGGATTTTTGCCAGACTCAGAGGGAGAATGATATTGGGCTTGATTTTATCGATCAATCTATGGATATACCCTTTCTGCCTGAGCTCATCTTGAAAGGGCGAGACGGAAAAGAGATTTAGAAACTCGTTCACATATTTTGAGTTCTCACGAATTAAATATTCATCTTCAGTTTCTAACTGACGTGCTGTTAAAAGCTCATTGAAAGGCCTTTTTGCAATATTGCCAATTAAGCTCGAAAGTTTAGTTTCGGTTTGGTTGAGGTCATTATTTATTTTGATTTCGTCTGGGACGTTGTCAGCACATAATTTTTTAGCATTTAAAAAAGGTGCAATGATGGTCTGTCCGTCAAGATCAGTCGCTGATAAAGTTTCAACAAATAAAAACACTATTAATAGTATGAACTTCATTGACTTTCTTTTTTAACACCGTCTTTAATGCTGACAAAGTGTTCGCGGCCTTCCTCAGTGACTTCTAATGTTTCCATATCTATAAAGCTTGGGTGACTCGGCGGTGGTGTGTGGGTGGTTTGAGTTATGGCTACTTCAAGTTGTTTGAGACGTTTGTGTATAGACATTAAATCAACAATTTGATTCCATGAATTTGCAATGTACTGAAATGAATTGCCGACGTGGTTAAAGCACATGTAAATTTGAGTGAAGACACCAAAGGTGATAGCGCCAGCAGCAATGGTTGGAGTCATGATAACAAGAATAATAATCCAATCTATATACATGTAGGTGCGTTTAAAAATATTGAAGTACATGTAATGGAAGTAAAGTCGGAAATAGTTTTTTCTGACATCCTTGTAGAGTGACATAAGATCGTTATTTTTAGCTCTTAAGGCGTCATCTTCGCCGTAGACGAGCTCCTTTCTGTAAGCCGCTTCTACTTTTTGGTTATTAAATTCAAGGCCTGGTAGTTTGATACCTACAAGGGCAAGAACTCCAGTACCTAGTAGAGACCACGCCAATGAAATCGTAACAAGCGGGTATGGAATTTGTCCAAGTATAGGAACTTCAGTGACATGTTTTGAAAGGTTGTGCAGTAATGGTAAAAAGGCAATCAAAGTCATGATGGCATTCACTAAAGACACCCCCAGTTCTTCCATAATACGTGCCAGTTTCATGGTGTCTTCCTGGATTCTTTGTGAGGCTCCTTCAATGTGACGGATACGTTGCCAGTAGCTTGTGTAATGATTGTTCATTGCCGTACGCCAACGAAACACAAAATGACTTATAAAAAAGCGGTTAATGACAAAAATAACAACTCCAAAAACAAACAACCCAATGATATCGAAAACGAGACCATACAACTGGGTGGCTTCGATCTTTTCATTTCCTCCAGACAAGGCTTTTTGAATGAGGTCGTAAAAAGGGCCCAACCAATTGTTGTAGGCCACTGAGAACTGCACTGTGAAGTATGTTGTATATATGATTAAAGCTGAACCAAAGATTGACCAACGCGACCATTTGTTTTTATTTATGAGAGCCCATAGACTTCCAAACAAAATGGCTGATGTTGCGTAAAAAATTGTGAACCATATATAGCTATCAGATATGAAGTGTTTGATGCCGAGCTCAACAGGCTGGCTAATGTCCAAACCAATTTTTTTTGAGAGGATCGTTCCCCATTTTTCCCATACAAAAATACATGCAAAAAACCAAAGCATGATACTTGAGAAGAACAATTTAGGGTTTGGAAAAAATGATTTAAACATAAATAAGACATTAGCAATTAGTGTGCCCAGCACACATATGACAATAGTTTTGATCTGATGAAGTAAATATTTCACAGGTGTTTAAAAGAAAGTTCTCAATACACTCAAAGAGTGTTTGATGAGAGTTCAAGCCATGACGTACCCTTACTTTTGATGCGAAAGTCTCAGTTGATAACTCCTAGATTTCTATAGGTAAACTGAGTTGAACTTTTGTTTTTACAAAGCATCTATGGATGATCTTATTTTCAGGGCAGTTGGCACTTAACTTGCTTTTATATCTTAAGAAAAGAAGGAAATATTATAAAGATTTATGATGAAAAATATGAACTGCATTATTTTACTTTTAACCGCACTCATTAGTTTTTACTCTGAGGCTGATATAAGTCTAAATGGTGGCAATGAGGGGAGTCAGCCTGGTAAGCAGTTTTCCACCTTAGAAGTGATAAGAAATCATTACCAGCTGTCTGGAAAAACATTTCCGAGTGCATGGTCACAGTTTGATTTTCAAGTGTTTAGTGAGCTAGTCAATGCTATTCACTTCCCTTTAAAAGCTCGAGCATTTCCGCCAAGTTCAGGCACACAAGCTTTTTTTTATATTACAGAACAAGGCTATACAACTCAGAGCTTAACAAGCGTTTATGAGCCGCAAAGTATTTTAGCTCAAGCTTTGCAAGATATTGGTGTCGTAAATGGATTGCGATCTGGTGGCTTTCATTTTCGTTTTGCTGCAGTTAACTCAGCAACAGGTGAACCTATTCTTTCTTCTGAGCACATTGAAATGCTCAAGGCATTATTGGCAACGGTCGAAAACATTCTTACCAAAATGGTTCATAAAGACTCATCTCAATCCGATCTACAAAATTGGCCGTACCGGCTTCCATGGGTTGGCAAAAAAACCATTAAAGCACAGCTCAAAACAGCTTTGTTTGATTTTTTAAATCAAAACCCTGAAGTCTCCGAAGCCCTGGGGCAGTTAGTTTTCACACATTTACTCACTCAATACGAAAATCGCTTGAGCCGGGCTCACAATTTTAAAGAACTCATTCAAACTTATTATAGAGAACAAACACAGACCAGCGCTGTTTCGGTCAGCCCTCAAGGACTCTTTGTTTATAATAGTATGGGGCGCCCAAGAGGTTCGGTCACTATTCCTGTTGAAGTCTTTCAATCGCCACACGTTCAAACGTTTATGACTTTCGTAAATCCTGCTAATTACGATTTACTTTTAGATTTTTTTAAAAAGACAATCGTAGCTACCTTGTTCAATGAAATGATCGACTATAGAGGTTTTACATTAGATATAGATACAAGCGATATAAGTGCAATTAAATATGAAGGAAAAGAGCTGTACAATTTTTTTCGACCTGAATTTTACCCCTACGAAACAAAGTCCTATTTTGATCACTTAAAACTATTTTGCAATGACATTTTATAAAGTGATCGAGCCAAAGCGTAGCTTTAGGAATAAGGCTCAACCTATAAGTCTTCACATTTTTGGGAGTTAGAGTCTTCAGCAAAAATATATTGTTAGGGGTATCAATTTGATATCAATTAAAAATAAAAAAAAATGATGACCCATTTCAATTTGCTCAATGACTTGACGCAGAGACTATCTGTTATAACAGGACTTTTTGGAGGCACTGTTATTCTGATTAGATAATCAACATTTCTATTCAAATTTGTCTCAAATTGGCTCTATCCGAACCTTGAAAAAAAAAAGAAATCTCGTAAACTGGGTTTAGGGATTAAGAAAGAAAGAGTTACCATTGCATAAGAGGTTTTTTATGAAAGATGGTAACTATTATCGTCGATGTCACAAATGTGGCGGGGTCATTGAAGCGGATATGTGTATGAAGCATGTGAGTGAGTGTGTGTTCTGTGATTACCCTTTAGCTCCTTTTTGTTTTTTCGATGAAAAGTATTCACCGGTAGAAAGTGAAAACAACTTGCGACCGGTTTTATCTCACGAAGATTACAACCCATTAAAGGGGTTGAGTGCTTTTTGGGACAACTCTGTTAGTTAAATAACTAATAAAAGGACGACAGCATGAGAGATGTAACAGTTGCGGATATTCAAGCCGCTTACGCAAAAATTAAAGACACCATTAGAGAAACTACGCTTGAGTATTCGCGCAACTGTTCACAAATTGTCGGCACAAATATACATTTAAAATTTGAAAATCAACAGTTAACGGGCAGTTTTAAAATCAGAGGTGCTCTTAACAAAATGTCTAATCTCACACCTCAAGAAAAAGAAAAAGGGGTCATTGCTAGCTCTGCCGGCAACCATGCCCAAGGCCTTGCCTATAGCTCTCGTTTAACAGGTGTCAAAGCCAAAGTTGTTATGCCTGAAACCAGTCCGATGGTAAAAGTTCTTGCAACACAAGGTTATGGTGCTGAGGTGATTTTAAAAGGGCAGATTTATGACGACGCCTATAAGCATGCGATTGGTCTTGCTGAGAATGAAGGTTATACTTTTGTACATCCTTACAAAGATCCAGACATCATTGCCGGGCAAGGCACACTTGCTTTAGAACTTATGCAGCAGTTACCAAAAATGAGTTCTGTTATCATTCCCATTGGTGGCGGAGGTCTTATCTCAGGAATGGCTAAATTTATTAAAGAAGTAAACCCAAAAATCAAAGTTTATGGGGTTGTGCCGGAACGTTTTGAAGCTATGCGCACGATGTACAAAAATGAACCGCAAATCAATAGTATTGAAGGACCTTCCATTGCTGATGGTACGGCTGTGAAAGCCCCTGACGAGTATATCTACAACAATTACATATCCAAGTATGTTGATGACATTATGAGCGTGAGTGAACGCCAAATAGCACAGTCGATGGTATTTCTCCTTGAGCGAGCGAAAACAGTTGTCGAAGGGTCAGGTGCTTTACCACTTGCTGCTGTATTTAACACTAACTGGGAGTTAGGTGAGCACTGCAGTTTGATTTTAAGTGGTGGAAACGTTGACCTAAATTTAATAACTAAGGTGATCGAACAAGGCTTAACACAGTCGGGTCGTTTGGCAAGGCTCAAGTTTGTCATCGATGATTACCCAGGAAACCTCAATAAGGTCACTCAGTTTCTAGCAGATCAAAAAGTGAATATATTAGACGTTAACCACGTGCGTTTAGGTATGGGTTTAGAACTCAGAGAGACCATGGTTGAAGTTTTGATAGAAACCAGAGGCCTAGTTCATTTACAAGATACGATCGACAATATGGAAGCAAGCAGTATTTATAAAAGGCGAATCAAAGAAGATATTGAGGTCTGATGCGCACGATACTTATAATTGTTTTTGTATTTTTCTTTATAGATGTCTTTGCTCAAGTGACACCGAAGTCGTCAGGCACAATCAAGAAAAAATCAACACGCATTTTAAGCAAGGGCTCTGGTGGCAAAAGTGTCAATGTCAAATTGATCTCTACTAAAAAAAAGGTGACGAAGAAAAAAAAGAAAGTCTATAAAAAGAAACGAAAGAAAAAAATTGCTAAAGCTAAAAAAAGAAAGAAAAAAATTAGCAAAAGTAAAAAAGTGGCTAAGAAAAAAGCCAAAAAGAAGTCTAAAAAAGCAATCATAGCTAGTATGAAAACATGTGCTATTTACAAACCACCGGGAAAAGCCAGCACGGTCGTGCTTGAGGCCACCAGCGAAAAGAGAAAACTTTCTCGTAAGAAACGCTGTAAAAGTTATAGAAAGGTCAAAAAAAATGGCAAGTCAGTCTTAGTGATTGAGGTTGAAGAGCATCAGATCTAATGCAATGAGGTTTGAGCCAGCTAATCCTAGCAATAAAATGAAATCTAAGCAGAATGAGGGTTGAGCTTCTCGTTTTTTCTAGATAGGTTGTTGCTCATGTTAGTCTCAAAGAATATTTTAGGGCTTGTTCCTTACAAGCCAGGAAAGTCGATAGCAGCCACAAAAAAAGAACACAACCTCGATAAGGTTTATAAACTTGCCAGCAACGAGTCTCCAGTGGGCTTAAGTGAAAAGGTCAAGCAAGCTTTAAAGCAAGAAGTTGAAAACCTACATCGTTACCCCGATCCAAATTGCACTCAACTCAAAGATTTACTGGCAAAAAAATATGATGTCACTCCTGAAGAAATTGTCGTTGGGAATGGTTCTAATGAGTTGATCGACCTTTTGATTCGAACATTTTGTGTTGATAATGATCGCCTTCTGACCTCAGAGTCTTCATTCATTGCTTATAAAATTTGCGCCACAGCGGCCAACATTCATGTTGACGAAGTCCCCCTCAACGACCAAATGCAGCTCGATATAAATAGTTTTGTTAATAAGTTATCAGAGTCTTCAGATTACAAACTCATATTTGTTGCAAACCCTAATAACCCAACTGGCACTTATTTACCAGAGAGCAAAATTGTCGAGCTCTTAGAAGCCACTAAAGATTTGCAAAACACATTGGTAGTGCTTGATGAAGCCTACAATGATTTTGTTCGAGCAAAAGATTTTCCCAACAGTCAAAAATTACAAAAGAAATATCCACAAGTGGTTATTTTAAAGACTTTGAGTAAAGTTTTTGGTCTTGCGGGTTTGCGCGTTGGTTATATTATTGCTGATAAAATGGTTTGTAATTATATCAACAGAATTCGTAATCCATTCAACGTCAATCATTTGGCTCAAGTGGCAGCCATTGCCGCCTTTGAGGACACTGAATTTTTAGAGCGAGCACAAGCTGTGAACTGGCAAGGTCTCGATTATTTTTACAATGAATTTGAAAAAATGGAAGTGACATACTGGCCGTCACAAGCTAATTTTGTTTTATTTGATACCGGCTTTGATTCACAAGTGGTTTTTGACAAGCTTTTAAAAAAAGGTGTCATCACCCGGCCAGTGAAGCCGTACAAATTAATGACTCACCTCAGAGTGAGTGTTGGCACTGGGGAAGAAAATCAAGTTGCCATGCAAGAAATTAAAAAGGTTTTAAATGAGTTACGTAGTCACAATTGATGGTCCTGCAGCCTCCGGCAAATCATCTGTCAGCCGAGAAGTGGCCTCATCACTTGGTTGGTCGTGGGTTTCAACAGGGGCATTTTACCGAGCCTTGGCTTTTTTTGCCTCTTATAAAGGGGTGTCTTTAGAGTCGGAACAGGATCTTGCTCAAGCCATAAAAAGTGATTTATGGAAGGTTCATCTGAGCTCAGAAAAAACTCTTGTTTTTTGTGAAGGAAAAGACGTTACAGAACAAATCTACACAGATGATGTTGGCAGTGTCGCCAGTCAAATTAGTAAGTTTCCTCAAGTCAGAAAGGAGCTACTGCAGGCTCAACGTGATTGCACGGTTGGTGTTAAAGGGCTCATCGCTGAAGGGAGAGATTGCGGGACTGTGGTGTTCCCACAAGCCGATTTAAAATTTTATATAACTGCTAAAGATGAAGATCGCGCTCAGCGCCGAGCACTTGAAGAAGGTAAGGCTTTTGAGGAAGTCCACAAATCTCAACAGGTTAGAGACACCCAAGACAGCCAACGGGTGACTTCACCTTTGCAAATCCCAGAAAATGCAATTGTGGTCGACACTACCGACATGGATTTGCAGCAAGTTGTGCGCAAAGTGGAGCAGTCCATTAGAGAAAAATTACAAATTTAAATCCTCTAGAATTTCAATAATATTAAAGATTTATTTTGACTTTGGCTACAGAGCGTCTATAACCTCATCTATCTCATTAATATGAGAAATAAAATTTGAAAACAGAATTAAGGACTCTGTTTTCGCGAGGAGGTTTTGTTTGAACACATCAAACACAAGTAAGTCAAAAGCTCAAATGGAGCGAGAAAAGGTTTTAGCTGTCTTAGACGCTGCAGACAGTGAGGTGCCAAAAAACCCACAAGATGATTATGAAGCATCTGGCGTCGATTCTTTCGAGTCCATGTATCAGGACTCACTCAAAAGCACAAACGAAGCGAAAGTAGGCGAAGTTGTTAAAGGTAAAGTTGTTTCTGTTCAGGAAGACTTTGTTCTTGTCGACATCAACTACAAAAGTGAAGGTCTCATCCCGATCAGTGAATTCCGTTTAGTTGACGGCAAAAGCATAGAAGTGGGTGAGGAAGTCGAAGTTTACGTCGATAAAATTGAAAATGAAAACGGCATGGTTGTTCTATCGAAAGATAAAGCTGACATGTTGAAAGCTTGGAACGACATCTCAAGAGCGGCTGAAAATGAAGAAATCATTGAAGGCACAGTGATCGCCAAAGTTAAAGGTGGCTTGAGTGTTGATATCGGAGTGAAAGCGTTCTTACCAGGAAGTCAAATTGATCTTCGCCCGGTGAGAAACATGGACGTCTACATTGGCAATACTTATAAATTTAAAGTGATTAAATTCAACAAGCGCAGAGGCAATATTGTTCTTTCACGTAGAGCAATTTTAGAAGCTGAAAGAGAAAGCCTCAGATCACAAACTTTAGACAACATGTCTGAAGGATCTATCGTCAAAGGGATCGTTAAGAACATCACTGATTACGGTGCGTTCTTAGATCTTGGCGGAATGGATGGTCTATTGCACATCACTGACATGAGCTGGGGACGTGTTAAACATCCATCAGAAATGTTAAACGTGGGCGATGAGCTTGATGTTAAAGTGTTAAAATTTGATAACTCTAAAGAAAGAGTGTCTTTAGGTCTAAAGCAAATGAGCGAAGATCCTTGGGGCAAAATTTCTCAAGATTACCCGAAAGGAAAACAGCTTGAAGGTAAAATCGTTAACTTAGCAGACTACGGTGCTTTCGTTGAACTTGGTGAAGGCATTGAAGGCCTTATCCATGTTAGTGAAATGAGCTGGGTCAAGCGCGTGAAACATCCGTCAGATGTAGTTAACGTTGGTGACGAAGTGAAGGTTGTCGTACTTGATCTTGATGCTGAAAACAGACGAATCAGTCTTGGTATGAAGCAACTTGAGCCAAACCCTTGGGTGACGTTGAAAGACAGCTATCCTCCGGGCACGATCATTGAAGGTGAAGTCAAGTCATTGACTGACTTTGGAGCTTTCATCGGTATTTCTGAAGGTATTGACGGTTTGATTCACATTTCTGACTTCTCTTGGACGAAGCGAGTGAATCACCCATCTGAAGTTGTAGAAAAAGGTCAGCAAGTGAAAGCTGTTGTTCTTGGCGTCGATATTGAAAACGAAAGATTCAGTCTTGGTATAAAGCAATTAGATGGCGATCCTTGGGCAAGCATTGATGATAAATACTCAATTGGTTCACAACATGATGTTAAAGTTGTGAAGCTTGCTGATTTTGGTGTTTTCGTTGAACTAGAGTCTCATATCGAGGGTTTAATTCACATCAGTGAGTTAACGACAAAAAGAATCGATAAAGCTGAAGAGTTTGTCAAAGAAGGCGAGACCATCAAAGCTGAAGTGATTACTATTGATAAAGACGCTCGTAAAATCAGCTTGAGTGCAAAAATTGTCAAATTAAGAGAGCAGAAAGTAGATGTTGATGAGTACATCAAAAAAGCCACTTCGACCTCTAAAACTAGCTTAGGTGATGTTTTTGGAGATGCTCTTAAAACAGCGCAGGTGACTCCGCAAAAAGACGATTAATTACTCATTGTATTCATAAAATATTTATTAAAAAAGGCTCTAATTGTTAGAGCCTTTTTTTATTTTTTGGTATAACGTTTGTGCAAACAAAATACTGCAAAGGAAAGCCATGAGTTTTTTAAAGAATTTCGTAACCATTTGTGCAGCCATCTTTTTTATTTTTTTATTGATGTCTTTGGGGGCCATGAGTTCTCAGTTCAACCCAACATCTACTTTTAACAAGGTTTCAAAGAGCTCTATTTTAAATTTAGAGTTGGAAGGCGTGATCATGGACGGAAAGTCTGTGCTCGAGCCAATTCGCGATTATGCAGCTGAAGAAAATATCAAAGGGGTGTTGTTGCAATTGAACTCTCCCGGTGGCGTGGTTGGACCTAGCCAAGAGATTTACGCAGAGCTAATGCGTATAAAAAATGAGTTAAAAAAACCAGTGGTCGTGGTGAGCAGCTCTATGGCTGCTAGTGGTGGGTACTACATTGCTTCTGCGGGTTCAAAAGTTGTAACCAACCCCGGTACTTTGATGGGCTCTATTGGAGTGATCATGCAATTTGCTGATTTGTCAGAACTTTACTCATGGGCCAAGATCAAACCACAATCAATCACATCAGGAGCTTTAAAAGATGCGGGTTCTGAGAGTCGCCCTATGACTGAAGAAGAAAGAGTCTATTTCAAAGAGATGATTGATGAGGTTCAGTCTCAGTTTATTAGAGATATCTTAGCCAATAGAAAGATTGCTGAACATATTGTTGAAAAGTACACAGACGGAAGAATTTTTACTGGTGAAACAGCAGTAGAGTTAGGCTTTGCTGACCAAATCGGAACTTACAGTGACGCCAAAAAAATGATTGGTGAAATGACTGGGCTTGGTGATGATCCAGAAATGTTCACTCCACCCAAGAAAAGACCTGACATATACGAAGTGATAGGTGAAATGAAATCAGGCCTTGTAAAAGTGAACCCTTTTGAGCAGCGTTTAAAATTATTGGGTAAACCACTAGCTATTATGCCAGGGTATATTGACTAATGAGTGATAAAATAGATTTATCTGAGATTTGGCCACAGGAAAGGGATTATATCTCTCGTCCAGACCGTTTGAAATATTTAAGACGGGTGGTGAAGCCAGACGGCGATGAGTGTGTTTTTTGTAATGCTTTTGCTAAAGGACCATCATTTGAAAGTCTTTGTGTTTATAAAAGTAAACACTCCATGGTGGTGTTAAACAAGTACCCTTATAATTCTGGTCATGCTTTAGTTTTGCCACATAGGCATGTCGGTGATCTTTTAGAATTGAGTTCAGAAGAGTATTTGGATTTGAGTGAGTTACTAAAAACAACTGTGAAGGCAGTTAAAACCATTTATAACTGTGCAGGCATTAACTTGGGTATGAATCACGGCAAAGTGGCAGGTGCTGGTATTCCAGATCACTTGCATTGGCATGTGATCCCTCGATGGAGCGGTGATACAAATTTTTTCCCTTTGATCGCCGAAACAAAGTTGATTCCAGTGAGCCTTGAAGACACATACAAAAGTTACGAAGAGTATTTCAAAAAATTAACCGCATAAGTTGGGGAGGAACCACTGATGGAAGAGGTCAAAAAGTACTTAGGAGCCTTTAATTTTGATCACGTCGGCATCGCCGTTAAGTCAATCGAAGAAAGCATTGGCTTTTACCAAGCTATGGGAATTGAAGACATTGTGTATGAAACAGTAGAGTCAGAAGGGGTTCGTGTCGCAATGCTTAATTTGCAGAATTCATCTAAGTTAGAGCTCTTAGAGCCAACCAATGAGGCCAGTCCCATCCAAAAGTTTTTAGATAAAAGAGGTCCAGGCATTCATCATATATGTTTACGGGTTGATGATATTGTTCAAGTCATGGATAATTTAAAAAGAGCGAATGTGAGATTAATCAATGATGAGCCTAAAAAAGGAGCTCACAATATGATGGTGGCCTTTGTTCATCCGAAATCAACCGGAGGAGTGCTCTTAGAGGTCAGCCAAAAAAGCTAAATATGAGTCAGCAGCAAGTCCAGTTTCAAATACCAAAACTCACCCCTGTAGTGAAAAAACTGATCATTATCAATGTGGCCGTTTGGGTGATTGGTGTTTTAATTATCCAGCAATATTTCTTTGAGAAGGACAACCTGTTCTTGTGGTTTGGTTTGCAGCCAGTCACTATCTTTGCCAAGTTTTGGTTGTGGGAATTTTTCACCTACATGTTCTTGCACTCGAACAGTTTATTTCATGTCTTGTTTAATATGTTGATGTTGTGGATGTTGGGATCAGAGCTCGAGCAGCGCTGGGGTAGCCGTTTTTTCTTCATATACTATATGGTGTGTGGAGTTGGGGCCGGCATCTTGTACACCCTTATCATGGGTGTGTACTACTTAATTACAAAGAATGGGGTTCCATTGTACAGCCCTGTCGTCGGAGCCTCTGGGGCTGTTTATGGGCTGTTCTTAGCTTACGGGATTATTTTTGCTGATCGCTTGATTTACTTCTTTGGAATTTTTCCACTCAAGGCCAAGTACTTTGTGATGATTTTGGGTGTGATTGAGCTTTTGAGTTTGTTGAGTTCTGGTTTTAGTAGTGAAGTCGCAAACTTAGCTCACTTAGGTGGTGTGATTGTTGGCTTTTTATTTCTTACATTCTGGGTCAGAAATAAGGGGCAGAGACTGAGAAAAAAAACCAACAGGCATGGACGTAAACTCAAATTAGTGGTAGACAATGATAAAAATTCCAGAGAGCCTAAATACTGGAATTAACGGAGACTTTATGAGTTTAAAAACTGAATTCAACAAACTTAAATTCGATACGCGCATGTTAGACATTAACTTAAATGATAAGCTAATTTCACAAAGCGAAATCGATGCTCATTTGTCGTCTTTGGAAGACTGCTCAAGCAACGCCATCAAAGTAGAAATCGATGACGGTGCGATGACAGATACCAACACTCCTGAAGCAACTCAAGAAGCTGACAGCAACATTCAGCAAACAAGCTATGGAAGCTTCGATCCAAATAACCCACTTGGGTGATTTATTAAATTTTTTTGATATTGAATCTGGAGTCACATTAAAAGATGTGACTCTTTTTTTTATAAACTCATCGAGCCTAGAAGTTCTTTCTTTTCTTGTTTCCAGATTTCTGAAACAATTTTTGGTTGTTGATTTTCAAGCTTCAAATACAGAGTTTTTTCACCAAAATCATTGGTTACATCAGAGCTATAGTCTTGTAAAAAGCGCACTATGATTTGGTCTTTATTTTTATAGATCACAGGTTGTCGCACTTGCACTTTGATTTGGCGTGTGCTTTGGCTGACATTTTTTTTATAGAGTTTCCATTGATTGTAATTCATACCTTTTGATTGAAATTTTTTAGAGTAATTGCTGATGTAAGAGTTTGAATCTTTAGTCTGCCATTGTTGCTTCCAAGCACTAAGCCAGGCCATCAATTTTTGCTGTTGTGCTTTGAGTTGTTCTTTAGTTATGTACTCGACCTGGTCGTAAATAAGAATAGGAGTTCTGCTGTCGAGCTTTATATGTTTATCAATTTTTTTAATGTTGTTTTCTCGTAAAACTAAGCAACCACGAGATCCTCGCTTGAGTGTTTTGTGAGGTGGGATGGAGTGAAGCCATATACCGCTGCCAGTTTTTTTTAGCATGCGATCAAAATGATTTGGGTAGTTGAGCGTGAAAGCCATAACACCGTACTCATTGAAGTCGAGCTCTTTTGAGTATTTTTTATCTTGCACAAAGTAAATTCCCTCAGGAGTTTTAAGATCGCCCTGTTTTACTTTGTCGCCACTTTTTTTTCCATGGTCCATGGCATAGTGAGCAAGAAGCTGAATATCGCCGTTATTGTTTTTCCAAACAGAGAGGGTTCGTCGAGCTTTATCAGCAACAATCGCTTTGTTTGGGTGGTAACTGCCTGTTCCGAGCTGAATAAGACCAGAAGGGACAAGGCCTTCAGGAGGAGCCACTGGACTTGGGTCGGTCACAATTGGCTCATTTGAAAAAGCTGTCATGTGGGTGAACATTAATAGAGTCAGTATGTATTTGCTTAACGAATGCATAAACCTATTTTGCCATATGGTTCGTGTTAATCTATCATCTTTCTATAAAGATAGTTTATTATCACTAAGTGATCCTAAAATCTTTATTTCTACTCAGTTTTGCTGCGCATTATATCGAAATGATACAAGCCTTCTTGCAAGGCTTTAGTTGGGCTTAAGGCAATGGTCAATGCTTCCGATATGTTTTTAAGGAGAGAATCATGTCTGAAGAAATTGATGACATAGTAGTCAGTGAATCACGATCCCCCATTTTATTAATTGCCTTTTTGGCAACAAATTTTTTAGTTGTGGCTGTCGGTGTTTTCTTGGCGTATCAGGGTTCTTTCCCGACAAAAAAACAAACCAATGAAGATATACTGATGCAACAGTGGAAAGACGCTCAGAAGAGTGATGCTAATGAGGATTATGTCTATAAGCTCGTTCCTTTTAACGTCAATTTGAGTGGAACTCCAAGGCGGTTCGTACGCTTATCTTTACAATTAGAAATGTTAGACGAAAGGGGTTTTGAAGAGATCTCTGATCTAGGAGCAGAAGCCCGTGACTCTATTCTAAAGTTAATCAATGAAAAGACAGTTGCCGACATTCGGTCCGTGCAAGGAAAATTAATTCTTAAGGATGAAATTATGGCAGAGGTAAATTCTATTCTAACAGATGGAATTGTCAAAAATGCCTATTTCACCGAATTCGCAATCCAATAATTTTAAAAAAATCAAACAAAGTCACCCAGCACATACCCGTCATTCCGAGTAAAGCACTGTCATCCTGAGCGCAGCGAAGGACCTACCAAACTATAAGTACTTTAAATTGAATACTCTCGAAAACACAGTCAGTTTATTGTTTGCTTCTAAAAAAACTATTTCGTATCATATGAGATCAATAAGCCTAACGTCATCACGAGCAGGGATTTCATGAAAAATATATTAATATTAATGTTCCTCATATTGTTTTCATCTTTGACTGAGGCCCAGCTAAAACTGGACTTTAAAGTTGAAAAGTACAAACTTAAAAATGGACTGACGGTTTTGCTCCATCAGGATAAGTCAGTGCCCATAGTTAGTTTTCATCAATGGTACCGTGTTGGGTCCCGCAATGAAAAAAAAGGTCAAACAGGATTAGCACATTTTTTTGAACATTTAATGTTTAAGGGAACAGCTAAGTACAGTGGCGCAGATTTTGAAAAATTGATTAAACTCAATGGTGGTAGTAACAACGCCTTCACCAGTCGTGATTACACTGGCTATTTTGTTAACTTGCCAGCTGGAAAGCTCGATAAAGTTTTAGACATTGAATCCGATCGCATGATCAACTTGTTATTCAAGCAAGAGACCATTGACAGTGAGCGTGAGGTTGTCAAAGAAGAAAGGCGATTCCGAGTTGAAAATCGTGTGAGTGGTTATTTGCAAGAAGCTATGTTCTCAACGGTGTATAAAGTGCACCCTTATAAAGAGTCCATTCTAGGTTCAATGAAAGATCTCAATGCAGCAACCATTTCTGATTTAAAAACTTTTTATAAAACCTATTATGCCCCAAATAATTCTATCATCGTCATTGCCGGTTACTTTGACATTCCGTATGTAAAATCACTCATTGAAAAATACTATGGGTCCATTCCTTCTCAACCTTTGCCTGATGTGAAGTTGCCACAAGAACCTAATCAGCTGTCACCTCGAGAAACTGTTCTTAAAAAAGATGTGCAAAGCCCAAGTTTTTATATGGCCTACAAAGGTACAGCTGCGGGTACAGATGATAGCTTTGCTTTAGATATTTTGTCGTCAGTTTTAGGGGGTGGGGAAACGAGTCGATTGTATCAACGACTTGTGTACAAAGGTCAGATTGCTACTCAAGCTTACTCATTCTCCTATAGTATTATGGACCCTGGGCTTTTTGCTGTTTTTGTTTCAGTTAAAAATAAAAAATATCTTAAGCGATCACGGCAAATCGTACGTGAAGAGCTTGAGAAAATCATAAAAAATGGAATTACAGATAGCGAACTAGAAAGATCAAAAAATCAAGTGATGAAATCTTATGTGGGTGCTTTGAGCACTGTGAATAGCAAGGCTAAATTACTGGCTCTCAACGAAATTTATTTTGGTGATTACACACAGTTCTTTAAAGATTTAGAACGTTATAACAAAGTGAGCAACGAAGATATAAAGCGAGTGGCTCAAAAATATTTTAGAAAAGAGTTTGGTTCTTACGTAGCAGTGATCAAAAAATAGGATGGTTTTTATGAAAATATTAGCGTTAATAATATTAAGTTTGTTTTTGAGCTCGTGTGCAACCAAAGTGAAAAACATCACATCGCCCTCTGCAGATGCGCGATTTGTGTTACCGAATTATGAAGTTGAAGTTCTTAGTAACGGCCTAGAGGTTCTCTTTTTAAAAAGTGATAAATTGCCACTTCTTAATTTGAGTTTATTGATTCCAGCAGGTTCAGTGAACGATCCTGCGCAAAAGAGTGGAGTTGCCTACTTCGCCGGTGAGCTTTTAAAAATGGGAACACATAAGCGCTCAGCTAAACAAATTGCAAGCAGCCTTGAGCAAAAAGGCAGTGACTTAAGTGTGTCTGTGAGTCGAGACTACACCATGGTGGAGGCGTCATCATTATCAACGTATCAGGATGAGCTTTTTAGTGATTTTACTGAGGTGTTAACTTCGCCAAGATATAGCTGGTCAGAGTTCAGTCGCTTCAAAAAAAAGCTAGATGCTCAAAAATTAAAGTCTTTGGATGATGCCTCTTCATTGGCAGGCACTTTGGCGAATAAGGTGGTTTTTAAAGGGCACCCCTATGAAAATTCAGTTTCGGGCTCAGCTAAAACTGTCCGACGCATTTCACAGAAAGACGTTGTGAACTATTATAAAAAATTCTATCAGCCAAAGGGGGCTATGTTAGCTGTTGTTGGTCAATTTAATAAAGCTCAAGTGATGGCTAAGTTAGAAACACTTGTCGAGCGCTGGCCATCAACAAGAGACTTTGAGGAGGTTGAATTTGAGAAAGTGAGCAAAACAGATTCAAAAATACACTTGGTCCATAAGCCAGGAGCTAAACAAACTCAGATTCGTTTTACTCACTTGGGAATCTCAAGAAACAATAAAGACTTTATCCCTATTAGAGTTATGAACGCTATTTTAGGACGTGGTTTTAGTTCGCGGCTACTTACAGAGGTGCGAGTTAAAAAAGGTCTGACCTATAGCATTGGTTCATTTTTCTCATCACCTAAACAGACAGGTGCATTTACAATAAGTACCTTCACCCAACATGGAAGAGTCAAAGAAACGCTCGACACTGTGTATGAAACCGTTAATAAGTTCATTGCTGATGGGGTCACCGAAGATGAGCTGACACTGACAAAACAATACTTGAAAGGAACATTTCCAAGTGTGCTAGAAACACCGACGAGTGTGGCATACAATATCATGTTACTTAAATACTTAGGTGTGCCTCTTGACTATTTAAAGACTTATACTAGCAAAGTGGACCAAGTGACAGTGGCGGATGTTCAGCGAGTCGCAAAAAAATACATCACACCAAAAAACCTTCAAGTGATATTGGTGTCTGACAAATCAGAGGTTTACGAACAGATCAAGAATATGGGTGAATTTCAGCACTATAAACATACTGACCTTAAGTAATTAGTCAGCTTTATCTAAATAAGCTTTTACAACTTTTTTGCTTTGATCAGTCTTTTCAATGACAAGCAAGCTGCTAGAAAATCCATGTTGACTTTTTTCTGGGTCTGACTGATCAAAGTGAAAGTTTTTAACTTTAGAGCTGACTAGGACACACTCATCATTTGTCAGAACAACAAGCTCATTCTTGTTATTTATTCCTATAGGTCGTTTTAACCATGGCTCTGTCTTAACTTTCTTTACTTGACACTGAGCTGAAAATTTTTGTGATTCAGGTGAATTTTTGTATAAGTCGGAATCGACAAAGATAGCTTGATTAATAACTATGTTATTGACCTTACTTCCAATTTTGATTTCATTATTTGTGTTTTCAAAATCTAAAGAGTGAATATAAAGTGAGTCGTCTTGTTTAAGAATCACTTGAATACTGGAACCTTCTTTAAACATCAATGCATCATTAATGTTATCATGAGCGGAATTGATGTCTAAACTTTGAAATCCTTGTGACATAGGCTCTATGATCAAGTCGACATTCATGGCTTCACCCAGTGAATTAACACCCAATATGCTTCCACCAAAGTAGGACGGGGAAATACTTCTAAATAAGTTGTAACGATCAGAGCCTAAAGAATTAAAAGAAAAATCATAAACGTGAACGATATCATCAACGGTCAATCCAACGTTAAAGTATTCACTGAGGCTGAAAACATGACGGACTTGTTGTTTGAGGGACTTATTAGGTTGATACTTTAAAGTTCCTTGCTTTCTATCAAGCTGTTCGATGTGCATATGGTTGTCTTGGTCAAGCAATGCGTATCGACTCGATAGAAGGTCTGGATGAAAAATGGCTTTGACAGATGATATGGTGATATCAGTATCAAAGCTAAAAGCTTTGGTTGTTTCAGGTGAAAGGAGCTGGTTTGTGCTCAAGCCTAAATATTCACCATTATTAAGTTTAAGCAATGTTCCACTTGTTTTTTTATCTTCAGAAATATTAAGAACCTTATCCCTGAGTCCAGTCATTGGAATGAGATTTTGAGTGATAGGATCGATGACTGCGACGGTCACAATTCCGTCTTTTTCTAAACTGACAGTTAAGACATCGTTGTATGACATTTCTGTTTTAGGAAAGTTAACCCGGTGACCTATGATTTGTTCTGCGGCAATGAGGGCTAGCATTTTGTTGTCATGAGATGTGTTAAGAGACAAGTTGGCGTACAGTTTAAAGAACCAGTAATGCATTCCGTAGGAAGTCACAGCACTTCTCTCTGATAAAAAGTTATCACAAGCTCCGTGTACAAATTGAAGCTGACCATGTCGACACTTTGTATGATCTTTGACTTCTGCCAAAGCATGGGCTCTTTCATGAATGAGGATTCCCATTTGTTCTACAACATTAGATTTAAAAAAGTTTTGTGTGATGACCATTAAATTCTGTTTATAGACATAGAAAGCCGCCATACCTAAACGCTGAGTATAAGTGATCTTTACATTTGTTTTATTAAAAAACTGCCATGGACTCATGAGTTTGCGAGTGCTTCTATTGTTCCACTTTTCAGGTAGCTCGGCAAATTTTAACTGATGAAGTTGTGTGAACGTTTTTAAAACTTGATCTAAGGCAAGAGAATCGCAGGTGCCACTTTCAGATTTTGTTATAAAAGATTCTGCATCTATATTCAGGTCGAGGCGTTTTATAATTTCAAGATGACTATTTTGCGGAGGGCAACTTGTTTCAGCTGATGCGTATGAGTTGCCGACCGTCATAATCGATAACAAAACTATGAAATTGATTGTTTTAAATCGGCGACTAAACCTCATTATTGATTTAGGGCTTGCTGTTTCAAAGCTCTATACAAGACTTCAGACATTTGCTTTAAAGACGCCGTTTTACGTGTGTATAAATTAATATTCACTGAGTACTTTAGGTCGTCGGCAAGAACCCTCACTAAGCGATTGGTTCTGATTTGTTTTTTGATACTGTGAGCTGGTAAGAAACCCCAGCCTAATCCAGACTCGACAACGCGCTTTAATGTTCCTACGTTATCAGACTCAAACACCGGATAGAACTCAATATTGTTTGCTATCATTTGTTTTTCAAAAAGTCGTTTAAATTGTGGATACATTTCAGAATAAATAACAATAGGGCGACTATTGAATTCTTTAACATCGATGTTGCCAGGAACTGAGCTGTCACGTCCTGAAGCTGCTAACCACATTTCATCTTTGAATAAAAACTGTGATTCAAACTCTTCTAAGTTGACATTAAACTCACTTTCAGAGTCTGGTAAGATCGAAACATCAATTTGGTTTGTCTTCATTCCGTCAATAACTTGCTCATAGCTACCGTAAACAAGTTTGATATTTAATTTAGAGTTGTGCTTGAGGAAAAGACCGATAATAGGACTGATCAAATACATTCCCATTGAATTGACGGTTCCGATTCTAAGACTTCCTGATATATCTTGTGAAATGGTTTGAATGGCCACTTCAGCTTGCTGGGTCAGGTGGAGAATTTTTTTAGCGTAATCAAAAAGGAGCTGACCTTGCAATGTAGGTTTGATTTGCCTGACTCCTCTTACTAAGAGTTGGGCTGCCATGTCTTCTTCGAGGCTTCGAATTTGTTGGCTAACAGCTGGCTGTGTTAGAAATAATTTATCAGCAGCGGCAGTCATACTGCCTTCACTTAATACGGTACAGAATGTGGTGAGCTGTTGCAAATTCATTATCAGACCTTCCTTTTTTAATCAGGCTTGTCGCCGGTATTTAAAATATTTATGCTATATCTAGCAATTCAGGCTCTTAACCTTGCTGACATAAGATAATCTTATAAACAAAAAAATTCAAGCTGGTCTATAAAATTTTCTTATTGATAAGTTGTTCTACAATAATCACTTGTTCGACCATTGTGCTGGGATAGAGCTCACTTTACTGTCAACAATTGTCCATGTGATAGGTTTTATTTGATAATAATCATGCAGTTAGGTCGTTCTATTGGTTACAGTTTTTTGCGCTTAGTTCTTTAGAGTTGAAAAAGCAGACTGTCTCTATTTTTAAACTTAAACTTTCTAAGGGGAAACACATACAGATAAATCAGCTTCACCTGAAGAGTTATAAAAAAGTGAAGAAATAGTGGGTAGTTATATTCGTCGATCTGTTTAAATTGCAGGCTCTAAAACTGTTTAAGAAAATCTAAACTTTGAATTAATTATATAAAAATTTATAAAACTTTCCACTTATGCCAATTTGAACACAGCAAACAACACAACATAAACATTAAAAATAAGAGGGGGATTTATGAAGTTGTTAACCATATTGGTTTCATTGTTAGCTTTTTGTTCTTGGGGGTCTATGAGCTTAGCCTCAGACGGTGCCGATCGTCTCAAAGAAATTCAAGAGTACAATTTAGATAAGGGGTTGGGCTTAAAGGGCTATGATCCAGTGTCTTATTTTCCTGAAGGTGGCGGAGCTGCATTAAAAGGGAATCCTGAAATATCTATGGATTTTGGCGGTGTGACTTATTACTTTGCCAACCAAGAGAACCTTGATCTTTTTATGGATGAGGCTATAAAAAACAAGCAAACAGGGCAAAAAGTTCTTAAGTATGAGCCGACTTATGGTGGCTGGTGTGCTTATGCCATGGGTGTGGCTGGTCAAAAAGTAGATATTGACCCAGTTCTTTTTGACTTAGATGGCGACCGTCTTCATTTCTTTATTAATAGTGATGCAAGACAAAGCTGGTTGGATGATAAATCAAGCCTAGAGTCTTCAGCTGATAGAAGATGGAGACGAATATTAGTCAAGGCCAGAAGAAGGTAAGAGATTATGAAAATTGCTATAGTGATACCAGCATACAATGAGCAAGACTCGATAGGGCTTGTGTTAAATAACATTCCAAAAGAGTTTTTGTCACAAACAGTCGTGGTTGATAATGGAAGCACCGATAATACTGTCAAAGTTGTAAAAGACTTAGGCGTACACGTCACTTCCGAAGCTCGACCAGGATATGGAAGTGCCTGTTTGGCTGGTGTCGCTTATGCAAAGCAAACATTTGAGTTTAACACACTTGTTTTTCTGGATGGTGATTTCAGTGATTACCCAGAAGATATTCATCGTTTGATTCAAAAACAAAGGCAAACAGGCAGTGACTTGGTCATTGGCTCACGCAACTTGGGAGAGGCCGAACCAGGCGCCTTGTTGCCACAAGCAGTGTTTGGAAATTGGCTGGCAACCACACTTATGAACCTTTTCACAGGTTCAAGATTTACAGATTTAGGACCTTTTCGCTTAATTTCTAGAACAGCTTACGATCGCATTGCAATGCAAGACACTAACTTTGGTTGGACCATGGAAATGCAAATCAAAGCTATGAAGTTAGGTTTAGTTTGTGATGAAGTTTCAGTTCGTTACCGCAAACGTGTCGGAGTTTCTAAAATTAGTGGAACGGTGAAAGGATCCGTACTTGCAGGTTATAAGATTTTACTCACTCTGTTTAGGTACAACTTTTTTCAAAAAGTGCCAGTGGTACAAAAAGCCAAAAAATAACAAATACTCGATCAGTCGCAAAACTTCATAGTAAGGGCGGTCGAGATAGTAACTGTACGACAATCCAAGGACAACACTCAGAAAAATCGTCGGCATATGTCGATTAACTATTGCCAGTGGTAAAAACCACAAGGTGTACCAAGGGTTAAAAACAGGTGATAATAACAATAAGCTCACAATAATGAGAAGTGCATATGCACTGTCACTCAACTTTTTCTTAAAGTAATAATAAAAGACAATCATGGCAAGAATTGTAGTGGAGAGGAGCTTTCCTGGAATTTCATTGAGTAACCAACCTTTCACCATTTGAAACTGATCCAGCTTTAAAAGCAAAACAATCTCTGTTGCCAAGTATGAGATGGGATAAAATAAACTTTCATTAATCACCCAGTGTTTGGCAAAAGAGGTCATGCCGGGCATGAGCCTGTCTGCAAACATAAAGGGTATAAAAAACACTGCTGTGGTGACAGCCATAACTAGAGTAGCTTTGAACCAATGTTTTTGCTGACGCAAAAAAGCAGGCAGGGTAAAGATGGGGCTCACTTTAATTAAAGTGGCAAAGGAAAGACTTATGGCTGCAAGGGCTGTTGGCATGTTGAATGTTTTTTTAAAATTTGTTTTTAGGCGAGACACATCAAGTAAATAAAAAGATGTCGCTAAGAAAAAAGCCAAAATAGAATCGAGATGGGCTGAGTTGGCGACTTCTTTAATCACAATAGGGTTCAGTAAGTAAAAGATAGATAAGCTGATAGGCTGGTTTATTAGATGCAACCAGCGCACGATTATGAGAGCAGTTAGTAAATCAAAAATAACAAATATAATTTTTAAACCTGTTAGCCCTCCTCCGAGAAGGCTGTTAAAAGCAAATATGTACTGGGCCAGTGGTGGGTAAATAGTGGCAACATTGATGTAACCAATGTTTTGTCGGTAGTCTGTGTGTAAGTGATCGAGCTGTTCAGAACTAGGAGCATAAAGGTAAGGGTTGATATTGTGGCTTAAAACGTGTCCGTCCCATAAGTAACGATAAAAATCATCTTCAAGGATTGGGCTTGAAGGAATCACAATGAGTCTAGAAATAATGGCGCAAATTATTAGTAATTTTAAATTGAGTTTTTCGTGAAGGCTTGTCTTATATGCAATGACCATTAACACCCCTTGTACAAGAGTGATCGCAAAGATAAGTAAAGCTGATTGGGTGTCGTTAAAATCTCTGTCGTATAAGAAATACAAAAGGTTAGAAAGAACAAATAAAAGACAAGTTGTTGAAAACGCATTCATGACTCTAACCTCCTGTAATTCTTTGTATATCTGAGTTAAAGAAAAACTAAACGTTCTATTAACTTTTAAAACCTGTCTTCGCAAGTCATTTTCATTTAATTTAAAAACATCAACAGTCAGGGGGAGGGGATCATGCTTCTGAGATTTATTTTAACTTTTGTTTTTTTATCATTGTTGGCCTGTTCAGAAGCCGATATGGGCACTAATTTTTCTGAAAACTTTAAAGAACAAGCTGGGAAAAATAACAAAGTCAGTGTCTCTACGAACTGTCCATTTGCCGAAGTGAATTACACACCGACGGATGAAGTTTATGGTGATAATACCGTGGCAATTATGGACGAGTTGTTACAAAAGTATGTCACACCATTACAGCCAAAAGATTCTTTTAGCTTGTCAGGTCAAGTGAATTACAACAGCTGGATCAGTAGCTTTGATGACAAAAAGAACTTGTGTGTTGTCGTTAATCACATCAATAACACCGATCCTGACAGTTTTGATCGCAACCAAAAAATGAGCTTTTACATCAATGCCTATAACATGTTGACCATAGAGCTCATTTTAAAAAACTTACTGGAATTAGACAAAGGGGTGAACAGAGACACTACGGAATTTCCTTTGCAGAAGAGCATTCGCAACATTGGCGGGCTTGACAGTCAAGTTTGGGATGTCTTTAAGTGGAAGGTGGGGACCAAAAACTTATCACTTAACCAAATTGAAAAAGAAATACTTATACCTATGGGCGATGCGAGAATTCACTTCGCAGTGAACTGTGCCTCTAAGGGCTGTCCACCCTTGCGCAATGAAGCTTTCACTGCTGATAAACTCGACGCTCAGTTAGATGAAATGTCGACCTTCTTTGTGACCAGTCCAGCTTACAATTCAATAGAGTTACTGGATGATGTTTATGACCCTGAAAATGGTGATAATTTTTATGAAGTGTCTTCGATCTTTGATTGGTACGCTGAAGATTTTGAAAACGACATTTCAGGTCGATATGGCAGCTTTCAAGAGTTCATAGTGTATCACTTAGACAGGACTGATGAGGAGTTAGGTTTTCCAAAAGCAGACTTAACCAACTTAGATATTTGGTTAGAAGAGTACAGTGATTATGATTGGTCCTTAAATGAGGTGATTTGATGAAAAAATTAATAGTGACAACAATTTTATTAGCAACTGGTTTCAACACCTCAGCCAGCACGACCAACACTACGCGGGTGAAGCAAGAGAGCAAAGCTAAAATCTACACTGAGTCTCAATTGAAGTTTCAACCTAAAGTGACTCTGGAGTCTGGAGTGAGTGACAACCCACTGCAGTTGCCAGAAAAAGATTTAGATTCTTCGTTTTTAACAGTACAACCGAGCCTTGAAATGAATTTTGAAATTTTAAAAAACAAGTTATTGTTGTATTCAGAACTCAAAGGGGAGCTTAAAAAACACAACGACGACATAGTCGATGAAATCAAAGAGAAGATCAGTGGTGAATTGTCTTTAGGTTTAACTCACTTCGTAACCCCAGATCACGAATTAGGTTTTTCGTCAGTTTATAAAATTGAAGACAGCGGTGCTTTTAACTTTACGGCACAAGGTTTGAGTGAACAGGCAAGGGATGTCAAATACAATCAAATTTTTGTTGAGCCTTATTACTCATTCAACCAAGATGATTTTTACTTTGAAGTTTCGGGAAACTACAGTGAAAAGACTCACGACAGTTTTGTGCAAGATGATGTGTTGAGTGCAGGAGGGTCTTTTGCGGAGTTCAAAGATGATTACCGCCAAGTGGGTGCTAGGTTCAAATTGAATTATCATTTGTCGAATGTGACTGACATTTATATTGAGCCTTCGTACACCAAAAGAGATTACAAAGAAAGGTCGGCAAGGCACACGGAAGGAACGACCAATCAAGGTGTGAACCCAGTCCTATCTGAACTTTACCGTGGTATGACCTTAGGTTTTAAATCTGAGGACAAGTTAAAAACTGTACTCAAATTAACCTATGCCCAAGAAAAAGACCTAATATTTAAGGCAAATAATGCCAACTTGTTTGGGTTACAAGCAGAGCTCGGTTTGCCAGTGTTCGGTGTATTTGAGCTGTTAGGTAAGTACTCTTGGTCACAAAGAGAATTTGACAATTTTGTCACCAATCCACAACAAAATCCAACATCCAGAGATTTTAGAAAAGATTTAGATTCCTCTTTTCAAATCAGTGCTAAAAAAGAAATTGGTTTGTTTAATTTAGAGTTGAAATATAATGAGATAGACAAGGACTCCAACTACAAGCCATTTGGCTCTGAGATCGGTTCTGTTTACTCTGAAAACATTTTTTCTTTAAATATATCAGCCACGTTATAACTTAAAATGATTGAGCCCAGGAGGCACGAATGATAAAAGCCATATTAACTCTGATTGTTGCCACGTCTTCAAGTGTCGTCATCGCTTCAGGCGGTGGGGGTGGCGGATCTGGTGGAGCCGCTGCAGGTGGGTCGAGCTCGCGCGCTAAAGAGGTGAGTCCACAAAAGGTTTATGATGCAAGAGAAGCAATGCGCAGGCGCGTGCAGGCTTCTAAAAAGCTAAGCAAGGTGACGAAAGTGAATTTTGACCACAATTTTTCTAAGTTCTCTACAGTTTTGGGTAAAACGGTGAAGCTTCATAACAACCAACAGAAAAGCTCTGTGGACTACAAAAAATTAGATTCTAAAAAAGTAGATTCCGTCGTTGAAAATTTGCTTTCTTTAGGTCGTGAACAAGTTATGAATGATTTTTCGAAGAGTGAAAGACTCGCTTACTTTATAAATCTATACAATGCTCTGACTCTAAAGCTTATTAAAGACAACTTGGACACAATTAAGAAAAAAAGCAATTCCATTAAAGATCTTGGCAAGTTTTTAAAAGACCCTTGGGAGCAGTCATTTTTCACTTTGTTTGGTAAGAAACGCACCTTGAATGATATTGAGCATGGTTTCATCAGAGGAGAGCTTAAAGGCGACGATTTTAAACAAAGTAAAAAAGAATTCAGTGACCCTAGAATTCACTTTGCGGTGAACTGTGCGTCCAAAGGATGCCCTGCTCTGTTGCAACAAGCTTTCACTGCTGACAAATTAGACGAGCAAATGCAAACAGCTATGGTTAATTTTCTTAAAGACCGCGACAGAAACTATGTCGAGGGCAATAAGCTCTTTCTTTCTCCAATTATATCCAATTGGTATGAGAAAGACTTTGAAAGGGGTTTGTTGGGTTATAATTCGGTCAAAGACTTTGCCGCTAAAAATGCTGAACACCTTGCCGATGATCCAAAAACAGTTCAATTGATAAAAGATAAGAAGTTAAAAATTAAATCAAGCCTATACAGTTGGAAGTTAAACGATGCTATCTAATAAAAACAAAACAGCCATTGCAATCTTTGTAAAAACGCCGGAGTTGTCTCCTGTTAAAACTCGCCTAGGGGGTGAGATCGGTTTGAAAAAAGCCGGTGAGTTTTACAAGTTGTCCATACAAAAAATCAGAAAAGAAATAGAGCTCTTGCTGAATGAAATAAAGTTTGGCGAGGTCGATGTTTATTGGTCGTTGTCAGAGGCCTTCACTCCCTTGCATGCCCTCAAATGGAATGATCACAAGCGCATTCATCAAAAGGGCGAAGGCTTAGGTGAGAAGATCTCTTCAGTCTACAACGGGTTGATTGATAAAGGTTATAAGAAGGTGATTCTTTTGGGTGGGGACTCGCCCCAATTGAGCTATAAAGACTATTTGAGCTGGGTGACTCAACCTTTGTTTGACAATGAGTATATGATTGGTCCTGCCGATGATGGTGGTTTTTACACTTTTGTGAGCGGAGCGCCTATATCACAAGAACTATGGTGTTCAGTGGAGTACAGTCAAGACAACACAGCACTGTCATTGATAGAAGTTCTCGAAAGCAATAAATTCATCACTCAAAAGTTACCTCCCACATTTGATGTTGATTACAAAACGGATTTAGACAAATTAATGAGCCAACTACAGCTGCAAAATCATCCAGCCGCTGTTAATCTTAGGGAGTTTTTGCAAGAGTTATGAACAAAATTTCTGTTGTTATACCTGTCAAAAATGAGATGAAACTGAAGTTTCATAGAAAAATCATAAAGAGTTTCATAGGACGAGATAACTTTGATCTGATTTGGGTTTTAGGCAAAAACAATGACGGCACTTTTGAAGATTTGCAGAAACTTGGACAAAAAGTAGTGACCACAGTTAAAAACTCGCGCGCGGCTCGATTGAACATTGGCATTAGAGAAGCTAAA
Source organism: Bdellovibrionales bacterium (assembly GCA_020628165.1). GTDB lineage: Bacteria > Bdellovibrionota > Bdellovibrionia > Bdellovibrionales > UBA1609 > JAHDIR01. The sequence goes on along the minus strand of JAHDFM010000023.1, from coordinate 26,957 downwards.
AATGATGTTGTTTTACTAAATCACCCAAGATCTTTCCTAACGGCGGAGGCATTAGACCAGGTCAGCCACTACGACTTTAGTTCACAACAAATTTGGGGTGGTTTCACTCATAAATTTTATAACAACAACAGCCCGCTATTGAAATTCACCTCTTTTTACTCCAATCATGTGCGCTTGCGTTTAGCCAATGTGATTTATTTAGATCATTGCATTTTCTTTAGTAAGTCGATGTTGTCACAAGGTGAAGACCTAGTTAAAGAGGTAGATATATTTGAAGACACCTATTTAAGTTATAAATTGCGTTCTATTGCCAGACCAATCCGTTTAAAGGGCCACTCGATCACTTCGCCTGTGCGCTTTGAAAGCAATGGCTTTTTTAAACAAGCTTTCCTCAACCAAAAAATGAAATTGCAATTCCATCTAGGAACTTCAAAAATAAAAATGAATAAAGAGTACGAAAAAAATCTAAACCTAAACTCAACCTACACTTAAAAAAACGTCAACCTGAGTAGGATCACCTTCATTCTATGCACAGCGAAGGACCACGGCTAGAACACTAGCTCTAAATCTTAAGAAAACCCATCCCCATAAAGATCATCAACGTCATCATCATAAAAATCATCACCAAACGACTCAAATAAAAAGCTAATCTCTTCTTCATTGATCGGTTCTTGTATAGCACCCTGGTAAAAATAAAAACTAGTCATAAGAATTAAACAAGCAGCAGCAAGAGACGAATAAGCCCAGTTATTTAAAAAGAAGGGGCGCTTTGGCTTTTCGATGGTATTTAAAATCTCACTGAACTCATTGACTGGTTTACTAAGTTCTTCTGAGGTGTGTTTTTTTATAAAGGACTTTAATGGATCATTGTTGTCATTATGATTCATAATTCACTCCTTGTGTTTTAAGGTAATCGGTCACAATGGTGCGCGCTTTGTTCAAACGAGATTTGACTGTTCCAATAGGAACTTTCAAAGCAAGGGCAATGTTAGCTTGTGGAACCTCATTAATATAATAAAGTACAAACAGTGGTTTTGACTTATCGTCAAGTTGATCAATGGCCAATTTGATAAGCTGTCGCATATGCAAAGAATTTGACTCTTCAGACGGCAACTCAGGTAAGTCCTCTAGATTTGTATTGGCCAGTCGTTTTTTATTTTTCCTTAAATGGTCAAGTGCACAGTTAACAGTGATGCGGTAAAGCCAGGTACGAACATTGGCTTGCTCCTTAAAACTGTTTTGCTTTTTCCAAACTTTGACAAACACCTCTTGCACGACATCGTCAACAAAACCGGTATTTTTTATAATGTAGTAGAGGCTTTTGCGTACAAAAGCCTCGTGTTCATTATAAAAAGATTTAAAATCGGAAATGGTCATTGTTTCAACTAGTACCCTTTGCGTTTATTCTTTTTCATTTCTTGTTTAAGCTTAAAAAACTTAACTCTTTGTTCTTGAGTTAATATTTTTCGAATAGACAACATTTTTTCAAAACGAGTGTCTTTAATTTTATTTTTTAAACGAGTGATTTCGTTATGCAAAGTTCTGAGCTGACTTTCACTGGCGTCTGAAGCCATTGCTTCATTCATTTCTTTACGGAACTTTTTCTTTTGTTCCTTTAAAGACTTCATATTGTCTTTATTGTTTTCTCTCAAAGCTTTGAGCTCTGTTCTTTGTTTCTCGCTTAAGTCGAGTTGTTTAAAGATCTCTTCATGTTTGGCTTTGTGATGTCCTCGCTTGGCATAGGCCATTGGGCTTATTAAAGCGATACCGATGAGTGCAGTCATTAAACGTTTCATTCTTGTCTCCTTGTTAATTGGGCTTTTTATTAAGTCCTTTTAAATACGCATCACCCATTAGACGAAGCTGTTGGTAGAAAGGTTCAAAATAAAGAATAATAATTATAAGTACCTAATAACACTTAGTTTATATTTTTTTAGATAAAAAATGAACCCTCATGATGCTGCGCGCGTCTAATTGCTAGAACGAAGCGATGGCTTCATTAGCAAGAGAGGTAATAAATGAAAAAAACTCTATTTATGTCAATGGCAGGTTTATTATTATTTATCGGAACCCCATCTTTAGCAAAGGCAGAAGTTCGAGCCAACATATACATCAACCCATTTGCCTGGTTCTTTCCACAGCCCAAAGTGGTTAAGGTGGTTAGGCCTAAGTATCAAGTGGTAGAGCATCGTTATAAAGTGATCCAGCCAAAGCCACGAGTGGTGAAGTACATCAAGACAAATCATTACAAATATAAAAAGCCAAAAGTAAAATATAAGTACAATAAGGTAAGAAAGTACCACAAGCGCAACAAACCCTTTAAGAAGAGAAAATACGTAAGAGCTTGGTAATTCATTAAATATAAATTGATAAAGCAACAATCTCCACAAGTGAGATTGTTGCTTTAAAATCCTAATACTATATAAATGAGCCGTAGAATTTTAGTTGAATTAGGAAAGGCTTATTAATCACGTTTTATCAGCGAGTCTTTTCTCATAATTCATCTTTCAAGATTTACGATAGACATTATTTATTAGATAGGTCCCATAATTGCGGACTTTTAGAATACTCCATAATAAAGCTTCGAACTGATTGTTTAAGAGATCCAGTTTTGGTAGCTACAGGGTGCATTAAGTTTTTCAATCTTGTAAAAAGCAATTTAAGAGGCGCTCCTCCAGCTCTTTGATAAAGTCCATCGTAACCGGTAGAATGAGCCATAGGTAAAATTCCCATAGCTACCAATGAACAAGGTGATTCGGTTGACTGATCAATTCTCTCTTCGATGTCACCTGGCTGTAACTTAAACCAACCGGCTCCAATTTCTAACCAAGTGCTTTCAAGTTCAAAAATGTGATTTATATCACTAGACATTAACAACTCTGAATAACTACGGTCTAAGGACAGGCCAATATCATAAGCTGCAATTGTGTTGACACAGATGGATGAAGTCCAAGAAGTTGCCCTTAGTGAAGAAATAACGCTCGGGGAAGAATTGGAGTAGGTTGACAAATGGTCTTCTTCAAACAAACGAGCTAGTTTAACTGGGCTGGCAATAACAATATCAAATTGCCTTTTATCTTTTTTAAGTCCAACGAAGTCTACAAGGTTTAGCTCTAAAAATTCAACTTTATCAATATTCTCAGACTGAGTTGCCCATTCAGAAGTAAACTGTTTTAACTCTCTCAAACCTTCTTCAGAGAAGTCTTCCTCGACAGCTATGAGAATAGTATTATTACTCTCTTTCACTTCTGCAGCAGTAGAAAATTGAGCAGTTATAAATACAAGAATAAACAGTAAGAATGGGGTTGCATTAATATTAGTTTTCATCTGAGACCTCTATAAATTAAAATAAGAACAGTCGTTAGTAGAATGTGGTGTAGGAGTCGTTGGTCCTTAGTGGCTTTGTTGAAGGGTTTAAGTAATTAACCAAGCTAAAATAATCTTTATTCATCTAACTTTAGTTAGTCATAATAAGCAGGTTTTATGTTTTAGGTAAAGCCTAATTGTAAATACAACAATAATGCGCTCAATTTATTAATACAAATAAACAGTTTACAAATAGTTATCAGGTATTAAACCCAGGCGCGAACTCACAACCTTGATAATTTCAGAGGCCGTCTCTTCAAGAGCTCGGTCAGTGACATTAAACACAGGCCATTTGCGGTTCTTCTTAAACACAGTTTTGGCGTATTCAAGTTCTTTAGTGATGTAGTCCAGTGAAGCGTACTCACCTCCTGGATCTTGACCAAACTTTTCTAAGCGCTTACGGCGAATTTTATAAAGGATTTCTTCATCGATGATCAGGCCAACGATTTTGCGCTGATCAATGGTAAATAGTTCTTCAGGTAACGTAGATGTCAAAACGAGTGGAATGTTAGCAACCTTCCAACCTTTATGGCTTAAGAAAATAGAAAGGGGAGTTTTACTCGTACGACTGATACCTACTAAAATGATGTCTGCCTCATCAAGGTCTGTATTGAGTTTTCCATCATCATGTCTAACTGTATACTCAATGGCTTCGATGCGCTTTTTATAACGATCTCCAATTGCAGATCTTAAAATCCCAGCTTGAAAGAGAGAGTCTTTAACTCCTAAATATTGATTGAGTTCGGTTAGCAGAGGCCCTAGTAAGTCGACACAAGGAATGTTGCGACGAGCAGCTTGATCAATGATCTCAGTGCTGAGTGCCGGGCTTACAACGGTGTGCACTAGAAAGCCTTTTTGTTGGTCAATCTGTTCTATGATTTTTTCCACTTGATTTTTAGTTCTAACATTTTTGGCGCGGGTGATGTTCACTTCTTGATTAGGAAATTGTACGACGGCAGCGCGAACCATAGTTGCCGCCGTTTCGCCGGTTCCATCAGAGATAATAAAAATACTTGGGACGTCATTGCTTGGATTCATTTTTCAAATACGACCTGTGTGGTGGAAAAAATTTTAATGATGTCTTGCTCTACATATGTATTGCTTTTTGGGATAAAGACGCGTGATCGGGGATTACCCAGTTTTTTTATCTGCTCTTGCACAGTTATAATCCAGTCTTGTAGGTTGCCATGAAAAGGCACTGATAAAACTTGCTTCGTTGGCAATTTTCCACCGGCAAATACGAGGGTCGGCTTGTCTTGGCGAGTGAAGCTAGAGTTGAAAAATAAAAAATTTAAAAACCAATCGATCTTACGAAGTAATTTGGAGTGTTTGGCATCAGCTAAGATCCATAAATCAGCCCCTGCTGAAAGATCAGACTGACTGAATGTAGGTTTATTTTTTGGTGTCATGCCTTACTGTCTTTTAACTGGTAATTGAACAAATGATCTAAGACCCCATTAATGAATGTGGGTGAATCTAAAGACGAATATTTTTTGGCAATTTCTAGAGCTTCATTAATAACAACTTTAGGTTGATTAGCCGGTTCAAGCATTAAGGCTTCAAAAAAAGACATTCTTAGAATGTTAAGATCTACTTTTGACATTCTTGATGTTTTCCAGTTTTGGCTAGAGCTATTAATTTTTTCGTCAATAGTTTCTAAGTTGTCTAAAACCCCTAGGGTGATGGTGCGTGCATATGACAGGGAGTTGTCGTCGAGAGAGAAACTTTGTTTAAAGTAATTAATGCTGGACTCTACATTGAGCTCGGCATTGAATTCTTTTTGAAATAAAATTTGTAAACAAAGCTCTCGCGATTGTCGTCTTAGCATGGTCAGGCCTTATAACTGTGTTTCTGGCTTAGGTTTTATGACATAATCTTTTTTTAAGGTTTCGACGAACTCATTGACGTCTTTAAACTCTTTGTAAACACTCGCGAATCGAACATAGGCTACATCATCTAATTTTTTAAGCTCTTTTATAACAATTTGACCAACATCTTTAGCAGACACCGTTTTGTAGTTGTCTTCTAAAACTTTTTGGGTGACTTGATTTACGATGTCTTCGATTTGAGACAAACTGACAGGCCTTTTTAAGCAGGCAAGTTGTATGCCTTTTCTTAACTTTTCTTTGTTAAAAGGTTCTTGGCAACCGTCTCTTTTTTTTATGAGAGGGTAAGACACAATGATTGTTTCTGTAGTAGTGAACCTGGATTTGCAAGAGTTGCATTCTCGGCGGCGGCGTATTTCACTCGACTTATAAGTACGAGTTTCAAGCACGCGGCTTTCACTGCTGTTACATTCAGGGCATCTCACAATAATTGCTCTATCTTGTTAAGTGGTTAGCTTGTGAAAGTATTTTAAAATCAATAGGGGGTCAAGCATATAAAATCACTGATTTTTTCTAGGTGGTGCTCAATTTATGTCAATTTAATTCTAAATTCTTGTCACTCCGCAGAAACTGAAGTAATCTTCAATTTTTAGTGAGGAAAGTATGAAGTTTCTACCTGTTCTACTGATGTTTTTTTTGGTGGCTCCTTTGTCACATGCAGAATATAAACCAGCCCCTCAATATGGCAAAAAAAAGGCGGACTCTTACTTTATTCAAAGAAATTCTCGCCGTGTTCAAAACACAGTGGTTGTTCCAGATGATCCTTACGCTCAGCCGCAACAAAATAATAACAAACAGCAGTCGCCTCAACAGTTGCAAAACAAACGACAGCAAGCACCTGTACAGCAACAACAGCAGTATTTCCCGCCTAGAGCGTCGCAACAAAGCCCTGGTCCTCACGTGATGGCTCTTCAGCTCGGATTTTTTGTTGATGACAAAGCTCATCGCTGGGGAAAAAAATCGAATGATGAAGATGTCGGTCAGTGGAATTTAGGTGTTACCTACTTACTTGGAGAATGGCTCAATAGCATGGACCTCTACTTCAGAGGGGACCTCATTGGTTACAAAATTGATGATGAAGCTTCAAATAAACTCAGTTTGAATGGATTAATCACATTTCCAGATGTGAGAAGTGGTTTTCCTATTTATTTCGGTGGTGGATTGGGCTTAGGAGTTTTCTTTGATCAAGTGGATGACGAGTCCAACTTAAGTTTTGATTATCAGCTATTAGTTGGAGCCCGCGTACTCGACATTTACAACGGTATTGGGTTCATAGCTGAAGCTGGTGTTAAGAACCATGTGTTTTTGACTTCTACAGGCCAATTTAACGGTTATTTCTTTTCACTAGGGTCTGTTTTTAGATTCTAATTTTCATAAGTAAGTTTTAGTAAAATGAATAAAAAAATGTACAGAGCGAACTACAATGTAGTTCTAACCATGCTTAGTGAAGTTTTTCTAGAAGGTAAATACTCTCATAAGCTGATCGAAAAAGAATTCAAATACAATAAAAAATTAGGCTCTCGAGATAGAAAGTTCATAGCTGAGAATGTCTACGAAATGGTGCGCTGGTGGAAACTCATTGAGTACAGTTGTGAAATCAAACAAACAACAGAAGCAAGCGTAGAAAAAGCAGTTACGTTTTGGTTTTACTTGCAAGGCTATGCGCCTGCAGATTTTCTAAATTTTGAGAGTTACCCTTGTGGACGATATAAAAAAAATTGGAAGTCTCAGAAGAAATCATTTGCTATTAAGCACTCATTAAGTGAGCAAGGGGCTCAGTTGCTTCAAGACAATTTTTCTGAAGAGAGTGAGCAAGTTGCAAAAGAGTTGAATAAAAAAGCCCCCATTTATTTGCGCGCAAACTTAAAGAACACATCAAGACAAACTCTCTTGCAGCAGTTAAAAACAGAAGAATTAGAAGTCAAAGCGGATTCTCAAGTCAATTCATGCATTGAAGTGTTAAAGCGAAGTAATGTTTTTAAAACCGAAAGTTTTAAAAAGGGCGACTTTGAAGTGCAAGACAAAGGTTCGCAGCTGATTGCTCCCTTTTTAAAAATTGAGCCCGGGCAGCTTGTTATTGATGCTTGTGCTGGCGCTGGTGGGAAATCTCTTCACCTCGCTGATATGATGGGTAATAAAGGACGAATATTAAGTTTAGACATTCATGAATGGAAGCTAAAAGAGCTAAAGAGGCGAGCAAAACGAAATCGAGTTGATAACATAGAGGTGCGATTGATCAGTTCTAGTAAGGTGATCAAAAGATTAGAAAAAAAAGCAGATCGTTTGTTATTAGATGTGCCATGTTCTGGTTATGGGGTGTTAAAAAGAAACCCGGACACCAAGTGGAAATTTAATCTGAAAACGTTGAATGAACTCTTAATTTTACAGCAGGACATTTTAAAGCGATATTCCAAAATGGTGAAGGTCGACGGTTATATGGTTTATGCCACATGCAGTATTTTTAGTTGTGAAAATCAACAGCAAGTCGAAATTTTTTTAAAAGACAACGCCGCTTGGGAGCTAGAGGAAGAGCGATTGTTACTTCCTACGGAGATGAATTCTGATGGGTTTTACATGGCTCGAATTAAAAAAATAAGCGAATAACGGAGTGCTTTGCCTCTATAATTGCTATTGCAAAAGTGAAATATTTTGTACTTTTATGAGACGAATTGTTTCCTATCGAGACATTAGCTAAACAAAATCACCATAGTTAAATTTTAAATGATACTCTTGTCTAATAGGGGTGTCGTACGTAATGCGGAAAATTAAAGTATCTTTTATTATCTTATTACTTTCTGTCATATTGGTTCAGTTTCAGAACTGTGGATCTCCACCTGAAGGGTCTGACGAAGTCTATTCATCTTCAAATGACGATATGACTCCAGGCTTGGTTGACGATTTACCGAATAGAAAACTGGCATTTGTAGAGTCTCTTGTTGTTTCCAAGCATGATGCTGATGTTATCAATTACGATGGTTTGTGCAGTCGCGACAGTCATGATCAGACTGTCGAGTGGGTTGTCGTCGATCTAAAGAATGATGATGAAGTTATAGCTGGTGAAACGAAATGTATTCGCGGTGGTTTTCGAATATCTGTACAAAACATGTTGGATTTAGAATGTGGAGTTGATTACAAGTTGATCCCATACATTGATGAAAATAGTGATGATGTTTTAATACGTAGAAAATGTGAGCCAATTTCAAGTTTTAAAGTACAAGCAGTTTCTCAGAAAGCGAATTATAATAATCCGAATATTATAAAAAAATCCTGTTATTACGAACTGGAGCAAACGAATTCACCAACAGGAAGAGAGTGTTTTAAAACGTGTTACATGTCTTATAAACTATACGAACGTAGCCAGATAAGTGTGAATTTTTGCGAATCATCTAAGTAGTAAGCGCTTCTAGGGACGTTTGTTCCCGCCATTTCAATAAATGATGAAAAAATGTCAATCTAAGAATTTGAATGAATTATAGGCTTTGACGGTCAGTTGCAATTATTGAGCTTTTATAGCGCTATTAGTTAGTTTTATGAAAAAATGAAATATTTTCTAATAAGAAAAATCCCATGTGATTTTATAAGTAATTTGATTATTTCGTATGTAACGAAGTTGTTAACTTTGTTGGGGGGAAGACAAATTGCAAATAGATATTTCATCTGAAACTGTCAGTGATAAACTATCAAACAACCCATATTACCCATTGTATAGCCAACTGAAGCCTTACGTTGAGAGCTATGGAGGTGGTTTAGCTGCCTTAGCACAAAAGGTGTCTATTTCAAAACCAACACTTTGGAGATGGGTAAACTTTAAAAACACCAAATCTCCGAATCCTTACCATGTATTGTCATTGGTAAAGTTCGTGACCAAAAAAGACAGCATTGTTGAAGTCGCCAGTCATGTTGGCGGTGAAATTGAGCTTTATCTAAAAAAGTCATTCCCTGGTGATTTTGAGGCCATGCCAGTTGATTATGCTTTGAATATCGACGAAATCTTTGAGGACTTTTACTGCTATTTTATTTATTTACTCTGTGACACCAGTAAAGAGATGACAAGAAAGAGCATTAAAACAATCATTGGTACTTATTCGCTAGAAAGTATGAACTTGAGCATTGAGGACAACAACTTATGTCCTGACCTTTTAGAAAACTTGGGTGTCATAGCTGAAGTAAAAATTAATAAATTAATTGATAACAATGTATTGAAAGAGCTGGATGGTCGACTGATTAATTTAGTGCCAAGTACGCGTGTGAAAGTGTCTCACACGAAACGTTATCTACCGAAACTGTTCACTTTCTTTAAAGAAAAGAACATGCATAAAAAAACCAATATAATGTACGCGTATCAAGAGTCTGTTCCACAAGAAACGATAAAAAAAATTATTGATTTACAATATGAGACCTTCATGAAATGTTACAAACTCATGGAGAGGGATAAAACGCCAGATGGCGAAGTCTATTTACTAACAACATTTGTAGAGAACTTTGGTTTTGAGTGACATTATGATTAAAAAAACTGTTTTAACTATACTATCGCTTATAAGCTGCGTTTCATTATCATTATACGCCGGAACTTTTCAAGGAGGCGGTGGTGGCCCTCAAAACGTTGAGATTCGACAATACCTAGATAAGAGGCATTACGCTTTAGATGGTGGAGCTCGTTACATTGCTCCTGACATACAAGTGGTCAATGCTTGTAAGCACAAGCAAGTCATGCCTGACAACAACGTTATAAACACTCTCAATACTATAAATAAGGTTTGGGTTTGTGACGAATATGTCGAAAGGAGCACGAAGTTCGGAGCTTTTGACGAAACTGCAGTTGACTTATCGTATTGCAAAAATAGAAAAGCTCATGTCCAGAGAATGATTCCTGAAGATAGCCCTGAGTGTGAGCTCTATCAAACTGTAGCGGTTCCAGGTAATGGAATTGAGCAAGTGTGCACTAAATATAAAGCTAATAGCAAACCTTTCCCGTTAACTTATAAATTAGATGTTTATCGTAGATCTATTGGTGATGGTGGAACACACCTTTACCCGAATAAAGATTACGACTCATTTGTTCGTACGATTAAATATAAAATTCCTGACTGTCTTGATGTTACAGACTAACTAAAAAAAGCGCTTGATTGCGCTTTTTTTTTGTAATTCTTATTTTTGAATTTAAAATCTACTAATCTACTAATCTACTAATCTACTAATCTACTAATCTACTAATCTAC
>JAHDFM010000023.1:0-16386 GCA_020628165.1 Bdellovibrionales bacterium | reverse complement strand
TAATCTACTAATCTACTAATCTACTAATCTACTAATCTACTAATCTACTAATCTACTAATCTATTCATCCAATCAGTTCGTGTGATATGGAAAAAGAATATTTATTCTTTGTGTGTATGATGGTCTCTGTTACAAGAGGTGTCCTGTATAGAATTAGGTATTATCTACAAACAAAAAAAATACAAAACTTGTACTTTTTTTATGACTAAATACGATTTAATAATTTTCGAAGTATAAATCTTTTTAAAGTAAAGAAACTATTAAGTTTATAAAAAAAATAGCGTTAATAAACATAGTTCTATATCTTTTTTTTCTATTCTTTGATCATATAGAATCATTATAATATCAGGTAGATATAGAGTTTTTAATTGAGTCTACAAGTTTCATTACTAGTTAATTTACAGTTATTAATTAACCGTAACTTTTCTATTTTTAACGATTCAAATAATAAAAAGTTTTTTAAAAAATAATAATTATCAAAAATTAATTTTTTAAAAATGTTATTGTGCAAGCTCAACTAGCTTTTTTTTGGTTCTCTTGTTTCATCTGATATGTAATTTCAATTTTGGTTTCGCATGTAACAATAGCTTTTATGATGCATTTTTTTTCTTTGGTGAATTTCAAATAATAAACTAATTATGAGTCAAATTTAAATATGTTTTAAATTCATATAACTAAGAAACGGAGGGAAATTATATGAAAACATTAATGACAATAGCAGCCTTAATTTTTTCGGCGAACGTATTTGCACTAGCACCATTTGAGAAGTTTGACTTCAATTCTGGTTTTCAACCAGCTGGCGCAGCTTTAGGTAACGTTTGTTACGAGCAAGGTATGTTAACAGTAATTAACACGGGTTCAACTTGTGTTGAAAAAGTTTGGGAAGTGACTGAAGATGATAAATACGATATATTCCCAGGTGAAGAAGTATTGACTGATGAAGAGTGGAAAGCTCAAGGTAGCACTGGTCGTTTTGGTGCAATGTACACACCATCATGTGTAAAGTGGGAAAAGAATGGTCCTAAGACTGTTGCAATGAAGTACCAAGGTTGTCTTGAGTGGGACGCTAAGTGGGAAATGGTTGACAGACAAGGTAACCAAGATGGAAAAGGTTTCCGTTTAAACCAATACTGCGTAAAAACTGGTCTTAAAGATCTTCCAAGAACACAAAGACTTGACGTTTATATCGCTGAAATTGGTCAAAACTTAACTTCTGGTCAAAACATGGGTTCAGCTATGTACACAATTCCAGATTGCCCAGCTACTGACAACGGTGATCTTCCAGACAAAGACATTCCAGATACTAAGAAGTAATTTTAAATATCTGAAATAGATCGTAAAAAAGCCAAGCTTAGCTTGGCTTTTTTTTGTTGTTATAAAAATAGTAAAATTAGCTTTAATATTAAAAAAATAATTTGTAACAGACAAGTATGTATTAACTGACTTAGAAATATCAATCAATGAAGAGGCGAGGATGGCTTTTTTTTATTAGGATAATGCATATTTCAACGAGTTGGCTTCACTCTCTCTACAAAACTGAGTCGAGTTAACATCACCTATAAAGGTCACCAAGGTTTTGACTGAGGTTTAACATTTAGTCCGGTGACTCCTTAATGCTCCACGTGGCCCCAAACCTCTTAATAGATATATTTACATAAAAGAAATACCTTATACGCTATGTTCAAAAAAATCAGTACAAGCACTATAAAGGTGTCATCATTTTTTAGTTAAGTTTTTAAAATAGTCAGTAAATTTTTTTGTCTTTTGATTAAAAATAATGACGCAAGCTTTATAAATTTTGTATTTTTATTAGTTGATTATTAGAGAATCGGTTCGTGTGAAATATTTAAAATAATAAAAGTCTGATTTGTTTCTTAAGAAATGTTTAATTTTAAAATCCATTACTATCGTTTGAATTAAAAAATGGTTTGCCATATTCAAATAACAAGAAAAACAAATCATAAACAACAAAACGGGAGGGATTTATGATTAAAGCATTTTTACTAACGATATTATTTGTGTCGGCTCAAGCTTTTGCTTTAGCTCCATTTGAAAAATTTGATTTCAACTCTGGTTATCAGCCAATCGGTGCAACTCTTGGTAATGTTTGCTATGAGCAAGGTTTACTCAAAGTGATTAACACTGGTTCAACTTGTGTTGAAAAAGTTTGGGAAGTTTCTGAAGATGATAAATATGATGTTTTTCCTGGTGAAGAAATCTTAACTGACGAGCAGTGGAAAGCTCAAGGCAGTGTTGGACGTTTTGGTGCCTTCTACACGCCTTCGTGTGTTAAGTTTGAAAAGAATGGTGAAAAGTATGTTGAAATGAAAAGAACAACTTGCCTTGAGTACAAAACCAAATGGGTGGATAAAGGAAACAATAAGGGTTTTAAACTTATCAGCAAATGTGTAAAGCCAGGTATCACTGATCTTCCAAGAACTCAAAGACTTGACGTTTATATCGCCGAGATTGGCCAAAACTTAACTTCTGGTCAAAACATGGGTTCAGCTATGTACACAATTCCAGATTGCCCAGCTTCTGATAACGGTGATCTTCCAGACAAAGACATTCCTGATACTAAGAAGTAATTTTAAGATCACTTTTTAAAGGTTTAAATTGGCCAAGCAAATAAGCTTGGCTTTTTTTTATTTTATGACCTAAGAATGAATTATTTTGTAATTATATAGGACTTGATTGATCGAGTGGGTCATTTAGTTTGAACTTGTTAGCAAGTTTTATCTTCCTTGTGTTGGCTCAACAGTTTTTTAAATTTATTTTAAAAATAGATAACTTTAAATATGAACAATGTTAAAAGTGCGTAACGTAATATTTGTTGCTTTGCTGTTTTCATTGTTGATTTATAACTCCACAATTTTTTATTTCACTCTGTAAATTATTATAACTTTATGAGTTCTTTTTGAGGGTCTTATAAATTAATTGTAACTAGGGTTTGTTGTATCCAACATTTTTTTTGCTTTATAAATATACATTTTTGGCAACTAGCAAGTCGAATGAAAATTAGCTCATTCGCAATGTAATCAAGTAAACAATAGCTTTTTGTGCCTTGTTTAGACTTACAATTTACTAAGGCATAAAAAAAACTGCACAATTTTTTAACACGGTATGAGTGACCATTTCTAATTGGATATTTTTCGATCTAACCTAAATCAAACAAATAACAAATCAATTTCTACATCTACGCAAATACAACCATATAAAGAAAATTTTAATTCCCACATTAAGAACAATACATAATTAATTTAAAGGGAGAATTTTTATGGTAAAATTAATTTCATCATTACTTTTATTTTTGGCATTTGGCCTCAATGCTCAAGCTGAGTGTGATCCAAGTTTTTCAACTTCAGTTGGTGAAGTCCACGGTAAAGAAGGCTGTCAGTTCAATAAAAACTTATACGTCAATTCAGAAATCACTTTAACAAAAGACAAAGTCTGGCTTTTAAAAGGTGGAGTTTTTATTGGTGGAGACAATAAAGACAGTTCAACAATTACAATTGAACCAGGAACTAAAATTGTTGGTGAAAGGGGAGATGACTTTTTGTCTATTTCTAGAGGTTCAAAAATATTTGCAAAAGGCACAAAAAATGAGCCAATCATTTTTACCTCTGCCAAAGAAACAAATAGAAAAAGAGGTGAGTGGGGTGGACTCATTCTCAATGGAAACGCTCCTATCAATGGCTGTCTCATAGAAGACGGAAAAGCAGACCAAGGTTCTTGCACAGACACTGGTGAAGGACAAACTGGGAACTACGGTGGTAACAATCCTGAAGACAGCAGTGGTGTTCTTGAATATGTGCGTGTTGAGTTCGCAGGATTTGAAATCTCTACAGACAATGAGTTGAATGGAATTTCATTTTATGGTGTGGGCAGTGGCACAACCGTAAATCACATTCAGGTGCACATGAATGCTGACGATGGTGTTGAGTTTTATGGTGGCACAGTGAACGTTAAAAACGTTCTTTTAACTGGTATCAGAGATGATTCTTTAGATTGGACCTACGGTTGGGTCGGTAAAGCACAATTTGTCATTATCCATCAGTATGATGATGAGGGTAATAACGGCATTGAAGCTGACAACAGAGAAAGTAAAATGAATTCAATCCCAAGATCAAATCCAATTTTATCAAACTTAACCATGATTGGAACCAGTGCTGAAGGACCAAAAGGTGGAGAAGGAATCTTACTTCGTCACGGAACAGCCGCTGAAATCTATAACACAGTGGTCACTGGTTTCAAAAAGTCTTGTTTTGATATGGACAGTAAAGAAACTTTCGAAGTAGCTGGCAATAACACAGTTATGGAAAACGTTTATCTGAGTTGTGATAAAAATATCAAGATCAATGATGAAGATGGTTTTTCAGATCTTTTTAACTTAGACACTTGGTTCTTAGAAGAGCAATTTGGTAACAAAATGGTGGCTGATTTAAAAATGAATAAGTGGGTTCCACAAGCTGGATCACCGTTACTAGAGAATGGTGAAGCTCCGATTGACACAGAACTCTTTTTTGATGAAGTGGACTTCATTGGTGCTGTTAGAGATGCAGACAGTGATTGGACACAAGGTTGGACGACCGACGCTAGAAACTAATTGAATGATGAAAGAGGAGATACTAGATCTCCTCTTTCTTTTTTTAGTCTGCTTACATCTTTTAAAGCGGACTTTATTTTTGGAGACTATGAAATGAAAACACTAATCTTCTCATTATTATTGATGACAACAAGTTCAGCTTCAGCTGGTCAGCCAATGGATGTTATGGCCGAAAGGTTACACAGCTTACGATCTGAAGTGGAGCAACTTAATTTGAAGTTAGAAAGTGAGAAAAAAAAGTACCAAAGTCAATTACAGTCATTGTCTTTACAAAAGGGCGATTTAAATGCTGAGCTCAATCGAGAAAAAATACAAGCTGAGCAAATCAATGCTCAGGTGACTAAATTAAAGAGTCGCTTATCTGGAACCTCTGGAGAAGATCAGATGGTTTCTGAAACTGTCAAAAAAATCATAGCCACCATCAAAAGTTACGTTGAAGGTTCGCTGCCGTATAAAAAATCAGAACGATTAGGTGACTTACAAAAAATCAATGATTTGCTGACAAATCAGCTTTTAACTCCACAAAAAGCAATGGCCAGGCTTTGGTCATTTGTTGAAGATGAAATTCGCTTAACTAAAGAAAGCTCTCTGTCCAGGCAAAATATAATGCTGGATGGTAAGTCAGTTCTTGCTGAAGTTATAAAGATCGGAATGTTGCAGCTTTATTTTTCAACATCAGAGGGCAAAGTTGGACAAATTGTTAAAACCAACGCTAATGATTGGAGTTACGTTGTTTATAGCGAAGACGAGCAGATTGAATTGACCAAAAAATTATTTGCATCGTTTAAAAAGAAAATTCGTAAGGGATACTTTAAATTACCAAATGTTGCTGGTTTGTAAGTGGGAGCAAAGATGAATCACCTTTTTATTTCGTTATTAATTATTTTTACCTCAACTCAAACTTTGGCTGAAAAAAAAGACACTGCCAAAAAAGAAGTGTCACCCATATCTCAGTTAGAGCGAGCTTACCAAAGAGAGTTTGCTTTTTTACAGGCACAAAAAAGAAGTCTCAGTAAACAATTAGGCTCTATACATAAGCTTTATGAGGGGCAAATTAGCAAAGCCCAAGCTGAAGTGGATCAATTGCGCGGACAAACTGTAAGAACTGGGATTCAAAGCCAAGATCTTTCAAATGACTTTCAGCAGTTACAAAAAAATATTGAAACTCTCGATGAGAGTGAAGAACAAATCACCAAAGTGTTTGAGCAGTCTGAAGAGACTTTAAAAACTTTTGGTTCAACAAAAGAGCAACTT
The DNA here is from genome assembly GCA_020628165.1 of Bdellovibrionales bacterium. Classification (GTDB taxonomy): domain Bacteria; phylum Bdellovibrionota; class Bdellovibrionia; order Bdellovibrionales; family UBA1609; genus JAHDIR01. Next base: position 10,526 of record JAHDFM010000023.1, on the reverse strand, counting down.
GATTATAGCAAAGATGAACCCATGCTTGCATTGCTGAACAGATTCAACTTAGCCATTCAACAACTCAACAAAGTGTCGCAAGTGAACATCAGTGATCAGCAATTTTATGGTCAAAATGGTGAACTACTAAAAGGTCAAGTGGCCTCAATAGGAGCTGTTGCTAAGGTGGCTCAAATGGGGAAACAAGCAGCGATTCTTGTGCCTTCTGGGAACGGACCATTTAAAGTCACTCAGGCCATCCCTGAAGCGGCAGCAAAAAAAATCTTTGAGCAACAGACATTGCCAAAGTCTTTGAATGTGTTTTTATTTGATAACCCAAATCAAGCCGTTGAAGCAAAGGTTGGGAAAACAGTACTGGGCATTATTAACAGTGGTGGAACCATAGCATGGGTGATTGTTGCTTTAGGTTTGATTGGTTTTGTTTTAATTGTGTTGAGGTACCTTCTTTTAAAGAACGTTTCCTACTTTAACAAGGCCAACTTTGATCAGGTTAAACAACTCGTCATTGAAGACAAGCAACAAGAGGCTGTGATGGCTATGCAGAACAATGACAGCTCTATACATAAATTGATTGGAGTTATGGTTGAGAATCTCAAAAAACCAAAAGATGTTCTTGAAGATATCTTTAATGAAAATTTTGAAAAAGAAAGATTAAAAGCAGATCGCTTGGCAACAATTATTATTGTCATTGCTTCCATTGCGCCATTATTAGGATTACTTGGAACTGTGACCGGAATGATTTCCACCTTTGATATTATCACTGAGTATGGAACAGGAGATCCAAAGTTATTGTCAGGTGGAATCTCTGAGGCCTTAGTCACTACAAAGCTTGGCCTCGTTGTTGCAATCCCAACTTTATTTTTTGGCACTTTGCTAAGTGGATGGGGCAAGAAGATCAAGTCTAGTATGGAAACCATCCCGCTTGAGCTTTTTAACTCTTATTATGAAGGGAAAAAGGCCTAATGTTCACTTTGCTTGAGCAGACGACACAACTTTTTGTAGAAGGTGGCTGGGTCATTGTTCCTCTGGCGCTGGCGTCGTTCATACTTTGCTTTGCACTTTGTTATCGCTATTTAACTTTGAGTTGCATTCGGCATTACGAAAATATTGATCTCAATAAAAAAGTCACGACGGACAATTTGGTTGAGCACAGTTTGTTGGTCGCTCAAAAAGTGAAAGAGCAAAAAGGACACTTTTGGCAAGAGTCGTTAGTTGCGCACATTGAGCCCATAAAATTAGAGGCTAGCAAGTACTCTTCACTTATTAAAGCCATTGTTTTTATCGCACCTCTTTTGGGGCTTTTGGGAACTGTGGGCGGAATGATTGAGACCTTTGATTCTTTGGGTGACAAAAGTTTATTTTCTTCGTCCGGAGGTATTGCTGGTGGCATTTCACAAGCTTTGTTAACCACACAGATGGGACTGATTGTTGCCATACCGGGGCTTTTTGCCGGTCGGTATTTAGATGGCTTAGAAAAAAAGTTTTTAGCTTTGATATCACAATTACAAGATCAATTGAGTTATGAAATTAAGACGGGGGTTCAAAATTGAAAAGACCTAGACAAGATGACAATGTTGATCAGCAGATTGATATGTCTCCACTGATTGATATGGTTTTTATATTACTTATATTTTTTATGGTGAGTACAACCTTTGTTAAAGACATGAAGGTGGATATTAGTCGTCCTGGAGCATCCAGTGCAACACCGGCCTCTAGTAAGTCCATAAGAGTGTACATCGACAATCAAGCCAACGTCTTTGTTGATGGACAGCCAGTTCGTCCTTGGGTCTTGCAAGGGAAATTAAGAGATATGTTTAGTTTGATGAGCAACAAGTCCGTTCTTGTTGTGACCGACAAGTCTGTACCATCGCAAAAGCTTATCGAAGTTGTCGATGCTTGTCGCTTGGCAGGTGCTGAAGATGTAGGAGTGGCCACTGAAAATGAAACCTGATCAATTTCATTCTTCTACTAAAAATAAAAAATCGCTCTTAGCCATGGTTGTTGGTGGGGGCATACTCTTATTTTTAGTTGTGGCTCTTAACAATTGGGAGACCAACAAACAGTCTAAAGATAAGTCTGTCGTGAAGTTTGATGTTAAAAAGGCCTTCAAAAAGAAAAATAAAATCAAAAAGAAAAAAATTGTTAAAAAAAGAAAACCCAAAGTGGACAAGAAAATGCGACCTAAGCTGAGTCAGCAAATCCGTGGGGCTTCTTTTGGGTTAAAGCTTTTTGAAATGGACTTAAACAATATATCAGATTCTCTAATTGGTGATGCTACCGATGGCGTGATGTCAGAAGGCAGTGTGGATCAAAAGCCGAAAGTTATTTCAAGAGCGCCTTTAGAGTATCCATCGTCGGCAAAATCTCAAGGCATTAAAGGAGAGGTGATTTTACGCCTACTTGTCAACTCAAGGGGACGAGTTGATCACGCTAAGGTATTTAAAAGCTTGCCGCAGGGAGTGTTTGATACAGTGGCTATGAACTCAGCCAAAGCATGGGTATTTGAACCAGCCAAGTATCAGGGACGAAAGGTTTCTGTCTGGGTGAAGCAAAAGATAAGGTTTGATTTTAATTGATATGAAAAAAGTCATCGCAGGTTTTTTAAAACTTTTTTTAGCTTTCTCTGCTCAAGCACAGGAAGTGAACCCAATTGATCTTGCCTCAATCTTGTTGCGAGATAAGCTTTTTGACAAAGCTAAAAACGAGCTACGTGACTTTAAACCTAAAGGTTCGCAACAGACCTTCAAGTACAATAATATCATGGGCCTGATTCAGCTTGGGCTGACAGACTATAAATCGGCACTAAATTACTTTGATAAGAGTCTTAAGTTTTTAGAGAAAGGAGATAAAGACACTCGTGCAAAAAATAAAGAGAAACGCGAGCAACTTTATTTATATGTCGCCCAAACTCATTATAAGTTGAGTGATTTTGAACAAGCCATAGCTGCAATGAAAAAAACAAGCTACAGAAAGCAAGACCGAGCGTCTTCTTTTTTGTTAGTCTCCAGTGCCTACTGGCGTTTGGGCAAAAAGGGTTTGGCCATCGCTGAACTAGGGTATGGCGAACAAGCAATACCTGACAGTTTTGAGTTCACCCGTCAGATCATTATGTACTACATTGATCTTGAACTTTACGAAGTGGCTTATCAGAAAGCTTTAGCCATGTTGCCACAAAAAAATATTTTTTCTAGGGATCTCTCGGCCATAGGGGCTGCCTTTAAAAGTAAGTCACAGTTTGAGTATTCAGAAAAGTTTTTAAATGCAAGTTTGTTAAGGTTTCCACTGAATGAGGATATATTGGTGGAGTTGGCACATACCTATCTAAAAATTAACAAAACTTTGCTGGCTGCTGAAACCTTTGAAAAAGCAAGTTTAGTCAATAAAAAGTATTACGCAGAAACAGTTGAGCTTTACCGAACAGCAGGTCAGCATGCCAAAGCCTTTTGGTTGAGTCAGTACATCAAAGATCCAAAGAAAAGGTTAAAACAAGTTTTGGCAGTTCAGTTAGAAAAAGAGAACTTTGGCTCTATAAAAACACTAGAGCTAGAACTATCTCGAAAAAATTTAATCAAAGACCAAGAAGTGAGCTATGCCATGGCTTATACTTACTTTCGCTTGGGTGAATACGCCTCTGCAAAAAAATATTTAAATAGAATTTCACAACCAGAGTTAGTTAAGAAGGCTATTGCTTTGAGAGAAGGAATGAGTAAGTGCTCACAAGAGGGAGTGTGGACATGTCTTTAATTCTGCACGCTTTCTTAGTAGTTGTTTTCTTGAGTTTTAGTGTGTTTAACTCTTTATCAGCGCAAGAATTAAATAAAACAAAAGTGGATGTAGAAAATAAAGCATCTAGCGAAAAAAAAATATTAGGTGAAATTGCCTTTGTCATATTTTACCCAGGCAGTCAGCCGGCCCAGAATTACCCAATCACAGATGCTAACAATAATAAATTTTTTACCAATGAAGATGGAATGATCTTCATTGACTTACCAGAGGGACGTCACGAATTTAATATCAAAGACAACAATCAAAGTTTCAGCGTTAAAGTTGTTGGCGGGGAAAGCAGTCAGGTGATCATTAATTTGATTAAAGACAAAACGCCACTTCTTGATGTCGAAGTGGCCAAAGAAAGTCGCTTCAAAGAAAAAACAGTGGTGGCAGGAGCTCCTGTTCGAGTTTCTGGTCAAGTGGTTGACGGAGACAGTGGAAAACCCATTGCTGGCGCAAAAATTTACTTGAGTGGTATTGAAGGTGAGATCATCACTGATAAGTCTGGACGCTATGAAACTAATGTGCCAGAAGGTGAGTATGTTGTATCATTGATCCACCCGAAATATGGCTCCAAAGTTCTTGATGACATGTCAGCTGATAAAGATCATACCGACTTTAAAAAGCTGTCATTAGTGGCAACAGGGCTAGAGCTAGAGGAGTTTGTGGTTTTAGCACCTAATGTAAAAGGGTCGGTGGCCGCTTTTATTGAGCTCAGAAAAAACTCAAGCAATGTCACTGACGTCATAGGTGCTGAAGAGCTTGCCAAAACCGGTGATAGCGATGCTGGCAGTGGTTTGAAGCGAGTGACGGGTGTGAGTTTGGTTGATGGCAAGTATGTTTATGTCCGCGGATTGGGTGAGCGTTATTCAAACACTTTGATGAATGGCTCTATGCTTGCAAGTCCTGAGGTGTCTCGCCGGGTGGTTCCGCTTGATATGTTTCCGACAAAATTTCTGGAAGGCATGGTTGTGCAGAAGAGTTACTCGCCAGATATGCCAGCGGAGTTTGGTGGAGGAGTGATTCAGTTGAATTCTAAATCCATTCCCAATAAGTTCACCGCAAAGGTCTCACTCAGTTGGGATGCTTCTGACAACAATAAAAATGGCCGTATGATCTCTAAGGGAGGTGATTATGATTCTCTTGGTTTTGATGATGGCAATCGTGAACTTCCTAAAAGTTTAGTGAATGCAACGAGAAATCGCCCGCTGTTTGAAGACAATGGTATTAATGATGGTTTCACTTTAAATCAGTTGTCTCAGTTTGGCAGAGATTTTTCCAATCACTACAGTGTGCAAGAGGGGAGTCAAACTAATGTACCAAATCTTGGGTTGTCTTTTGGTCGATCATTTAATTTTAGTAAAGTAAAAATTGGTGGTATGTTCTCAGGTTTGTATAAAAACACGTGGGATGTGAAGTCAGATCAGTTGCGTGTTAAGTTTGGCAGTGACAGTCAGTCCAATTCTGCAGTGACTGAGAAGTTCATCGTGAATCAGTCTGAAAATACCATCAATTTGGGTGGAACCGGTGAAATGTCATTTAGCTATGGCAAGAACAATATTATCAACTACACCACAATTTTATCTCGTAAAACAGACAATGGAGTGGAGATTCGAGACGGCCAAGCCGATGGTGGAGATCGATTTTTAAAAACGGATTTGTACTGGATAGAAAGAGAAATGGAGGTTAACCAGTTTCGAGGCCAGCACAAAATTCCATTTCTCGGTCAATTGCAAATTGATTGGAGAGCTTCTGCTGTCAGTGCTAATCATTATGAGCCTGATCATCGCGAATTGGTTCAGGAAAGAACAGAGGATGGTCGACTTAAATTAGATCCAAGACCACTCTCTAACCGTAGGTCTTTTGTTAATCTGGACGATAAAACTAATGACATTGGTGTCGACCTGACTTTGCCAATTCAATTTTCAAAAAAAGCGAGACTAAAATTTAAAACTGGGTATTATGGGTTGAAAAGAGAACGCTCATCAGACACTCGCCGCTTTTCATTTTTAGACAAGCGCTCAGATCAGAATAAGTTAGATAACCCAGAATTAACTCTGCAAGAACCAGAAGTGATCTTTAATAATAAAAACAGAGTGGCTGATGGCTTCGTTTTAGTTGAAAGCACAATGCCGACAGACACTTATCGTGCTGAGCAAAATATTAACGCTTTTTATGCTATGGCTGATGCCGAGTTAGGTGATTTTTTATTTTCTGGTGGCTACCGCAATGAAGAAACCGAGCAGTCTGTCGTCACTGGAGGAACCTTGTATTCGAGAGACCCCACACAGCTCTGGTCAAGTCTCAACAGTCAAAATTTACTTCCTGCCTTTAGTCTAAGATACAAAATTTCTAACAAACATCAAATACGAGCCTCATACAGTGAAACCATCAGTCGTCCAGACTTCAGAGAGTCATCACCAGCTGAGTACAGAGATTATGACACAGGTGACACTTTCATTGGTAATACCAGTTTGGATATTACGACCATAGAGAATTTTGATTTGCGCTACGAGTTTTACATGTCACCTAAAGAGAGTTTTTCCATTGGTGCTTTCTACAAGAAATTTAACAACCCCATTGAGGTCATTAGTATATCGGGTGGTGATCGTTTTACTTTTATGAATGCTGAGTCTGCTGAAAACTATGGATTGGAGCTTGAATATAGGCAGATGATGTGGTTTATGCCGAAGTTTTTTGGAGCTTTCACTTTTGTATCAAACCTCGCTTTGATCGAATCAGAAGTGAACTTGGGTAAAGACATTGTCTTAATGACTAACAAGGAGAGACCACTGCAAGGACAGTCACCTTACCTTGCCAATGCTCAGTTTCAGTGGGAGTCGAGGTTTGGTTTAGAAACAAATATTATCTATAACGTTTTTGGCGAGCGCATCAGCTCTGCTGGTATTGAAGGTCGTGATGATGAGTATGAAGAGCCCTTTCACCAGTTAGACTTTTTAGTGCGCTATAAAAATAAAGAGTGGGGTGATGTTTCACTCAAAGTTAAAAACATTTTGGATGAAGAAGTCATTCGCACTGAGGGCGGCAAAACAAAAACATCTTATGAAAGAGGTGTGGATGTGTTTTTAGGATACAGCAAAACATTTTAATTTTAGGATTTTTAAAACTTTAAATTGAGGGGAGATTTTATGAAAAAAGGACTTTTGATATTATTTTCGAGCTTGTTAGCTTCATGTGGTGATCACAAAAGCTCTGTGGCCAACGGAAAAAGTGGCGATGGTGGGCAAACTTCTGTTCAACAAAGTTTAGAGGACAAACTTTACACAGCCTCTTGGCGCGGTACAGATGAAGATATGGCGCTTCTAGAAGAAAACCTTTCTGACGAGTTTGATGTGAATTATCAATTCCCCAAAGAAAAACTAAACACTTTAATTATCTCAGCGGCTCAAGCAGATCAGGTCGGCATCGTAAAGCTTTTGTTAAACTATAACCCGGATTTAACCCTCACCAATGAAGATCAAAAATCCGCAGTCGATGTAGCAGTGAGCGACGCCGTGAGAAAGCTATTGTCTGGTGACACCGACAACCTTAATGAAGAGCTTATCCTGGCAGGTTCAGAAGGCGACAAGGGCACATTCAGTGAATTATTAGAAGCAGGCGCCGACATCAACGCCATCGATGATTTAGGCAGAACCTCATTAATCTACGCCAGCATCAACGGCCACGCGTCCATAGTAAAAATCGTCATCAAGCAAAAAGGCGATTTAAACATCAAAGACAACGACGGCAAATCAGCCCTAACTCACGCTGAGGAAAACAACCAAAAGCGCATCATAAAATTCCTAAAAAAATTCGGAGCTGAATAAAAAAATAGTCCTAACTTTATAAGAAATTCCTCATAGAAAACCGCAAAAGGTGGTCCGCACTTTTTTGCGAAACTATGCGATAAAAATGTTGAAAGTTATTGAACGTACAAACTATACATCGCAGTGTTTCGCAAAAAAGTGCGGACCACCTTTTTGTGGGGGCTTGGTTTTTTCTTGTGATTTTTTACTTTTATTAGTTTTTGAATTTTATTGGTTGGCCGCAGTTTTGGGTTTTTAGTTGATCATTTTCCATGACTACTTGGCCACCTATGATAGTGTGAGTCGGCCAGCCAGTGACGGTCATTCCGGCAAATGGGGTCCAACCACTTTTTGAAGCAATCCATTCATTCTCAATGGTCACCTTTTTATTTAAGTCCACAATAGTGAAGTCGGCGTCGTAATCTTTTTTGATTTGGCCCTTGTTTTCGATATGGAAAATTTTTGCTTGGTTGTAACAAAGAAGATCTAAAAACTTTTCGAGAGTGAGCTTCTTATTGTTCAAGTGATTTAGCATTAATGGAACCGTTGTTTGCACCCCAGTCATTCCCGATGGGCTTTGTGGGTAGGGTTTGTTTTTTTCTTCGATGGTGTGCGGGGCATGGTCGGAACCAATGACATCGACGGTGCCATCGTTGATGGCTTCCCACAGGCGGTCCAAATGATCTTTGGTTCTGACGGGTGGATTCATCTGAGCGAATGTACCGAGTTTTTCGTAGCAGTCGGGTGCAAACAATGTTAGGTGCTGGGGAGTGCATTCCACAGTCACATGTTCTTTGTTGGCCTTAAGAAGTTCCATCTCCTGTTTAGTTGTCACATGTAAGATGTGTGCTTTGCGCCCTGTTTTTTTACAGATGTTGATTACTCTTTCTGTGGCATTTATAGCGGTGAGTTCGTCGCGCCATACGGGGTGAAGCTTTGGATCTTGTCCATCAATGGCAATTTGTTTTCTCGACTTTAAACGCTCTTCGTCTTCACAGTGAAGTGCAATGTTGCGGTCGGTGTTGTTAAAAATGGTTTCGATGTGCTTGTCCTCAGAAACTAATAAGTTTCCGGTTGAACTACCCATAAAGATCTTTACACCACAACAACCTCGTGTGTTGGCAAGCTCTCCGATGGAGCTTGCATTTTCTGCAGTGGCTCCCATGTAAAAGGCAAAGTTGCACCAAGCGCGCCCATCCATTGCATTTATTTTTTCTTCTAGGGCCGCGATAGAGTCAGTGTTTGGGTTGGTGTTGGGCATTTCAAAGATTGTGGTGATGCCGCCAAGAACGGCTCCTTTAGTCCCAGATTCGAGATCTTCTTTGTGAGTTAAGCCGGGTTCGCGAAAGTGCACTTGTGAATCGATGAGGCCGGGAAAGACGTCTAAGCCACTAGCATCAACAACTTGCTCGGCCTCTTTAGAGATGTGATCGCTGATCTCAGTGATGATCCCATTTTCACAGAAGATATCTAGTTTTTGTTGACTGTAGCTGCCATCGGGGTTTTTTAAATGAACTGTTCCGTTTTTTATAAGTAGTGCCTTTATCATGTGCTGATCACTAGCAGCTCACATCAAGAGATGCAAGCGCTGCCACTTTGTGTATCATAATTTTTGCTGTTTTGAGCTTGTACTTGAGGCCAGTTCGAACCTGTTTTTTACAGAGCTATTTGCAGCTAAAGTACAGTATTCAGGCGGCTTGCTTGACCTTTGGCTTAAGGCCAGGAAGACTTAAATTATGGATTTGTTAGTTCAATTTTTGATAGATAATAATCAGGTGTTGATTTTCACCCTTGGTACTCTCATAGCCATTATTTGTTTAGTTTGGTTCATAGTCATGTACCGTAGTTTAAAATTAGATGTGGTGAACCCTGCCACTAACAACATTCAAGCTTTAAAAATGAAAGAAGATATCGCCAAGAAAAGCAAAGAAATTGAAAGGCTTAAACACCGCTTTGAAAATCAACAAAAAAAGATCGAAGAGTTGAAAAATCAAGATGTCGAAATTGATGCCAGTGTCGTGGATGGTTTGAAAAAAGAAATTGAAGATTTGAAAGGAAAGCTTTCAGACTATGAAATCATCGAAGACGACCTCGCGGACTTATCGAAGTTTAAAGAAGAAAACGCAAAACTCATTGAAAAATTATCTAAGTATGAAAGTGCTGGCGATAAACAAGCATAACAAAAGGTGTGAATGTTGAAAAAAATATTAGTTTTATTAATGTTGGTTGGTGGGTTTAATTTACAAGCGGCGGTAAAATCTCCGACAACTAAAAATACACTTTCAGCGCTCGATAAACTCAATTTGCCCTCAAGTCGTCGATTTGAAGCCTTTAAAACCAAGCAAGGTCTTGATGTGTTGGGTAAGATCGCCTTTAGTGAGGGTTATAAATTGGCCGAAAGATGGCGCGCAATGGCTGTGATTACTAGGAATTTTCCTACGTCAAAACAGGCTCTTAAGGGCTTGAAGCACAAAAAGTGGTTCTTGCGAAATTCAAGCTTATTAGGGCTAGCTGAGTCTAAGAACAAAAAGGCGATTCAATGGGCGATTAAGTATCTTGACAACGACCCTTCATTGATTGTTAGATCAGCAGCTGTTGATGTTTTGAGTAAAAACCCCAACAAAAGAACAAAAGTGGCTTTAAGAAATAATATCAATAACAAGCTTAATTTTAGAAAAGGCCAGCCGCTTTGGGTTCGTAAAAATATTTTACAAGCGATTTACAATATGAGCACAAAAGATGACTTACCGAGAATTATGTCTGATCTAAATAGAAAAAAGATCGACGAACAACATTCCAAATACCTTTTTGAAGCTTTGCCAAGGATTTCTGGGCACAGCATCAACACAACACCATTTGATAGCGAGCAGGAAGCCTGGCTCAATTGGTGGCAAAAAAGAAAACCTGTCAGTCGCTAATGCAAGATTTTTTCTTTGAAGTCAGTCGCTACCA
>JAHDFM010000022.1 GCA_020628165.1 Bdellovibrionales bacterium | reverse complement strand
GCACAGGCGGCTTGCACCCAGGCGGAGTGTCTTTGAACCCGCAACTGATCGGCGAAACTCTCAGCTTGGGAGCTAGTTATTAATTGTCGGTAGCGTTTTATTGCTGGTGAAAAATTCTCACAAAGAGAGAGTTCGTCCGGATTGTAGTCAGAGAGCTTTTTAAATTTCATTTATTGTAGAATAGGTGACCACTTTGGTGTGTGATAGTTAAATTTATCAAAAGTGATTCGTCGTTCATTGCTGCCATCTGCGCCAACCACATATAACTGTTTGCGACCCGTTCGGTTACTGGTGAATACAATGTATCTACCATCTGGTGACCAGCTCGGAGATTCATTGTCAGCACGTTTGCCACTGACTTTTCTTGCATTGGTTAAGCGCTTTAAGTTGGTTCCATCCAGATCAACGGTGAAGATATCAAAGTTGCCTTTATCAAGACCAGCAAATGCAATTTTTTTACCGTCAGGCGACCAAGTCGGGGTAGAGTTATACTTACCAGCAAAAGTAACTCGCTTAACACCACTGCCATTGCGGTTCATGATGTAAATCATAGGGCGACCACTGCGATCCGATGAAAAAGCAATCTTTTTGCCGTCCGGAGAAATCACCGGCTCGACATTCATGGCATTGTTGGGGCCGCGAGTGAGTTGTTTGAGTTTTTTCTTTGAACCCACAAGGTTCATAGAGTAAATGTTGGGATTCTTTTTAAGTGAAATGGCGAGTACAATTTCTCGGTCACCGGGAAAAAAGTCTCCACCTAAGTTTAAGCCCGTTTTGTAGGAGGCTAAAAAGCGTTTGCGACCCGACAAATCATATATAAAAAGATCTACGTTTGGAACTTTAATAATCTTACCACTTTTGTTTTTTACAGAGTGATAGTTAAAATTACTGTAAGTGATTTTCCGACCATCGGTAGACCAGTTGGGAGACAAAGCATTGCGTTTATGAAAGCTCACACGTTGTAAGTTTTTGCCATCCCAGTCCATGATGTAAACTTCTTTAGTTTTCCGGCTGGCGCGATCGCTGGTAAACACAAGTTTAGAATTAAACATGGCTTTTTTGCCTGTTAATTTTTCGACCACATCAGAGGCAAAACGGTGACCGATGCGGTGAAAATTATTTTTATTGCCTTGATAGTTTTGTGAAAAGATCAATTTCCCTTGAGGCACGTAGTAAACATAGGTTTCAAGGATGAGTTGACCTTTGATCACTTTGTAGCCAGCACGGATGAGAAATTCTGTTTCCAGGGGAGTCCAATTGGTGAATTTAAAACCACCAGGGAATCCTGGGGCTGGTTTTAAACCCGTTTTGCGCGTGTCTTCTAAGTAAGCTTTCGGGTCAATGAATTGAAACATGTTGGTGAACTCAAGATCATTCTTAATAGTCGAAAATAAACCCTGACCGCGCATCACGGATTCTTTTTCGCGAGGAGATCCATAATATTGTAAAGCTGGAAAGGCCAATAAACTTTTCTTAACTTTGGCTTTGCCAATGTTGATGTAAACACGATTTTTTGAAACAGCGGGCAGTGCAAAAAACAATGAAAACAACAAAACCCAAAAAAGACGAACAAAACTTAAAACAAACATCTCATCCCCCAAAATAATCTGAAAAGAGGTTACTTGAAACTAATATTAAAATTAACATCTGTGCAACATTAGGTCACGAAAAGAAATGTTAGTTCTCAGGAAAGCCAAAAACAATTTCTTTGTTCTCTACTTTGTCTTTGAGTCGAGAGGGCGCCACTGGGAAAGGAGATGCTCGGTCAATGGCTGACAAAACAGTGTTATCAAAATTAGCGTTTCCAGATGTTTGGATGATTTCTCTTTTCACCACGTAGCCGTTGCCATCTAACACAACTAACGCTTGCGCCTTTAAGTTGAGCTCCGATAACCACTGAGGCAAGCTCCAATTATTAAAAAGATGGTCTTTTATTTCACCGTAATATTTTTGAAACTGAATGGAATCGAGCCCAGAAAAGCTTGTGCCTGGGTTGAGGCGTTTTCCAGTTGCTGGCTGGGCTTTTTGTTGCAACTTTTTGAGAGCTTCATTTTGCTTCAATTTATTGAGAGCTTCGTTTTGTTTTTGTTGAACTTTTTGAGCTTGTTTTTTGCGCTGTTCTTGTTTTTTTCGTTCTTCTTCTTTTTTCTTTTTTTCAGCTTTTCGCTTTTTCTCTAGCTCTGCTTTCTTGCGTTTTTCGGCCTTCTTTTTTTCTTCAGCTAATTTTTTCTTTTTGGCTTCTTCTTTTTTCTTTTTCTCTTGTTCTAAATCTACAGTCGGGCCTTGTTTTTTAGGCTCTTCTTTGTCTGGCAGCTGTTTTTCAGGTTCACTGACAGTCTCTGGGGGAGGTTCAGGAGTTGGCTTTTCAGGGAGTTGTGGTTGTGTTGCCGGCTTAAAGTCAGGAGCGATCAAATCCACTTGCACCGACGGAGGCAAAATAATTTCGTCATTCGAACACTTATAGAACCCAGACGACAAACTGATGATAAAAATATGTATCACGGCCGAGACGGCAATGTATTTATCTAAAGTGGATTTAAAAAATTTTTTCTTCACTATTTCGCTTTTGGTAAAGTGACAAGTCCTATACTGAATATTCCTGCAGCACGAATCTCAGCCATCGTTTCTGCAACAAAACCATAATTTACGGATTTGTCAGCTTGGATATAAATTTGTTTGTTCTTGCGAGTTTCAAATGTGGACTGGATCTTCTCTCTTAAATTTGCCATGGGTATTTGAGTGGATCCGGCAAACAGGGTTTCATCTTTTTTAATCACAAGTATATAAGGTTTGTCATTGGTAGAAATTCCAGTGCTCGCCGTTTGTGGCAACTCAACCTCTAAACCTTGTTTCATCATGGGTGCGGTGACCATAAAAATAATTAGCAGCACCAACATAACATCAACTAAGGGTGTGACATTGATTTCACTTAAGACAACTCGCGATCTTCCTCTGTTACTGGACGCTCCCATTTATTTGCCCTTGAAAAAGTTTCTTTTAGCGATGTTTAAAAAATCAGCCGAGAAATTGGAGAGGTTTACTTCGTGAGTTTTAATTTTTGTTAAAAAATAGTTGTAAGCGACAGTTGCTGGTATGGCCGCCGCCAAGCCGATAGCTGTGGCGATCAAGGCTTCAGAGATACCCGGGGCAACCACAGCAAGGCTTGCCATGCCTGTAAGACCAATTTTTTGAAAGGCTCCCATGATTCCCCAAACGGTTCCAAATAATCCAATGAACGGGCCGGTACTGCCTGTCGTGGCAAGTAAGTTCAGTCGGTGTTCCATATTTGCAATACGCTTATCAATTTCTTTTTGTATTGCGCGTTCGAGATTGTCTATGCCACTCAGCAAGGGTGAGCTTGATGAACTGTCAGCAAGGCTAGAATCGGCAAGCTTTCTTAACTCTAAATAACCGGCCTTAAATACTTTGGCATAGTTGCTGTTGGGGTATTCTCCCACATCGGCAAAAATATCATCCAATGAGTTCGCTTTCCAAAATAAATCTAAAAAGGGCTCGTTGCTTTGTTCAATGGCTTTAAATCGTTTGTATTTATAAAAAGTAATGGCCCAACAAACCACTGACATGGCTATGAGAATAAACAAAGTTAACTGCACGACGGGGCTTGCTTGTGCAATAGCATCAATAGAGCTAATGTCCATCGCCTTTTTGGTTTCAACATTCTGTGCGAAGACAGGATTCAGTAATAAACTAAGTAAAAGCATATATCCCCACGTTGTTATAAAATAAAAGGCACAGACAAAAATACACTAACAGGCCCCTATGCCTAATAGTGTAGTAAGATGTAGTGATGATTGCAAATTGTGCGTTATTTTTTTAAAACACTCATCTCTTTTAACAGAGCTAAGTCAGCTGAAAGAAAATTTTTGAACAAACTTTGTTGGTCTGCATTGGGCTTTTTATTCACTTTAAGAATTATTTTTTTGTATCGCTTGTTAACTTCAGTAAGCAAGCGTTCGTCAAGTTCATTGCTTGAGTTTAAAAAAACCAAGTCTTCATTGATTTGCACTAAATTTTCTAAATAAAGTGCACCCATTATCTGAAGCTTGGCAACCAGAGCATGACTCGACATAAACAACCACTTTGGTTTTTCTTTGCGAACCTCATGCAAAATTCCTGTTGTCTCTGAAGTGAACAAAACTTCAACATTTTCTTTCTGTGCTAGAATTTCTGATAAACGTTTTAAGTTTCGTAGATGTTTATTTGCAACATTGATGGCAAGCTTTGACAGCTGATATGTGTTTAAAAATTCATCAAGGAGCAGGTGTGATTTTGTCTTGTACGGGTTTTTACTTAATATTTCGACAACGTGCCAATCGCGTTCCCTGATCTCTACATTGATCATAGGGATGATGTTCCATTTATTTTCTACAATTTCAGGTATTTGAAGGATTGAATCTAAGGAGTTGGTTTTGTAGAGAAGAATCTGATCTTGGTTTAAAATAACATGGTCAAATTGTGTATAACTCTGTTGATTGCCGAGATAACGTAAGAATCCGATCACTAAAGCGGACCATAAAAGCACGTTCACAGAAATAAAAAAAAGCCTAAAGTATGGGTTTCTCATGGTTTTTTAGCATATACTATAGATGTTCTTTTTTTGTCAGTCTTTACTTTGTAAATCGCTTATTTTTTTTGCAATTAATAGAATCAGAGAAATTTTAAGAATTTAAGGGTCTTTTATTGACTTAATAAGCGCGGCGCATAAAATACGTCAAAAAAATACTTATTTTTCACTTGATTTTCAATTTGTCTTATAGAATTTTAGCGGCATAACGAATGGAGATGTTTTGATCAAACTGAACAAAAACTTAGAGTATGCACTTTTGGCTCTCGAGTATTTACAGCAGGCTGAAAATGAACAAAAGCCAAGCAATGTTAAAACCATTGCCTCTCACTTAAATGCTCCATTTGATTCTTTGGCGAGAGTGATGCAGAGGTTAGTGAAATCAGAAATCATCAAATCCGATCAAGGTTATGGGGGCGGATACACCATCGCCTGTGATCTCAAGGCTGTGACATTGAATGATTTGATCAAATCGTTACAGGGACCTTTAGAAATAGTGAAGTGTTTATCCCATCAGTATCAATGCGAAATGGAAACAAACTGCAAGATCAAACAGCCCGTGAATTTTTTAAATAACAAGTTAATCGAATTTTATAAAAACATAACTCTGCAAGAGTTATTGCAAGGCTCACAAAACACTGTGCTCACCAACAAGGAGGAGTTAGCGTGATGACTGATAGCTCGACCATCAACAAAAATTACAAGTATGGCTTTACAACTCAGATAGACATGGAGCAATTAGAAAAGGGCTTGAATGAAGATGTCATTCGCAAAATTTCAGAACTCAAAGATGAGCCTGAGTGGATGTTACAAAACAGGCTGCGTTCCTACAAAGTTTGGTTAAAAATGAAAGAGCCCAATTGGGCCAAGCTCAATTATGATCCCATAGACTATCAAGACATTAGTTATTTCTCAGCTCCTAAGTCTTACATAGGAAACAGCAAAGAAGGGAAACCAAAATCACTCGACGATTTAGACCCTGAGTTAAT
Source organism: Bdellovibrionales bacterium (assembly GCA_020628165.1). Classification (GTDB taxonomy): domain Bacteria; phylum Bdellovibrionota; class Bdellovibrionia; order Bdellovibrionales; family UBA1609; genus JAHDIR01. The sequence continues at coordinate 51,139 of JAHDFM010000022.1, read as the reverse complement.
CAAAACCTTCGAGCGTTTAGGGATATCAGTGAACGAGCAAAAACGAATTTCTGGCGTTGCCGTTGATATGGTTTTTGACAGCGTTTCTGTTGGAACTACCAATAAAGAGATCTTAGATAAATACGGAGTTATTTTTTGTTCAATCTCGGAAGCTATCAAAGAATATCCAGATCTTGTTAAGAAATACTACGGATCTGTTGTGCCAGCGACAGATAACTTTTTTGCCGCTTTGAACGGTGCCGTTTTTACTGACGGATCTTTTTGTTACATTCCAAAAGGTGTGACTTGCCCGATTGACTTGTCGACTTATTTTAGAATTAATGCCGAAGAGACTGGTCAGTTTGAAAGAACTTTGCTCATCGCCGAGGAGGGCAGTTATGTGAACTACCTCGAAGGATGCACGGCTCCTATGCGAGATGAGAATCAATTGCACGCAGCTGTTGTTGAATTGGTTGCTCTCAAAGATGCAGAAATTAAATATTCAACTGTGCAAAATTGGTATGCCGGTGACAAAGACGGCAAAGGTGGAATTTACAACTTTGTAACCAAGCGTGGAAAGTGTTTGGGTGAAAATTCAAAAATTTCGTGGACCCAAGTGGAATCAGGCTCTGCCATAACTTGGAAATATCCGAGTGTGATATTGCAAGGCGATCACTCACAAGGTGCTTTTTACTCGGTGGCACTGACTCATGATCATATGCAGGCTGATACGGGCACGAAGATGATTCACGTTGGTAAAAACACCAAAAGCACAATCATCTCTAAAGGGATTTCAGCGGACAAATCGTCCAATGTTTACCGAGGACAGGTGAAGGTGATGCCATCAGCAACCGGTGCAAGGAACTACTCTCAGTGTGATTCCATGCTTGTCGGTGATCAGTGCAACGCTAGCACTGTCCCTTATATAGAAGTGAAAAATAAAACCGCCGTGCTAGAGCACGAGGCTTCGACCTCACGGATCAGTGAGGATCAACTTTTTTATTTGCAGTCCCGTGGTTTAACGATGGAGCAGTCTATCTCCATGCTTGTGAATGGGTTTTGCAAAGAAGTATTTAAACAATTGCCACTAGAGTTCTCTGTAGAGGCGGTCAAATTAATAGAAATGAAACTAGAAAACAGTGTGGGGTAATAGCAATGTTACAAGTTAAAGATTTACATGTGTCTGTCGACGGAGTTGAAATTCTTAAAGGATTGTCTCTCGACGTAAAAGCAGGAGAGATTCACGCCATCATGGGGCCAAATGGTTCTGGAAAAAGCACACTGTCAAAAGTGATCGCAGGTCACCCAAGCTATGAAGTGACGTCTGGTGAAGTGAATTACGATATTGATTTTGAGGCCAAAAATCTCCTTGATCTTGAGGCCGACGAAAGAGCCAAAGAGGGTGTTTTCTTGGCTTTTCAATATCCTACCAACATTCCTGGGATCACTAACTATGATTTTCTGAAAACCTCGTTCAACTCTATTTGCACTCATCAAGGTGCACCTGAGTTAGGGGATGAAGACTTTACTAAGTTTATCAATGAAAAAGTTAAATTGGTTGAAATGGACCCTCGCTTTTTAGATCGCCCTGTGAATGAAGGCTTTTCTGGAGGTGAGAAAAAAAGAAATGAAATTTTGCAAATGGCCGTATTGAAGCCAAGACTTGCCTTACTTGATGAAACTGATTCAGGCCTAGATATTGACGCCCTTAAAATTGTTTCTCAAGGTATTAATAGCTTGCACAACAAAAATAATGCCTTTGTGATAGTGACTCACTATCAAAGGCTGTTAGATCACATTGTTCCTGACTTTGTGCATGTTCTTGCAGACGGCAAAATTGTTAAGACAGGTGATAAAGACCTTGCCCTTCGTTTAGAAAAAGAAGGTTATGACTGGGTGACAAAGCACTGATGAATATTGCAAACTTAACCAATCATTTTAAGCAGGTGAATCAAAACAACCATTTATTGCAAGCTGAGCGCGAGCAGAGCTTTGAGCGTTTTGCGGAGCTAGGGTTGCCGCAACGATCTTTAGAAGACTGGCGTTATTCAGATTTAAAAAAGATCAAAAACCTTGAGCTGATCAATGAAACTGTCGCTGAGTTTAAAGTTGCAAACGCAGACAAAGAGTTTTCATTTCCTGTGAATCAACTTGTGTTTAAAAATGGAATGTATGACCAAGAGGCGAGCACTCTCAGCGATGGGTTCAAAGACAAGGTCAGTGTGACTGAGGCACAGGTCTTCAGTTCGCTAGGATCAGAGAGCGAATTTGCCAGCAATTCATTTTATCATTTGAATCAAAGTTTTAATTCTCAACCTTATAAAATTGAGGTTGCAGACGGTGCTTTTTTAAAAGCTCCCATTGTTCTAACCTATAAGTATGAGTTCAGTGCGGGGTCGATGTGTCACCCACAAGTGAATATCAATGTTGGTAAAAACTCACAGGTTAAAATCATAGAGCATCATGAGTTCAACGGCGTTCATAAAGATTCGTCATTGATAAACACGTTCACTCAACTGAACTGTGCACAGAACTCACTGGTAAAGATGTTGCGAGTGTCTGAGTTCACTAACAGTCAAGTTTTTCAAACGGGACAATTTGTTGCTGATTTATGGAAAGAGGCTCATCTAGATTTCACTTCAGTTAATTTAGGGGGAGCCTTCAATCGTCTAGAGTGTGAGATGAATCACCGCGAAGAGCGTGCAGAGCTCCATGTAAAAGGACTTTACTTTGCCAAAGGAGATGAGCAGGTGAATATGCTTGCCCGCATCTTTCACGCAAAAGGTATGGGTGAAAGTCATCAGTTGTACAAAGGGGTTTTGTCTGGGAAGGCAAAGTCAGTGTTTGATGGCATGATTCACATTGCAAAAGACGCACAAAAAGTAGACTCAAGCCAAATGAACAAAAACTTAATTTTAAGTGATGAGGCCGAAGTGTACACCAAGCCTCAATTAAATATTAACGCTGACGACGTCAAAGCCGCTCACGGCGCAACCGTCAGTCAATTGAGTGATGAAGAAATCTTTTATCTTATGAGTCGTGGTATTGCTAAAGACAAAGCAAAAAGCATCATTCAAAAAGCTTTTGTCGATGAGATTGTCCTAAGTATAGGTGATTTGAACATTCGCAACTGGCTCAAACAAAAAGTGGATCAATTATGATGAATTGGCACGAAGACTTTCCACAACTTGCAACCAGTCACACCAATGGTCGCTACACTTATTTAGACAGTGGTGCGACCACGCTGAAACCAACGCGAGTGATAGATAAAATCAAAGAGTTTTACTCTTATGATGTGTCCAACGTACATAGAGGCCTACACAGCTCAAGCAATAAAGCCACGTCTCTTTATGAGGGCGCGCGCACAAAAGTGGCTCGTTTTTTAAATGCCTACTCTGATGAAGAAATCATTTTTACCAGAAGCACGACTGAGTCTTTAAACTTAGCAGCTCATATCATTGCTTCACTAGGATTAAAAAGTGGTGATGAGGTTCTGCTCACAGAAATGGAACACCACTCTAACATTATTCCTTGGCAACTTTTAAAAGAAAAGTTGGGCCTAATCATCAAGTACATTCCATTTGATGATGTCGGTGAGTTGGATCTTAACGAGGCTCAAAATTTAATAACAGACAAAACAAAAGTATTGGCCCTCTGTCATGTTTCAAATACCTTGGGAACAATCAACGATGTTGAAGCCTTAGCAGAAATGGCAAAAGACAAAGGCGCTTATGTTGTTGTTGATGCTGCTCAATCAGTGAGTATTCTTGACCTCGATGTACAAGCATTAAATTGTGATTTCTTAGCTTTCTCCGGCCATAAGTTGTTTGCTCCATTTGGTATAGGAATTTTGTGGGGTAAAAAAGACTTGTTAAATTCAAGTGAGCCGTTTCAAGGAGGAGGCAGCATGATCGAACAAGTGGAAAAAGAAAACTCCACTTACCTACCTTCACCACAAAGATACGAAGCAGGAACCCCTAACGTAGCAGGTGCTATAGCATTAGGTGAGGCTATTGATTACGTTCAAGAAATTGGTTTAAAAAATATTTACAAACATGAGCTTGAGCTACTTGAATACGCTACAGAAGAACTGTTGAAGGTTTCTGATAAAATTAAAATTTTAGGAACATCAAAAACTAAGGTCAATGTCTTGTCATTCATAGTTGAAGGCGTTCATCATTCTGATTTATCACAACTGTTAGATCAACAAGGTGTGGCAGTGCGAGCTGGACACCACTGCACGCAAGTGATTTTTAAAAAGTTAGGTTTAAGCGGTTCGATTCGAGTGTCATTGTCGTTATACAATGAAAAAGAAGACATCGATTATTTTATAACATGTTTACGTAAATCCCTGGAGATGCTGGTATGACAGAAGAAACTACACAGTCTGAAGTGCAAGTCAGATGGCAAGAAACCCCAAACCCATATGCCTTAAAATTTATCGTCAATAGACCATTAAAAACAGAAGGCAAAGCAACCTTTTCACATGTCGATGAAAGCCAAGGTCTACCATTAGTAGTTACGTTGTTAAATGTTCTGGGGGTAAAGCAAGTTTATATGCAGGGAAATAGTCTAACAATTTCTCATGACGGACAGATGGGCACAGAAAACATGGTAGAGTCCGTCGAAGCCGTATTAAAATCAAGACTTACAATTCACGACCCTAATTTTCAAACTGACGACGAACAACACGCTCAAAGACAACAAAGTCAAGAAGATAGATCTCATCTCTCAGCAGAAATGTTAGAGGTTGAAGAAATCCTAGACCGCACAATTCGTCCAGGTTTACAGTCTGATGGCGGAGACGTAGAAGTGATCAGTTTTGAAAACGACGAACTCAGGATCATGTATCAAGGTGCTTGCGGAGGCTGTCCAAGTGCAATGATGGGAACCCTAGACGCGATACAAAACATTATTCGTCACGAGTTAGGTAATCAAAATATCATTGTTATTCCAATTTAAATTTTTACTAGTTGATTAATTGGTTCGATTCCGTCTTAGTCATTTCGTAGTTCAATATTTAAACCCAAAGGGTTCCACCTCTTTTAGCAATAACTATTAAATACAAAATGTATGAATCTAGCTTGATATAATTTCTTTTTGAGTGTTCAATTTTAATTGAATGCTTTATAAAGGAGTAAAAAGTATGAAAAAATTATTGTTGTTACCTGTTTTTACAGCACTTTTATTTGTAGAATCGAGCCTTGCTTGTTCATGTGCTAACCTTGGGGAAAACTTTTTTGAAACAGTTTCGTTACACAATATCAAAGTTCAATCTGGTGAGTATCCTAAAAGCCTTGAATTGACTGTCGTTTCAGCTGAAGTTGATAAATACTTACAATTAAGAAGTGGACCAGAGCCAACTGAAATGCTCTTAAATATTAGTGGTGTCGTTCAAGGATCCCTTGATGAGAATACGCTGATCGTTCAAGGAGATAACGGTTTCTCTTGTATGCCTTATGTCACAGCTTTTCCAATTGGAAAAAAGTTTTTGTTTGCTTTGAATAAATACGAAAACAAATTCTATATTTCATCTTGTGGCTACTACTCAACTGAAATTCAATCAAAATAGAAAAAGGTAAATTTACTTAAAGTGAATTTATTACGAAAATCAAACAATCAGTTACTCATCCGAGCCTGGTCTTCTTTATATTTTTTAGCACGTTCGTAGAGTGCTTGATTGGCTTCAGTGATCTCACTTTGCAGGCGGGTGTTGTACTGAGATGAGTTGCTGTATTCCTGGTTGCCATTTTCTACTTTAGCAACGAGGTGAATGATGTCATTGGTTTCGTTGTTAGTTTTTACTCTTATTTTGAATTTGAATTTATCTCCTTGCTTTGTTGATGAAACAAAAGATGTCGTTGTGCCATCGATCATTTCTACCCCTTCAGGGAGAAGCCATTGAATGCGGATATTTTCTAATCGCGTGTTAGACTTTAAATGACCTATTAAAGTGATTTCGTCTTTCTTGATAAGACTTTTGCTTGCGCTGATGTGGGTAACCATGGGGATAGTTAGCTTATGAGTTCGTTTTAATAAATTATTTTTTAAGAACTGGCTTTGTTTTTTAGTGAGTGGCTCCGGAACGGATGCAACTTGTCGTTGTGTGTAGTTATTTTTAGGATTGTCATTGATGGAGGCAACAAAGACAAACAACAGCCCAAATGAAATGTTACGTAGAAGTATGAGTTTGCTGCATTTTTTTTTCTTTTTATTCACTACGGGCATAAGCGTGTTCCTCCTAAAGTGAGCTCATAGTCAGTGCTAGCGCCAACACTGGCCGACAAATGTGTCTTCACTTTTACATTTATTAAATAATCCCCAGCTGGCAAATTACTGATGTTAATTGTTTCTGTTTCAACATCTGTAGCAGGCGTGTTTGTGAACCCTCGCGCCTGTCCAACCATATCTATAAACTCGCCGTACTCGGCGGCTTCGTTATATATAAATAAATCTAAGTCAGCCTCGACTCCTGGGCCGCTCAAATAATTGAGGGCAAAGTTTGCAGGGCCAGAAACGGTTTGTTTGTAGTGGTAAAAGTCGTTGTTAAAGTAAAGGTTTGAAGTGTCAAATTCTCGGTTGTCAAAAATCTCATTGAGTGGGTTAATGTTAAAGTTTCTAACAGGACATCCACCGGTTGCAGTTAAACGTTGAGCGTAGGAACCACGGTTATTCAATTGCAAATTTTCAGTTTGAGTGAGAGCTGCCGTCCAATCGGTGATAGGGGTTGTGGCCCCTTGTGATAAACTGCCTTGAATGTCATAAAGTAAACCGGCAGAACGAAAGCGGGAGTTGGTGTCAGATATGAAGCCATTTCCTGAAGTTATGCTGGCCCAAATCTGGTTAAAGTCACCACTGACTGTTTCAGAATCATCGACGGTGTCGATGACGTCCCACAAAGCGCGGGTGATAGCGAACTCTCGGTAGTTGCCTTCACCAATTTCTGTTGGATTGTCGCAACCAATGGTGGCAATGGTGCAGCCATCGACTTGATCTTCTAAAGGAATATTTAATAAATTTGCGGTGACAGTGCCGTCAACGTTGCCGGCCGTGTCTAGGTAAAGTGGATTGGGGTCGGCCGGCCCGTAGTTGACGGCCGCTTGTAGGACATTGGCCCAAGCTTCCGATAAGGCAAGGCGTGGGTCGATAGGTACGGTGCCGTCGTGAGCTCCACCTGGAGTGTCATCAGTTGAGTAGACGTCTTGTAAAAAGTGTCCATACTCATGGACTACTATGGTGTCATCAAAATGGTCCGTATCGGAAGAGTCGACATCGCCATTGATTCCACCAAGGATAAATAGTCTAAAAAATCCACGAATGTAAAAGCTCACACCACTTTCTGGGTCCCCATAATAACTATTTGGGTTGAAGCCCGGCTCCCAATAAACACTCACCTTGTCTGCGACGGTAAAATCAACACATCCATCAATTGCCACTGAGCAGTTGCCGACCTCAGTTCGTAAATAATCATTAGTTGATGTTATCAAATCCAGGATGTGAAAGGCTGCACCCACATAATTTGAAGCGGTGGCAGATGCATTGAGGTTGCCAATATTTTTACTGGCGTTGCCGACAAAGCTTGTTTGAATAAAATATAAAAGGTTTTGCTCAGGCATATTGAGTATCGATGCTTTTACAAAATTATTATCGGCTCTTGAGTTGATTCGAAGCACTAAAGTCTCTGGACCTGTTGGAACATCGAAAGAGAAGTTTCCACTAGCATCGACACTTGAGCATTGAATGATTTGTCCAGTTGAGTTGTACACTTCAATCTCAGCATGACGAATATTTCTAAGAGGACTTTCTGAGCCTAGACCACTGCCGTTGGGTTCTCGTTCTGTGTATGTGGCTGTTCCAGTAATTGTCGAAGGTGATGAGTGTACTATTGGAGTGTTACAAAAAGATTTTTCAGCAACGCCAGTGAACGTTGGGCTGATTCTGCTGTTGAGTGATTTTATGTGCTTGCTACCATCTTCAGTAACGACCCCACAACCAGTTGCAAAAAGAGATAAAATCATAATGCTAAAAAGGGTTTTTAAACTGGATCTAAGCATTTGAATACTTATCGGAGAAAAGACCAGTTTGTTTAATTTTTTATTAGTATTTTTAGTTATTTATGTGTTGTTTCAAGTTGAATTGTCAGGAGCTAGTGAAGTTTTTGTTCAATGTCTAAAGGGCTAACAATTTGTGTATTTAATTGAGACACTGAATCTATTCTGGTGAATTTTTTTTAAAAATGCTAAATTAAAATTAGTTTCGTTTTTGATTTTTTTTAGTAAACAGTTTTTACTAAAAAAATACAAAACAACTTTATATCGCAAGGGAATTGAGTTGGAAAAAGGGTTTAATACAGACATCGAAGTGAAGGGCTCGTCCTACCACATACAGACGGAAGATTGGGGTCAGTTCAACCCTTACTTTGTCAGTCGAATTTTTCAAAACGGTGCTGTAGTTAAAAGTATTAAAACATCTTACGGTGAAGTTTTGCCTGCTGGTAAATTAACTAGCTCAAAATTGATAAAGTTGGCGATGAAAGTCCAGCATAATAAAATTCTAGACCTGCTTGTTGAGGGGAAGTTGTTGTAATATATATACATGATTTCATTCAAACATGTATACAAAACTTATCCCGGTCCAAATCATGCTCTAAAAGATGTCACACTCAATATTGAACGTGGTGAGTTTGTTTTTTTAACTGGCCCAAGTGGCGCAGGTAAAACCACCTTTTTCAAATTGCTATCCGCATTTGATCACCCAACATCTGGTGAAATCAATGTTCTCGGTGATAATTTAAATAAACTGACCAATTCGTCGATTCCAAATTTTAGAAAAAAAATTGGAGTGATTTACCAAGATTTTAAACTAATCAACGACAAAACAGTATTAGAAAATATATCTTTACCATTAAAAGTGAAGGGCTTTAATCATAAAGAAATTGTTAGTCGCGCTAATAACGTTTTAGAGCAAGTGTCTTTAGGACACAAAGCCAATGTTTATCCATTACAGTTATCTGGTGGGGAGCAGCAACGTGTAGCTATCGCTAGAGCCTTAATTCACCAACCAAATTTATTAATTGCCGATGAGCCGACGGGAAACTTAGACCCAGCTTTGGCAGAAGAAATTATGACCTTATTAGAAAAAGTGAATGCACAAGGAACGACTGTCTTTGTTGCAACCCATGACTTAGAAATGGTCAAAAGAAAAAAGAAAAAACATATAGAAATTAAAGCTGGGGTTGTCAGTGGGATACTTTAAGCTCTTTTTAGAACAACTCAAATATAGCTGGCTAAAAAAGTTCAGCTTACAAATGACTACTTTACTTGTTATGGTTGGCTCGTTTTTAGTGGTCACTGTCACAGTTCTTGTATTAAATAATATCAATCATATTTTTAAAGAGGTGTCTGAATCTTTTCAAGTGAGTGTTTACTTAACAACGGAAGGCGAGAAAGAAGAGCACAAAGCAAAAATCAAAACGCTGATTGAAGAATCAAAAATATTTTCTGATGTTGCTTATGTGAGTAAAGACATGGCTCTACAAGATTTTAAGACCAAAATGGCTGAACAGTTACCAAGCTTTGTCTTAGAAGAGAATGATGTGAACCCTTTGCCCTCTAGTTTTGCTTTGAAGATTAATGAGCAATTTAATAACAAGGCAGGTTTTAATAAAGTTGGCTCTTTTGTTGATGGCTTGCTCAGCGTGATTGGAGTGGAAGACATATCTTACGGCAAAAGTTGGGTGAATAAGTATTCGGCCATCTTAGCGAGTTACAATATTGGTAGCCTTGCCTTTATTTTGTTTTTATTGATGAGTGTGTTTTTAGTAGTAGGAAACTCTATTAAGTCCTCAATAGCACAAAGACGCAAAGAAATTGAAGTGCTTGAGTTGGTTGGTGCTACACGTATGTACATTCGTATGCCATTTATTTTAGAGGGTGCGTTTATGGGGTTGATTTCCTCTGCTATTTCTATTGGACTGACTTATGCTCTTTACCAGTCGATTGTTTCTATATCTGCAGCCAATAATGCAGAAAGCTTATTTGCTAATTTAAATTTACAATTTTTACCTCTGCATATTTCGTTGCTGATCTGTTTGGCTTCTTCTGTCTTGGGTGCAATGAGTGCGATGTTGTGCATAGGAAAAATGAACACAGGGTGGGCGGCTCTGAGTGATTAAACTTTTGCAAAGAATTTGTTTATTAATTCTCTGCTCAATAGTGATCCACACAAATGCTGATGATGCACAAGTCTCAGAAAACCAATTTAAAAAAGAAATCGTTAACCGACTCACCAAAAAGTACGAAAAAACAAAGTCAAAAATTCTAGAAAGTGATATTTTTACGCGGAAAGTGCGCAAGACTCTCTATAACACAAATAGAAAATTAATGGTGATTCAAAGAAGGCGCAATAAGTTGAACTCAGAACTGCAACATACCAATCATAAAATTGAGGACCTCAATAAAAAAATTAAGACTCTCACAGTAAATATTTCTAGTAAAAAAACCAAGATTTCCAGGCAAATCAGAGCTCTTTATAAATTATCATCACAAAACGCTCTATTTTATGTGTTGAAATCAAAATCTTTTAATGAGCTAGAAAGAAATAAAAAGTTTTTAAAAATAATTTCTGAGTCGGATTACGATGCTATTATCAGTTATGCTAATGACCTTAAAGAGCTCAAAGAGGCCAAAGAAGACTTAAAAAAAGGAATTGAAAAATCAGACATTCTTGTTGCTGATCTCGAAGAGCAAAACAAAGAGTTGCGCAAAGAGGTTCGCTCTAAGCGAGTCTTGCTAAGTCATTTAAAAAAACAAAAAAATAAATATTTAAAAAAATTGAGCAACATCAAAAACACAACTCAAAAGTTAGCCATCAGTGATAAAATAGACGATTTGAACGCTCTTTTTGGTACAGATTTTTTTGAACAAAAGGGTTATTTAAAGCTACCTGTCAATGGCATGATCACGAGTCGCTTCGGAGTTTTTAAAGACCCTGTCTATAAAAATAAAATTAAGAAAAATGGTTTGTTTATTTCTTCAGTGCGTGAATCTGCCGTAAGAAATGTTCATCCAGGTCGTGTTAGCTTTGTTGGCGATATGCGTGGCCTAGGTAAAGTGATCATTGTAAGTCATGGAGACCACTATTATACGGTCTACGGAAATAATAAAGAGGTTTTTGTAAATGAAGGTGATAAGTTAAACATTCACCATAAAATTGGGACCATTGCAAAGTCACCAATTTATCAAAAGTATGGATCGTATTTTGAAATAAGATACTTTTCAGAGCCAATCAACCCAACAAGTTGGGTGGATTTAAATAAAGACATGTCACAATTGTAATAGGGAGTTATTGTGAAAAGAAAAAAAATAAAGCGCTCAATAAAATTTGTATTCATTACATCGATCATTTCGATGGCCTTGATACTATTCAGTGTGATTGGCGTATCAGTTTATGCAAAAGACAGATACTTGAACCTACAGCTATTCACGCGAGTGCTGAACCTGGCTCAAAAATACTATGTCGAAAAGGTTGAGTATAAAAATTTAATCTATGGTGGCTTGAAAGGAATGCTATCGGTCTTAGATCCGCACACCAACTTTTTACCACCGGATGTGTTTAAAGAATTTGAAAATGAAACCAGTGGAGAATTTGGCGGTATAGGAATAGAAATCACTGTTCGTAAAGGAATTTTGACAATCATTTCACCCATTGAAGACACGCCAGCTTGGAAGGCTGGCATCAAGCCTGGTGATAAAGTGATTTCTATCAACGGAGTTTCCACCAAAGGTTTCACATTAGTGGAGGCTGCCCAACACATGAAAGGGAAGAACGGAACTGTGATTAAGTTAGGAATCATTCGTGAAGGTCTCGACGAACCAACAGTCATTCCAATAAAAAGGGGAGTCATAAAAATTAAGTCGGTGAAATACACAGACCTTGAAGCTGGTTATGGGTATTTTAAAATCACCAACTTCATTGAGCACACAGCTAGAGACCTGAAAAAATACTTAGTCAATCACCAGAAAAAAAACGGACTGAAAGGTTTAATTTTAGACTTAAGACAAAACCCAGGTGGATTGTTAGACCAAGCAGTAAAAGTGTCGGATCTATTTTTACCGAAGGGTGACATTGTCAGTATTATTGGACGAGATAAAAAAAAGAAGGAAGTAAAATCTGCAACAAAGCCTGGCACTTTTGAAGACGTGCCAGTGATCGTGCTCATTGATGAATACTCAGCCAGTGCCAGTGAAATCGTTGCAGCAGCCCTTAAAGATAACAAGCGAGGCGTGGTCATGGGGCAAAAAAGTTTTGGTAAAGGGTCCGTTCAGTCAGTGATTCGTTTAGGTGACGGTTCAGGTTTAAAATTAACTGTCGCTAGGTACTACACACCAAGCGGTCAATCCATCCAGTCGGTGGGTGTTGAGCCAGATGTCTATATTGAAAATGTAAAGGTTGAAGACTTCAAAAAATCCATTATTAAAAAGAAAGTGAAACAAGAAAAAGACATCAAAGGTCATTTGATCGGAGAGCGCGAAAAAGCGAGCACTAAGGTACCATGGTGGAAAAAGGCGACACAAAAAATGACCATGTCAAAAGGCGAAAAGTTAATGGATCAAGATTACCAAATCTCCCAAGCCTACAACTACTTAAAAGCATGGAAGGTCATCGACAAAATGAACCGCTAACCAAAAGGTTCCTGATTCCTAGTAGTAGCAAACCCGCGTCATGTGTAATGGCATGGTAGCAATTAGTTTTGTTCATTTTTTCGTGAATCGATAACTTTATTTTTTACAACCTGGATATTAACAATAGAAATTGATCACAAAACCTGTAGAGTAATATTTTAAAAATATAATTTTCTTTCGACCCTCTGTTCTTAGGATTCTTCATGCCCATTATTCAAAATTACTTCAAACAGCACGATATTAAACTTGAAATTATGGCTGGCATCACAGTAGCTCTTGCACTGGTCCCAGAAGCTGTAGCCTTTTCTTTTATTGCAGGAGTGGAGCCCCTAGTTGGTTTGTACGCCGCTTTTCTGGTTTGTTTGATTACGTCCCTTTTTGGGGGACGCCCAGGGATGATTTCTGGTGCAACCGGTGCTTTGGCCGTTGTGATGGTGGCGCTTGTTCAAAATCATGGCGTTCAGTATTTGTTCGCAACCGTCATTTTAATGGGGGTTTTACAGATTCTTTTTGGTTATTTGAAATTAGGTAAGTTCATTCGAATTGTCCCCGAACCGGTTATATATGGGTTTGTGAATGGCCTAGCGATTGTTATCTTTATTGCTCAATTTGGGCAATTTAAAGTTTCGTCCCCAGATGGGTTGACGACAGAGTGGATGGGCCAGAGCTCTTTAGCCTTAATGGGAGTGCTGATTGCGGTGACGATGTTGATCATTTATGTCACTCCCAAGCTAACCAAAGCAGTGCCGGCTTCATTGGTCGCTATCTTGGCCATTTTTGCAATAGTTTACATATTCAATTTACCGACCAAGTCTGTGGGTGATATTGCCTCTATCAAAGGTGGCTTCCCTCGGTTCAATATACCTTCTGTTCCGTTTAACTTTGAAACCTTGAAAATTATTTTTCCCTATTCACTTATATTAGCGGGCATAGGCTTGATTGAATCACTTTTAACCTTAACAATTGTCGATGAGCTCACGGAAACAAGAGGTCGCAGTAATAAAGAGTGTGTTGCTCAAGGTGCCTCCAATATTGTTACTGGATTTTTTGGCGGCATGGGTGGTTGTGCAATGATTGGTCAAAGTATTATCAATGTAAGTTCAGGCGCTAGGACCCGAGTGTCTGGAGTGGTGGCTGCGCTTTCTTTGTTATCATTTATACTGTTCGCATCAAGCCTGATTGAGTTAGTTCCTGTCGCAGCCTTAGTCGGAGTGATGTTCATGGTCTGTATCGGTACCTTTGAATGGACAAGCTTTCGTATATTAAACAAAATACCTAAAACAGATGCGATTGTTCTAGTGCTAGTTACTGTGATGACGGTCATATTTGATCTAGCTATTGCCGTGATTATAGGTGTTATCGCCTCAGCACTTGTCTTCGCCTGGGAGAGCGCCATTCGAATTCGAGTCAGGAAATCAATAGATGATGATGGAACCAAAGTCTATGAAGTGTGGGGACCTTTATTTTTTGCGTCTTCAGCTTTATTTGTAAAAAAATTCGATGCGTACGGAGACCCTGAAAAAGTGATCATTGATTTTAAAGAGTCTAGAGTTGTTGATCACAGTGGCATTGAGGCTCTAAAAAAAGTCACATCTAAGTATGTCGCGGTCAATAAACAAGTCATTATAAAGCATTTAAGTTCTGACTGTCGCAGACTTTTAGATAATGCAGGTACAATGATTGAAATTAATATTATGGAAGATCCAAATTATAAAGTGTTATCGCCAGACACATGAGGTTTAGGGTGTCTCAAAAGTAACTTTGATAATTTAGTTAGTGTTACTCTTAACTCTAAGAGTAACACTATAAAAAATAATAATTTTAAGACGGTATAAGTTTAAGCAGTTTAAGAACAAAGATGTCTTTAAGTTTTTGGATTAAGCTGGCTGCCCTTTCTTATTTTCAGTGAGCTCTTCTTTAGGAAGTTCTAAGATCACCGAGTTCTCTTTTAAAAAATTAACCACTTTTTCTTGTGTGAGTTGAAAGCGCAAGTTGCCCATGCGACCACCTTCTTCATAAAACTTCATTAAGTTTTCTAGCGGTAAGCCCATTTGCATGGAGTGCATAGTTATACGCTCTTGCACTTCTTTTTCAGTCACAGAAATATTTTGTTGCTTGGCGATTTCATCAATTAGGAAGGTGGACTTCACCATGAAAGCGGCTGTGTCTTCAAACTCGTGATCCCATTTCTTTTTGTACTCTTCAAAGTCACCATCGCTCATACCTTGGCCCTTCATTTTTTGTTTTGAATCTTCAATGATTTGAGCTTTTTGGTTGTTCTTGATTTTTTCGGGCACGTCTACTGGGTTTTCTGCAACGAGAGCCTCAATAACTCGAGCCTTAAGATCTTCTTCAATACGATTGTTTTCTCTTTGTTCAATGTCTTTTTTAATAGCATCCTTGAGGTCATCAACTGTTTTGAACTGTTCTCCCATTTTCTGAGCAAACTCATCGTTGAGCTCAGGGACTTCTTTTTTATAGAGCTTGTGTAAGTTGACTTTAAATTCGACAGGCTGTCCTGCAATGGCTTTTTCATGATACTCTTCAGGGAAATTGAGTTTCAAGTTCACTTCACCACCGATGGCCATACCAACGATACCCTCTTCGAAACCTTCAATGAAGCTGTTGCTGCCAAGTTCAAGTTTGAAGTTTTTAGCTGAGCCTTTTTCAAGTGGCTGTCCAGCAACGGTTCCAAAAAAGTCAATCTCAGCGACATCGCCCATCTCAGCTGGACGCTCAATCAGAATTGGTGACTCTTCCGCATTTTGCTTTTGTAAGTTTTCTAAAACCTGGTCTACTTCAGTGTCATTGATGGTAAACTTTTCTTTTTCGACTTTGAGCCCTTCGACTTTTTTGAGGACAATTTCAGGTCTAACTTCAATTTCAGCAGAAAAAACGAACTCTTTGTTCTCTTCGGCTTTGTTGTTAAGGTGGATGTGAGGTTGGCCAAGAGGCTTGAGGTCATGCTCTTCAACGGCAAATTGGTAGCCTTTACTCACTAAGCTTTCGGCAACATCTTGCTGAGCTTTGTCTGCATAAAGAGATTTGATTTTACTCATCGGTACTTTGCCCTTACGGAAGCCTTTGATAGAGACATTGTTGTTGATATATGAATAGACCTGTTCGAAGGCTGTGTTCACATCATTTTGTGGCACAGTAATGTTGATTTTGCGTAAAAGTCCTTCATTTTTTTCAATATCAGCTTTCATTTTATCTCCACTTGTATTGAATATTATTAAGTCATATATTCTTTTGATGACATATAGGTAAGGCTCTGCCTTATGGCAATAACAAAGCCTATATTGCGGCGCATAATGTGGTGGATATGAAAATAGTTTTCGTAACAGGTAAGGGGGGCGTTGGAAAGACGTCCTTTTCTTCGTCATTGGCATTAACTAAGGCGAGTGAAGGGCACAAAGTCTTGCTTGTCGAGTTTGGTCCGAAGCCTTTTCTGAATTACATTTTTTCAAAAAACAAGGTGGATAAAAAAATAATTCCACCGGCCAACTTAGAAATTGTCACCTGGAATTATGAAGAAGTTCTCATTGAGTTCATTGCATATTTTCTAAAAGTCAAAACACTGGTGGAGAAGTTTTTTTCAAGCCCCATTATGAAAAAACTCATTAAGGTTGCCCCCTCACTCAGAGAGCTTGTGTACCTTGGTAAAGCGACAAGCCCTTACCGAAATATTGGTAAAAAAATGGATTATGATTACTTGATCATCGATTCTTATGCTACTGGCCACTTTTTATCTTTGTTGCGCTCGCCAGCTGGAATGATGTCAGCCATAAAAAAAGGTGCCATGCACGAACAATGTAAAACTATTCTTGAGGTCATGAAAGATCCCGAGAAAGTGAGCTACTACGTAGTGACATTGCCTGAAAAACTGCCGATGATTGAAACCAAAGAATTCATAGGTAGTCTCCAAGACGAGTTTAACATTTCGCCACAAATTGTTTTGAATAAAATTAAACAACCGTTGCGAAAAAATGGAAAAACAGCATTTGAGCAAGAGTATAGTGAGCAGATTGGCCATCAAGACAATTACGCTTCTAAGATGAATATCTATAAAAGTTTTCCTTATTTTTATGATTTAAAGTTGAGTGACTTAGTGACTTCGATGACCAAAAAGCTGGGTGACAATGAGCTTGTTTGACAAAAAAGTATTAATAGCTTTGGGGCCTGGGGGAGTCGGCAAAACAACAACATCAGTAGCACTTGCTTTGAAAGCCACTCAGTTAGGAAAAAACTGTTTAGTGATGACCATTGATCCATCGAGACGTTTAGCAAGTGTTTTGGGGTTAGAGACAAACACTAACGCCGAAAAGCTCATCATTGATAGTCAAAATGGTTCTGGCCAATTGTGGGGCAAGATCATTGAACCAGAAATAGCTCTTAAAGAGTTTGTCATGCGCAACACTCAAAAAAAAGATCAAATTGAAAAACTCTTTGCCAATAAGTTGTTCGATCAGCTCACTTCGAATTTAAAAGACTCACAAGATTTCACTTCGATTGAATCCTTGGCTATGGCTGTTAATGATCCAAAGTATGATATTATTGTGCTCGATACACCACCTATACAAAATCTCATTGATTTTTTTAATTCTCCAGAAAACATGTATAACCTTTTTAACTCGAAGCTGATCAATTTTATCGGTGCTAGCTCGGATTCAAAAAGTTTGATCAAGCGTTTTATAGGGACTGGAGCCAAAGGGATTCTAAGTATCCTATCAATGGTTACGGGCAAATCTTTTGTAGAAGAGCTCATAGTTTTCTTTAACTGCTTGGAAAACTTAACTATGGAAATTAAAACTCATAGTAAAACGATCAATGATTTGTTGAGTTCAAAAAACACAGGTTATCTTTTGATTACAGAACCCAACGAAGTTAAGCTGCAAGAGGCCGATGAGATCATAAAAATACTACAAGATAAAAATTATGACTTGCGAGCAACTGTTTTTAATCGATCACATCCGATGTGGTTTGCCCAAGACCCTTCCAGTCATGACAAAATCATGCCACAAAACAAACCGTTTTTTGACACTGAACACTCCTACTATACAGAATTGAACAAAAACTTAGATAATTTTTGCAAACAAATTAATGTCTCTGATAAAGTGATAAAAATGCCAATATTCACTAATATAAACGAATTAGAGGATATTAATAAGATGACGGAATTTCTATGACATTAGTTCGAATTTTATTTTTAACGATTTTGTTATTGTTAACATCATGCCAGAGTTTTGACCAAGTTAATGATTTGGATGAAGACGGGAAGCCAAAAAAACAAAATATTGATTATGGTTTGTCTCCACCTGAGCTCACCACCTCATATGAGAAGGGAGTCAGATATCTTGATAATCAAGATTATCAGAAGGCAGCTAAGCAATTTGAGTATTTGATAACTAAGTACCCAACAAGTCCTCTAACTATGGCACTTTATTACAATGCGGCCGCAGCTTATGAAGGTCTTAAAAATTGTAAGAGAGCAGGAAAGAACTTTCGTAAAATTGTAAGAGCGACGAATGAAGAGAATAAGAAAATACAAACGATGGCTTTAGTCCGCTTAAGCTACGCTTACGAATGTTTAGCTGCAGATAAAAAAGTTGTGACCAGCTTACTCGATGCTAAAAATCGAAAAGAATATTTGCAAAATTACGTTGTATTAACAGAATTGCCAGCACGCTTAGCAGGGGCCTACGGGCGACTTGGTAATCAAAAAGTAGCAGATAAGTTTTTTCAAGAAGCTGACCAAGGTTTGTACCAGGTCCGTGATCCGGCACAAACAGCCCCTCAGCAAAGAGACGCTTTAGCACAATCACTGTTTTATATGGGACGCTATTGGTACAATGGCTTTCGTATCAAAAGACATGAGAACATATTAAAAACATTTGAAAAATCACAAATGTATTTAGTAAGAGCTATGGAGTTAGACAGTCCAAAATGGTCTGCCATAGCAGCTAAAAATTTAATCGAAGTCTACCAATTTTTATGGGTTTATTTGAATAAGGCTTTTGATAACGGAGAGGCTCGAGGTGAAAAGGTGACTCGTGAGCAGGCGAACAGTCTGGCAATCTATGCCTTGCAAGGCTTGCGAACATTAAAGAGACTTAAGCTCCCTGACAGAAACCCTCCAACACTTATCAGAAAAGTTTATAGTCGCATTGATAAATTTGATAAAGACTACTCTGACTTTTTAACAAAAAACAACCTTGGAACTAAACTTACGGATCTGCAAAAAAATAAATCATTGAAGCGTGAAGGGAGAACAGTCAACCCTGATCCTAGACTTGAAAAAATCATGAGAGAGATGAAAAAACAAAAAAACCTTAAAGTGAAGCCTTCGAATTAAATAGAGGTGAAGTTATGATGGTTAAACAATTAAAGTTAGGATTTTCATTTATTTTTAGAGGCATGAAACTGCTTTTTGAAATTCCAGGAGCGCTGAAGTGGGCGATTTTTCCTTTTTTAATTAACTTAGCTCTCATTGCTGGGACCATCACATTTGTAATGTCTGAAATGCCGGGTTGGATTGGTGCGGGAGTTTCCTTTCTATTGGGTGACCCTACGGGTTTTTTTTACGGCTTATTGTATAAAGCTCTATTATTTTTGGCGAGCTTACTGTCTGTAGTTCTCACTTTTTATATTGGATTTTTACTATCAACGATCATTGCAGCTCCGTTCAATTCCATCTTAGCTGAAAAAACTTTAGACCACTGCAATAGCCAAAGCGTTAAGGCTATGGGTTTTAAAGATTGGTTGCGAATCACGATGAAACAGCTGGGAGTTTCTTTAATAAGAGCCTTATTGTTCGCTATTGTTGGTTTAATGATATTTATATTTTCATTCATTCCATTATTGAATTTGATTGGTGCATTTGTGGCCTTTTTGATCGTGGCTTTCGACTGCATTGATTACTCTATGGAAATTAAATTGATGACCTTAAAAGAGCGTTTAACTTATTTTAGACAGCATTTTTCTGTATTCACAGGAATGGCAATTATGTTAGGGCTGACTTTAATGGTCCCAGGCCTAACTCTCCTGTTACTTCCTTGTGCGATCATTGGTGCCGCTGAAGTTATGGCAAAAATTGAAAAAGGATTATAAAAATGGTGAAAGATTTTCTTCATGAAAAAATTTGTGAAAATTATAATGATGTGCAAAATTGGTTTAAAAATAAATCTGATGGTATGTTTTTTCCATTTTCATCAAGCTATGACATTCGTGAGTCTGAGTTTAAGGTGGCACCTGTTGATGCCAATCTGTTTCCTGCAGGATTCAATAATATTTGTCAGGTTGACCAAGATTCAGCCAATGAAATTGTAAAGAAGTACTTTTCAGAAAATCACCAAAATATCTCTGGCATGATTGCCTTGGTTTGTGAAGCACATACTAAAAACGCCTATTACTGGCAGAATGTATCTGTTTTACTAAAAATGTTATCGTCAACTGGCAATAACGTTAAGTTAGCCATCCCTAGCGAAGAACCACAATCAGCCATTGAAGTGGAAACTGTGTTGGGTGAAAAATTAGAGGTGAATTTCATTTATAAAAAAGACAAACAGCTACTAATCAACAATGAAGCCCCGGAATTGTTAATAAGTAATAATGACTTTTCAACAGCTTTTACCAGTTGGACAGAGGGCTTCTCCCAAGAAATGAACCCACCTCTAAATTTGGGTTGGCACAATCGATCAAAAATTTCTTTTTTTAACAACTATAATCAATTAGTAGAAGAGTTTGCCAAAGTCATAGGTGTTTCTGCAGAAATTTTAAAAGTGAACACCATTGAATTTGCTGATTTCGATATTAACTCAGAAGAAAGTAGAAAAGATCTGTCTACCAAAGCTGAAGAGTTTATGACTTCACTAAAATCACAATACAGTGACAGCAACATCAATGAAGAGCCTTTTATTTTTGTAAAAAACAGCTCAGGAACATACGGTTTAGGTGTTAAACAAGTGAATGCCGCAGAAGACATCTTGAGTTGGTCTTACAAAGACAGAAAAAAAATGAAGGCGGTCAAAGGCGGAGGCTCCATTAACAAGGTAATCATTCAAGAAGGAATTCCAACAGTGTTCACAAATGAAGATGAAACCGCTGAACCAACCATATACATGATTGGTGATAGATTGATTGGAGGGTTTATAAGAGCCCACAGCAAAAAAGGTCCCCGTGAAAGCCTGAACAGCCCCGGAGCCGTTTATAAAAAACTATGCGTCTCCGACTTAAAAGTAAGAGTGGTCGAATGCCCCATGGAAAACGTCTATGGTTGGGTCTCAAAACTGGCATCACTTGCTGTAGCACAAGAAATTCAATTGGGTAGCCAATAGTAATTAATTATTCCAATACAAATATTACAGAAGAGACTAGAGTCGAATCTTCAAGTCATTATTAGCAGGTAAATCAATCTTAAGACTCCCAGAGCTGGCCCCTTCCCTCGGGTTATAGAAAATAACTTCACTCATTTGAAACTGTTCCGGCAATTGATCATAGATATTATTTAAACTGATTTTCTGATCGTAATGAAATAGAACTTTTTCAGATAAACTAATTTCTTGCAGCATTTTCTTTGGAAACTTAATGCCTTCCATATAATTGCGATTATCTACTTTACAATTTGTTTCAATCACAATGTTTGGGGTGTCACCACTCACACTGGTGTTAAGAGCAACAAACTTAACTTTTATTTTTGAAAACTCATTACAAATATTTTTATTATTATTGTTAAAAATAGCTTTGAGTTTAAAGTTAGTTTTCTCCTTGG
The DNA here is from genome assembly GCA_020628165.1 of Bdellovibrionales bacterium. GTDB lineage: Bacteria > Bdellovibrionota > Bdellovibrionia > Bdellovibrionales > UBA1609 > JAHDIR01. The sequence goes on along the minus strand of JAHDFM010000022.1, from coordinate 29,707 downwards.
TGTTAATGACTATTGTGTCTTCAGAAATCACTTCAGTAAGACTGATAAATGCTTTTTTACTCTTGATGTCTTTAAAACTTGATATTTCTGAAAACTTAGCTGGAGTTCGACCATTTCCTTTTTCAATAAAATAAACCATGCCGTCCCAAGAATACAATGTAACCACAAGTGCAATTGCTAAGGCCGTTAAGATAAACGATAAAATTTCAAGGTTTAACTTTTTCATTGTTTCCTTATCGGTTATTTTTAACAGATGTATTGGAGCTTGGGTGTAATTTAGACCAACGTCTGATGACTTAATGGAGACTTTTATTTTTTATTAATGCTAAATCTAATTTTAATATGTTTTTCATGTTTTAAAAAATAGGGTTTTAAGCTGAGAGTGTATTTCTTATCTATCCATTTTAAACTGTCGATATGTTGGTGTCCCTATATGATACGATTGTAAAATTGTTTAGCTTGTGGTCAGTCTATATATTAAAATATAAACAGTGCTCAGCATAAAATGAGTGGGGGATCTGTGAAGTTATTTTTTAAATTATTGACTTTGTCTTTGCTCATATTCTTTTTTCAAAATTGCAGTCCTTTTGTCGCTAATTTTGAAGAAACCCCTACTGGCAATTTAGACCTAGATTCAACGAGTAGCAATCCTAACGCTCAAACACCAAATATAAATAACTCTGGGTCATCGTCTTCGAACTCTCTTAGCTTTAAAAAAGTGAGAAACGAACCTAAAAATCTACCAAGAAAACTAAGGCTTTTAAATGGTCATGAACTAGTTAATACTGTTGAAAGTTTAACTGGCTACAAAAGTTCAACTGTACCTACCTTTGCAGATAATAGTAATGGTTTTGTGAACGGTGATCAGTTAGAGTTAGATTCTAATATATTTAGCTCTTACGCATCAGTGATTGAGAATTCATTGGATCACTACTTCAGTAGTAAGATTAAAAGTGATTTTAGTTGTTTTTCTAATACTGTAAATGAAGGTTGTGCCTCAGAAATCATCAAGGGTTTCATCGTGAAGGCCTTTCGCAAAAGTGTAAGTACATCCCGACAGAATCAATTTATTAATCAGTACAAACTGATTCAGACTAGTTTAAGCAATAGCAATGAAAGTCTAAAGTTAACTTTAAGAACAGCAATGTTGTCGGCTGATATGTTGTATAAGTTTGAAGTGGGCGAGTTGCAATCAGGCACATATCAGCTCACACAAGCAGAAAAAGCTAACTTTGTGTCCTACACTTTGACTGGTGATATGCCCGACGAGCAGTTGATGAACGATATAATGAGCAATTCTCTCACTGAGACTAAGCTCAAGCAACACTTGGCCCGCATTGTTCGCACAGAAAAATCGAAGGCTTGGATGAATTCTTTTTTCAGAGATTGGTTGAGGCTGGATGAATTAACAGAGCTTAAGAAGAATCCAGAAAACTATAGCAAATGGCAAGATGCTAGCATCGCTAATGCTTTGAACACAGAATTTGATCAATTCATAAATAACATAGTTTACAACAACAATGGTTCGACCGGTGACTTACTCAAAGTTTCAGCTCGCCCTTCAACAGGGAGCTTATCAACATTGTATGCCAAAGATAACAATGTGGAGAGAAAAGGCGTTTTGACATTAGCCAGTGTGATGTCGAGTCATTCATCAAGAGTGAGTGCTGACAAGGATAAACCAGTTAATCGTGGCATACTTATCAAAAATCAATTTTTATGTGATAATATTGGCATTCCATCAGGTCTCAGTTTAACAGACGCTGAAGAAAAGGTGTTGCAAGAGCACCCCAATTACGACAACTACACAGTCAGAGCTCAGTATGAAGCTGTGATGAATCAGGGACAAGATTGCAAATCCTGTCACGAACAGTTCATGCCGTTTGGGTATATGTTCTCTAATTTTAATGCTCTTGGCGAATATCAGTTGCAGCAAAAAAATCAAAATATCAATTCACGAGCTACAGCCAGTATCAGTGGCGAAAGTAAAACATTTAATAATATTTTAGAGTTCATTCCTGTGTTAGCCGATAGTGAAAATTATAAATACTGTTTTTCAGAAAAAATGGCTGCATTTTTATTAGGAAATGCGAACAATTCTAAAAGAGATTATTATTCGTGGTTGGTTTATGACAGTCATAAAAAAACAGGTGGTAATATTATAGGTCTGATTATCGATGCTTTAACACATCCAAAGGTCTATACGAGGGAGTGAACTTGAAACGTAGAAAGTTTATTTTTAATTCTTTACAGGCATCTCTTTTATTTTCAGCTACATTTGAGTTGCGGAACTTAGCCGCTCAAAATAAAAAGGTGATTCCTTTTTTCTTTGTAGACGGAGGCTCACCTTACCCAAGGGCGGAAGACTTTTTTCCACAAGCTTCAAATAGTGCCAACTTTAATTTACCACCTGTGCTTCAAGGTTTTTCAAACTTAAAATCAGATATGGTTGTTTTAGATGGGGTAAACATCAATAGGCGTGGTCCTAATGCTAAAGGAAATTGGCATGTCGACACAGTTGGAAAAGTTCTAACAGCCAAAGCAATTCATCATAACGGCGACGAGAATGATGGTCTTCCGGGTGGAATATCTATTGATCAAGTCATTGCGAACAATTTAAAAACGCCATCACTTGAAGTCAGAGTCAATGGTAATAGAACTAGTAGATATTTAATGCGTGCTAATCCATTTGCAACAGGTAATAGAGTGTTTAAAAGAGCCATTCTTCGACCTATAGATGCTTGGGACCGCTTATTTAAAAACTGTCAGCCGCCCAAATTACAAACCAATGCCGCTTTGAATGAAAGAATCAATCGTTTAAAAGCAAACAAATCAGTGATGGATTTTTTAATCGGCGATATTGCAAGGCTTAAGAGGGAACTCGTTGGTGTAGAAAAAATCAAATTAGATTCCCATGAAAATGCTATTCGTGAAGCTGAAAGGTCTGTCGCTGCCGATTTAAGAGAGCAAGAGCTCATTTTGCAAGGACAGGCACAAAGCACTTTTGACTGCAAGCAACCTTCGAATTTGAATTCGCCTAATATTCCTTTGAACTCAAAAGCTCATTTTGATGTACTATACGCTGCTTTTAAAACTGAAAAAGTTGGAGTTGCAGGAATGATGCATGGCTATTCTAGCATTCAGTGGGATATGCCATGGCTCAATTTGACAAAACTTGATGATGATGTACACAGTGCAGTCTTTCACCAAGCAAGTTCACAACGAAGCAACTTCATCAAAATTTCTCAATGGAAATGGACTCAGATTGCTCAGTTCGCTGAGAAGTTAAAGAACGAACCTGGAGGGTCTCTTCTCAATAAAGTGTTGATCTATGCGACATCACATTTTGGTCGACATCATTCGCCGGATAGAATTCCAGTGATCTTAATTGGGAATGCTCAAGGGCAGTTAAAGACGGGGCGTGTTTTAAAAGTAAAAACTGACAATGACAAGCCACTAACATCAATGGCTCATTTTGCTGGAGTAAGAATTAATGGCATTGGAGACAATCTGAACTGTGGACCATTGAATGTGCTCCACAGCTAAATTAAAAATTAAAACATTTTAGAAAGCTCAACAAAGGTTCTGATCATAGCACCAGAAGCTCCTTTTTTCGGGCAGTAATTTAAGCGATTACCTGCTTTCCAAGCTGTGCCAGCAATATCAAAGTGAGCCCAAGGAATATCTTCATCGACAAAGTAAGATAAGAAGGCTGCAGCGGTTGAGCTACCAGCTCCACGTGTGGAAGACATGTTAGAAAGCTCAGCATGTGTTCCCTTCATATCACCGGTGTGGTGCTTCATGAGTGGCATTTGCCAAACGCGTTCGCAAGTTTTATCGGCGGCTTTTTGAATTTTAGTGTACAAGCTTTGATGTCTAGTAAAGACACCTGTGTATGAATTGCCAAGAGCCATAATGATAGCACCAGTTAAAGTGGCAGCATCAAAAATAACAGCAGGTTTCTTTTCACAAGCATATGAAAGTGCATCCATTAAGATGAGACGCCCTTCTGCATCTGTGTTGAGAACTTCAACTTGTTTGCCGTTGCGAGCAGTTAAAATATCACCAGGTTTGTTAGCCATTGGCCCTGGCATATTTTCTGTGGCTGGTACATAGGCGACAGCATTCACTTTTAATTTTAAGCGGGCAATAGCGAGCATGGTTCCAATCACATTGGCTCCACCACACATATCGTATTTCATTTCATCCATACCAGCAGGTGGCTTAAGGCTAATACCACCAGCATCAAAGGTTAATCCTTTACCCACGTAACAAACAGGTTTTTTAGAAGCGGCAGCCCCTTTGTACTCCATGATGATGAATTTCGGTTCAGCGGCACTTCCTAAAGAAACACCAATAAGTCCACCCATTTTTTCTTTTTTGATGCGGGCTTTGTCCCAAATGGTCACTTTGAGTTTTGAGCCTTTAGAGGCATCTTGAGTTCTTTTGGCTAAAATTTCTGGAGTCATCAAATTACCGGGAGTGTCAGCAACGTTTCTTGCAAAACAAATGCAGTCACTCATGATTTCAGCATCATTTAAGGCGCTGGCCAAACTTTTATTTTTAAGTTTTGCAGGTCCAACAAAATTGTAATCCAAAGAAAATTTGTCTTTTGATTTTGGTTTGTAATCGTCGAAGTTGTAATCTGTTAATACAGCTCCTTCAACAAAAGCTTTAATACTGTCACTTAAGTTTTTGCTACTTTTTTGTAAGCTAGCTAAGTCAACATCAACTTTGGAAAGGTTATATTTTTTAAGTTCTGTGTAAAGGCTGCTCGAAGCAAAGCGGATGCATTCGATGTTTTGTGTTTTCTTTTCGCCAAGACCAACTAAAATAATATTTTCATAGTCTTCTAAACCAATTTTCGGAAATATTTTTACGTCCTTCACTCCGGCTTGAAACATTTTGTCTTGATATGAGTCATTTACCAATTCTTTTATAGACTTTGCTAAGCCTTCTGTATTAGCTTTGTTTTTGCCTTTGGAGCAGAAAACGACAAGGGTGTTTGAAGTGGGTTGTTTACTGGACTTTGATAGGTTGAAGTTCATACAGGTGGGCTCCTTGGTTAATGTAAAACCTCTGTTTCTTACCAGACTGTACTTTAGTAATAAACAAATAATTAATATAAAGTCTGTAAGTTAATTAACGCCATGTATAAAACTCAAGAGTCTAAGTAATAATCCCGATGTAAAACTTGTCATGTACAAATAAATACACACATTTTTTAAGTGTATTTAAAGAAAGGAGATTAAATTGGCTCTTGTTCCCGTCGTCATAGAACAAACACCTAGGGGTGAAAGAAGTTACGATATTTATTCAAGGTTGATGAAAGATAGAATTATCTTTCTAGGAACGCCTGTGACTGATGATGTTGCTAATACCATCATTGCACAATTCTTATTTTTAGAGATGGAAAATCCAGAGCAAGATGTGCACCTGTACATTAACTCGCCAGGTGGCAGCGTGAGCGCTGGTTTAGCTATTTATGATATGATGCAATTTATAAAAAATGATGTTGCGACTTACTGTATGGGTATGGCAGCGAGCATGGGCTCTCTTTTATTGAATGCAGGCACCAAAGGAAAACGATACGCTTTACCTAATTCACGTGTGATGGTGCACCAACCACTCATCGGTGGGCATGGCATTTCTGGGCAAGCTTCCGACATTGAAATTCATGCCAAAGAAATGATGAGAACTAAAAAGAATTTAACTGAAATTTATGTTAATCATACAGGTAGATCTTTTGAAGAGTTAGACAAAGCAATGGACAGGGATAATTACATGAGTCCAGAGCAGGCCAAAGAATTTGGTTTGATTGATCACGTTGTAGAATCAAGGAAGTTAGCTTAAAGGATAATTATGAGTAAAAAAGATGGATTTGGATCTTTGTGTTGTAACTTCTGTGGTAAAGGCCAAAAAGAAGTTAAAAAGTTAATTGCCGGGCCAGGTGTTTATATTTGTGATGAGTGCATTGATTTGTGCAACGACATCATCGCAGAAGAGATGGACAAAGAAATCAGTTCACAGTCCACATTCAAAGTGCCTAAGCCTATAGATATCATGTCACATTTAGATGATTATGTGATTGGCCAGAAATCTGCTAAAAAAGCGCTGTCTGTCGCTGTTCACAATCATTACAAAAGAATCAATTCAAAAAAGAATGGCAAAGATGACGTTGAGATTGCAAAAAGTAATATTTTATTAGTGGGGCCAACCGGCTCTGGTAAAACATTGCTTGCTCAAACTATTGCTAAGGTTCTGAATGTTCCTTTTGCTATTGCAGATGCCACAACATTGACCGAAGCCGGTTACGTGGGGGAAGACGTTGAGAATGTAGTTCTTAGTCTTTTACAAGCTGCTGATTACGATGTTGAAAAGGCGCAAAAAGGCGTTATTTATATTGATGAAATTGATAAGATTACAAGAAAGTCTGAAAATCCGTCGATCACTCGTGACGTCAGTGGTGAGGGGGTTCAGCAGGCTTTACTTAAAATTCTAGAAGGAACTGTAGCCAGCCTTCCACCAAAAGGTGGGCGTAAGCATCCACAGCAAGAGTTCATTCAAGTAGACACATCAAACATTTTATTTATCGTTGGTGGTGCCTTTGTTGGTCTTGATAAAGTTGTTGAAAGTCGATTGACTTCAAAATCAATGGGTATAGCTGCAACTATCAAAACTGAAAAAGAAAAATTAGCTTCACAAGTAAGCCCTTTGCAAAAAGTGTCTCCGACAGACTTATCTAAGTATGGATTGATTCCAGAATTTATCGGTCGTTTGCCAGTATTGGCAGTGTTAGAGCAGCTGAACGAAGAGGCTTTGATGGATATTTTAGTGAAGCCAAAAAATGCGATCACCAAACAATATCAAAAACTATTTTCATATGAAGATGTAATTCTTACATTCACTGATGATGCTTTAAGAACCGTTGCTGAAGAAGCCATTCGCAGAAAGACTGGCGCCAGGGGTTTAAGAGGAGTTATCGAAGAAGCTATGTTGGACACAATGTTCGAACTTCCGTCCAAAGACAATGTAAAAGAATGTATAATTAACTCAGAAGTGATCATGAAAACAGCTCAACCAGAGCTTGTTTATAAATCTGATGCTGAAATGAAAAAAGAAAAAGCAGAAAGCGCGTAACAGTTTTCTGCTTCACAGCAAATTTTTAAAAAAAGAATTTCTAACCGAAATACAAATCAACTCATTTTTTTTTATTCTAGACCTGTCGACAGTTTTTTCATCACTGCATTATAAATCAGTTAACTAAGTCATTTGCCAACAACTCAAGTAGAAGTGTAAAATAATAAGTAGCTAGGAGGCGTTTATGTCTAAGAAATCCACCTTACCCCTTTTGCCACTCAGAGATCTGATCATTTTTCCTCACATGATGATGCCGTTGTTTGTTGGGCGTGAAAAAAGTATCAATGCTTTAGAAGACGCTATGAATAAGCAAACGGACATTGTTTTAGCTGCACAAAGAGACGCTAAAACCAATAACCCAACGGTGGATGATATATTTAGTGTTGGAACTATTGGAACCATCATTCAATTGTTAAGACTTCCTGATGGAACAGTTAAAGTTCTAGTAGAAGGTAAAAAAAGAGTTCGCATTGAAAATTTAGCGCAATCAGATAACTTCTTTAGTGCTGATGTTACAGAAATCGAAGAGGTCATTGAAGACGAAACAGAAGCGAAAGCTTTGCTAAGATCTGTAAAAAATACTTTTGAAGTTTATGTTAAATTAAACAAAAGAATTCCACCAGAAACGCTAATGCGCGTTTCAACGATCGAAGACTTTTCAGAGCTTGCAGATATCATTGCAGCTCAGCTCAATTTAAAATTAGAGGACAAGCAAAAGTTACTTGAGCTGACTGATCCTGCTAAGCGCTTAGAAGAGCTGTTCCAGTTAATGACCGGTGAGATTGAAATTCTTGAAGTGGAAAAGAAGATCCGTGGTCGTGTTAAAAAGCAAATGGAGCGTTCACAAAAAGAATACTATTTGAATGAGCAAATGCAGGCGATACAAAAAGAGTTGGGCGACAAGGATGATTATCAAGCTGAGCTTGAAGAGCTCAGTGAGCGCTTAGCAAAAAAGAAGATCACTGAAGCCGGTCGCAAAAAAGTAGAAAAAGAAATTAAAAAACTCAAGATGATGTCACCAATGAGTGCAGAAGCGGCTGTGGTGAGAAACTACATCGATTGGATGCTAGATTTACCATGGGGTGATTACAGCCAAGAAAAATGTGACCTCGATGCGGCTCAGGAAATCCTCGATGATGATCACTGGGGTTTAGAAAAAGTTAAAGACAGAATTTTAGAGCACTTGTCGGTGCAAATTTTAACTAATGAATTGAACGGTCCGATCTTGTGTTTAGTTGGCCCTCCAGGCGTTGGTAAAACATCACTAGCAAGATCCGTTGCAAAAGCGTTGAATAGATCTTTTGCCAGAATCTCTTTAGGCGGTGTGCGCGACGAAGCTGAAATACGCGGTCATAGAAAAACTTATGTTGGAGCTATGCCTGGTAAGATCATGCAAGCTTTAAGAAAGTGTGAAAAAGGCAACCCGTTATTATTACTCGATGAGATTGATAAAATGAGTATGGACTTTAAAGGAGACCCTTCTGCGGCCTTACTTGAAGTTTTAGACCCAGAACAAAACTCTACGTTTGCAGATCACTACATTGAAGTTGAATACGACTTATCTAAAGTGATGTTCTTAACAACGGCCAACTCTTTGCACCCAATCCCTCGCCCACTTCTCGATAGAATGGAAGTGATCAGCTTGGATGGTTACTTGGAAAAAGAAAAATTTCATATTTCAAAAAAGTACCTCATTCCAAAACAAATTAAAAAACATGGCCTTGTTGATTACAAAGTGTCTTTCAATGATGCTGCGGTTTTTGAAATCATTCGTTCTTACACGCGTGAAGCTGGGGTGAGAAACCTTGAGCGCAAAATTGCAACTGTTTGTAGAAAAGTTGCCAAGGACATTGTTAAAGAAGAGCTAGTTGCCAATAAAAAAACTAAATCAAAATCGACCAAATCAAGAAAAGCGATCAACTTGAATGCTAAAAAAGTTGTTGAGTACTTAGGGCAAAAACAGCATAAGCACGGTAAGATCGAAGGCTCTAACGAAATTGGTTTAACCAACGGTTTAGCTTGGACAGAAGTGGGCGGAGATATTCTTGCTGTGGAAGTTTCTGTTGTGCCTGGTAAGGGTAAGTTTACAGTGACTGGTCAACTTGGCGAAGTAATGAAAGAGTCCTGTTCGGCAGCGATGAGTTACGTCAGATCGCGCGGCCCACTTTTTGGTTATGATAAAGAGTATTATGCAAACATAGATGTGCACATTCACTTTCCAGAGGGTGCCATTCCAAAAGATGGTCCATCTGCAGGGATTGCATTAACAACAAGTATCGTATCTGCAATCACTAAAATCCCAGTTAAGCGCACAGTGGCTATGACAGGTGAAGTGACCTTGAGAGGTCGTGTTTTAGCGATTGGTGGTTTAAGAGAAAAAACTCTAGCTGCTCACAGAGCGGGCGTTAAAACTGTGATCGTTCCAAAAGAGAATGAAAAAGACTTAAAAGATATTCCGGAAGAAGTTCTTAAAGATATCAAAGTGATTCTCGTAGATCACGTCGATCAAGTTTTAGTGAACGCTTTAGATATTAAAAATGCAAAAGAGCTTTTCAAAATTAGAACAGAAAGAGCCACTGGAATTAGAGCTCAATACACTGGCCAGCAATCGGTTCAGCATTAAGCTTGTTAATACATTTCATTAAGTTGACTAAGCGCATTTAAGCGCTTGGTCAAAAAATTTCTCTGTAATCAAGTAGTTAGGTTATTCCCTTTTGAAGAATCTCCAAATTAAAACTATGTATAAATGAAAATTTATGGAAATATTTGGAAAGATTTCGATCCTTCGGTAACGTGTATGTAATTTATTGGGGGATAAATGATTCAGGGGTTAAAAGCTGAAGAGCTACTTAAAGTAGGTCGCTTATATAAGGACCGTACAGAATACAGAGAAGCTATACCCTATTTAAAACAGGCCAGTGAGCTGTTTTTGCACGAGAGCAAGTTTGACAGCTTTTTGGATGCACAAAATATACTAATTCGAATTTACGCCGAGTTAGGTAATCAAGAAGAAGTAGAAAGACTTAAAGAATTTTTGCAAGATCTCGTCTTAAAAGACAATTTTGAACTATCACCGAAGACATTCTATACACTTGGTTTGTGCGCCGATTTAAAAAGACAATATAGTATAGCTAAAGAGTACTTCACAAAATCGCTAAACCTAGCGTTAAAGAAGAATTCAAAAAAAGACATTTGTTATGCAATTTTTGGAATAGCTAACGTTTCGGCCCGAGCAGGTCAATACGATGAGGCATTAAAAGAAATATATAATATCAAAGTATTTTCTCAGGTTGAAAGTTTTCCAGAATTAGACACTTACATCAAAATTTTAAATAGTAATATTCTTAGAAAATTAAATAGGTTTGATGAAGGCTTAGATATTTTATGGCAGGCTTACAGTGATGTGAAAGAGGCCAAGGATATGTATTTGTATGTCACCATACTATATATGATTGGTTTGTTTTACAAAGATAAAGGTGATCACCACTTAGCCAGAATTTATTTAAACCTTGCATATAACAGTGTTTCTAAAGACAATTTAAACATGCTGTTTATGGCCATTGAGAACAGTCTCAAAGAGGTCACTGGCAGTAAAGTGGGTCAATACGACTTAATCTTTGATAAAACTAAAAAGTTTGTAACTGAAAAGAACAAAGGAAGTATTGATTTTAAAAATCAATTTATCCTTCTAGACTTATTAAAGCTATTTATGACCAGTCCGGGTCAAGTTTATTCAAAAGAAGAGATTGTTAATAAAATTTGGCAGCAAGAATATGACCCAAGAGTGCATGACAACAAGCTCTACGTCACGATCAAGCGTCTTAGAAAACTGATCGAGCCAGAAAATGAAAAGCCTAAATACTTGTTTAGAGCAAAAAATGGTTACTATTTTAATAAAGAAGTGAGAGTATTATTATCTTAGGATGAGAGGGGGAGATATGAAGTCTGTGAAGTTGCTTTTCATATCAATGTTGTGTTTGTTTTTTATGTTCTCTGTTCAGGCGGACAACAAAATTTTGAGTGATGGCGAGTATTGGCCATATCCTTGGGGGACAGAGTGTCCGTTTCCATGGAGTTCAATTTCAGATGATGTTTGGAATTTCAAATTAAATAAAAAAGATGTTTTCATGTCTTTTTATGTCCGTGAATTAGCTAACGGAGATATGAATTTAACTGTGTTTGGTTTTGATGCAGATGATAAGCTTGTCTTGTTTGGTGATAATCAGTTTATTTACGATCAAAATGTTATTCTTCTTTTTTTAAAGGACTTAACCCGCACATCTGAAGACAAGCAGTACATTGTTATTATTAGAATGTATGACAATAGACTGAAGGTTGAGCGAAGCTCTCCCAAAAAGCTGGGTCCTGGTGTCTATAGTCAACAGTACTGTACGGAAACCCAGAATAGAGAAATGGCTGTGACAGTCACTGGTGAAACAAATTGTAGTAGTGATTGTGGTAAAAGAAAGATTAAACATCAGATTGCGATTAAGATAAAGTAACTATAAGTACTTGAAAATTATAAGTTTTTAATGATTTCAGTTTTTTTGGTTGCCAATAGGAGAAAACTGTCATAAATAGTCTATCTAAATTGATGATATAGGGAATTAGCTCAGTTGGTAGAGCGCCACCCTTACAAGGTGGATGTCATCGGTTCGAGCCCGGTATTCCCTACCAACGCCGCATCAAAACTGTTCATAGGACATTTTTGCTGCGGCGTTTTTTTTTGAATATATAGTGAGCCAAAGGCTCATGAAAGTGAATATAAATCATCAGAGGCAAAGCCGATCATTAAGTTATAAAATATCACAACCCTGTCGTCTTGAGTGCAACGGGAACTAGCGTAAAAGCAATAAAAGCAAACACTGGTCAATATTATAATTTAAATAAAATAAATATTAAAAAAAATATAATTCTCAAATTTTCTTGAACAAATAAAACACAAAAGTCACGCTAGCAAAAAAAGGAGATACAATGAAACAAACATTATTAATTCTACTACTAACATTTTCACCTGTAACTTTTGCAATTGATTTTGGCCCAAATGGTTCGCGGGTTCTTTACTCTTACCTAAATGATATTGCACATTTTGAAGAGTGCTCAATGGGGAAATGCTCGTTAGATATAGAATTAGTAACGTGTAATGGTACAGAAGAAGCAGGTCATTGTGTGATTAGCGAGTTTAATAAAGCTGGAAATGCTGAAAGTCGTGTTCACGAGTTAGCTCCAAACTCTTCTGGAACGATGATTAGCTTACTAAAATTTTTAACATCAAAGGGCTTTGAGGCTTGTAAAGTCCACGAAGACGATTTTGACACATGTTTAATTAAAGATCTCGCATGTAAAAAAGAACTGAATGGGTACACAATGGAATACTCCTGTATCAGCCAAGAAAAATAAAGTTATTTAATAATGTAAGTTTTTTTAAAAAAATTAAATTAAATGAAAACTAAAAAGAGCTATAGTTTTTACTTTAAAAAACGAAAACCATTTACAAATTATTTTCAAACAATGTGAACTTGTTAAAGGACTGTTAAAAAAATGTAGATTGTTAAACAATCTATGAAATCAGTTTTAGTATTTATATTATTAATAACATATGATCTAGCAGCACTGACCATAAGTGCTGCTGGAGACACAATGTTACAGTCTGGTGGCAGTTATTTGCCTAGTAATTACTTAAGTGCAGTCTCTACACATTTTAAATCAACAGATCTGTCATTTGTAAATTACGAAGGCACCATTTGTAACACTAAAGAGATCAGTTGGAAGTGCAAAGAAGGTAAATCCTGTTTTGCTTTTCGCTCTGACCCTATAATTGTCGACCATTTAAAGAATGCTGGAATCCAGGTCGCCAGTGTGGCAAACAATCATATTTATGATTACGGTGAAATCTGTGCCAATCAAACAGTTCAATTTTTAGAAACAAACGGGATCAAAGCCATTGGTTTAATCCCATCTGGTTCAAAAAAAGACATAGCTAGTACTCGTGTTTTAAATGTTCGTGGCAAAAAAGTGGGTTTTGTAGCCTTTCATTATTCTAATGGCTGGGGACGACTTATATCTATCAAAGAATACAAACGCATAACAGCTTTGATCAAAGAAGTGAGTACTCAAGCAGATATAATTGTTGTGTCATTCCATGGCGGCAGTGAAGGGCAAAATGCCTTGTCAACTCCACAGGGCGTTGAAATGCGTGGCTCGGAGAACAGGGGTGACTTAAGAAAATTTGTGAGAGTTGCCATTGATGCTGGAGCTGATCTGATTCTTGGCCATGGTCCCCATGTTCCTAGAGGCATGGAAGTTTATAAAAATAAACTCATTGCATATTCTTTAAGTAACTTTGCAACGCCATGGGGCTTCAAGCTCTCAAACCCATTGAATATTGGTTATATCTTGCAAGTAAAATTAGATGAGCGTTCTGGTGATCTTGTGTCTGGTGAAATCATTCCAACCAAGCAGGGTAAAAATCCTATTTTTTTAGAAGTCGATCGCAACAAAGAAGCCATCGCTATTTTACAAAAACTTTCAAAAGAAGATTTTAATTCAAAACTAATTATTGATAACAACGGCCAGTTTTACATAGGAGATTGAACTTGAGAACTCTCATTATTGTTTTACTACTTTTTAGTTACGAAGTAACTAATGCACAAAATTTTTCAAATACAGATGTTTCTGATCTCATAAATATGGAAAACCTTATTGGTGTTTCTGCTTGTCAGGCTTATTTAAATGATGAGTTACCAGGGTTTGTTCAAGATGGCATGAAGCAATTAAAAAATGATTTTGAATTGCCTCAAGGCGAAAATGCCATATTGGCAGACTTTACTTGTAATATAAATCATTTGTTTTTTTGGTCTCAAAAAGAAAAGAAAGTTCATTATCATGTCGTTAAGAGTTACCGTGCTTCAGGTGGACGAGGAGCTGTTAGCAACGTTAAACGCAGCGGAGGTACTCCACCTGGTGTTCACTATATTTGGAAAAAACAAGGTGAAGCAGAAGGGTGGCCTCTAAATTATGCCATAGACGGTGCTAAATACGGCTTTCGCAATCAAAGTGTGATTCCAACTCAAGACGATACTTTTTGGCATCCAAAGTTTGTAATGACTCGAATTTTAAGACTCAAAGGTTTAGAGGGCCCAATTAATAATAATTCGGTCGCGAGATCCATACTTATTCATGGCACACCAGAGGAAGGCCTCTTGGGTTATCATGAATCTGGGGGATGCATTCGTATGAACAACGAAGAAGTCATAGAACTCTATGATCAAGTGGATGTGGGTTCATTAGTTAATATTGTCTATTCCGATGCAAAACTAAAAATTGTTAAGAAAAATCGTAGATATTTAAAAAAATCAGAATACTCAGCTCATAAATTAATTTGTGTGGACTCAGAGAAATGCAAAAAATATTAGTCTGTGTTTTTGTAATATTCTTAGGTTGGTCAAATGCTTTTGCTCAATGTTTAGATAATGATCTCGTCATAGCAATGACTGGTGACACCATCTTTCATGGATCACTTTATGTTCAAGCTTTTAAAAACAGTGAGCGTGGAGAGTTTCAGCCAATGTGGTCTGAAGTGGTTAAGTATTTAGACGGTGCCGATTTAATGTATACAAATATTGAAGGTCCTGTGGCTCCTGGCTTATATTCTAACGGTAAGATGGATCTATCTATGGCTGAGACGTATCACCCCACTAACGGAATGTACTCTCTTGGTGAAGCTGGCAAAAGCTACACCTTTAACTTTCATCCTCAATCAATACGAGAGTTAGTGAACTCTGGTTTTACTTTATTTTCTCTAGCTAACAATCACAGTTTAGACCGCAGGAAAAAAGGTGCTGATCTGACTTTAGATTTTTTCAATAATTTAGATGTCACTGTATTTGGCACTAAAAAAGAAGAATCGCCAGTTCGAGACTATATTAAATATGTGTTTCAAAATAGTTATAAACTAAGTTTCATTTCATGCACCTATGGCAACAACGTTAACATTAAAAATGATCAAGTATTACTTTGTTATAAAAAAGGGGAGCCAAACCCTTTGTTGTTAGATCTTGTCCAAGAGGCTCATCAAAATTCTGAGGCGGTGATCGTGACTCCACACTGGGGCAATGAATATTCACCCTCAGTCAGCTCTCATCAAAAAAAGCTTGCGAAAGCACTGGTTTTAAACGGAGCTCACGCCATAGTGGGGCATCATCCTCACGTTGTACAACCCATCGAGTTTATTGAATCTAGTTTGGGCTATAAGGTCCCAGTGATTTACTCTTTGGGAAATTTTGTTTCGAATCAAGCGCCTTCAAATTGGAGAGACCCCCAAAAAAATGAATCACGTTTTAAAAGACGTGTCGGCATGAGTGCTTTCCTTGGCTTTGATCTGAACAAAGGAACCCTTTCAGTATCACAGATCAAATTTCTGCCAACATATATGAAAATCGTACATGAAGGTGAAAAGGATGTTAGAAAATTACTGCCAGCATATTCAAGGTTGTATGGTTCAGATCAAATTTTAAGTTCAAGCTTAGATAAAGCAAAAAGACACGTACATCAGTTTATAGATTCTGACTTCATTTTGACCGACGATCAATTAGCTAGGGGAGTGGTGTGCGATTAGTTGTTTATATTTTCATTACTTTTTTCTGTTTGAGTAGTTTTGCCAAAGTGAATTTTTCTAATAATTGTGGTGACGGCGAACATTTACTGATTTCATTTGTGGGTGACTTAATCATGCACAGCCCTTTGCAAAGAAAGGCCGCTGACAACAAAGATTTTTCATCATTGTGGCAAGAGGTGATACCTTATTTTCTAAGGTCTGACCTTTCTTATGCAAATTTAGAGACAGCTGTGGCTGATGGAGTTGGACTTAATAATAAAGAAACAACGGATCCTGGTCATGTCTACGACAAGAATGTTTACACCACTTACCCTCGCTTCAACACTCACCCACAACTCATTGAAAGTTTACTAGAGAGCGGTATTGATGTTGTTTCGACGGCCAACAATCACTCATTAGATAGGGGCAGCCTGGGGGTAGATAAAACAATTGCAAACTTAGATAAATACGGTCTTAAATACACGGGAACTCGAAAAAAAAATGATAAAGATTCTCCTTGGTACACAATCACTCAACAAAATGGGTTCTCTATCGCTTGGCTCTCTTGCGCTCATTCAACAAATGGCATACCTGACAATTACAAACAAGTTTTAAGTTGTTCTCAAGATGAGAACTTTATACTTCAAATGATAACTCAGTTACGACAGAGCAATGACGCAGTTGTGATGCTTCCACATTGGGGAGAGGAAAGTAAAACAAATCCAAACCAAAGGCAAAAAAGGTGGGCCAAGTTATGGTTAGATCAAGGGGCGACTCTTGTTATTGGTTCACACCCTCACGTTTTACAACCTGTTGAAAAATACATCACAAAAGATGGTCGTGAAACTTTAATTGCTTATTCGCTCGGAAATTTTACGACCTTTCATTATGATGTGAAGCAAAAATCGTCCGTCGTATTGTTTGTTAACTTCGAAAGAGGTGATAATGGCGACCTAGTTATTAATGGTGTTCGCTATTTGCCGCTTTTTATGCGCAACCGAACAGGTTGGTATATGGATGTTAAAGTTCGCCCTTTGTTATCAGACAATAGCTATAAGGGAAAGGGTTATGAAGACTTAGATCTTGCTATTGAAACCATCAAAAATATATTTGGTTATACAAATGGTATTTGGAGTTCAGATCAAAACTCCATAAATTATAGTCATTGTAATTCAGTCATGTTTAACTAAGTATTTTAAAAAATAATTTTATTTGAGTTTGAGGGTTTAATCTTTTGATTTAGCTGATAAGTAACGTAGGCCTTATTCTTGCTCATCAAATTTAACTTAAAAATATTCGTATTTTTAAAAACTCTATTTTCAAATTAAAATACGTAGCCCAGACTTGCATTAAGGTGATAGTTTAAATGCACTTGAACCTTCGCTTTACCGCTAAAGTTGCCAATTTGAATTTCAGTTTCTTCATCTTTAAAGGTTTTGCTGCCACCGGCACCAAGGGTGATATTGAAACGTCGGAAATAGTGCACATAACCAATCTCAGCACCTACGTAGGGAGTGTCTATTGATGCTGATGCGGGAATAACAAAATCTTTAAGTTCGACGTCAATGGATAAATAACCTGCAAAGGCAGAGGCGTAAAAGCTGTTGGTGTACACTTCGTTGAGGTGATAATTCAACATGAGATTGCCGCCAAGGGTTTCGACTTCAAAAGTGTAGGTTTTGTCGTTGGACTTTTGTTCAAAGCTGCCAACGATTCCCATAGCGCTCATAGAAATGTTGGGTGATAGCTTGTATTCAAGACTTAAATTATAAATGCCAAATGCAATATTTGCGACATTCGTTTTTAAGTTAAATTTTTTATTAAGATTAAGGTCAGAAGATTCAGGAGGGGAGTTGTTAATTTGATCTTCTTCCGAAATAAAACCAAGACCAACACTGGGGTTGAAAAAAATAAGAACTGCTAAAAAATTAACAAAAGCTTTCATTTAAAATCCTTTTAAGAGAGCTTAAATATATGATAGCTTTATATAGTTTTAGAATGCAACACTTAAGGGTTTATATGGAAGACTTTAGCTCGGGAACTCAAGATAATTGGCCAAGTAAAGTGGTTATATTTACAGATGGCGCAAGCCGTGGAAACCCGGGGGATGCCTCTCTTGGCCTTGTTGTTTACGATGAAAATGAAGCTGAAATATTTTGTTATGGACGCTATTTAGACCAACAAACCAATAATTTTGCAGAGTACTCAGCAGTTAAAGAAGCTTTGGCGTTGTCGGTGCAAAACAATGTTGACAGCTTGATCTTAAAAAGTGATAGCCAACTTTTGGTTAAACAGTTGCTCGGTGAATACAAAGTAAAATCTGTTGGTCTCAAGCCCATATACTTAGAGTGCAAAGAGTTGATACAAAAGATTGGTGCTTTTCAAGTGGAACACGTGCGGCGCGAATACAACAAACGCGCCGATGAAATTGCCAATATTGTCTTAGATGGCTGTTAGTGACTTTCCAACTTAATTTCCTCATACCCTTCTTGTTACTTTTCGTAGGATTTAATCTGAAGCTCCTAGAGCTAGCTATTGGCCAGTCCTTCGTCGCTTTAAATTAAGTCTCATAAAAAAATCCTGCGCAATAGCATGAAAAAATTAAACTGAAGAGACACTAGTTTTCGTAGTTAATGTAAATGGGTGTTGGGCTTTTGTCCCCGGTGAATAACAAGCTGTATGAACTGTCATCGCTGTCTTGCCAGTGCACGTAATAGTAATACTTCTGATTTAGCTGGATCATCGAAATAAGAAAACTACCATCGAGTGGAAAAATTAAAGCTGTTGAATAGTCGGAGTAATCGGGCTCATAATCAAAACGCTCATCGATAGATTCGTCAGCAAGTAGGCGCACAGTTTCTTCAATAAGTCTGAAGCGTTCTTTTTCAGTGACTTCACGGTAAAAGAACTCTTTTGCGTCTTCGTAATAATGTACTGTTACTTGCCCTGAGTACTTCTCATTACAGTACATAAGGTCTCTCGGGTAGTCAGTAAGACATGTATTTTCGTTTGCAAAACTGATGTGAGTTAAAAAAATTGTGAAAATTAGAAAAAGTTGTTTCATATTCCCCTCCCAAAGAAATCGTTAAAAGAGAAATACCAAGAAAATCATCTGCCTAAAAATGTTTCCTATACAATTGAATATTCTTCACAGGAATAAGGCCTGTAAAGGTCACAAAATTTGACAGCTTAGGCTTGAATCTGTAAACCTAAATTTGGTAAATAGGCAGCCGCTTTATTTTTTATAAAGAGGAAAGTCCGGACTCCAAATGGCAACGTAAGGGGTAACACCCCTCCACCGCAAGGTGAGGACCAGTGGAACAGAGAGAATGTCCAGAGCAGTGATCTTAAGTTTGTAGAGCGTGAGAACTTTTGGGAGTGGATGGAGTGAAAACAGCTAAACTCTACGTGGAGCAAGGTCAAATAGGGAAGGAGACGGTGCGGCCAGCATTATAACTTCCGGGTAGACTGCATAAGGTGATTAGCAATGATCATCTCAGATGAATGGCTGTCAATAAGAGGTGTTTTTCGAGAATGCGTCTTTGCACAGAATCCGGCTTACAGTTTGCCAAAATCTCGTATGGGGTTTAACTCTTTAAAGGAGTTAAACCCCTCTTTTTTTTTAAAGCTCATTCACTTTAGACCGCGAATACAGGCTTTGATGCCCTTCAGTGATAGCCTCGTAGCTAAACCCTTGTTTAGAAGCTGTGACTTCCCAGACATGCACGGACTCTGATGCAGTTTCTAAGTACCAACGGTTAGGGTGAGCTCTTCTTGGGCTTTTGCCCCAACAGCCGTCACCAAGGTAAATGGTTCCTTCCGGATCTATGCGACCATTTTTGAGGGGATGAGTGACCTTAAAAGTATGATCATGGTTTTCAAAAGCCAAATCAAGTTTATAGCGGTCAAAATACTTAAGCCAGTTGGATCTCGCCCATTTGCTTGGGAGTCCATCATAACTGCGGTGACTTGGGTAAAGTGGAATGTGATAAATAGCGAATTGATTAATGATGTCTTTATTATTATTCATATTTTTTTTGAGCCATTTTTTTTGACTGCCCCATGCTGGTTTAATAAAGCCGCTATCTAAGAAGTACATAATTGAATGACTACCAAAATATTTTTTGAAGTATGTAGTATCTCTAAGGCCCTGTTCAAAGAGGCCAAAGAAAAAGGGAGCTTTGCTTGAAACTTTTACTGCGGCAAAATTCACTTCATGATTCCCAAGTGCTAATGCCATAGGGATAAGCCTTCCATCTGACGTCTTCATAGTTTCTGTGTACATGGAAAGCCACTCATGCCATCGGTCAAATTTTTCAATCTTACCATCAGCATAGGCTATGTCGCCGCCAATGGCGACAAAGTCGGGGTCTCTTTCGGCGGCAAGAATCATCATGTCACCTACGAGGGCTCTAGAGCCCATGTCTCCACCTGTGATAAAGCGAATTTGGCTTTCATCGTCGGGTAGTGTTTTAAATTTGTACTCTTGTGAGTAACCAGTTTTAAAATCACCGACAACAAAATAGTAAACTATATTAGGTTTTAAATTATCAATGGTCACACTATGGATAGCTCTACGTAAGGAATCTATACGGTGGGCACCACCGTTAGTTTTATTTTCGTACTTGGTGATATCTCCACCTTTTGATTCCGTACTGTAAAAAACTTGCGAGTTGTAATAGTCAAGAGTGGAATGATAGTTGATGGTGATATGATTGCTGGTATTTTCTTTAGCCCAAGTTAGGTAGACAAATGATAGCTTGTTTTGTGGCTCCCAATCTTTGAGTTGGGCGAAAGTGCTCAGAGAGCTAGTTATTAGAATTAAATATAATATTTCTTTCATAAACCACTCCGTTGATTTAAAGGCAACGTCCATTTGTTGCAATTGGATTAACTTTATTTGTTATGGTTAATTTTTGTAAGTGTTTTGTTGGAAAAACATTTGTATTTTATATTTTTTCGGCAAAAACAATTAGTTCTTTACCCATACGTTTACCTGGGGAAAGTTTGCTGCGCGTCCAATAGAGAAAGCGAAAGTCTTTTTTGAGTCGTTGCTGTATTTCCCACTCGCTGCCACCAAAAGGGGGGCCAAAACGTTTGTGCATAGTGAAAAACACACCGAGAAGTTGTCCTTTGTCAGTGAGCATTTGCAGCCACTTTTTTTTAAGGGCATTGCGTCTATCTGGGGAGATAGCACAGTAAAGCGTGTGTTCATAAATTAAGTCAAAGTGTCCGAGTTCTTCCGGAGTCACATCAAAAACATCTTTTTGGATGAAGTTGAGGTTTTTAGTGCCTTCATATTTTTTCTTTGCTTGTGAGATAGCTTCTGGGCTGAAATCTACACCGGTCACAATATGCCCAAGGCTTGCAAAAAAATGAGCATCAGTGCCGGTACCACAGCCAAGATTGAGGATACGACATTTGTTGAGTTTGAGTTGATTCAAAGTGGATTGTAAACACGGGTGTGGAACTTTTAAATCCCAACCGGGATCTTCAGTCTGGTAGATGTCTGTCCAAAAACTTTCATTGCGTGTATCGTGATTATTACTAAGCCAGTTATCTGTCGTTAACTTTGCTGAACCAATTGTAATGCTGTCATCATCATAATCATCTACGAGGTTAAAGAAATTAGCCTGAGCAGATCTGTTTAAGACAAAAGGAATACCAGACGTAGTTTCACCTAAAAAGCGATCCCATTCGTCTAAGCACAAACTGTCCAAATTGACTTGCTGTTTGAAGCCATAAGGCAATTGAATTTCCCAGTGATTATCATTGATGCGATCAATAGAGTGAGCAACTAGGGGTTGATCAAAAGCTTCAACTAAAACATCAGTGCCGTTATATGAAGTTATAGCATGACCAGTCTCTGTCACTTTGAGATTGTTGAATAAATTGAGGCCGACATTTGTGTCATTTACTCGGTTTTCACCAAAATGAAAATACCCTTCTAAATCAATCTGAATGAATTTATCAGGAAGTTGTAGATCACTCGTCATCGTCGTTGGGACTCAAGGTGATGCCTTGTTCGAAAGTGACGTGGTTATTTAAAATTTGTATTTCATCAAGTGTCCAAACGGCAGCTCCATCTTGGGTTTCATCTGTTTTGTTTAATATTGCGAAACCATCAATTAGATTGCCGGATTTTCCAATGTTTTCAGTTTCATCATCAAAACTGTATTTAAAGTGTGCTTTGACTTTAGTGTCTGATAAGGATTCACTCCAAATATTTTTAAAATTAATATTTTTAACATTGGGAACTTGTGATGCGACATAGTTGCCGATGAGGACTTTCAAATCATCTTGGATTTCGGCGTGAATTAACTCTGAAACATTTTGGTCACTTTGAACAAGGTTCCAAGTTAACGATAAGAAAAGTGTTAAGATGACTAAGTGTATGTATTTCATAATTGATCCCCTTTAAGCAATCATTTCACCAATTTAGCTCTTAATTCATAGCACTTCAACGACTGGAGCCCAGCAAGAGTGTTTTACACTGTGCATATAGTGTTTGGGACTGATTTTAATTTGTATGAGTTTGATCATTTTTTCAGTGTGTCAAATATAACAAAGTACAAAGGTGTATTTTTTAAGAGTGAAAAAACAGTAAAATAAGTATATAAGCCACATAGTTAGTGATCTCTTGTAGTTAAACTTTGAGCACTATTTTTATGGGGGGCGAATGTGTCGTATATTGACTCAAACATAGATCTATCTTCAGCCACTTTTTTAGAAAACAAAGAGTACATGCTAGATCTTGTTAAGCAAATGCAAGATCGCAAAGAGACTGTTCGGCAAGGTGGTGGGCCAAAATCCACTGAAAAGCACAAATCAAGAGGAAAACTCACAGCCAGAGAGCGAGTTGAAAAGCTCATTGATCCAGGCAGTCACTTTCTCGAGTTTTCAACTTTTGCCGGGTTTAATATGTACGACAACAAGGCCCCCGGTGCAGGTGTGGTCACTGGCATTGGTGTGATTCACAAACAAGAATGCATCATCGTTGCCAACGATGCCACAGTTAAAGGTGGAACCTATTTTCCCATGTCAGTAAAAAAACACTTAAGAGCCCAAGAAGTGGCTATGGAAAATGGACTTCCTTGTGTGTATCTCGTCGATAGTGGTGGGGCTTTTTTACCAATGCAGGATCAAGTGTTCCCGGATCGAGATCATTTTGGACGTATTTTTTATAACCAGGCTCAAATGTCAGCCATGGGTTTGCCGCAAATTGCTTGTGTGATGGGAAGTTGCACAGCTGGCGGTGCTTACGTTCCGGCAATGAGTGACGAGAACATTATTGTTAAAGGCAACGGCACAATATTTCTGGGAGGGCCTCCTTTAGTAAAAGCGGCAACAGGTGAAGAGGTCACAGCTCAAGACTTGGGCGGAGCAGACGTGCATTGTCGCATCAGTGGAGTGACTGATCATTATGCCGAAGACGATGAGCATGCCTTAGAAATCGTGCGAGACATTGTGTTTAATCTTAACAGAACAGAACAGGCTGCGATTAAAAGAATAGCAAGCAAGGATCCTGACTATGATATTAAAGAGCTTTACGGAATTGTTTCAAAAGACGCTCGTAAACCTTTTGATATCAAAGAGATCATTGCACGGTTAGTAGATAGCAGTGAGTTTCATGAGTTCAAACAAAACTACGCCACCAGCATAGTTACAGGTTTTTCTCACATTTACGGTTACCCAGTTGGGATTGTAGCTAACAACGGAGTGCTGTTTAGTGAAAGTGCTTTAAAAGCTGCACACTTTGTTGAGCTGTGTGACCAAAGAGGCATTCCACTTTTATTTTTACAAAACATCACTGGCTTTATGGTGGGTAAGAAATATGAAAACGAAGGCATCGCCAAGCACGGCGCAAAGTTAGTCACAGCCGTGAGTAATACACGCGTTCCAAAGTTCACAGTTGTAGTTGGCGGCTCTTACGGAGCAGGAAACTACGGCATGTGTGGGCGAGCTTATCAACCGAGACAACTTTGGATGTGGCCGAATGCTAAAATCTCAGTTATGGGCGGTGAGCAAGCGGCCAACGTTTTACTCACGGTAAAAATGGATCAGTTGGCACGCAAAAACGAAACGATGTCACCAGAAGAACAACAACTATTTAAACAACCTATTTTAGATAAGTATGAAGTTGAAAGCTCAGCTTATTATTCGAGTGCACGTCTTTGGGATGATGGCATTATTGATCCTATCGATACTCGTAAAGTTGTCGCTTTAGGGATTCGTTCAAGTTTAAATAAAATGTGGCCAGAAAAACAAAAAGCCATTTTTAGGATGTGATCTATGTTTGTAAAAACTCAAATTGAAAATCCCATTTTAAATATTGAACTGAACCGGCCTGACAAAAAAAATGCCTTCAACCCTGAGATGATCAAAGAAATCACTGAGGCCTTTAGAACAGCTAATAATAACTTAGACATTCGCGGTGTTAGTTTAACGGGAGCTGGGGATTGTTTTTGCGCGGGAGCTGACCTTGAGTGGATGAAGTCCATGGTGGATTACAGCTTAGAGGAAAACACTGCTGACTCTGAAGAGTTGCATAATATGTTTCAGGCAGGCTTAGAGTGTGAAGTGCCCGTTGTTGGCTTTTTTCAAGGCTATGTGATGGGGGGCGCGACAGGGCTTGCCGCTATCTGCGATGTGGGCATCGCTCATACAGATACCCGCTTTGCCTTTAGTGAAGTGAAGATAGGTTTAGCACCGGCGGTGATTAGCCCTTTCGTACTAAATAAAATGAACGCCAACAAAGCCACTGAGTTTATGCTAACGGGCAAACTGTTTTCAGCAGAAGAGGCTTTAAACGCTGGGCTTATTGAGTACACTGGCGAACAGGCTGTTTGTGATGAAATAAAAACTAAGGTTTTAAAGCGCTTTGTGCAAGCTGGCCCACAAGCTGTGCGCGAGACAAAAAAATTAATCAATCAAGTAAAGAAAAACGCTTTTACAGACATCAAAAAAATAACAACCAAAGTGATTGCTGAACGAAGAGTCAGTACAGAGGGGCAAGAAGGTTTGGCCAGTTTTTTTGAAAAGCGCAAAGCAAGTTGGGTTTAAAATGAGTTTATCTAGAATTGAAAAAGTAGGCATAGCGAACCGTGGTGAAGTGGCCGTAAGAATCATTCGTGCTTGTAAAGAGCTCGGAGTCACTTCCGTTCTCTTGCATTCCGAAGCTGACGAGCAGTCAGTGGCTTATCGACAGGCCGATGAGGTTGTTTGCATTGGGGGAGCACCCATTACGAACAGTTATATGAATATGCAGGCGGTGATTGACGGAGCTTTAGCGAGCGGTTGCGATGCCATTCACCCGGGCTTCGGATTTTTATCTGAGAACGCAGAATTTGCTCAGAAGTGCATAGATAACCGCATTATTTTTATTGGCCCGTCGCCGGAGTCCATTGCTTTGTTTGGAGATAAGATCTCGGCTAAAAAATTAGTGGAGACCACTGAGTGTCCAGTGATCCCAGGTTACAAAGGAGATGATCAGTCAACAGAGCGATTGCTTACTGAAATGAAGGCCATTGGTTTTCCTGTGATGGTGAAAGTTGCAGGCGGTGGTGGTGGCCGTGGTTTGAAGGTGGCATACAGTGAAGATGAAGCCGCTGCGGCCATTGAGTCAGCAAAGCGTGAAGGTATCAATGCTTTTGGTTCTGATAAACTTTTTCTAGAAAAGTACTTAAACAATGCTAAACACATCGAGGTGCAAATCTTCGGTGACTGCACAGGAAAAGTATTTCACTTATATGAGCGCGAATGCTCTGTACAAAGGCGCCATCAAAAAGTGATTGAAGAAAGTTTGGGGCAAATATCAGCTAGCTTACGTGAAGAGATCCATAAATCAGCCGTGAGTGTTGCTGAAAAAGCAAAGTACTTGGGTGCAGGGACCGTGGAGTTTCTAGTCCAAGATGGTAAACACTACTTTTTAGAGATGAACACGCGTTTGCAAGTGGAGCATCCTGTGAGTGAAATGATCATGGGTGTGGACCTAGTAAAGGCGCAAATCATGGTGGCGGCTGATAATAGCGTGATTTGGAATCAAGCTGACATGACACCACATGGGCACGCTATTGAGTGCCGTATCTACGCCGAAGACCCTTACTTGGGTGGAGTCCCTAGTATTGGCAGGCTCGGCTTTTGCCATTGGCCTCACGGCCCTGGGCGCCGTTATGAGGTTGGCTTCGATGAAGGTGATACCATCACAACAAACTATGATTCGATGATCGCGAAGATCATTGTTCACGATGAGACGCGAGCTCGTGCCATCAAAAAAATGCAAGAGACTCTCAAAGAAACGGTGATCTTTGGTTTAAAAACTAACATTCCATTTTTATTGAAGATATTAGAGCACGAAGAATTTGTGACAGGGCAAATGACCACGCAGTTTTTAAACAAGCACTTTCCTGGAGCTTTAGAGCCGACAGAAAACAATGAATTAGAAACAGCGATATTAACAGCTGTTTCAAAGCAAACTGTTAAAAGTGAAGAGATCACTGACGATATGAACCCTTGGTTTGAGGTTTAAGGATGAAAAATTTAATTTTAAATGTTGATGGACAACGAGTGACCGTGTGGTCACAAACTTTAGGGGATGAGCTGTGGGTTCATTTCTCGGGAAAAACGTTTGTTCACGACATGTCCCAAAAAAACAAACGCAAAAGTCGCTCTAAGATGGATGGCGGGGATAAAAATATCGTTGCTCCAATGCCGGGTAAGATTTTGGCGATCAAAACCAATGTTGGCGACAGCATTAGTAAAGGTGACCTTGTTCTTGTGATGGAAGCAATGAAGATGGAGTACAGTTTAAAGGCCACTCAAGATGGCGTTATTAAATCCATAGACTGTGAAGTTGGTGATCAAGTTGGAGTTAAGCAGCTCCTGGTAGAAATAGAAGTGAGTGAGGCCAGTGATGCCTAAAAAAATTAAAATCGTTGAAGTGGGCCCAAGAGATGGCTTGCAAAATGAAAAGCAAATTCTATCGCCACAAACAAAATTAAAGCTGATTAAAAAATTATCAGATGCCCATTTAAAATATATCGAAGTGGGATCTTTTGTAAGCCCTAAGTGGGTTCCGCAAATGCAGGGCAGTGGCAAGCTCATACAGCGTTTGTTTAAAAGCGAGCTCAAACAAAGCAATAACCTTTCAAAGTTACAAAAGAAGTACTCAAGTCTTGTTCCTAACTTGCGCGGAATGAATGATGCTTTGAAAACACCGATAAAACGAATTGCTATTTTCGCCGCTTGCAGTGAAGGCTTCTCTCAAAAAAACATCAACTGCAGCATTGATGAAAGCTTTGAGCGATTCACCAGTGTCGTGCAAGTGGCTAAGAAAAATAAAATCAAAGTGCGCGGGTATTTGAGCACGGCTTTTTATTGCCCGTTTGATGGCCCTGTTAAGCCTAAGAAGGTCTTAGAGCTAACTAATAGAATGCTTGATTTAGGTGTTTATGAAGTGGCGATCAGTGACACCATCGGACGGGCGACTCCCAAAAATATAGAACAAGTTTTAAATTTATTAATTAAGAACAATATACCTCTTAAAAAAATTGCCCTGCATTTTCATAACACTCATGGCACCGCCCTTGCGAATGTCTTGCAAGGTTTAAAAATGGGAGTCACCACTTTTGATGCCAGTGTAGGTGGTTTGGGTGGATGTCCTTATGCCGGTCAAGGTGCTAGCGGGAACTTGGCTACAGAGGACCTTGTGTATATGCTTCAGGGCATGGGTTACAAAACGGGAATAGATTTAGAAAAACTCATCGCCATCAAAAGCTGGCTCAATAAATCTTGTCATTTAGAAACAAAGTCACATCAATAAAAGAATCGTTGATATTATAAAAGTTACCGAACGATAACGCCTTGGCCTCTCAGGGTAATGAGCTGAGAGCACTGCGCTCCATTGAGATAATAAGTCAGTACAAAAGTACTCATATAATGCCTGTCAGTCGAGGGGACAAACTCCAAATTAATGAGGCAGAATCTCCGTCCGGCATTATCAATGGGTGGTACATTTGTCTGGCAGCCATAATACTGTGGGCTGATACCAGGGAAGGCATGACCAAAAGAAAATGGCGGCTCATAAATATTACCAGTTAGGTTTTCTGCGCGCACAGTTTCGTCGCGAGTGTAAAATTCTAATGTTTTAAAACGTTTGTTGTTAACGGCAGTGATGCCAAAATCGAGTTCTTTTTTGAATGATAAGTTTATTCCAGTTCCTTGGTCTTTTAATTTAAATTTTTTGCAATCGCCAGAATAAGAGGGTCTTGATACGGAGTTGTCTTTGACTTTTTCTGAACTGCAGGAAGCTATTGAAAGTAATAAAAATACGAATGCTAAACGTGGATACATTTTATATTTAAAATCCAGTGGCAACAACGCTAACGACACGTGAGCAGCTTCTGCCGTTGAGTGTGTAATTAATGGTTAGTTGTCTTCTAAAAGTTTTTCGTTGATGGGGATTGAAATTTAAGCGCATGTGACAGTAATTAGCTGCTTCATCAGCACTTGATAAATAAGAGCTGCAAGGTCGAAAGGTGTTTTCAGGAAACACTCCTGGAAAACTGCCCCCATAAAAAGAAAGGGGGTCATATAAACCACTTGCTGTCAGACTTGTTAGCTCGTGCTGCTTTTCAATAAAGACTTCCACAATCAATTGCTCGGATGTGCCAATGGGGACTTTTGGATATTTGATTGGTGATTTCAAATGAAGAGCATTGCAAATATCTCCACTGGGGTGAGTTGACGCTAGTGGTGGAGGTTCAATAGGTTTGCCGTTTTCATCAACTTGTTGTTTTTTATTAAAAACACTACAGCCGATGAGCAAAGTAAAAGAGCATAGAATTAAATACTTCATACATCTATGATCGATAGGATTTCTATTTATGTCAATTTTTATTGCTCAAAGCATGTCGGTAGAGAACTTAAATCATAGGATTCAGGAACTTCACTTAACAACAAGCCACCAACTCTGTCTGGCTCACCCTCAACTTGAAGTATGCACTTTTGCATGTAAGCGCCGTATAGCTTAAAATCATTTTTAAACTGTGATATGAAACCTGACATAGATATATCAAACTTACGTGGTAACTGTTTAAAGCGTTGATTTTTTAATGATGTTCTAAATGTAAAGCGATTCATAAAAAATTGACGATATTTTTTCAGATCAGTTGTGTTTTTGAGAACTTCATCATGCCAGGTTTTTACACTTACAAAGGTATCAAACAAAGTTAAGTCAACAACCATCAGTTCACCTTCGACATTAATCATTGGTGCCATATGGTATTTCCATCTCAGTTGCCATGGACTATTTTCACTTTTGTAAGTGATAACATCAGTCTCTTGTTTTGGTTCAATGGCTATTTTGGCAACATCAATGGATTGAGAATTATAGTACTTGAAACTGATTAAATCTGAAACCTCTTGTGTTCTCACATGGCAAGCGTCTGCATAATACTTGTAAGGTATGTAGTTTTTTTTCTTCAAGTAGCTAACAATGTCTTCAGCTTTTTCTGCAGAGATGGGTTTTAAAATAATACTGTCTTGGTTGAAGTCGGTGATATGTATGGTGTTAGCTGGTAGCACTTCATAAGCATGAGCTAATTGATAAGATAAAAAGTTTATAATTAAATAAATAGCAAGATATTTCATTTTTTCCTTTTAATTAGACAACAAGGGGTTAAACTCTATTTTATCTATACATGAGGTAAGGTAAATTCAAATATATAGAAGATATAATTTTAATAATAATACCATAAAAATGAGTCATAAAAACTAGCATTGAAAATAAGTAAAAATATTATCAAATTGTCAATAATTTATACGAATTATGATTTTATCTAAGTTTGATATTTTTTATAGGCAAGTGAATCATTTGTAGAAGTATTAATATGATTTATTTTGGAATATTGTCATCATTAACAAAAACAATCTTTGGCTCATGTTCACTAGCCTTTGAGTTTTCAAACTGTC
>JAHDFM010000002.1:155270-199806 GCA_020628165.1 Bdellovibrionales bacterium | reverse complement strand
ATTTATATGATATGAATATATATATGAGTATTTATAAGCATTTGGACCACACTAAGTTCATATCAGCCTTCTTAGATCAAAGGAAGAACTCTTACCCTAAGTGGACTCAACGAAAACTTGCCAACCTAGCTGAGATACAAACTCCATATTTTTCAAGTGCCCTTAAAGGCAAAGTGAACTTCACTCAAGATCAAGTGTATCGCATAGCTAGAGCTATCAAACTCAACGAAGAAGAAACCGATTACCTCATACTGATTAGCGAGTATCAAGGGTGTGCCGATAAATTCAGACGAGAGTATTTACTCAAAAAAATCAAAGCCATTCAAATCATAAAAAACAAAACTGAAAGCCGATTAGGCGTTGATTCCATAGAAGAAAAAGATGCCTTTTACATCAAATACTATTCAGACCCTTTGATCAAAATTGTTCATGTGGCATTAGGTATAAAAGTGATCAAAGAAAACCCGAAAAACCTAATGGAGCATTTAAAAATTTCTGAACAACGCTTGCTTAAAATTTTAAACACACTTGAAGAGCTTGGCATTGTCACAGTCAAGAAAGGGAAGTATGAAATTAATAAAGTGGGTTTTCACTTATCTGCCGACCACCCACTCGTCTATACTCATACCAATATTGTGAGACAGCTGTCTAATTCACAACTCTCCAATTACAACAAAGATGAGAAGTTTTCATTTTCGGTGACCTTTTCATGCGAAAGTAAAAACTTAGAGCAAGTGAAAGAGAAACTTCTTTCTTGTTTATCAGAGATCAAAGAAGAGATCATCGACCCTGCTAAACCAAAAAGTGTTTTGCAGTTAAATATTGATCTCTTCCCGTGGGTTAAATAAATTTAGGGCTTAGTCTCAGATAAAATTTTAGAAAACGCCTGTTTAGAAAACTCATCGTCTTTAAATTCATTAAAGTTCTCTGATAAAAGAAGAGAAATGAACTTATCAATTTTTTGAATTTCATAATTTCTAGGTTGGTTCACCATAGTGTACATCACTTCTCTCAGCAGTATTTTTGCCTGCTGTGTTCCTGAAAGCTGAGAGTACAAATCAGGATCATAAAAATATAAATTTTGTTGGCTGTTGTCTTCAAAACGTGTCCAACCTGTTTTGATCATCTTTTGCAATGAGCAAGTGGTTCCTGGAATTTCTTCAAGGTTTTGTTTGGCTTTTTCTTCTTCCGTTTGTTTTTTGGCCACCCATTTTGTTGTTTGGAAGTTTAAGACTTGTTCTGTCAGCGCTTGAGCATACTCCTCATCTAAAACTCCCAATTTATCAAAAACTATATCCAAAACGGCACTGACGCTAAGACTTTGCATTGATGCGTTTTCAGTAAATAGGATCGTTGAAAAGTAGTTATTCACCTTGCTCAAAACTTCGATGGGCTCATCAGCAGCTAAACCCATATTCATAATCGACTGATTGATTGGACTTCTTAGTTGATACTCAAATAAAAAATATTTCCAGTAAGTTTGAGAGTAGGCTGCGTCTTGGCAAATCAATACATCTTTGTAATCTGGCAAAACTATGCCTGCATGAGCTTTGGCTCTTTCCATAATTGGAGCAGCTTCAGACTCCGAAAGATCATCATTATTGCCACCACTGGACTGCCAATCTCCATTGGGAGAAAAGTCATCACCAGCACCTTGTATGGAGCCAGCACCCTGCCCTTTATTGTATGTCGTCTCACCGCAAGAGATCGTAAGAGTTGATAGAAATAGTACACAAAGTGTAATTATTACAGTTCTAAAAGGTTTTAATGGTGTCATTATCACTCCAAATTTGATGTCATAAGGGGGATTTGCAATTTAAATACCAGCCCTAGGTGATCAAATAACAAACAACAAAGTATTTTGAAAAGAATTTTTTTTAATGAACTTTTATTAATAACAAATCTTATGTGCATTACTTGCTAAGAGCCTGCAATCACACAATGGCTAAGCCATCCAACAGTGTATAAATTTCGTTGTTTTTAATAAGTCACTTTCAAAATAAAATTGCTTTTTTAATTTTTAATTAAACTTCAAAAAAGTCGATGACATTGCAAAAAAGCACTTCTTCTTTAGATTCTCCAATGATCATATTGTTTTCTTTTATGATTTTAATGAATTGATCTTTAATTTTGCCGACATCTTTTTTGGCGAGCGAACAAACCATAGAGTAATGCATATTGCTGTTTTGTTTTTTTTCTACAGCTGTTAAGGCCTTCAAGCGCCAATTCAAATGATGATGTTGAATGAGATGAGAACTGCTCTCTAAATGCATATGACAAGGGCCCATTCGGTACTCGCCCTTCACTTGTTCAATCAAGCCGACCTTAAGTAAAAAATCTAACACTTGATTTAGCTTGGCAGTATCAACACTCAGATAAGCTGTCAGTTTTGCTTTGGTGTTGTAGTCTTGAATGCCCACTGCAATGTGCACAGCTAAGTAAAGCCAGTGACTGTAATAAACCGTTTTGTCCTCTTCACTCAACTCACGAGTTGAAATCACTCGCTTCTTGATATCTAAATGCTGGTTTAAAATAAGCTCTATTTTTTTATTCAAGTAATCAATCAACTGTTTGTGACTGGCTCTCTCTTTTTGTATCAACAGTAAGAAATATTCTGTTTCTAAATCACTGAGTTGCAAGAATTCACACACTAAGTAGGCTTGCTCTAAGTTAAAATGAGCCGACTTGTTTAACACTTGAGAAATGTAGGTGGTTTGGCAGCGAATGTGTTTGGCGAGAGCCATTTTAAGCCCCGTCCTTCGGCCAGCTCCCAAAGCGTTTTTTAAATACTTTTTGTATTTTTTATACTCAAAAATCGATTTATTCATAAAAAATTATTACCTATTTAAGTGTTTAATTACGTATATTTATATTATTAAGTTAAAAATAAATTACCTACAATAGGTTAATTTAATTATTTAAATCTATCAATTATTCTTGCGAAAACTTACCTTGTGTCTTGTAAGGCGAACTTAACTTAGCTGCACACTCAATGAAAACCACCTAAGAAAGCTCACTTCCTGTTAACTAAATATTGAGGCTAAGAAAAAAAATATCATGGGCTATCGTTCGCGAAAGAACTTCAAAAAGCTCATAACGATTTTTTTATAGCTTCTCCTTACAATTTAAAGTTGGACGAAGAATTGCAAAAATTAACTATTGGAGTTGAAAAATGAAATTTATAACCCTTTTTATAATTCTGTTGGCATTAGCTATCACAGCTTGTGACAGTAAAAAATCTAGCCCTCAAGTCAGTGAGAGCAGCCCTCAAGGCTCTACTTCTGGTGGTGGTAACTATATAACAAGTGTTGGTATGCTTTTTCTAGAAAAAGCGAAAGAAGAACTGGCAGAACAGATTGACCTTTTGGGAGATGAAGTTTTTACAGAGTTGCCTGAAGGTTGGTCACAAGAACGTATCATTAAAATCATTCAAAACGTGCAGGTGAAAGCCGACTCTGCTGTCACCAGAGACAAGATTCCATTGTCATTTGATTACAGCCTTGAAAAAGATGAGATCTATGCACTTAAATATGCCTTCGTAAAATTCGGTGCTTCTGACATTGATTTTTTCTTTGAAGATGAAAGAGAACGCTTTGTTGAAGAGTTTAAAATTGGCATTCTCCACGAACTTGGTCACCTAATGGGGATTGGAAAAAACAAAAAGCTCAATTGGAATTCTAGGTATTTTGCGAAGTTCTTTTTAAAAGTCATCGATACATACCACTTTCAGTGCTCCGTAACAACGATGACTGGTGAAGTCCCACTAGTGTGGCAAATACCGATGCTTAGTAATATGTTCGAGAAAAATTTTGACCTTAATGACGTAAATCTAGATGAGTTCGTTCAAGCACAGCAAGAACTTAGAATCACTCAATCAGATCTCATTTTTCTTATAAAACCAAGTGGAGTGTTCACGTTAAAAAGTCTAAAGGAAACTCTTGATGACCAAGAACCAACTTGGCTAACTCTTAACCAAAGAAGTCAGGAGGTTGGAAGCTATTCAATAGGACAAAGTCCATACTACGATGAATTTTATCATTATCATGAAAAAAATCAGTATGAATCAGATTATTCTGGGGTAGTACCACTTACACTGATTAAAAATCCAAATGAGTATGAAAACTATATTTATTTAGGTATGACAACACAAGCAAACCAATATAAAAATCCTAATTCTAGATTGAAATATAAAAGATCTGATGCTGACAATATTGAATCCTTCAAAATAACTCGAAATATTGATAAACCCATAATAAAGGAAGAAGTAGATTATATTAGAAATTTTTTGGATCAGCAGTTAGACATTCAGCAAGCTCTTGAAGTATTTAACATTGTAAAAACCAACAATCGCTTCACCGGTAGTTTCACTTATGATTATAAGTTAACATTTACAAGTAAAGCAGAAGGCGCTCAACAAATCGGCCAATCTGGAGAACTCAACTTAAGCTGCAAAACTGTGACTGAAAAACTCAACATCGACCTCTTTTTGGCTGATGAAGCCATCACAAACTCTCAATTTGATAAATATATGGTTGAAAAATTTGACACTGACATCGAGTTGTAAGTGGCTTGCTCTCAACATAAATGCACTGACAAAGTAAATATATTCAATTGAACATAAAAATAATGAGCTTTTACAAATTAACTTATAAAAAAACCCACTTTAATGAAAAGTGGGTTTTTTCTTTACTCTAAGTGACAAATATTAGTGCTTTAAAACCTAAATCTATTAAATTCCAGCTTCATGTCTTTCTTTGTCATCAACTGAAGATTGGATGCCACCTTTGAGGTTAGCTCGGTAGGCTAGTTTTTTGATATCGTAGTGAAAGTCAGCGCCTGCAAGACCTGGCGTCTGCCACTCTGGCCCCATACGAATGGCGTCCACAGGGCAAGCTTCCTCGCAGAAGCCACAAAATACACATCGTAAAATATCAATCTCGTAGTTGATCGGATACTTCTCAACCGTTGGATCTTCGTGCTCACTGGCCGTAATTGAAATGCACTGAGCTGGGCAATTGGTTGCGCACAACATACACGCCGTACACCTTAAAGACCCATCTTTTTTAACTGTTAAGATATGGTTTCCCTTAAAACGAGCGCTGTACTTGTATTTTTCTTCAGGGTAATTCAACGTCGACATTTTTTTTGGGTTTAATATATTCTTCACCATATTCGTGAAGGTGTATCCCAAGCCTTTTAAAATGCCTGGCAAGTACCAATTAGATAACTCTGATGGCTGTGGAACTTTACTCATAACTCACCTCTATTGAGTGTAAAATGATTGTTCTTCATTGAAGTCATTGGCTTGGCTCTCAAATCAAACTCGAGAGTCTCACCTTTAAATAAAGTCATGGCTTCTGACATAGTTAATGCGCCCGCAACCACAGTGGTCACGTAATTGAAAGTTTGATCTAAACCCGCATGGTTCGTAAACGTTCCTGACTTTTCAACAAAACTTTTAATAGGAATCATCCAAGTGTTTGAACTGTTGGTTGTTTCAAAACACTCTGTTTTGTTTGCGCCAAACCAAACAAAGTTCTTTGCCTTAGATAAAGCGGCAAACGTTTTGTCGTAATTTGAATAAACAGCAATATTTTCTGGAGCTAAAACCATAACAGTTTCTAAAGACCCGCTGGCAATAGCCGCTTCAGCGTCGGCCACACTTTTCAAAGCTCCAAAAGCAGACGCTGCATTTTGCAAGCCCTTAGTGTTCGGGTTTTTATCACCGCGGATTAACAAACCATCAAAATCATCGCTGTCCGTATCGTTCCAGTGAAAGGCTTGAGTCACACCCAACTCTTTGAGTGTGGCAAATACAGCTTGATACTCTTCATTCGTGTACTGACCTGTTAAAACAACACCCGTCTTTTCAGGAGCGGCTTTGATCTCAGCAAAGAGTGAATTGTGGAGCTCTTGCATGGCTTTGCCGGCAGTGAGTTCACTCCACTGTGAGCCAGAATTGTTTTTAGCTTTTAGAAGGCGATGTTCTTTATTCACATATTTATAAATGTCGCGACCATCATCACACATCCAATGACCGTTGACCTCTTCGTTGTAAACCGGCTTCACACGGAACAAACCTTCTTCGTTGAAATAAGCTTTGACGTTACAACCCGTGCTGCAACCGTTACAAACGGTATCGTCGTTTTTCAAATACCAAACTCTTTGACGGAAGCGAAAGTCTTTTGATGTCAAAGCACCTACCGGACAAATGTCGACGGTGTTAATAGAATACTTATTATTTAATGGCTTGTCTTTAAACGTACCCACTTCACTGCGGTCACCGCGGTTAAAGATGCCCAGTTCATTGGTTTTAGAAACTTCATCTGTAAAGCGCACACAACGTGAACATAAAATACATCTTTCAGAATCGAGAACCACCCTCTCACCGAGATCGACCACTTTTCTTTTTTTCACTTTTTGTTGGTTCATCTCTGGGTCGTACTGACCAAACTTCATGTATTGTTCTTGTAAGCCACACTCACCCGCTTGGTCACAGATCGGACAATCCAGAGGGTGGTTGATCAAATGAAAATCCATACCCCAACGAACGATGTCTTTGATCTGTTCACTTTGATTAGTAATAACCATGCCGTCTTTAACAACTGTGTTGCAGGCAATTTGAGGGCCACGAGCACCTTCAACGTCAACCATGCACAAGCGACAAACACCGGCAATGCTCAAACCTGGGTGCCAACAGTAATGAGCTATGTCTTCGCTCATTGTCTTGAAGGCTTCAATGATTGTTGCACCTTCTTTTACTTCTACCTCTTTGCCATTAATGGTGCATTTGGGCATAGCCGACTCCTCTTACTTTTGACTGACCTTCTTTAATAAAATACTCAAACTCGTCTCTAAACTTTTGCAAGAAACTGAGCGCCGGCATAGCTGCCGCATCTGACAATGCGCAAATAGTTTTACCCATCATGTGATTTGAAATGCCATTGATGAGCTCAAGATCTTTTTCTCTGGCCTCACCTTTTAAGATGGCATGAACCACTTTGTTCAACCAACCCGTACCTTCGCGGCAAGGCGTGCACTGACCACACGACTCGTGATGATAAAAGTGCATCAATATACCGAGCATATCGACCATGCAGTTGCTGTCATCAAGAACAATCACAGCTCCAGAGCCTAAGAAACTCCCAAAGCTTGCAATACTCTCGTAATCCATATTGGCAGACATGGCCTCATCGGCAGTTAAAATTGGAGTGGAAGACCCACCCGGAATCACTGCTTTTAATTTACGGCCAGGTTTCATACCACCAGCAATGTCCATAATCAAAGTTTTCATTGATGTGCCTAAAGCAATCTCATAGTTGCCAGGCTTCACAACATTACCGCTGACTGAAAATAATTTTGTACCAGCAGACTTTTCAGTCCCGTGCTTTCTGTAACCTTCAACACCGTCGCGAATAATGTATTTAACAGACGCTAAACTTTCAACATTGTTAACGATGGTCGGCTTTCCCAGGTAACCTTCAATCGCTGGAAAAGGTGGCTTTAATTTTGGCTGACCTTTTAAACCTTCCAAAGAGGAAATCATTGCTGTTTCCTCACCGCAGATGTAAGCGCCTGCCCCGACATAAATGTCCATGTCGTGATCAAAGCCACTGCCCAAAATATTTTTACCGAGCAAGCCATCTTTGTAAGCTTCAGCTAAGGCTTTTTCTAATGAACGAATGCTGTCATTGTATTCGCCACGAATATAAATGTAAGACTTATGTGATTTGATCGCAAAGGCTGAAATGATCATACCTTCTATTAATTGATGTGGAGCTGCTTCCATCATTAAACGATCTTTAAACGTGCCCGGCTCACCTTCATCGGCGTTGCAAAGTAAATATCTTGGCTCCCCGTTTTCTGGCAAGAAGCCCCACTTAACACCCGTCGGGAAACCAGCTCCGCCGCGCCCGCGCAAACCAGAAGCTTTCACGTCTTCGACGATTTGCTTAGGATCCATTTTTAATGCTTTGGCAAGATCTTCGTATCCGCCCAGCTCTTTGTATCCATCTAAAGATTTGTATGACGGCTTGTCGTAGTGCTCTGATAAAATTTTAACTTCCATTACATCAGCTCCTTGATCGTCTTAACAGCCGACTCGTGAGTTAAGTTTTCATAGTAGTTGTCATTCACTTGCATCATTGGCGCTGTTCCGCAAGAGCCCAAGCACTCAACGCGCGTGATAGTAACATTGCCATCGGCACTCACTTCGCCCTCTTTCACATTGAAAGTGTCTTTGAGATGCTTAGTAAGTTCTCTTGCACCATTCATACAGCAAGAGATATTGCAACACACTTGCACATGCAATTTACCCACAGGCTCTTTGTTAAACATGGTGTAGAAATTAAGAACTTCGTTGACCCAAGCTTCTGGCAAATCCATAAGGCCACTTAAATAAGTGACCGCTTCTGGGCTCACCCAACCTTTGTTTTCTTCTTGAACTTTAAAAAGACAAGGGATGATGGCTGACCTTTTTGTTTCGTAACGAGTGAGTTCTTTTTTTACAAACTCCTCTCCGGCGGGAGATAATTTAAACATATTTGATTCCTTTATCTATCGAGTTCACCAGCAATTAAATTCATACTTCCTAAAATAGCGATCACATCAGCAACTAACCCCCCAGTGATTTGCTCCGGGAAGGACTGATAAATGGCAAAGCATGGTGGCCTTACTTTCAAACGATAAGGATTACCACTGCCATCACTCACTAAATGAAAACCAAGCTCGCCGTTTGCGGCCTCAGTGGCATCATAAAGCTCACCTGCAGGTGGTCTAAGCCCGTGAATCACCAACATAAAGTGATTCATCAAACCTTCAATGTTGCCGTAAACATCTTTTTTCTCTGGAAGAACGATGCTTTTGTCGCGAATGGTGTAGTCACCCGAAGGAATGTTCTTAGCAACCTGACGAATGATTTTTAGTGATTGCTTCATTTCTTCCACTCTCACTAAGTAGCGATCCCAAACATCACCGTTGGTTCCGACGGGAATATCAAAATCTAACTGATCATAACCATAGTAAGGCTGATCTTTTCTTAAATCGAGCTTGTGTCCGGTGGCACGCAAACAAGGCCCAGTGTAACCCCACTCAATGGCTTCGTACTTACTGATCGAGCCAACGCCACGAGTTCTGTTGATCCAGATTTTATTGCCAGAAAGCAGAAGCTCTAAATCGGAGATCCCTTTGGCCATCTCATCGCAAAATTGCAACACTTCATCATACCAACCCTTAGGTGCGTCTTGGGCCATGCCTCCGACGCGGGTGAGTGAAACTGTCAACCTTGCTCCGCACAGCTTTTCAAAAAGGGTGTACACTTTTTCGCGGAATTGAAACAAATGAAAGAAACCTGTTAAAGCACCAATATCAACAGCTGATGCCGCCACACAGACGATATGATCAATCACTCGCGACAGTTCACATAAAATAATTCGCATGGCTTGCGCTTTGGCTGGAATCTCAACTCCGAGCATGCGTTCAACAGCTTTGCAGTAACCCACGTTATTCATCGGTGCAGAACAGTAGTTGAGTCTGTCCGTGTAAGGAATAACTTGGTTGTACGGATGAGTTTCAGCCATCTTTTCAAAACAGCGATGTAAAAAACCTAATTCAACGTGAGCTCTGTGAATTTTTTCACCATCAAGCTCAGCCATGACTCTTAAAGTTCCGTGGGTTGCAGGGTGGGATGGTCCAATGTTGAGAGGCACTAAATTTTTACTTGGATCCGGTTTGTAATCAAACTCATCGGCAAAGTGAATCGGTAAGGCCTCAGTGCAGTGCTGCTGTAAATCAGCTGGGTAATCTTTTCTTAGTGGATGCCCCTTGAATTGATGGTGAACCAAAATTCGTCGCAAGTTCGGGTGATTGTCAAACTTCACACCGTACATATCAAAGATTTCGCGCTCGTACCAGTTGGCTGCTTTCCATACTGGGATGGCTGATTCGAGGGACTCATCTTCAGCCACTGATGTTTGCACACGCACGCGCTTCATTGTGATCGAAGAAAATAACTCGTACGACATTTCAAAACGCTTTTCACGTTCAGGGTAGTCGGTACCTGCAATGTGCATTAAAAAATTAAATTGCTCTTTTGTTTTTAACTTTCGAAGAGTGTCGAGAAGGTCTACTTTATCAACCACAATGACATTATCGCCATTGGTGTTCACAGACGGGTTGTTCTTCGCAGTGATATTAAGATCTTGTTTTAAAGTTTCTACGTTCATCGGTACTCTCCCGGCATCCAAGTTTCTTTCCAAGGGCGAGGGGCGTTTTGTGCGATCATTTCTTGCAAAGTCATCACCCCGTCTAAAACAGCTTCTGGAGTTGGTGGACAACCTGGTACATACACATCGACAGGCACCACTTTATCAACCCCCTGTAGAACGTGATAAGCTCGGTAAAAACCACCAGAGCTAGCACAAGCTCCCATGGCAATCACATATTTGGGCTCTAACATTTGTTCGTAGATTCGCAAAATCACTGGGGCCATTTTTTCGGTGATCGTTCCTGCGACTAAAAGTAGATCAGCCTGTCTTGGTGAGAACCGAACCACCTCTGCTCCAAAGCGAGCTAAGTCGTAACGAGGCCCCATCACCGCCATCATTTCGATACCGCAACAAGCAGTTCCATACGGCATCGGCCAGAGAGAGTTTTTTCTCCCCCAAGCGATCAGCTTGTCGATTTTTGTAGTAAATGCATAAGACTTTGAATCTTCTACGAGTTGACGTTCGCGAACACGATTTTCCCAAGTGGATTCACTCATAAGTAACACCTTTAGAATCAGTTGGTTTTCAATACTCATTTTTCTATCATCAGATCACATGGACGTCAGCGAAATCTGCATATATATCTGATTGCGTTAGTGATTTTGGCACTTGAACTAGGAATGTAACAACAACTCTCACACCGAACTCAACTTTAGCCCTAATTGTTAGCATATTTTGGTAAGATAATAATCACTACCAGCCCTACCATGGTCCAGCGCTTGGTCACCTAAACATTTAACTTTCTTAGATAAAATGTCGAATAGATGTTAACAAGGAGTTTGAAATGCTAAGACTGTGCGTAGCTTTAGTGATGATTTTGCCAGCAATGGTTTGGGCCAATTCTGAAGAAGCCAAAAAAAATGTGTCTGAATATTACGAGCATCAAAACCCTAATAAGAAAGAACTTGAAAAGACAGAAGGTGAAACTGAGTTTCAACGTCATTTACGTTCCAAAAACAAAGTGAATCATTACAAATACATTAACAAAAGAAAAGTCATACGCCGAGGTCACATTCGCCACGAAGTGAATCGCAAAGACTTTGTCGACGCCAACGATCTTCACCCGAGTGGTAAAGTTGCATCCCTTGCTGTGGAAGCGCGCAAAACAGACTCACACTCTGATAACGTTGACCGTTTCACTCGTGAATGCATACGACATATTCGTGACAACTTAGGGGAAAAGTTTGAGTTTGTAGAAGTGAGCTATTTAACCAAGCAAACTGAGAACCCTAGAGACCCTGCATCCTTTTCTGTAGACATGGTCACTGGCCTTTGCCATGCAATGCCAAAAAAATAAGTTTAGTTATTTTTGCTAGATAACTTAATAGTTATTTGCAGCTAAATAATCCTAGAGGCCATCTCATAGACTCAAAATTGAGGTATGAGGAGTAAGCGGCACCAAAAAACTTACGTCGAAGAAAGAACAAAGAGTTTGGGTCTATGAGGTGACCTCTATTTTTTTGACATGGGTCGTTGATTACAAACTTTGATATTTTTTACAGCTTTAAAAAGGTTCTGATAAATTTAAAAATATAAAACAAATCATTTCACAGACAAAAAGCATTAATAACTGTCACAAGCCATAAACTTAGACCGTGCAAACACCACCCATCAAAATTATTTACTTTAGTAAAATTAATGTCTCACTGAAAAAAGTACAATCACTCCTCAGTCCTTAGACGGAGAACCCTGGTTTTTATAAAAAGTTTATATCTTGTGACGGAGGGGTTTATGAAACCAAACAACATGACCGAGTGGGAGTTTTTTGTTTATCGACATCAAAAAACTGGCAATCTTGTTTTTCACTTTTTTAGTTTTGTAGTTCACATCGCCGTCTTGGCTTATGTATTGATCACTCAAAAGTGGCTTTATCTTGTGTTGCTGTCTCTTTCTGGAATCTTGGGAACACTTGGGCATGTTTTATTTAAAGACGGTCAGGTGCGCAGCAAAGACTTTCTTCACCCACAAACATTGTACTACTTGTTTATGATTTTTATATACGTACTGACTGGCAAGTACTCCCACCATGTTGCGATAGCAAACCAAAAATACTCTCAGCAGGTACAGTTGAGTTAAGTATGCAAACTCTTAAAACGTCTTTTAAGTTATCTTTACTTTCATTTGTTGGTATCAGCTGTGTGAGTGTTCTTGCTTTTTATTTAAGTTTGCAATCGTTGCCAGCATGGGCCCTAGGTCAAACCTTACTATGTGGTCTAATGTGGTCGTGGTTTTCAATTTTGCACACTTGTGGTCACAACTCTTACTTTAAACAAAGAAAACTCAACCACCTAATAGGGCACCTTGCCTCTTTGATCGTTTTTATTCCATATTTTCCTTGGAAGTATCAACACCAAGCCCATCACCTCTGGACTGGTAATAACGACAAAGACCCGACTCATTTTTACCTTAAAAACAAACCACACCCCTTGAAGTTGCGTTTTTTTGAAGCGTGCTGGCGCTTAGGTTTACCCGTCTGTTCTTTTGTACATGGCTCTAATAATTTTTGGAGCACTGAAAGTTTAAAACTAAGCACTCACAATGAAAGCCAACTCAACCTGTATCGCATGAGCTGTATTTTGTTAATTGTGGCTCATGTAGCCCTTGTGTTTTTATTGCAGTGGACCTACTTGCAGATCTTTTTATTGCCATGGTTGTTTTTTCTTTTTTCGTCGGACATTATTCTGCTAAGTCAACATGCCTTACTGCCCAACTTAAAATCTTACAAACAACGCCAAAAGCCTTTGCCCGTCACATTACAAAATCCACATTCACGAACCATTTACATTCACCCCTTGATTGACCGCTGGGTTTTGCTCAACTTCAATTTGCACAACGCACACCACAGACAGCCTAACCTCCCCCATTATGCTCTTCACAAATATGAGTTTGAACCGGCTCACAAAGTTCAATTGCATGAATGGATCAGTTACATACGCCAGTTTACCTTGCAAGAGATCTTTTGGCCACAAGAGAACTTAACACCTCTACAACAAAGAGAAAGCTATGAGATCTAAAAAACTGAAAATGAAGTCACAACTCACAGCAACCATTCAACCCAACGAAATGGATCGCCTTTGGCAGATCTATTCACAAAACTATCAAAACACTTCTAAAGAAGAATTCCTCAATGACA
This sequence comes from Bdellovibrionales bacterium, assembly GCA_020628165.1. Taxonomy (GTDB): domain Bacteria; phylum Bdellovibrionota; class Bdellovibrionia; order Bdellovibrionales; family UBA1609; genus JAHDIR01. The sequence continues at coordinate 186,408 of JAHDFM010000002.1, read as the reverse complement.
TTAAAGCCAAACAGAAAATTTTTATCGGCAGAGACACTGGCGACCAAAGCATTCAAGGTTTTTCCACGTTAGAAATTTACAAACACACCTTTCAAAACAAAACTTACGGAGTTTTTTATTCGGGCGACACCATGATACTTCCCGATTACTGGGGACAAAAAGCTCTCCACTTTCAATTTGCCAAAGAATTTATATTTTGGAAGTTAAAAAATCCATTCACACCACTTTATTGGCTTCTCATTGTCATGGGTTATAAAACTTATTTGATAATGGCAAAAAATAGCATCCACTACTGGCCCAATTACAAAACAAAAACGCCAGACAAAATACAAGAGCTGATGCACTCGTTAGCAAAAAATAAATTTGGTTCTTGTTACCACGAGAGTACAGGAGTAGTTCGACCGCAAACCTCAGAAGTGACATTCATTCATCCGAAAGCTTTGTTCACTCAAAGTGTTCTTAAACTCCCCGAGGTTCAGTTTTTAAATTCTAAAAACCCCAATCACCTCAAAGGGGAAGAGCTTGTCTGCTTGTCGCATTTAAATGTTTTTACTTTTTGCAATATCTTTTACCGTACACTCAAAAAAATCGTACGTAAGTGGAATCTTTTGCCGCTCATTTCAAAGAAAACTCTCAAAGATATCGAGCAAAGGCATTGATATGATGAAAAACCTAAAAACAACAACTTGGCTGTCAGTGTGTCGCAGTCGAACACTAAAAAAAAAGCCACTCAAGAAAGAAATCATGGGACAAAGCCTGGTGCTGTTCAGAGACTCTCAAAAAAAAGTCAAAGCTCTTGATGACATATGTCCGCACAAGCTCGCTTCACTATCAGATGGAAAAGTCATCAACGACAATATTCAATGCCCTTATCACGGCTGGGAGTTTGATGGCAAAGGAGCGTGTCAAAAGATTCCATGCAATATTGAAACCGTACACAATGTGAAAACCTCGTTTTATGACTGCCATGACGATGGTGACTTTATTTACATCAAGTGGGGCAAGGAAAATATTGTTAAGCCACAGTTTCCAATCTTAAAAAGTCACAGTTGGTCTCACTTTCAATATGAAATCAAAGCACAACCTCTTGCCATTCTAGACAACGGATTTGACTGCAGTCACACTTGCTTTGTTCATAGCGGCCTTTACCGGTCACAACCCCATCAAAAGGTAACTTCAAACATTGAGTTCACTGAGATGGGAGTTAAGGTCACCACCGTCGAAGAACAAAACATCAAAAGTTTTGTGGGCCGACTCATACCAGGTATGAACTCAGGTGTTGCGCACACAGATGAGTACAAAGGTCCTTATTCCTTGGAAGTGAATTATCACTACGGCAATATTCATCACCTCACTTATTTGCACGCGGTGCCCATCGACGAGGAGCGCACTCAAGTTATTATCAGCTGTGGCATAAAGGCCAAATTGATAGGTCCGCTTTTAAATTTAGCTCTCAAATACATTACAGACAAAATTATCAAGCAAGACCGTAAGATCTTAGCAAGCCAAGAAGAAAACAGAAAAAGAACCAGCAAACAACCCGCATATATGCAAAAAAGTGACTTAGCCTCAACCTACTTAAAATATCAGTATGAAAATCACTTTCGTATACAAAAAAAAGCTATGCCTAATAAAATTTTAAAAGCAGAGTTTTTCCTTTAAAGGTGATTTAAAAAATGATGACTTACGCTTTACAAAAAATTTATATGGCCAGCCTCAAAAAAAAATACCAATTTTTTTGCAAAAATTTGTCATCTCCACAAAACACTCAAGAGCAGATCCTCAAACAAACTCTCGCCAATAATCAAGGCAGTCAATTTGGCTGTAAGTATCAGTTTAAAAATATTGCTGATGTCAAAGCTTACCAAAAGACGGTTCCTCTCCGAAGTTACGACAACTTTAAAACTCACATCGAAAAACTTAAATCAGGTCAGCTCGATGAACTCACTCAAGAAAAAGTTGTGCTGTTTGAAAAAACCAGTGGCAGCACTGATTCAGCTAAATACATTCCAATGACCCAAAGCTTTTTTAAAGACATCCAAATGGCAACGGCCCCCTGGCTTTATCAACTTTATAAAAAAAACCCAAGTTTATTATCCAGTCGGAGTTATTGGTCCATTTCACCCAATTTTTCAACTGTTGAAAGTTATGCCGGTATTCCTGTGGGCTTACAAGATGACTCCAATTACCTTGGCTTTGCTGGCAAAGTTTTAAGTCGATTTGTGTTTGCCACACCCACCACAATTTCTCAGATCGAATCTTTTAAAGAGTGGGAGCGACAAACCTGTTATCATTTACTCAAAGCTAAAAACCTTGGATTTGTTTCTGTATGGAGCCCGACTTTTTTAGACAACCTTCTCAACAAAATACACGAACTCTGGTCAGACCTGGCACCACTATTAAAAAAACAGCGACGAAAAGAAATTGAACGGGCCTTATCGTCAAAAAACCCATGGCCAATTATCTGGCCGAAACTCAAAATCATTTCGTGTTGGGCTGACGGTGAATCTACTGACTATTACCAACAGCTAAAAAGAAGGCTACCTGATTTTCAGTTTGAACAAAAAGGACTTGCGGCAACTGAAGGGATTGTTTCTTTTCCGTTTAATAGCAATAAAATTTTAGCTTACACATCTCATTTTTTTGAATTCTTAGATCTGAACAAAAACATTGAAACACAGACACCTCTGCTGGCTCATGAACTGAAAAAGGGCGGCGACTACAGCCTGGTACTCACGACCTCTGCGGGACTTTACAGGTATCACCTTAAAGATGTCATCACTTGTGATGGCTTTTTACATAACACTCCCCTTATCTCATACAAAGGAAAGCTTGATAAGGTGTCTGACATGGCCGGCGAAAAACTCAATAGCCAATTTGTCAGTGATTGTCTACGTAAAGCACATGAAGAGACTCAACTAAAATATAAGTTTGCACTCATCGCTCCAACAAAAGAACCTCAACCAGAGTATCACTTGTATTTAGAGTCAGATGACAATGAAACAACAAAGCAAGAATTCCGTAATGCCACTGAAAACTACCTGAAGCAAAACCCCCACTATGATTTGTGTTTGAAACTTGGACAACTTAACACTTTAAAAGTGATCCATGTGACTGAGGGCTTCCAAAAATATCAACAGCTCAAACTGCAACAAGGTATTAAATTGGGCGATATCAAACCCACGTCTTTTGAAACACAGGCACTGAGGTTATAAATGAAAGTTATTAACTGGGCGATCATGTACTTTATAAATAATTTTTACTTTATGAATTTAATTTTTCTAGTGATCTTGCTTTGGCAAAGCTACACTCATTTTAGTGTGAGTGGAGCGATTGTGACATTTTTGATTTGGTTGTTATTATTACCACCACTTTTGACTCGTGTTCTTTTATTCAATGTTAAGCTCTCGCAATCAAAATACCCATCAAACGACAAGGTTTTTGTCTGTTGGTGGCTCAGCGTTCAACTACAAACCCCTTTTTTAAAGTACCCCGCCATCGAGGAAACCATTAGATACATTCCTGGTTTGTACTCAGCGTGGCTGCGACTTTGGGGCGCCAAAATTGGAAAAGGGGTGTTCTGGAGCCCACAGTGCATTGTTGTCGATCGCCCTTTTTTAGAAATTGGCGACCACACTCTTTTAGGTATGAGAACAAAGATTTGCTCCCACTTCATAAACAAAACTAAAAATCGCAATGAATTCACCCTTTACCTTAAACCTGTTGTGATTGGTGCTCATTGCACTGTCGGTGGCAACTCCATTTTACAATTGGGCACTCAAATTAAAGATAACGCCTGTGTGAAAGCACATACCATTGTAAAGGGCGCCGACTTATGACTTTACCCCATGTTAAAGGACAAATGTTCTTAGGCTCGGCCAACGATGTTCTTTCTGACCCAATTGATTTTTTAGAACGCAATGTGCGCAGCCATGGCAACACATTCACCTTTAAGTTAGGCCCCAAAAAAGTTTACTTTTTTAATGCCCCAAAGGACATCAAAAAGGTTCTGACTGAAAATTGGGATCACTACGAAAAAGAAAAAGGATTAAAACTAGGGTTAGGAGAAAGTTTACTCACATCGAGTGGTCCCACCTGGCTCAGACAAAAGAAATACACACAATCTTTTTTTACTCGCGCTTCACTCAATAAAATTTTAACTGATATCAGTTTAACGAGCACAGAGTCTTTGAAAAACACTCTCTCTGGTAAACCAAAAGTCTCATTACAAAAATTATCTACCCAAGTGGTTTACGATTTGGTTCTCAAAGTCTTATTTGGAGTGGACAACTTTAAAAAATTAGAAATTGTTGATGCCATTAACATTATGACAGATTACGTTTTGAAAAGAGGGTCTTCTAAGTTCCCCGCTCCTTTTTGGTGGCCTAATAAAAACAATCGAACTTTTAAACAACAGAAAAACTTATTTTTTAATTACATTGAAGAGCTCACTCAGTCGAGCACCACAAAATCAAATGATAAGAACCTTAACTTTTATTCAGATGTGCTCTTAAAGTCTGCCCTAGAACAAAACGAAATACACCGCCAGTCACTGACTTTTTTCTTAGCAGGGTTTGAAACCACAGTGAACGCTTTGTTTTGGACGATTTATTTGTTATTAAAACATCCAGAAAAATCACAGCTTGTAAAAAAAGAGGCTTTAAAGAGTCAACCCTCAGAAAAAATCAATGATCTTTATAAGACTTACCCCTACATCAAAGCATGCATTGAAGAAGCCATGCGTTTGTATCCCCCATCTTGGTTTCGATCGAGAGTGGTGATTAAAGATGTCGATATTAATGGGGTGATATTGCCTAAAGGTTCTCTCGTGTGGGTGAGCCAATATATAACTCATCGAGATCAAAACTACTGGTCATCACCTGAAGACTTTATGCCTGAACGTTTTTTAAATGAGACTAAAATAGTACCATTCAGTTACTTCCCATTTAGTTTTGGGCGACACGCCTGCATTGGTAGAGAAATGGCCATGACAGAACTTGTTTGCATCATTAGAGACTTATATCAAAATTATGATATTTCCAGTTCACATATAGAAGAGATCAAACCCACGGCCAGTATCACCATTCGACCAGAGAACGACCTCGTATTAAATACTGCCCAAAATAAATTATAGTTTATACTTGTTTGTGTATATAAGTGCCACGGAACATTCATTGAGTTTCTTATAAGCTCTAGATGAATTATTTAATTCATACCAGGTCAGCTCATCTGCTTAAATTTATTCTTAGCCTCTAAAGTGCACAATTTATGAGTCCGCAACAACCAACATTTTTATTAAATTCTTAAATCCCTTATTTATCCTCTACCTTGGTCTAGGTCCAATTTGAAACCAGACCAATGTCAATTTAGAATACTTGCACAACAATAACCAAGGAAGGGCTTATGAAACACATTTTAATGGCTTGCCTGATTATATTTTCATGGCAATCAATCGCAGAACACAATGACTACATTGTGAAACTCAAAGCACACTCAGATATCAACACTTACCAAATTCAAAGTCATTTCCCGCTGGGAACAAAAGTGAACGATCTTGAATTCAATAACTGGGTGCAAGTCACTCTTCCTGAAAGTGTTTCTATAATGAGTCACTTTCATTTGCTCAAACAAAACCCAAGCGTTGAGTACGTACAACCGAACTACAAAATTAAACTCTATGATAACCCAAGCCTTGCGCAAAAACCTATGCGTCCTGAAAACTGCCCAGAACCGATTCCTGAAGAGTTTTGCGATATTTTATTTCCACCAGATGACGGCAGTGGTGGCGGAGGCGGCGGTGGTTCGTCTGGCGACAACCCTGCCATTCCTGACATTGTTACTAACCCGGACACGGGTTCAGATCCTCTTATTGATAAGCAATGGGGAATGATCGACATCGGCACGCAAGAGATTTGGGATAAGGGCCCAATCGATAACGACATCGTTGTAGCTGTCATCGACACGGGAGTTGATTACACCCATGAAGATCTTGTCGGCAACCTATGGAGAAACCCTGGTGAGACTGGTACTGACGAAAACGGCAAAGATAAAGCCACCAACGGCATTGATGACGATGGCAACGGTTTTGTCGATGATGTGATTGGATGGGACTTTGTTAGCAATGATAATAAGCCATACGATTTAAAAGGTGGAGCCTTTGGAGGAAACCCTGGTCACGGAACACATTGTGCTGGTAATGTCGGTGCTCGTGGTGGCAATGGCATCGGAATTTCAGGTGTTGCCCAAAATGTGCAAATCATGACCTTAAGGTTTTTAAGTGAAAAAGGTAGTGGTACAACAGCCGGCGCAGTAAAGTCTATTAAGTACGCGGTTGATAATGGAGCTCATATCACATCAAACTCTTGGGGGTCTGTGGGTGAAAATCCAAATGATGCTGAAGGCAACAGAGCCTTACGTGAGATCATCACTTACTCGCAAGAAAAGAACACCCTTTTCATAGCAGCTGCAGGAAACGGTAAACAAGGACGTGGTTACAACAACGATACCGATAGCCAACCGGCTTACCCAGCCAGTTATGATATGGAAAACATCATCAGTGTTGCCGCTATCGACAGCAGCGATCGTTTGGGTTCATTTTCTAACTGGGGCCGCAAAACCGTTGATATTGGAGCTCCTGGAGTCAAGGTTTTCTCAACAACTGTAGGCAATGGTTACTCTGACTCAGTGGGCGGTTTTGGAACTTGGGATGGAACATCTATGGCAGCACCTCATGTTTCAGGAGCGGCTGCGCTTTACTGGGCTATGAACCCTAATAAAAGCTGGAGAGAAGTGAAAGATGCTATCCTCAATTCAGCGAAACCAATTTCTGCACTTAGAGGTAAAGCCACTTCTGAAGGCAAGCTGAGTGTTAGTAATTTAATTAATTCAAACTAAAAAAACTTATTATAGCAATGCTAAGTGAAATTGCTTTACTATTCATCACTTAAACATTGCTAACAATATTACAGGGCGAAAAAAACTTCGCCCTGTAATTAATCTAAGTTCAAATCTCCCAAGTTCTCCGACACTCCAATTTAAATTTAAAAAAAATCTAACCCAATACTTTCTTGTTCTCACTGTGATCATTTGTTAATTTGATGATCGAATGTTGGGTGGGGAAACGAAAGCAATTCATAAACATATAAATGAAAGTAAAATCATGGCCAAGCAGCCATTTCATTTTTATGTCCGGAAAAATAAACGCAAGTTTATATTTGGTATCAGTTCATTACTTTTTACTAACGGCCTCGATGCGCTACCACCACTGCTTGTTGGTATGGCCGTTGATCAGATTAGCCAAGGTGAGCCGTTCATCAAAACCTTCGGACTGTTATCTCTGTTAGTAGTGATCGCGTTAACCATTGCCGTTTTTAGATACGCCTGGCGAATTCAGTGGGGTCAGTACTCTCATGGAGCCGCAAGAGACCTCAAAGATAAAATTTTTAGTAAGTACTTAAACTTAGACCAAAAGTTTTTTCAAAAAAACACTATCGGCAAATTGATGAGTTTAATTAACAATGACGTCAATGCCTTCCGTATGGCGATTGGACCTGGTGTTTTGGTATTGCTTGATGCCCTTTTTATTTCCGCCTTTGTCATACCTCTGATGATTTATTTATCGCCGTCTTTAACCTGGAAAACGCTGATCTTCTTACCAGTGATTCCTTTTGTCATTGCTCGCATAGAAAAGCTGATACATGAGTATTATAAAAAGCAACAAAATCAATTTTCTGAGCTGTCTGCGACCACGCAAGAAATTCTTTCTGGCATCAGAACTATTAAATCCTTTGCCCAAGAAAAAAATTATGAAAAGAAATTCAATCACGAAAGTAAAAAGCTGGAACAGTACGCCAACAAAGTCGCCAAACTCGATGCTGCCTTCTCACCAACATTAGAACTCAGTGTTTCTATAGGCTGTGTGATCCTATTATTTTTTGCTGCTGATGACGTTTTTAGTGGCACTCTCACTATTGGGGCTCTTCTATCTTTTTATCAATACTTGCAAAAAATGATGTGGCCCATGGCGGCCATTGGTATAGGCCTCACCTTCTGGCAAAAAGGCATGGCTTCCATTGACCGTGTGACGGAACTTTTAAGTGAAGACAATAAAACTCCAGATTTAGGCACAAAAACGTTGAGCGCTTTTGAATCATTTGAGCTGAAGAATTTAAATTTTAAACATGAACAAGAAAGCCCGTTCCAACTTACTAACATCAATATTAAAATTTTGCCTGGAGAAATCATTGGCTTCTTAGGCAAAACAGGGTCCGGTAAATCCACAATCACAGATCTGATCTCAGGACTTTATCCCACTGAAAAAGGTCAAATTTTAATTAATGGTGAGAACATCCAAGACTTCACCCAAGAGTCCATTCATAACTTTATCACTTATGTGCCTCAGGACACCTTTTTGTTCAGTGACGATATCTTTAACAACACTCTTCTCTCCACTGAGAAAAAACAAGAACACGTCATTGATGTGCTCAAAACGGTTCAGATCAACGATGAAATTGAAAAGATGGACAAAAAGCACAAAACTGTTTTAGGCGAAAAGGGCATCAATATTTCAGGCGGACAACGTCAGCGTCTTGCCCTAGCACGTGGACTCATACGTGACACTCGCCTGCTCATCTTAGATGACACCTTCAGTGCTATCGATGCCAACACTGAAAAGCTCATCATTGATGCCATCAAAAAACGTCTGCACAATTTATCCGTTATTATAATTAGCCATAAACTTGCGAGTTTAAAACTGGCCGACCGTGTGTATGTTCTCAATGATGGTGCAGTTGAAGCTGTCGGCAACCACAATCAACTTATGCAAGACTCAAGCACTTACAAAAGCATTTATAAAAGTCAAATTGATGGGGGGCCGATATGAGCGCATCCCAACTCAATACCAGTGAAGAGGTTAAAAAAGAGTACAAAATCTGGGAGTTTCTAGTAAAGCTGCTTCCTTTTTATAAACAGTACAAGCTGCATTTGTTTTTTGTGTTTTTATCTTTGGCTATATTCACAGTTGCAGGGCGTGCTCTTCCTATCGTGTTTGGCAAAGCCATTGATCTTGGCTTAAAAGAAAAAAACCTGAATTATGTGCATTTATTCGCTCTGGCCTACCTAGGATTTGAGTGCACTCGTTCTTTATTTTTTTTCCTGCAGTTTTATTTGAGTCAAAAACTTTCTAACCGTGTTCTTTACGACGTCCGCAAGGAAGTGGTCAATCACGTCCAAAAGCTTAAAATTCAGTATTTTGACAAAACACCTGTTGGCAAAGTGCTTACACGCATGACCAACGATGTAAATGGGCTTGGTGACTTTCTCACCCAAGGGTTCACTGGTATTCTCGTCAATATTGTTGAGATCATCTCTATTTTTGTGACTTTGATGTTACTCTCTTTTCGCTTAGCTTTAGTGACCATTGTCCTCTCACCCATCATAGTAGTCATCAGTATTAAGTTGAGTCGAAAGATTCGCCACTTTTCACGCTTAGCTAAAGGTAAAATGTCGAACATAAACACGCACACCTCTGAAAGCATCAGCGGCATGAAAGTGATTAAGCTCTACAACCACAAAAACTCAACCTTTAAAAAATTTAGAGACATGACGGGCGAATACTACGACCATAACTTTTCACTCATTAAAGTGTTTGCTTTGATGTGGCCGAGTTTACATTTATTTAATATTGTAATCACTTCTGTCACCATAGGAGTGGGTGCTTTGTTTTACACGAAGTATGGTTTGACAATAGGGACTCTAAGTGCCTTTGTTCTATTATTACGTAGCTTTTTTAGACCTCTTCGCGGAATCATTGAACGCTACAACCAGTTTCAAAGTAGCTTAGCCAGTGCAGACAGGATTTTCGATCTTCTTGCCGTACCTATTGAAGAACAAACATCTTTGATTTCTGACCAAGTATTTCAAGGACAAATTGAGCTTAACAGTTTGAACTTTCGCTATGAGGAGCACCTGCCTTTAGTACTTAAAGATGTGAATTTAAAAATTCGTAACAAAGAAAGCTTAGCGATTGTTGGGCGCACTGGCAGTGGCAAATCCACCATGGTTTCATTACTGCAAAAATTTTATCCTGTGACAGATAACTCTATTTTTATAAATGGAGCTTGCATTAACAAATACTCCCCTAAGCAACTGCGCAACCACTTGATCGTGTTACAACAAAATAACTTTATTTTTAAAGGAAGCTTGGAGGACAACATCACTTTGTTAAATGAAAACATCAGTCATGAAACTGCCAGAGAGGCACTAAAGAAAGTTCAGTGTGAGTACCTTTTGGAGCGTCAAAATAAGTCCCCTGACCCTCATAAGTTCATCGAAGAAAATGGGAGCAATTTAAGTCTTGGAGAAAAACAACTCATTGCTTTTGCTCGAGTGATCGCCTTTGATCCAGACATTCTTATCTTAGATGAAGCCACGGCTAACATTGACACTCATACCGAAAGACTCATTCAGGCGGCGACGGATGAGATCACCAAAGACCGTACTAGTATTATTATTGCTCACCGTCTTTCTACCATTGTTAATGCCGACAATATCTTGCTTCTAAAAAACGGCGAGATTTGTGAGTATGGCAGTCATGATGAACTCATTCAAAAAGATGGTGAATATAAAGGACTCTATGTTCAGCAGTATAAAAATGCTCAGAAAGATTTTAAAGATGTTGAGCTTTGATTTTTATTTATTTTTTTTAGCTTATTTTTTTCTTTTTTAGGCTTCCAACTAGATATCCTATGTCGTTGGAGATGTTTAAGAACTTCATACCGTAAAAAACTTCAAGTTTTTTTGATTTTCCGTCTTGTTGTGGTTTTTTTGAGACCACTTGGCAAGTGGCATTGAATGGTGGAACACCATCGCCGGGTTTAAAATGAAGATAAAGCGTTTGTCCAGGGATTATGTGTGCTTGGTCCATAACAACACCAACACCTCCTTCGCCAATTTGAACACTTTTTCCTTTCCAAATTTTACTATTGTCGTGAATCATTATCGAGTGACCAAAGTTAACTCGCTTGTGTCTTCTTTTATGATAAGCTTTTGTTAGCTCTGGCATGTATGTGTGTTTTAGTTTATTTACAGTCTCTGACTCAAAAGCCTCTAAATCTCCAAGGCGTCGCCAATTACTCAAAGACTTGTGCCACACAAAATCAAATGCATATATGAATTTTTCTTCAAGCATATTCAACATATCTTTGTATGTGTAAGGACCATACTTATTATGATCCTTAAGCACAAACCACTCCGACAACAATGGGTCATTCACTTCTTCAAGGGCCTTGCTAATTCTAAGTGCCTTTTCCTTAACACTGCCTGTGCCTTTTTTGATCTGTTCAATTTTTTTGCTGTACTTATTGTCGACAACATTACTAAAGGCTCCCTTAAGCTCTTTGCCTTTTTCATCAATTTTATCTTGATCAGATTTAAAATTTTGCTCTTCAACACCTTCAGCTTCATTTGATGGAACCTCTACATACTCAGCCATATGCGGAGGAAGCGAGGGGTTACTCTGTTTTTTTTCTTCAATGGATGCTTCAAGAGCAACCTGAGGTGGCTCTGCATCAGTAGGTTCTGGAGCAACAGTTATCTCTTGCTCATTTTCAGCTTCAGTTTCTTTAGCCTGTAAGTGATTTAAGTTTTCAAACAGTTTTTGCTCAGTTTTTTCAACAGATGCTAAATCTGCAGTGATCTCATCTGTGGGATCATCAATTTCAATAGGTATATCCATTGTTTTTTCATCGATCTCTATGGTTCGATCTTCTTCTCCAGCATCATTTAAATTGGAAGGGATAAGTACACCCGTGTTTTCTTTATCTAGTCCCGGTAGACTGGGGTGATGTGTACCAAGTTCTTTTCGAACCTCATCAATCAGACTTTTTTTATAATTAGAATTAGACACATTAGAAGTCTGAGATTCTCTAAGATCGTTATTACTGTTTTCTCGCTTACGAAATGAGGATTTAAATTTTGGTGGCGGAGTTTTAGGCTTTTTAGACTCAAAATAGACTTGAATATCTTTGTGAGCCATAATCAAAACCCAATCTTGCTCAGACTCATCGTAAATAAAGTCAGTCAAACTCAAAGCACCTTTGCTCATCATGGCAATCACTTCACCTAAATCAAAAGGACCTTTTTGTTGTCGATTTCTAGACACGTAATACTTCAATGCAACCTCAAACTCTTATCTTTACAGATGTTAATCGGTTTTGTGATGAGAGATTTAAAATGAATTTTTCTGAAATTTTTCTGGAGGTTCGTCTGGGAGGGAGGGAGGGATGGTTGTTTGTGGGTAGGTCCTTCGCTGTGCTCAGTGACGGGGCTTGATTGGTTTGAGGTAGCGGGGTATAAACTGAGTAATGATAAAAAGTGATATTGAATCTATTTTGCAATTTAACTCAAAGACAGAACTCATAGAATCGACATTGTTTATTTTTGATATTGACTCGACTCTGTACAATGTCAGTCCACGCACCCAAACAATCGTTGATCATTTTTTACAACATTCTAAGAACCAAGACCTTGATCCAGAAGCAGCTAAAGATCTCCAAAAAATTAAAATTCAAAAAAGTGATTGGGGTTTTGGTGAAGCCCTAGAAAGAGAAAACTTTCGCAGCAGTTTCAAATTTACTAAAACACTCACTGAATATTGGCGACAACACTTTTTTTCAAATGACTACCTTCAATTTGATCAGTATTACCCTGGAGCCGTTGAATATTTAAACATTATCAATAGTCACTCCCCTCTTATCTACCTTACAGGTCGTTCGCGACAAAAAATGGAAGCTGGAACCATCGACAAACTCAAACATGATGGATTTCCTTTAAACGCTGAAAATACATTGATTATGAAAGAAAACACTGAGGCAGATAATTTGTATAAGCTTAAAGTTGTGGAAAGTTACATGCCGTCTTATCAACGTATTGTAATCTATGAAAATGAACCTCTCATTATAAACACGATCAAAGAAAAGTGCCCCAATATCCATTTTGTATTTATCAATAGCACCCACTCTCGCAAAGAAAACCTCAAATACAATCACCCAGTCATTGAAATGGATTACACACCACTTCTATAATTTGATATTACTTAGACTATTTTTTAGGCTTTTTAAAAGTAGGTGCAAAGCTGTTCGCTTTGAGAACTGTCGGTGATTTGCAACAAATTCATTTGATAAGTATTTTTATTCAAAGAACTAAAAAACAAATAGGTACCAATGTAGTTTTTTAAGTAATGTTGAGTTTCACGAGTAAACATTACTTTTTGTGACAACTCTTCAAAATAAAAATTGGTGATCTCGTAAAATTTTTCACATTTTTCATTCTTGTTTTTTAGACTCGGGACAAAATAAACGTAAAGCTTATTAAAATTTTGAGTTTTAATCTCAATAGAAAAATTAAATTTCTGCACATCTTTATTTTCTGTGAGGTATGAATTTAAATCTAAGCGAACTGCTGCATCAAAAATATTGAATTCTCTAGCATTTGTCTTATCGCTCCATATCCTTACGTTGATGGGCCAAATTTCTTTAGAGTAAAAGCCAAATTTATTAAATATTTTATCTTCACTCATTTTTATTTCAGGGTTGGCTGTTTTAAAATGCTGACTCAGCTTGCGGATTAAATCTTCTGGTAAGCTCGCAGTTTGAGTTACAGATTTAACTTTGACCTTTTCAAACTCTATATCCTTACTACAAGAGACCAAGACTAAAGGAATGCAAAACAAAAACCAGAGCTTAATTAACATACCTATCCAGAGAAGCTAAAAGCTGTAAGCTAGGTAGGTAACTTTTATTATTTGCTGCGAAATTTTGAATGGTTTGAAAGCTTTTGTTAAACTCTTTATTAACATTGTACTGAAAGGCCTCAGCATAGTTAGCTTTCACAGAGCGTGGATTTAATTTTAATAGATTCATCGATGTTTTCTTTAAACAGTCGACATTGCTATTTTGTAAACAGCTTTCTATACGTAAAATGTAAGGTAATTTGTACTTTCTGACAGAGCTTGCGTTTTTATTTTCAGCATTTTTTAGAACCTGCTCGAAGTCTCTACCTAAATTTTCGCTGTCTTTTTGAGCCAAAGCTAATAAACCTAAAACAACTGGGTGCTCACCATTTTTATTTGCTGTGAGTAGATTTATTTGTTTTTCTTTATCCTGTAAAACTCCGTAACAATAAGGTTTAAACAAAGACTCATCTGTAAGAGATTGGACAACTCCTTGACAGTAACTAAAGGTTGGGTTGATCACATCAGATAACTGTAAAACCTCACCATTTAAAATTAAGTTTTTTATATGTGTGTAATCAAAATCAAAATATCCCATTTCAATGGCAAAGTTTGGGCTGTAACTCCCCAAGAGAGACTTCATGTACATCTCAATAACGCCAATTTGCAAATAATAGGGGTTGCTCTCATCTGCATAACGACTGATCAACTGAAGACTGTTTTCAAGGTAATTGTTATTCTTAGTTTTCTTGTAAGCTTCTACTGATGCCACTAAGTAAACATAAAAGTACTCGCCGACAGAATAAAGCTTCTCATTAATAAGATTAATACGGTCAACATATTTATTTATTTGATCCGAGGACATATTATTAATTAATAAATTTATATAAGCCACCACATGGTCAGTATCTTCTGTGATTGAGTTATTAAAGTAGGTGTTTGCTAAACCATTTTCACCTTTTTTATAGAAAATAAGACCTTTAAAATTATTTTTTTTACTACTGCTGAAGTCTTCTGCCAGTTGACTGTCGATAGTTATTAGAGCCTGATCATAATCTCCTTCAGCAATGTACGATTTTACTAATAAATTAAAAAGATCTTCAGGAAGTTGACCTTTACTGAAATAGCCCTCGAGGTTTGTGATCACTTTTTGATAGGACTGTAAATCATAATCCTTATTTAAAGTTCCTAACTGCTCAAAAGCTTTGGCATCAGCCTCCTTGCTCAACTTAACTTGATTATAAGCAACATAGACAAACACAGGAAAAGAAACCAAAATTAATAAATTGGTAATGATTTTTGATTTGCTAACACTTTCAATGGGTTGTGCTATATGCGTTGGATCTTGAGATGGCTTTTTAATAGCTTGTGGAGCAGTTCGCCTTGAAAACTTTTTAAATGTACCTCTAGGTGCTTCTTTTTCTACTTCAAGGGCATCTAAATTTGTTACCTGAGTAACGTCTTCAATGTCTTGTGTTTGTTCACTGATCAGTGTTTTTGAATCGGTTGCATCGTTAAGCTCTTCTTCGAGACTTTTAATTCTCAACTCTTCAACGACGTCAGCAAAGTCATCTGAATCATTGATTTCAACCCAATTTTTCATTGGACCAATGACTTCGTCGCGTATGGTTAAGGTTTTATCTCTCAGTTGGCTTTTTACTGACTCATCATCAAATGGACCAAAAATAAAACTGCCACTTTTAACTAGCCATTTTTTTTCAGAAAAATCCATATTTCATGATAAACTGTTAATGAAGAAAGTGTCTAACACCAGTAAGAATTAAATTCACGCCTAGACTTTTAGCTCGTTCAATCACTTCGTCATCACGAATAGACCCACCTGGCTGTATGACCCACTGTATTCCAGCCTCGCTCAACATTTCAATAGAATCAGGAAACGGAAAAAAGGCATCACTCGCAAGTACTCGCTCCTTTATGTCTGGGTGAAATTCATCAGCGCGAGCTATAGCCAACTTTACAGCATCGACTCGGTTCACTTGCCCCATGCCCATACCTAAAGTTTGCCCATCTCCAGCGACACAAATAGCATTGCTCTTTAATTGTGCACAAGCTTTCCAAGCAAGCAGAATATCTTGCTTCACATTTTCATTAGGTTGATCGCCAATGATTTTAAAACTATCAAATGGCTCTGAAAGAGGGTCGGACTCTTGCTTTAAAAAACCACCCGTGACTGACTTGATAACATCAGTATTATCATAACTCATTAAGTTTGGATATTTGAGGAGCCTTAAATTTTTCTTTTTTGCCAATACATTAAGAGCATCATCAGTAAAGTCTTTGGCTACGATACACTCTAGAAATTTTGGCTTTAAATATTCAGCCATTTCTTGAGTCACATTACCATCAATAGCAATGATCCCCCCAAAAACACTTTTTGGATCTGCCTCAATAGACTTTTTCATCACTGTGTGTAAGTCATCACCAACGGCAACACCACAAGGGTTATTGTGTTTAACTGACACAACTGCATTGCTGTTCTCAAATCGACGTAATGTTTTAACAGCAGCGTCTAAATCTAAAATATTATTGTAAGACAACGCTTTCCCTTGCAATATTTCTGAGGTGTGCAAACCTTTACTATCAGCAGGGTCTACAAACCAAAAACCTTTCTGTTGAGGGTTCTCACCATATCTCAATGTTTTAAATAAAAAAGCCTGTACGTTTAAGCTATCTGAAGCTGAGCTTTCGTCAGCTTGTTTTGCTAAGTAATTAGTAATCAACTGGTCATATTTAGAAGTGTGAGCAAACACTTTACTAGCAAGTTGAAGACGATCTTTTTGAGTCATCTCCCCCTTTTCTTGCACCCACTTATAATCACTTGGGTCACACACCGTTGTGATGCGAGCAAAGCTTTTAGCTGCAGCCCTTAAAAAAGAAGGTCCGCCAATATCGATGAACTCACTTTGCTCTTCCAAAGGTAAATTTTTAGCTAAAGCTTGCTCAAAAGGATACAAATTGCCCACCACTAAATCAAAAGGCTCTAAGCTGTGCTCTTTGAGCAAAGTCATGTCCGAGGCGACACTGTCACGGGCTAACAAACACATATGCACATGTGGGTGTAATGTTTTAACTCTACCGTCCATAACTTCGGGAAATTGAGTTTGCTGAGAAACGTCAATGACCTCAATGCCATTTTCCTGAAGATGCTTTGCCGTTCCTCCTGTAGAAACAATACGAAGCCCTTGCTTATAAAATGGCATTAAAAAATCAACAAGCCCAGACTTATCTGAAACAGAAACCAAAGCATTTTTAAACATGAAAAACCTCTAAAAAGAAAGTCTAGTGGCTAGAATTTTTAAGTCATCATTTGTTAACAACAAGCCTGCACCAATAAAGGCGGCAGCATCAACATCGCGACTTCCTAATAGATTATCGCCACCAACTGTTACATAGATACCGTTGTAGACGTTATACCTTATAAAAGACCTTAAAAACAAGTCATCAAAATCAAAGGCTTCTATTGAGAACCTGAAATCGTTGTCCATTAAATAATAATCAAAACCAACTCCACCTTTACTCTCAATGACCCCACCTTTCAAAGTGAAATTATGGATATTCTTGGCAAAAAGTGCAGTGAATTTAAGACGATCAAAGAAGGTTCTCGTTTCTGTAACGTCTGTTGAAGTTGAACCCGTAGTCACAGTTCGAGTGCGGCGAGAAAGGCCAAGAGGGTCAGTTACAATACCCAACTCGTAATATCTATCAAGACCTGGGGTGATTCTTACAGATAAGTAATTTTTATTGCGATCCTCTTCTGACATAAATTCTGTGTGGTAATCAATGCTTGTTTCTAGCTCAATTGCATTTCCAACAAACTCGTTCACACTTTCGATAGTCTCATTAATTCCGTTGATTGTGGTGTCATCGTTTATCAACTGCCCAATCGTTCCTGAGCCGTCGTTAATTTTATGAGAGATGTTCTCGAAGTTCTTCATGGTGTTATCAAACCTATGAATGATATCTCTGATATCTGACCACGCTTGTGAGAACTGACCGTCACCATCAGCCAAAAAATTATCGAGACGAACTGATACTGATTTTACATTGGTAACAATGTCTCTAATGTCACTTTTATTTTGAGAACTGATCTCTTGTAAATCAGCCGAGAGGTCTTCAATGTTTTTTAGGATACGACCAATGCGTGTGGTTTCATCGCCCATTCCAGCAGCTTCATTCAAGTTTTTCGCAAACTCCGAGAGGGAGTCAGTGATTTTCCCAACCTCTTCCGCAATAGTATCTAGAGAACCACTACCGCCTTTAAATGGAAGTTTGGTCATAGCTTTTATGGGACTAGCCGACATGGACCCTTGAAATACCTCAACGTGTCGGTCCCCTAATATACCGTCTGCTTTCACTGAAATATAAGCACCGCTATAGAGTGTGACGCCGTCATCGATCAGCACAGTGACTTTTGCCATACCATCAACGAGTTCAATTTTTTGTATTAAGCCCACTTTGATGCCGGCAATTTTAACGGCACTTTTTTCAATAAGGCCGCCGGCATCTTCAGACATGAAGTAATACTTAGTACCACCTCCGAATAAGCCAGGTCCCTCAGAAACTTTAAAAGACATCCAAGCAATGAGCACTGCCACAGCAATCACTAGTAAACCGACTTTAAATTCTACTGCTTTAAAGGCCATATTTTTTCTTAGTTCCTTTTTCTACAAACTTTCTAACAAGAGGAATGTCAGACTCCAAGAAGTCTTTCGGCGTTCCACTGTGCAGCACTTTACCCTTATCTAACATTACTATATGTTGTCCAATTCTAAAAGCTGCCATAAGGTCGTGACTTACGACAATTGACGTAACTTTGCCCTTTTCACGGTGGTGCGTCTCATGAATTAAATCGTCAACCATCTCCGTTAGTATAGGGTCTAGTCCAGTCGTGGGCTCATCATATATAAGAATTTCAGGGTCTAATGCGAGGGCTCTGGCAAGACCAACTCTTTTGCGCATCCCACCACTGAGTTCTGACGGCAATTTGCCAAAGTGCTTTTCTTCAATCCCTGAGACGATGAGCTTTTTAGTAGCAATGTCTTTAATGAGATTTAACTTCACTCCACGCTTGTGCTCTATCAATGGAAAGCAAACGTTCTCTAAAACAGTTTGATCATCAAACAAAGCTGCGTGTTGAAAGAGCACACCAATCTTTGTGCGCATTTTCATGATGTCTTTATCAGACATCTCCCAAAGATTTTGACTAAAAACATTGATTTGGCCTGATGTTGGCTTCAATAAACCCAAGATGTGTTTTAGCATCACACTTTTACCAGTACCACTATAACCAATGATGACCGTTAAACTGCCTTTAGGTATATTCAAATTAAGACCATTCAGGACAAACTCATGCCCTCCGTCAAAAGACTTTTTAATATCGATGAGTTCAACAGCATTCATGATTACACACTATCCAGCAAAGTATTTACAAAACGAATAACATTGGTCATGACAAAGTTAATAGCAATGATGAGCACCATACTGTTTACAACACCACTGTTGGTGGCCTCACCAACACCTTTGGCGCCACCTTTGGTATTATATCCTTTGTAAGTACAGACCGCCGCAAAAACCAAACCAAAAACAGCTGACTTAATTAAACCTTCGTTAATATCACTTGGATTCAGCCAGAGTTGAATTTTATCGAAGAACACACCTTCATCCAAACCTAGAGCGTGCACACATAAAAAGTAAGAACCACCCATCGCAACAAAATCAAAAAAACCACATAACAGTGGCATAGCAATGAGGGCTGCAATAATACGTGGCCCCACTAAATATTGAACAGGATTTATACCCATCACTTCAAGAGCATCAATTTGTTCAGTAACTCTCATAGTTCCTAGTCGTGCTGCCATAGCACCACCAGCTCTCGCAGCAACGATCAAACCAGTTAGCACAGGGCCCAATTCACGGGTGATTCCCAAACCAACGGTTGGTCCAACTAGGTTGGTGGCATTAACTAAACTAAAACCCAAATAAATCTGAAATGACATGGCCATACCAGTAAAGGCAGAGGTCAATGCAATGATAAGTAATGACTGGTTCCCAATAAACTCAATGTGCTTGATGATTTCTTGATATCGTGAGGGCCTCGTAAAAATGGAACGCACTGACTGAACTAGGAAAATCACCGTGATCCCACATTCACAAATCCAATCAGAAACTGTATTTAAAACCCTAGTTATAAAAAACCAAGGTTTTGATTTTAAGCTCTCGCTACTTTCAAACGCACCCAAAAAATGACCTACTTTTCCCTTATGTAATTCCTAGGAACTCGTCGCCCTATTGTTGTTAATACTTCATATGGTATTTTTCCAACTTGCTCAGCAAACTCTTCAACACCAAAAAATAAATCACCTTGCTTACCAAATAATACTATTTCTTCACCAATATTACCAACTTGATCCCCTAAAACATCAGTAAGATCAACCATTGTATAGTCCATGCAAATTTTACCTACTACAGGGACAAAGGTCCCACGAAAAATCATTTGCCCTTTGTTTGAAAACTCACGTCCATATCCGTCGGTGTAACCAATCGGCACAACTCCGATCACACTGGGCCGCTGAGCTTGCCAATTGCCCGAATAAGAAACCACTTCACCGACTGGCACTTTTTGATATTCAATGACTTCTGAGTGCAATGACATGACCGGCTTTAGTCCAATGTAGTTTTGAGTTTTGTAATCAGAGTTTGGGTAGCTCCCATAAATGGCCAGACCCAGACGACTTCCCATAGAAAAGGGCTCTTTTATAAAGCGGGTTTTGTTTAAAAAGGAAGAACTGTTGTAGATATGAGCCGTGCATCCTTCAAAATGTTGTAGCACCTTTTCAAAGCGTAACATTTGCTGTTGAGTAGATTGATTGAGTTCAGCAATGTTTTCTCCGTCATAAAAATGAGAACACACGCCTCGCAGTTGTAAAGTCGATTGATCTTCAATGAATTGTTTAACCTTTTCTGCATCTTCCACTGAGAAACCAAAACGATTCATGCCGGTG
This sequence comes from Bdellovibrionales bacterium, assembly GCA_020628165.1. GTDB lineage: Bacteria > Bdellovibrionota > Bdellovibrionia > Bdellovibrionales > UBA1609 > JAHDIR01. The sequence goes on along the minus strand of JAHDFM010000002.1, from coordinate 165,657 downwards.
TTGAATTTTATATGAACAGGATAAGAATTTATTTTGAGTTGTGCAAAAGAAGTTAACTCGGACCAATTGGTGATCACAGGAGTTAAATGATTTTCAATGATCACTTCAAAAGCCTGAGGCTTAATGGCTCCAAAGATCAATACATTGACATCATTAAAACCAAGAGCCCTAATTTGTAAAGCCTCTTCCACCAAAGCAACACCAACGTCTTTCACTTTGAGGTCGTTAAGAACACTCATGACTTCTCTGACACCATGACCATAGGCATTTGATTTTATCATCGGACAAAAAAACTGACCGTCAGACACCGACATGAATGCTTGCACATTGTGCCTGAGATTATTCAAGTTCACCTTAGCAAAAGTATTGCGGTGAATTTTAAATGGGGTCATAAATTCCTATTTATAAGAAAAATCTGGTTTAAAGCTTTTTGGAGTTGATGTTAGACAAACTTGGTTGCCTCCATTACGACTCACTTCAAGCATTGCGTTATCCGATTTTCCTAACATATCTTCCATATCCCGGCAATGACTTGGATACTCACAAACTCCAACACTAACAGTGACTTGATTCACTTTAGGTGAGATCGATGAGTAATCTGTACTCGAAATCAAGGCTCTAATGCGCTCAGCTTTAACCAGAGCTCCTCGGTAAGGTGTATGAGGTAATATAATCCCAAATTCATCGCTACTGATACGCCCAACGATGTCGTTAATTCGACTAGTTTGGTCAAGAAGTTTAGCCGTTAAGCGTAAGATCCCATTGGTCTCATAGGGTGAATTTTCTTCAATAAATTGACCAAATCGATCAAAAGAAATCAACAAGAAAGAAATAGGCAAATTGATTCTACGAGCGCGTGACACTTCTTCTTGTAGGCGACCCATTAGGTAACGACGATTAAACAGCCCTGTCACTGTGTCTTTGTGATTTATGGTGTTCATCCTTTTCTCTAATACAATGTTGCTCACCTTTAAAGCTAAGCTATTAATACAAGCTAAGATGTATGAGTTGGCTTCATTTGCTTCTTGTATGTTAATTAAAAACACTCCCAAAAGGTCACCATCGATTCTTAGCGGCACTATGGCAAAATCTTTCCAGCCCGTATAGCTCTTAAATAGGTCACGAAACTTTCCATTGGTTTCTAAGTTCTGCTCATTGAACTGTGGGTTTTCGAATATAGGTCTTAAATTAAAGGTTTCACCTACCGTGAAGCCCTCAATGTTTTGTGCTCTAGACGTCACTAGTGACCTATAGCTTGCGACATACTTGAGATAACAGACTTGTGTGGACTTAAGGTACCTACAGACTTCACCCATAAAGCAATCAATGGATTGAGTGAAACTTTGACATTTCTCAAGCTTCTTAAGCCATATATTATGAAGAATAAAAACGGAATAGGAGTCCGATGCTTTAGTAGTATCGGCATCTTCTGTGAGCTGCTCATTTTTATACTTAAAGCAGTCCATCTCAACAGCATGGTCTGCGGTTTTAATAATGTTCGCCAAAACAATCTTTCTATCAGAAAGATCTGATTGCTCTGAAAAATAATCTGAAAAAATAAAATCAAAAACACCTTCTTCAAAGTGAGCATAAGCTGATGAAAAGTCAGCTTTGCTAGCAACAACTATAATTCGTGTTTCTGGACTGATTTCTTTTATTTTTTTGAATAAATCTTCATTACCCTCTTCCATTAAGCTTAAATTAAAAAAGATAATGTGTGGCGGGTTGAGCTTAATATTATTCAAAATGCCATTGAGCCTATTGTAACTGACGACAGCATAATCTCTATTTTGCAATGATTTCTCAACGAAGTCAGATCGTTCTGACGAAGGATCATAATAATAAATAGTAAAAGCTGCTCGCAAGTTATCTATATTCATTTGTTCACTCTAGGTTGACGTATTAAATTCTTAGTGCTGTGCTGTTTAAACTGTTTGCTCGTCGACTCAATCAATTCGTCAACTTTTTTAATTTCGCTGCCAAAATCTGTTGAATTTTCAAAGTCGAGGATCTTTTGTTTTTGCTGCTGCAAAAAGTCGTCTTCAATTGAAAATGTTTTTAATTGAATATTCTGTTGAGACAGTTGTTCATTCACGCTTTGCTCAATTAATTCATCACCAGCCTCAGGAGTATCTTCAGTTAATGATGATGTGTCTGGTTTTATATCTTGGATCTCACCAAACTCTCTCAAATCTAAACCTTCAAAGTCTTTCTCACTAATTTCAATACGGTTACTATCTTCATAAAAATCAATGTCATCTGAAAGAGTATAGTTGATCTGATTCTTAGGAGTTTCTCCTTGATTGATAAAGTCTTCCGTCAATGGTGGGGCAGCACCTTCGATCGTGAACTCTTCGTCATCTCCATCAATGGCTTGATAAACTTTTTTATAAGCACCTCTAATTTTTGAGTCGAGCCCTTCCAACAGTTGAGTGTCTTCAGGGTTTGATTTGAGCAATTGAATTTGCCCGATAACATTAGCAAGCTTTGCCTTGAGTTCACCTAATAGAGTTTCTATTTTTTGGTTACCAATAGATTCACCCTGCTGCGCTATAGATCTTTCTAATTTTTTATTTCTTGCTTCTAAAGCTGAGATTTGTTCTTTGTATTTTGAGTAGTCCACATTATTTAAACTCATATCGGCATTGTTAAACTTAATCTTTCTTTGCTCCCTTGCCTCAAAATTTCGGTAAAACAAGTAAAACAAAAGATAAATAGCTAATAAGCTAAAAAGTAGTTTAATGATAAAAACATAGCCATAAGGCTTTTCCCATTTACTGGCAGTGACATCGAAAAATATTTTTTGTTCACCAACACTTGCGATAGCTCTGATTTCGCTACGACTTTCTCGAAACAAGCTATCTTCTTGAGACGTGTCTATTTGATCAAAGTAAGGATAACTTGACCCAATGTATTGCACCTCAGAATTATAAATGACATCTCCCAAAGAGTTAAAAACAGATATGGAATCATCGAGACCGTTCAAGCTGTCAGCCCAATCACTGGCAAAATAAAGTGTCAGCATAACAAAATAAATTTTATCGTCTTTGTTGATCAGTTGACCAAAAAAGTTATCTCCATTGGGAGCTTCTATCGTAAGATATTCATTAAAGATAAAATTATTTTCATAATTAAACTCACGATTGATCTCTTTATTGATATCTTCAGCACCCCAATATGCCAGTTCAACACTTCTCAGCTCGTTGCCAGTGAGCTTAAATTGTTCCGCGGAACTTTCTAATTCAAAAACAGCCTTCACAGGAGTGTTGATGGTATCAATAGTGTCTTTGTTGTTGTTTTCAAGTTCTCTGATTAAAAAACGAACCTCTTCATTCACACCATTTAATTTCTCTGTGATTAAACTTTTGTAAAGAATAGATGTTGATGTGAGTTGATCTTTCTGACCATTCAATAAATCTTCGTTAGAAATTGGGTTTAAAGCCCACAAGCACAAAAAGAAAACAAAGGTCAATAAGGCGACGGCCTGAAACCAAAATTTTTCTATCAAACTCACCTTCATAGGAAACCTTCCTTGGTCTGAAATTAGTTAAACAAAGCTTAAATTAATTGTTGATGCTCAAGTTGCAAGAACTCTCTCCAACTATAAATACTACTTTTTTAGGACTAGCTAGACAAAGACTTTGGACCTAAATTCACGGTAAAATCACCATTACTTTACCAAAGTCGAGACCTCTCTTAACCGAAGCCACACGGCATTAAGTAGCTAATATAAATTTTATTTATTAAAACAATTATGATGATGGTAAATTTAGTTTTTTTTAGTATATTAGGCTATGCAAAAATCCACCTTCTCTCAAGCGACGTATGATTTTTTAGTCATTGGCACTGGCCTTTCTGGACTGAACACAGCACTCAAATTGGCCCCTCATGGACAAGTGGCTCTCGTTGCTAAATCAAAAATTGAAAACAACAATTCATGGCTCGCTCAAGGTGGAATTGCTTCCGTCATTTATAATAAAAACGAAGACAGTTTTGATGCTCATATTGAGGACACGATCAAAGCTGGTGCTGGAATTTGCGACAAAACCATTGTTGAACACGTTATTAAAGAAGGCCCACAAAGAATTAATGATTTGGTCGAATGGGGGGTTCAATTTGATAAAACTAAAGACGAATATTTTGCCCTCACCAAAGAAGGGGGGCACAGTTATAGTCGTATTTTACACGTTGGAGATTTTACCGGACAAGCCATCAATGAAGCTTTGATAAAAAAAGTTTTAGAGAATGAAAACATTGAATTGATCGACAATCACTTGGCAATTGACCTTATCAAAGAAAACAAACTGCAAGGCAGTGACAGTGTTTCTTGTTTGGGTGCTTTTATTTTAGATCTAGACACCGAACACGTTTACCCTATCATGGCAAAAGCCACCGTGCTTGCAACGGGCGGGGCCGGCAAAGCTTATCTTTACACTTCAAACTGGAGTGGCGCCACAGGCGATGGCATAGCAATGGCTTACCGAGCGGGTGCAGAGGTTAAAAATTTAGAATTTATGCAGTTTCACCCAACTTGCTTGTATCACCCCGAAGCGAGGAATTTCCTCATCTCCGAGGCTTTGCGTGGTGAAGGAGCCTTACTTAAACTTGAAAGCGGACAACGATTCATGACAGACTATCATGAGTCTGCCGAACTTGCTCCCAGAGACATAGTTGCTCGTTCGATAGATAATGAAATGAAAAAAAATGGACTCAACTGTGTTTACTTAGACATAACAATGAAAGATCGATCCTTTCTTGAAAAACGTTTCCCAAATATTTTTTCAAAATGCTTATCCTTAGGAATCGACATTAGTAAAGACTACATACCAGTGGTTCCAGCAGCTCATTATCTTTGTGGTGGGGTCACCACAAACATTAACGGTGAGAGCACTTTAAAAAGACTTTACGTCGTTGGCGAAACCTCTTTCACTGGGCTCCATGGAGCCAACCGGTTGGCTTCCAATTCTTTGCTTGAATGTTTGGTCTTTGCCCATAATACTTCGCAGCATATTGTTGCAAACTTAAAGTCCCTCGCTATTCCTGAAGTGGAAAGGCCATCTTGGGTCTATCATGAGCTTGAAAACAATGACGAATTGATTGTGATAAAGCATATGTGGGAGGAAATTCGTCATCTTATGTGGAACTATGTTGGGATCGTTCGGTCTAACAAAAGGCTCGAGCGAGCAAGGCATCGTATGGAGAACATCAATCAGGAAATTGAAGAGTACTATCGCGACTTTAAAATACATCCAGACCTAGTTGAACTAAGAAACATTGCTCTTTTTGCAACCCTCACCATAGAAAACGCCCTAAAACGTAAAAATTCTATAGGGATACATTACAACATTGACTTATTAGAGGCCTGAAAAATAAAATTGAATTATGCCTGAAAATATTGAGAGCTATTTTAAGCCAGATGCGAACACTGAAATTTTCTACCAGATATGGTCTTGCCCACAGCCTATTGCCACAGTATTTTTAACTCACGGCATGGGGGAACACTCCGGCTGTTATGAAAAGTTTGCTCGAGACCTCAACAAACACAAAATACAAGTTTTTGCTTGGGACCTGCGAGGCCATGGACGCTCATCGGGTCAACGGGGTTTTGTAAATAACTTCAAAGAGCACTGCCTCGATTTAAAAAAAACCTATAAATATTTTTTAAAAGAAAACATAAGTGCTGACCACCCGATTGTTTTGCTTGGACACTCGATGGGTGGGACTATTACTTTACGCAGCTATATCGAGCAACGCCCAAAAGAACCTAAAATGATTTGCCTCAGCTCACCGGCTTTGGGAATAAAAAATGAGCCAGGAGTCGTTAAAGAAAAGCTAGCACAAATTGCTAACAAATATCTGCCACGTCTTTCTATGAGCAGCGAAATAAAACACGAACTTTTGTCACAAGACCCTGAGCAGCTTAATTTTTACAAGCAAGATAACCTCAGACACAACAAAATCAATGCTCGGACTTATATGGGTATGAAAGAAAGCTTTGCTATCATTTTTAAAAAAATAAATAAAATAAAACTACCTATTTTATTTTTAACATCTGAACCAGATGGCATTGTAGACTCGGCAAAAACACAAGAGCTCTATCAGTGCTTAGAAAATGAAAATAAATGCATGAACCTCTACGAAAACAGTATGCATGAAGTTTTCAATGATATAGAACGCGAACAAGTCATAGAGGATCTTGTTTCATTTATTAATAATAATTTGTCTTAAAAGGACTAACTGTATGAAAATCTGTCTCACAATTATCTCCACTTTATTTTTATTTGCCTGCACAACACCAGATAAGTTTTTTGACAAACAGTATGCCTATAAAAAAATCGTTAAAGACCACACACGTTCAGACAAAAAGTACTCAGGGCTTTCGAACATTTATCAAGTGTCCGTAACACACATGAATCAAAAAGTAATGAGCCTTAAAAATCAAAAAATGGCTTACATACAAAAATGGCCAAGCCACAAAATAGAAGAAGCAAGCCAAAAACAAGAGGAAGAGCTCTCTAAAATGACTCAGTTTGTAGTTGTTTTTTACACTCCTGAAGGAAAGCTCAATGACCTGAGTAAAGGGGCTAACTCGATATGGAGAACCTATTTGCAAGTGGACAACCAGCGCTTTCAAGGTGTCGTTACTGTGCTTGCCGATAACTTTGCTCACATGCGAAGCCTTTACCCTGATGTGAGCCGGTTTTCAAAAGTTTATAAAATTGAATTTCCCGTTACCTCAGCAGAAACAGAAAGAGCAAGTGACATTTCTTTTTTGCTGACCAGCACGCTGGGCACATCTAATTTAAAGTTCAAATAAGTCAAACGACGACTCAATGAGTTTTACAATCCCTATAGTGTCTCTCAATAGTTTCAGTTAACTTTTTGTCAATCCATTGTTAATAACTTTACAATTGATAGGTTGAACAATATATAGAAAGCCATTAACGTCTTAGTAAGTCTAATCATTAAGGTTTTAAAGGAGTGATTATGAAAATCATATTATTATTATCTACATTTATGTTTGCCCTCTCTGTTCAAGCTGATACCGGCATGGAAGAAAATTCTAAACCAGAAAAGGTGAATTATCTTTACAAGCCACTCAATCACTTACGCACTCAAGCGTTTGTAGGCCCAAATTATTTTGATATTTCTGGTGATTTAGATTTTGATGCTAATCCTGGATTTAACATAGGTGTGCAAGCTGAAGCTGGACAACACTTTGCTTTTTTAGTCGGTGTTAAGTACATGAAGCTCAGATCAGAAGGCGGAATTCCTGGCACTACGATAGAAATAACATCTGACCTTGATTATCTAAGTCTACTACTGGGTGCTAAATATTACTTTGCCGGCAGCAACAGTGGCTTTTATGTCCGTGGAAATTTAGATCCTAGCTTGTTAATCAGTTCATCAGACAATTCTGGAGATGACTTTAAAGATTTTAATCTCTTTGCTAGCATCGGTGGGGGTTTTGTTTTTCCTGGGGCTGCTCAATTCGTCATCGACCTTTCATATAACCAAGGCCTGTTAGACATTTCAAAGAGCAATCAGGATGACTCGACAACTCAAGGCCTTCAGTTGAACTTTGGCTTACTGTTCTAGCCAACAAAGAAAACTTGAGCGAAGGTGAAAAAACAACCTTTGGCCTAAAGACTCACCCATGGAGTGATGTGATTTTTTTAAGAGATTGCATCACATCTTATAAGTTCAATTCTTAAGTTTTAAGTGTTTTCATTTTAACCACACCTTGAAGTGGGTACACGACCGCCAGATTTACCTTTGAATAATTTTGAGCGATAGGCATTACAGCTTTTGCATAATAATTCAATTGCTTAAAAGCTTGATCAGTGTATTTGGCACTCCCTGTTTTATAATCAATGATCCAAAGCTCATCTTGGTGCACAGACCACATATCTATCTGCCCCTCAATGATCTGCTCATTTTCTATTAGCTGAAATCCCCACTCGACTTTACCCCGCCTTATTAACTCTAAGAGCGGAGGGCTTTGACAGGACTCAACAAACTTCAAAGCTTGAATCATATCTGCTTTTCGCTGAAGTGTCTTACTTTCAATATCACCCAACAATTCTAGGACTGGTTTATACTTTAACATTTCAAGGTACTTATGAAGTAAGGTACCAAAGGAGGTCGAAAAAAGTTGATCCTCTAGTACAGTGTCGTTAGGTTCTGATGGCAAATCACTAGCTGTCTTGTTTTGACTTAATAACTGACTTACGGACATACGCGCAGGAGCTTGTTCGTTAAAGGTCAGCACGTCACCCAGTTGCCAACTTGTTTGTGCCTTCTGTTTTAGCTCAGGAAAAGACTCATCTAAACCTGTCACTCGGTGGATTGTGTATTCTTGCTGCTTAAAGATGTCTTGCCTTGTTAGGTAGTTGGCCCAACACTCTTTATCGAGCTTGTCGGTATAACTTAAATACACTTTTCTTTCTGCTCTCGTGATAGCCACATAAAAAAGGCGATCTGTCTCTGCCACTGTGTTTTGATGTCGATACTCACCTAACTGTAAATGCAAGGGGCTGGGATGTAACTTACCATCTTCATCCACCAATGACGGAGCCCAGGCCTGCAAACACTGATCGAATACTAACTTCTTTTCATTTTTGTCTTTACGATAAGGGCGACGATGACATTGAGGTACGAACACATACTTGTACTCAAGCCCTTTAGAGGCGTGAATGGTCAGTAGATTAATACAATTAGGCTCTAATGATGCCGAGGACTCATTTTCATTGCTGCCGTCCTCAATTTCAAAGTCTTTTTCTAAGTTTTCAATAAAATCAAGTAAGTTATAGCCTGGAATTTTAAGAGTGTTTCTTAGAAGTGTGTAAAGCTTCCAAAAATTAGATTCTCTTTTTCCACTAGGATCGTACAAATAAGAATACGAAAGAAACTCTTTTTCAATGAGGGTGCTTTTAAAAACATCCAAAATGCCTTTTTCTTTTGTTTCGTTAATTAATGTTTTTAAATCAGCTACAACTTCATTTTTCTCTTCGCAGGCAATAAGGGTTTGCCACACATTTTTTTCTCTATTTTGCAGATAACTTGCAAGCTGCGTATCAGATACGAAAAACCAAGGTGTTCTCAGTAAAGTGATTAAGTTTTCACAATCATTCGGATTCAAAAGAAACTTTAAAAAAGATAGAGCATCAATGATTTCACGCTTACGACTAAAGCCCTTGCCACTTGAGAAAGTGTAAGGCAGTTTAAACTTCTTTAAATAAACACTGACCTTATTCAGAAACTCATTGTTGCGTGAGATCACTGCGATATCATCAAAAGCAACCCCGTCATTAACCAGTTTTATAATCTCTTGGCAAATGTATAAAATCTCATTTTCTTCTATGTAATCACTTTCTAAGTTAGTTGGTAAAACGGCAATCTCAGCCACTGTTTGAGACTTATCGAAGTCATCACTTCTTGGCTCCATAGCAGAGAATGAATCACTCACAGAAGTGAACAAATCGTTGATAAAACATATCAACTCTGGGTTGGAACGGTAATTTTTAGTTAGGTGACTGGTGGAATATTTATTCTTTTTGTAGTTTTTTTCTTTACCAATGAAAACTTCTGAACGAGCACCACGGAACAAATAAATACTTTGCTGAGGATCACCAACAATGAATTGCTTTTTTTGTTTGACAAAATGATTTAAGATTTCATCTTGCACAGGGCTAGTGTCTTGAAATTCATCAATCAACCAAAAATCAAACTTTTCAGCGTAAAGGTCTATGAGTTCTGGTTTTTCCTGACAGACCATAAACACCAAACGTTCAATATCACTCATCTCATAGCAGGAGTTGTCTTTTTTGTACTTCTCTAAAGATGCCAGGAAATCTTGAAAGAACGCCACAAAGGTTTGAGAGGTCAACTGCCCGCTCCGTAAATTTTCTATCTGAACTGCATACTCCCCAAAATACTTTTTAAAACTTTCTAAAAAATCTTTGAGCCCCGGATCTAGACCCTCCGGTATATTTTTGTTCTTTCTTGGCTTTGCACCTAGGGCCTTTAGCTCATCGATGAGATTGCGCTCATTCAAATCAGATTCCGCAAACATCTGCTGAAGGCTTTTCAAATAGTTGGACCATTTTTCATCTTCTAAGACCCCTAGATAAACTGAACATAAAGAGCTCAGCTGCTCTTTGAATTTAGAAAATTTATACTCGATGATTTTAACCTGTTCTTGCAACGGAATTAATTGATCAATATGAGTCGTGATATTTATATCGTTAACTAATTCGTAAATAAATTTTTGTAGCTGATCAAAACTCAACGTTTTTAGTAATTTTTTGTGATCGTCTTGGGCAATAAGATCTAAAATAATTTTTTTATAGAGCAAATCTGATTGAGGCTTTGCCATAATTTCAAA
>JAHDFM010000002.1:118817-155170 GCA_020628165.1 Bdellovibrionales bacterium | reverse complement strand
CTAAAATAATTTTTTTATAGAGCAAATCTGATTGAGGCTTTGCCATAATTTCAAAACCACTCTCTACTCCAACGAGATGACCGTAACTTTGCAAAAAACTGTACAGCAAGCCATGAATCGTCGTGATCTGAACATTACCACTAGTATTAATATAGTTGATGGTGTTGTAATCTTTTTGTTTCAAACAAACTAGAATCAATCTTTCTTTGAGCTCTTGTGTAGCTTTTTTAGTAAAGGTGGTTGCCACGATACTTGGATAATTGCCATTGTGAGCTTTGAATTCAATGAGATAATTGTAAATGGTTTGAGTGAGTCGTGTGGTTTTACCAGCTCCGGCACCAGCTCTTATCAACTCTTTGTTTATATGAGGTGTGGGGCTCGACATGTTTTTCTCCAATAACAATTTTTACAAGTTTCAATTTTTTTAGGCACTGGCTGGAAAGCCCCGCGTTCAATAGAGTCTACCGTTTCATAAATCAAGTCACTGATTTGTTCAACCAAGTCTTTGAAGTGATTTTCAGCCATTTGTTCAGACTTTCGCTTCACTTCAAAAAAGCTGTCACCAGCTCCTTCAATCTTTAAACCAAAATCTCGTTTGTAATCACGCAATATATAATAAAAAAGACCTGCCAGTTTGTGATCTTTATTATCATTTTTAAGATGAAAACTGTACATTAAGAAGTAAAGAACCAACTGATAAGATTTATGCTCCACCCAAGATTTATGAGAGCGCACAGATGATTTTGATGTTTTGTAGTCTGTTAATACGTACTTCCCGTCACTACTGACGTCAACCCGGTCGATGACACTCACTATTGGGTAGCCTCTGTCTGTGCTCAGTTCTTTGTTTTTTTGATCCCAAAAATATTTTAAATATAGCTCCGTGTGTTCAACTTTGCGTTCCGGGTAAGAGTTGTTGTATTTGAGTTCTTCTTCTAAAAATCGTTTAGCAAAATTCAAATACTTTTCTTTGTTGATCAGCCAGTGAGTATCATTCAAGTAATTGTGTTTTAATTTCGTTTTACTGTCTTCGATGATTTTATCTAAGTCATTTTCAACAAAACTCAATGTTGATGATTCTGTGATCTTTTCAACAATGGCGTGATACATACTCCCTTTTGCCAGTGGACTTTCATCCAAATCAAGAGGATTTAAAGATCGCATTTTTAAAACGGACTCCATAAAGTAAACAAAAGGGCAAGAGTTGTATCTGTCCATAGATGAGTTTGATAGTTTAATTTGCTGAATAAAATCACTTGTAACACTGTCTTGTGATGACAAATTTAAATCATTTTCAACTCGAACATTTTCAGCTGATGAGATTCGCCGCTGTTGAATGTCAAAATTAGCGGCTCTTGGTGCTGATGATTTTGCCGTTATTTCAGCCTCAAAACTCCCAGCAAGCCAAGTGATCTCTGGCGCTCCAATCTCACCTAAAAAGGTCGTTTCTGGGTAACTTAATATAGTTTGTCGATTTGTTTTTGCCAAAATGTAGTTCACATAAAAGGCGTAATTGGAAGCAGTCTCATGATTAATAACAACACCTAAATGATTCATGATCGAAATCACCTCTGACTGAGAAATTATCTGAGAGTTGTTTGACAATAAACACTTTTGATTCAAGCCACCAACGTACATATGTGAAACATCAACCCACATGCTTTGATACAAATTGTATAAACCCACTCCCCCTGTTGACTCTTGAACGACCACTTCTTTTTTTATCAATGCGCTTTCTAGAATGAGCAACCATTTTTCTATAGCTAAACTTAAAGAAGAAGGAGTTTCAACATAAAGCTTATTAAGTACCGATAAAACCAGCTCATCTTGCTCACAGCTTCTCCAACAAGAAAAAGACCACTGAATGAACTCAAAACAACTTAATTTTTGTGAAATTATTTTTTGATCAAGATATTTTTTATCTAAAGCTGAAATGCGCTTCATATCGTCTGTGCTAAAAAATAAACTGAGCTTTTCTTTGAACTCGTTGTAAGACAGCTCTGTGTCCTGACCTTCAAACTCTAAAAATTCAACTGTTGATTTTTGCAACCTCTTGGTCTTGGCGGTTAAGTGGTTCAGCCAACGTATGATTTCTCTCTGCGAGTTGGCCGTGATTAAGCTATCTTTGTTTATTTTTATACCATCACTCTTAAAGTACTCTTGCAGAATGGGGTAGTACTCCTCAAGATTAGGCAGAACAATAGCAATGTCTTCAGGCTTAACCCCTTGCTCAAGCCACTGCCTCACCTGAAATGTCAGGTCTTTAATTTCGGACAGTTGTGTTGAAAACCTTTTATAAATCTTTTGGCTTTCAGACACTTTATTTTCTGAGGTGATTTTGTGGAGATCATCTTTTCCAATATTTTGTATTAAGTATTTATTAGAAAAGTGACTTTCAATGGTGTTGTAAATATTGTCTGGCATATAAACATGCACATCTGCGACTTGCGCCAGCTGTACCATCAACTCGGCCTCTTGATGGCTGAGCTCAACACCCAGATCAAACACATATTGGGTCTTAAAATCAAATTGAATGTCAGGAAAATTTAGCAATAAATGCGTGGTGATTAAATTGTGTGGAAGAATTTTTAATGAGTATATTTTTTCATAGAGCTGACTAGTTAACTCGTACCACTTTCCCCACTTAATGTAGCTACTGACATTTTCTTGAAACCAACTCGATAGCAGCTCATCTGATTGCAACATGAGCTTCAGTGGCAAGAGCTGCTCAAACACTTTCAAAAATTGTTTGATCGAATTTAGAGATAACTCAAACTGCTCTTCTTCGACCCACTCCTCAATCAATGAACTTATGATGTTGGTGTTGACCAAATGAATATCATTAAAATTTGCTTGGAATAATAAAAGCCAAAATTCATTGGCACGAAGAATAAGCTCTTCTTCTAAGACATGAGTTTGCTTGAAAAAAAGTTTTTGAATGGATTGTTTTGCGTTTAAGTCGGGAACGACAAAACAGGTTTCAAACCGATTGTATTTGGAAAATGCTGATTTCTTTTCTTCCTGAGAATCGTATATGAAAGCTTTGATCATTTGTTATTTATAGCTTTTTTTGATTTGGAGTGATACTTCTGGAAAAAAATAACTAGAGTCGTCAAAATCTTTTATAAAAAAAGGCTATTTAACGTCGTTGTTTGTTATAGTTTTTATAGTACTTGCGCTTGTAAGATCGTCGGCCACCACCAGAGCCCAAAGTGACTTCTCCCCCACGGCCGGCTCCTTTAAATTTAAAGCCACTACCGCCGCTGCCTTTGTTGGCATTGAATTCAAAACCAAAATCAAAACTGATCAAGACTGAATTTCTGCGATCCTCTAACTGACCTGTTCGTTCGCCAATCTCAACACCGTAACTGGCCGCATCTAATCTAAAAATCCCTAGATTAATTCCTGCTCCATAAGAAAGATACCCTTGATTCAAACCACCTCTCAAATCAATCAATGGTAAACTCAACTCCATACCTAAATGTAACTTGCGTCCGTCTGTGATGTCTTCATTGAGTGCATAACGATAATCAGCTCCCATCAACAAAGAAGCCACGCTGGTGTCGTAAATCATAGATGCTGCCAACACCACCTCTTGCTCTAGCTCTGGAGGTGGCCCGAACTGATTATTGTCATTAGTGAATTTAATTCCACCAATATTTTTTGCAACAGCCGATATTTTTGGAATGAATGAGTCTCCACGATAAATAAACTCAATAGCTGCATCCACTCCGTAGCCGGTGCCTTTTTTATCTAGTGCATCAGTGATCACTTGTGGATCTAATGAACTGACCGAAGAGGCCGTAAAAGTTGCCCGGTCTCCGTAACGACTGACTTGCTTAATGGCTAATCCAAAATTCATAATTCTATTGACCCTTTTTGCAAAACCTATAACAACTCCAGTGTCTAAAATAGAGTTCACTTCCAAGTCTGGTATAACGGGGTTATTGACCGTCAAACTCATATTAGCGTGACCAAAACCAGCTAAGCCAAACCCTGGTAAAGTTAAGCCAGCTCTTGCCCCAGCAGATGCTGAAAGTGGCTTACCGTATAAATCATTGAGACTCTGTCCAATTGTGGAACTATTGGTGAGTCCATCAAGGCTTTCTAAAATTTGATCATCAAATTCTGTTCCTGCCACATTGACATTTAACAAATTGATATTCAACCCCTTCACATCAACAAGAGAGGCTGGGTTATAAAACAAAGAATCAATGCCACTGACAATGCCAGTGTATGCTCCACCCATACCCATTGCCCGCACTGAACGATAAGTATCAAAAAGCTCGTCTGCATATGATATGGACACATTAAAGAGAACCAGAAAAATAAAAACTGGCTTTATGGACATACGCAATTAACAAGGTTATTGGGCGAGCTCGTGCAGCTGCCCATACCAAAATCGACTCCTTCTTGAATAATACTCCGAACTCCTCTAATCTGATCTGCCGAATAACTGGCTGGGTTTATCTGACTGCAAAAATTCAGCGGCGCTAAGGCGCCTGTCAAAAGATCACAACCAGACTGAATCTCATCTTGAATTTCAGTGAGTAAATCAATTCCAGAAATAAATTGCGCAGCTAGAAACATCTTAGTTAGTGACGCACCTACTTGCGCCGTTTCAATATCGCTGATTTGAGTCACATTGCAACTGTCAGCGGCAGGATCAACAGCTCCATTGTTATCTAAGTCAAATCTTGAATTTAAAAACAAACCAATATTAATCATTAAATAAGCCATCATAGCGATGTTTTCATCAGAGTTTCGCTGATCGGCCTGATCAGAGACATTATTTTCAATCAATGCTATTGCCGTATTGCAAGCTGTGATTTTTTCTAAGGTTGGGTCAGTGAACGTGCTCATCAAAAAACCTATGGGAGTGGCTGTGCCTAGGTTGCCAGAATCGTTTATGAGCTCAAGTAAGTCTAAACCACAGACTCCTGCATAAGCAGAAGAGTGCCTGATTAAATTTTCTCGCCTCAGCTTTATGGAATCAGGAATCTCAGGAAGGAGAGCTATTGCCTCGGTGAACTCTTTTTTATTTAGGTGCTGTATAAAGTCAAACCATAACGACTCTGCTGTCACTTCATCATCAAAAGATTTAAATTGGTTCTCCTTACAACTGACCAAGCAAAATACTAAGATAAAAAAAAGTTTAAATAGTCTTTTCAAAAATTAAAACCTCGTTGTGAATTTTAAAATAAAGTTTCGACTTTCTTTCTTTTCGATGGCATCACCAACCTCCTTGCCAAAAGAAGCGAGTTGCAATTGAAATTTTGAAAAAGCAAATTCAAGTCCTGCCGTCCAGTAACCCTGATTCAAACCACCGCGAAGAAAAAAGGCATCATGACTGTTCCATTCAAACCCGACATGATACTGAGCCATTTCATTATCGAGCTCATAATCATTCAGCACATCTCGGTACTCACCTGTTATGGTAAATCGCGAATAGTTCCAATATATCGGGTACAGAGCAAAGCCCACATCCAAAGACTGATCGACAGTGTCTGGAATGTCGGCGCTATTATTAAAAAGCCCCTCTTCGAGGTTAAACTTAGTGTTGCCAATATCCCGCAAGACAGCTGCTATGGTGGGCAGCCATTTCCAAGGCAGCGCCATTTGAATGCCAATATCGCCGGCTATGCCAATGCCTTCTTTGCCATCACTCCCCACTGATAAGCCCGTGCGAAAGGATTGAAATTCATCTTTAATTTCCATACGGTTGATCGCTCTAGCACTGGCACCAATTTTAATTCGCCCTTCAGAAAAGCGTTTGTTAAACCCTAATACAAAAGCCAAATCATTTTTGTAATCGAGGGAAAATGGCAATGGGTTCACAGGGTTTGAATCCATTTGAGCGTTGGTTCTGTAATTGCCATAAAAACCAAAGCTAAAATTTCTACGTGCGTAGGCAACGAAGGCTTGCACTTTTGCGTGATAAACCACGTCGGGGTCTGTATTTAAATCGTCTAATACTTTTTGAGGATCCAAGGCTCTCATATAATCGCCCTCAAGAAGGCTATAAGTTTCTGAATTGGATTCAACTTCAATGTCTAAAAAGCTAAAAGTGTTTCCTCTTAATTTCCCAAGGCCTGCTGGGTTTATAAGAACAGTCGTTTCGTCGTTAACGGCTGTGATTTGAGCTCCACCCATACCTAACCCGCGTGAGCTCTCATAAAACACTTCTTTTTGTGCATGCACTGATAGACAAAACATAAAAATAAAAACCAGTATAATGAAATTCGTTTTCATATTATATATATCGTCAAATACTGTTTCAGTCTGAAACAATTCACTAGTTTTTTTACAGTTTGGACAACTTTTCCTAGGCTTTGGTAGTATCTAAAAAGTGATCTAAGGCGTAAGTATAGTAAATCGTTATTAATGCAACAAAAACCAACCCAGCTTTTATTAAAAAAAGTTTGTACTTATTGACCAGCTCTTCATCATCTTTCTAGTCTAATTGCTTTAATAGACTTACTTATCGTATATATTTTAGTCGATTTGTCGTTAGTTTTTACTTATTTTCACTTTAGGTTTTTAATTCAAATCTTTATGTTAAAATGCCAAATATCTTTTATATAAGTTCTATTTTTATTCATTACAAATTGAGTAATCGCATAAAAAAGTATGTTAACAAGTTAAGTTGTCAATATGAGAAAAATTATAGTTTTGGTTTTTATTTTCGTTCTTCCATTTTTAGGAAATGCAGAAACTACTAAAATTAAATGCAGCATTTATGGATTACTAACTGGTGGAGAGTGGGACTATAAAACTATCGTTAAAAATTCATTAGAGATAACTGACGATGAGATTCAGTTTGAACCTTATAATGAAAATGGGGCATGTACACCGTACGGTAAAAAATCAAAGAAAATAACAAGCTCTGGAGGGACTTCTCTTCAAATATCTGCTTGGAAATGTGGCTCAAACAAGATGTACTTCTCACAAAAAGTCATACTCAATGGCCTCCCTGTTGTAGGCACTATTAAAGGCAAGTACAGCAGATTATCATTTAATGAAGACTCAACTTCTTTAAATAAAAGTAAAATTTCAATACCCGATGGAGAAGATCTAGAAAAAGATGAGCCTATTTCTTTGTCTGAAGGAAATTTTGAGTTTATTTACTCAGATTGTGAAATGTCAATTCAGTAACTTTATATCAACTTTTTAGTTACAAAAAAAATTATTACATAACGGCTTGCTAAAGTTCTTGCCAGTAAGAGACTTTCAACTTATCAACAATATAGTTTAATTTGATCTGCAATTTTTAAGTTCAGGTTTGTACTAAGAAACTATATTTTTATCTTACTTTTTTAATAAACTCATCAATTTGTGAATAAAGTTCATCAAGAGTTTCTTCGTTCACAATCACTTCATCTGCTAAAGATTTTTTTTCATCGATTGACATTTGTAACGAGATTCTATTTTTAGCTTGTTCTTCAGTCATATTGTCTCTTGTGGTCAATCTTTTAAGCTGTGTTTCTTGAGAACAGTAGACTAACACTGTTTTGTAATAATTTTTTTGTAAGTTGTTTTCAAATAAAAGAGGCACATCGTTAAAAATGATTTCTTCACCCTTGTTAATTTCTTTTTGCAATTGTTTATCTGTTTCTTGCCTCACCAGTGGATGAATGATTCCATTAAGGACCTTGAGCTTGTCTTTATCATTAAAAACTACACTGCCTAGCTTTTTTCTGATGATATTTCCCTGCAGATCAAAAACACTGGATCCAAAGTGCTTCAAAATGGGATCAGCGGCTAGACCATCGGCTAATAAAAGCTGATGCACGATTTGGTCGGCATCTATTACGGGGATCCCCTTAGATTTTAGATACTTCGAGACTGTGGTCTTGCCCGTTGCAATCCCTCCAGTTAACCCAATGTATTTGACGTCTCGACCTTCGACCATAACTCTTTCAACTCATACCTTTTTTGTTAAACCCAAATATATTTATCCCGATATTAAGTTTATACAATTGCAAATAAAAACAAAAGGTTATTTTGAAGAAGTTTAAACCGGAATTTTTTGGAAAGTACTTATTGCTTGAAAAGCTTGCCGCTGGTGGTATGGCCGAAGTGTTTTTAGCAAGAGCTCCTGGAGCCAGTGGTATCGGCAAAATCATTGCCATGAAAAGAATCTTACCCCAATTCTCTGATAACCAAGAGTTCATTGATATGTTCAAATCTGAAGCTAAAATTGCTATCAATCTTTCCCATAGCAGTGTTGTTTCCATTTATGAGTTTGGTATTGAAAACCAACAGCTCTACTTGACCATGGAATATGTAGAAGGAAAAAACCTAAGACAACTTCTCAACCATTTAAAAAAACAAGAAAAAAAATTAACTGTAGAACAGGTTGTATACATTATAAAGCAGGTGGCAGCTGGCCTTGAGCATGCACACAAGTGCATAGATGGCAGCACTGGCAAACCACTCAATATCATTCACAGAGACATGAGTCCGCAAAACATTATGACCAGTTATAATGGTGAGATTAAAGTTGTAGATTTCGGAATTGCAAAAGCAGAAAGCCAAATTGAAAAAACAAAAGCTGGAACTCTTAAGGGTAAATTCGGATACATGAGCCCAGAACAAGCACAAGGATTAGAGGTTGATATCCGTACAGATATTTTCTCACTTGGGATTGTATTATGGGAATTACTTGCTGGTGAAAGGCTTTTTATTGCCAACAATGAAATCAACACCCTCAGAAAAATTCGTGACTGTAATGTTCCCAGTATAAAAAAAATAAATCCGGCAGTGCCAGATGAACTTGAAAGAATTGTAAATAAGAGCTTAACGAAAGATCGAAACCTCAGATACCAAACCTGTTCTGAGCTTTACAAAGATTTGAACCGCTTTTTAAATACCACTTATCCTGATTTCTCAAATCATGACTTTGCATTATTTATATCTAATATTTATGCCAATGACATCGTTGAGATCCGAAATCGTATTGTTGAGTACTCTAAAATACCTTTTAAAAGTGCTGAAAACGACAAAGAGCGCAGTGAGTTCTTAGAGCTGATGACAAACACAAGTCCCGTAGAGCTCGACAAAACAAACGCAACTGATGCACAAAATCGTGGATTTAGTACAGAGTCTGTACAAAGTCGACTTGATTTCTCCAAAG
The DNA here is from genome assembly GCA_020628165.1 of Bdellovibrionales bacterium. Taxonomy (GTDB): domain Bacteria; phylum Bdellovibrionota; class Bdellovibrionia; order Bdellovibrionales; family UBA1609; genus JAHDIR01. The sequence continues at coordinate 146,034 of JAHDFM010000002.1, read as the reverse complement.
CACGTTTAAAATCAGACAACCCTTTTTATCGCTCCTCTTATCATAAAAAAGATATGACCAGAACTAACGTTCGCGGTACAAACCGCAGTTCTGTGAGAAGTGTCAGCGTAATTCAAAAACCAAACAACAATACACGCACATCAGTCAAACATACACATCAACGCAAAGACAAATCTTTCCTAGCTCCAATAATTCTTATTCTGCTACTGCTCGGCGGCGGATATTATTTCATGGGTGGCTTTGACAGTGGTGTTAATGAAGACGTCATTTCACAAAATCAAAATGATGAAAACAATGAGTTTGAAGACTCAGGCGAAGAAACCCTTGCCAGCGAAAAAGAGGCTGAAAAAGTTGCTGAAGAAACCATTAAAGTGGTGATCAACAGTAAACCTTCAGGAGCTAAAATATTTTTGAATGGAAAAGATCTACAACGAATAACACCTGCACAAATTGATATTCCCTTCAATAAGCCATTTGATCTAAAACTCACTAAAAAGAAATTTTTAAACCTCGAAAAAAAGAACTTTATTGTTAAGACCAAAGCAACACGTAGTTTAAATAACACCTTACAAGTGGCCAACATCGCCTATATCGACATAGACGTAAGGCCTCTTAAAAAAGCCAACATTTATATAAACAACCAAAAGCTCACTGAGACTGATTTTCCTCTTGAAAATTACGCTGTGCCTTCAGGGAAAAAGCTAAAAATCAAAGCCATAAATCCGTACAACAAAATGGTTAAATACAAGACGTTGACTCTCGATAACGGGCAAAAGAAATCTTTACACTTTGACTTGACTACACGCCGTAGGCCAACAAACAATAGGTGAATGAACAACACCATATTAAATTTATTCTCTAAAATAAAAGACCGTAATAAAAACCACATTGCCTTTAAATATAAAAAAGACAAAGTTTGGAAAAAGCTCAACTGGAATGACTATTACCGAGCCGTTTTTCATATCAATGCTTTTTTAAAATCTATACAGGTAGGTCAAGATGACTGTGTTTGTATTATTGCCAAACCCAGTTATAAATGGACGATCTCTGACATTGGAATCATGAGCAACCAATCCATCACTGTACCCATCTATAAAAACTCTTTAGACAGTGACATTGAATACATCATCAATAATTGTGAAGCCAAAGCCATTTTTTGTGAAGACGATGCTTTGGCATCTAAAATAAAATCTTTAAAATGTCCTTCCTTAGAAAAAATAATTGTTTTTGATACTAAAAAAGAATCATCTTTTATAACCTTTGATGACATTATTAGCGACGATAGTACTCCCAATGATGATTTTGAAAGTGCTTTAAAACAAACTCCTGCAACACAAACGGCAACCATTATTTACACTTCTGGGACAACTGGCGTGCCCAAAGGAGTTGTCTTAACCCACAAACAGCTTTTTTCTGAAGTCACAGATATCTTTGATTGTTTTGACTTTGATCACACTGATACCAGCTTGTGCTTTTTACCTTTAGCGCACGTTATGGGGCGCATAGAGTCACTCGGTAACATATACAAACCTTACACTATTGCTTACGCAGAGAGTGTTGAAGCCATCAAGAAAAACATTTTAACAATTAAACCTACATTCCTTATCGCTGTGCCGCGAATTTTTGAAAAAATCTATAATGGTGTGATCACTCAAATTAACTCTAAAAAATCAACCATGCAGTTGTTCAAATGGGCGAGTTCTGTCGGTAAAAAAGTCAGTGCCCTTAAAATGAATAAAAAGAATATACCACTGCACTTAGCTTTGCAGTTTAAACTTGCTGATAAGTTGATTTACTCAAAGATTCAAAGCGCTATGGGTGGCAATATTCGCTACGCTCTTTCTGGTGGTGCCCCACTAGAAAAAAAGATCAGCGAATTTTTCCATTCTGCCAACATTCTAATTTTAGAAGCCTATGGCCTTACAGAAACCACCGCTGGCATAACTGCGAACACACCCTACAATTACAAATTTGGCACTGTTGGCAAACCACTCAAGGACGTAAAACTAAAGCTTGCTGAAGACAATGAAATCTTAGTTAAGTCTGACAAAGTAATGAAAGAGTATTACAACATGCCAGAGGCCACTGAAAATGTTTTTGAAGATGGTTATTTTCGCACTGGCGATATTGGGCATATCACCGAGGATGGCTTTTTAAAAATCACTGATCGCAAAAAAGACCTTATCAAAACAGCTGGTGGCAAATATGTAGCCCCACAAAAACTTGAAAACTTACTCAAGATAGAACCGACCATTGCTAATGTTCTCATACATGGTGACAAGAAAAAATACATCGTTGCTCTGATCACTCTTGATGAAGCCAGCATCACTCAATTTGCTAAGAAACATGGTTTGTCTTACTCAAGTGTGGATAGTTTGGCCGACAATAATGTTGTGAATGAGCATGTCGCTGGAGTCATTAAAGAAATGAACTCACAACTTGCCAAATATGAAACCGTTAAAAAGTTTAAAATACTCCACAAGGATTTCACAATTGAAACCGGAGAGCTCACCCCAAGCATGAAGGTGAAGCGTAAATTTTGTGATGAAAAGTTCAAAGACGTGCTCAACTCGCTTTATTGAGGGCTTGATAACAAAGCGTCCATAAGTTTGTCAGCTGCCAATCAGTTTTGTTAGCAGCTTAACAACCTTTCTCAAATTGATAACTTATCCTATGTAATTTCAGTAACTTAGGGCCCACCTCTCTGGCATATTCCTTGCTTTTTTTAAGTATAAAAGAAGGCAGGGATCTGTATGAGCAAGTATTTTAAACTCGAAACTAAAACACAAGAACTAGTTTTTCTAGTTTGCACTTTAATGGCATTATTACTGTTTGCAGCCTGCTATATTTACTTAAAAATGACTCCAGCTAAGATTCAAGCTCTAACTGGTGTTGTCGGCAGTCTTACTCTTGAAAAGATCTTTAATTGGTTTGGATATAGCTCTTTTTATATTGGTTTATCATCACTTTGGTTAGGACAATTCACTATCAGCAAAATTTTTCAACCCCAAGACATTCAAAAGTATTATCGTAAATTTATTTATTTTGTGATTGCCCAAGTTTTTGTGATCACTCTGATTGCGAGTTTCTTATCCATTTACCAGGCTGTCTTTCAATTCATCTCTCATAAGTCTATGCTTTTTGGTGCTGGTGGACTTTTTGGACTAAAAGTCGGCGGTGGTCTCTTCAATTTATTTGGTGCCTTTGGGTCAGTATCTGTGCTGGCTGCATCAGCAATGGTTTTGTCTATTTTAACTGGTTTATTTAGCTTAACAGATATTTTCTTATTCATTGATGACAGTATAAAGTATGTAGCTAAAACATTTGCTAGTTGTATTAAAGGCTTTGCTGTTTTCATTCTTAGAGTGCTTCACACAACTTTTGAAAATAATATGTTTGTTCAAAAACTACTGTATAAATTTAATAAGTTTGTGCCTGAACTCAATAAAGAACAAGAAACTCCTGTTGAACTCAATGACCTCAGTGAAGAAATTGAACTCGATGGTCATGGCAATCATACTATTACAAGTTTAGACTCCCCAAAGGGGTTGATCTCATACTACCCGGCAGAGTCCATTGAACTAGCTACAGAAGCTGCTAAAAAAACGACTAAGACGGCAAGTAAGAAAGGTCGCAAAGCAAAGCCAGCAGAAGAAGCCACAAAAGAGCAAGCGGCCAAAGAAACTGAAAATAAAGGCTACTCTATTGATATTAAAGCTTGGACTAAAAAATACACCAAGCCTGAACTCCAATTACTCAATAAACCAACAAAAATGACTTCTATGAGTAAAACTCAACTAGAGCAAAGTAAAACACAGCTTTTAGAGCACCTTGAAAGCTTCGGCATTTCTGGAGATATCATTGAAGTTCACGAGGGTCCGACACTTGCTATGTATGAAATGCAACTCAAAGCCGGTGTGAAACTAAGTAAGATCGCTTCACTCACCGACGATTTAGCGATGGCTTTAGGAGCTCCTTCCATCCGTATTTTAGCACCCATTCCTGGCAAAACAACCATTGGTATCGAAATACCAAACCAAAAGAAACGAGTTGTGAACTTATCTGAACTCATGAAAAAAGTGAGTGCCAATAAAGATGAAAACCTCCCTATTCCAATGGGCATGAATGTGAACAACGAAACCATCATTCACGATTTAACTAAAATGCCTCACATGCTTGTTTCAGGAACAACGGGATCTGGAAAAAGTGTTTACATCAACACTCTCATTTCATCTCTAATTTTTACAAAATCACCTAAAGAACTGCGCTTTTTAATGATCGACCCTAAGATGATTGAATTGAGCCCTTATAACGGCATTCCTCATTTGTTAAAACCTGTTGTGACAGATGTAAACGAAGCTAAAAATGTCTTGCAATGGGCAGAAAAGGAAATGGATCGACGTTATCAACTTCTTGCAGAAGTGGGCTCTAAAGACATCACTTCATTCAATAAGTTCATCAGCTCAGAAAAGAAATCTAGTTTTGTGAAAAAGAAAAAACCAAGTATGGATTTTGAGTGGGCTCCACTCCCCTATTTAGTGATTATTATAGATGAGCTTGCTGATCTAATGATGACACAAGGGAAAGAGGTGGAAACGCCAATTACACGCATCGCTCAAAAAGCGAGAGCTTGTGGGATTCACATGGTGATTGCAACTCAGAGACCTTCATCAGACATCATCACTGGCCTTATAAAAACAAACTTCCCAACTCGTGTCGCCTGTAAAGTGTCTTCGAGCATAGATTCAAGAACGATTTTAGACTCCTCTGGTGCTGAGAAATTATTTGGACATGGAGATATGCTCTTCTTGCCAAATGGCAAAACTATTCAACGCTTACAATCCGCCTTCATTTCTGAAGACGAAGTGAAAAAGCTTGTGAAGCAGTCCAAAAAGAGCTCGTAAGCACAGCTCACCTTAAAATATAAAGATATTATTAATAACCTGTTACAGCTTTGTGACAGGTTTTTTTATTTTAAATATACCTAAGATTTGTTTGCAACTGGTTGTATGTTCTTGATTAATTCAATAGAATTTTTAAATGCGTTACAAAATTTTAATCCCTGTTTTAATTATCATTGCTTTTACGTATTCACATGTCCATTTTTTATATCATCAAAACTTACATCAAGCCCATCAATTAACGGAGACACAACAAGAGGGGGTGTTGTTTTCTGAAGGAGCTTTTTATTACTCGTTTTATAAAGACTTTATTTCTGCAGACTCTTTTAGCTCAGCCATTAAAAATTACTTCAGTAGTTCTACTTATGAAGCTCCTAATAATATTAACCCACATCGCCGCTTCAATATTAGCTTTGAACTTTTCACAGGAGCCATTTATAGACTTGGTCACGCTCTTGGTATAAAAGTGTCACCCATTAAGTTATATAATTACATCGCTTACACCATAAATGGTCTGAGCTTGTTCTTAGTACTTTTCATTGTTATTTACATGACACAAAACATATGGGCAGGGGCACTGCCATTAGCCCTTTATCTCACTAATTTTGAGTCATTGACTCGTATGACCACCAACACACCTTTGCGAGAAAATGCCGGCATCACACTTTTTTTATTTCATGTGCTGTGCACTCTTTTACTGATCAAGGCACCTAGCCTCTCTGACAAAATTAGCAAAAAAATGGATTTTATTAAAAACTTAAGATTTATTGATATCTCCTTTGTAGTGAGTTTAGTTGTGCAGATTTCTTTTTGGCAATTCACTCAATTTGCTTTGATCGTGAATATCATTGCTTTGCTGGGCTTATTTGTTTTTTCTCAAGTTTCTTTAAATAAGTTACTTGATTATTTTTTATTGATAACTGCCTCTTGGCTGATCACTTGTGTTTACTTATTAGGAAGCGCTTTAGTTGTAGGAGCTTTGTTTAATTTTATCAGTGTGTTTTTTATAGTCACCCTTCTACTTATAGGTTACAAAAAATCTTCTTTTCAATTAAATACTTGGTTGAGGCGGTTATTATGCGTGCTAGGTGTTTTTACAGCCAGTATTTTGTCTCATACTGCTTTTGGAAATCTTTTTAATTTAACAAGCGACAATCACGTTTTTAAATTTATCAGTCAACGTCTAAAGCAAAACAATGATTTTCATGCTCTTCTTTATATGTGCGATGACGCGTTTAACTCCATCGGATCTTGGCAGCTGGGTCAAATGTTCTCAAATGGCTTTTTGTACTTGCTGTTACTTTCTATGGGGTACTTTTTAATTAAGCACCTTCTTTCCTTCTTAAAAGGAGAATCAAAAGCCAATTCATATTATTTTACATGTCTTATAACTATTGGTTTTGCTATTATCGCCTATATGAGTCAGAGATTTTTAATTATTGGTCTCCCAGTTGCTATTATTTTTATCGGTTTCTCTGTATTTCATATCGCACAATTTTTAAGTCAAAAATTTAATAACAAGATGGTCGTACCGATCATTTCAGTTCTCTTATCTGTAGCTATCTTAGCCCTTAGTAAAAATACATACAATGACCTCTGGGAACGACAACGTCCCCTCCCTGGCAACACTCTTGCTGAGCTCACTCAGTTTATTTCAGAGAACACACAAAAAAATGACATCATCGTGGCATCTATGCCTTTGTCATCCAGCGTACGACTTTTAACTGGAAGGCCTATTCACCTTCATCCTCAATATGAAAACCAAGAGCTCAGAAATAGAGTGAAACAAAGCTACAAGATCTACGGTAACTTTTCTGAAGACTCACTGCACACATACTTTAGCAAGTTCAAAATCAAATATGTCATTAGCGAAGGTACTTATTGTTATTATAAAAGCTCAACTGGCTGCGTGATGCAACAACTGATCAACGAAGGATCTTACCAAACGGATCAACAGTTTTGTGATCGTCAGTTTAAAAACTCTAGTTACTTTGAAACTGTTTTTGATAATCGACGTTTTAAAGTTCTTAAAGTATTGTAATTAACATCTATTACCAACTCACTTCAACCATTGCAGGACAATAACTCGTTATTGATTTATTTTAGCAAAGGCTTTTGTGACAAGGTCTTGTTCAAACATTTCATTGTTGGCGTACTCCCAACCAAAGGTGGTTTGCCACAAGCGCTTTTCTTCCATGCACAAAAAGAAGTACACTTTGTCATGCCAGCATTGAAACTGGTCATAGGCAAATTTGAACATTTGCTTTTTCACTTCAAAGGGGTAGGTTTGCTTACCTTCAGGATTAGACACCATAGGCATTTGAAGCATTTTACTTTGAATGTTGTATTGTCTGATCTTTTTAATAACCGGCTTAGAGAATGTTAAAGAACCAAAAGAAACAAATAGGACCTCTTCTGGTTTGAACTGATCGACCAACGTTTGAATGACATGCTGATAACCCTCTTGCCAGTCCCGATAATAAATCATGGGATGAAGATGAAACCCAACTTTGATGCCATGATCGGCACAGGCCCTTGCTGCCTTCACACGGTCAGCAAAACTTGCTGTGAGGTGCTCTTCATTTTCGATGATATCTTGGGGGTTCACAGACCAAGAACAAACTATGTTTTTAGGTCTCTGCTCTTTAAGTAAATACTTGATGTTTTTTGACTTAGTTTTAAACTCTAATAAAGCGTTAGGCCATTTTTTAGCAAAGCCTAGCATAGAGTCTAAAACCCCGTGCTGATTGCCCCACATCAAAGAGTCCGAGGCCTGCCCTGTACCGATATGGTAAAGTTTATTTTTATCTAACTGAATGCCATCAAGTTTTACTTGTAAATTTTCGTCAAAGACAACTGTTTCGTCGCCGTACATGGTTTGAATGCTACAATAACTACAGCCAAAGCCACAATTTTTAACAGCATCGATGGTGCGTAAGTTACAGCAACTGGTTTTTTCTGATTGTACGGCACACATGCCAAAAACTTCTTGTTGGTTGCCCTCTTTGCGTAGTTCTTGCTTGGTGATCTTGTACTCAGAACTCAACTCAGGCTTTTGCCGAAATGAAAAGGAGTTGTCTTTGAGGCTTTCGTAATGAGTGTTGAAAAGTTGAAAGACCTGTTTTTTATGATCTCGCCCTTTTACATTTTGTTTTTGCAGAGAAAATTTTTGCCACAATTGTTTCGCTGAAGATTCTCCCCACATGCGCAGATCTATTGTCTTTTCTATAAATAGTTTTAACTCTTGATATGAAAACTGGTGTTGAACAGCCAAATTTTTAACAGAGATCTTTTCAGACTCTAAGAGACTTTCAAACAAAGTCGTTTTGACATGTTGATCAAATTTAGTAACTGGCTCAAGACTCATAATACATTTGGTAATATGCACTAATTTATAAAAAAGCAATAGAATTAAGTATCCATTACTGACATTGTAAAACAGAGTCTTTGCAAGTGATTACAGATACTTAAGCCGAAATACAAACACCTACAAGCTTTAGAGTTTGAAGCTCAACCCCAGTTATCGTTAAAAGGAAATCAACCAAAACTCTCCACTAGCAAATTCATCACAAATAAGTATAAATAGAAGTCATGAAACTTCTCCTTTTATTAACCTTAGTCCTCACATCATGTACTCAAAAAAATATGGGATTTATAAAAGACAACTGCAACATTAAAAAACTCACTTACAGCGAAAATGACTTTAATATAAAACTGTCTATGTACGCTAGAACTGATCGAAGCGACACCAAAGCTATATTAATTCTACCGCCAACTGGTGGAAAAAACTATATCGATAAAAAATATGCCGAGTACTTTTGCAAAAATGGCTACACAAGCTTTATCCTCGAAAATTGGACAGACGATGATGAGTACAGCATTGATTTAGACATTCACAATCGCTACATGCGACGAGCCCAAAAAGCCTTATTTCTCACCTTAGATAAATTACAGAATTATAACATAGGCATTTTTGCAACCAGTGCTGGCGGCTTTATTGCCAACGTCGCCATGGGCAACCCAGAGCTTGGTAAGAACATAAAGGCTTATTACAGCGTCGTATCAGGCACTCCTCTGTGCAGTTCTATCGCCAGTGCTAACGAAAGACTCTTAAAACGTGTACGAAAAATCAGAATGAAAAGGTTTGATTTTAAAACTCATCAACAATATGAAACCGCGTTGTGTGAAGCTATTGTTTGGAAAATACCTAAAGAAAAACCAAGTCACATTCACTTTGCTGCAGTGATGTCGACAGAGGACACCACCGTGCCCGGCGACTTTCAAAAAAACTTAATCACTCATTGGTCTGCTGAACCTGAATTTTCGATTAAACACCACTCCAGTCATGCCAACTCCATCATTCGAACCTATTATTTTCACCGTGAACAGATTCTTCGCTTTTTTGATGAAAGTGTTAATTAACTTTTATTAGTCTAATTTTAATATGTATTGTAATACTAGTATTATCTGAGCAACCAAGTTTATATTTTAATTATTTTTATCTGAAATGTCTTGTTCAGGCACGACCTGCTCACATCGATTCATAACTCCTTTGACAGTGTTCAATGCCGAGCTTGCTGCTCCAGAAATAGAATCACCAGTTGCCTGAAAGGCACTACCAACAGTACTTGCTGATACCATTGCAGCTGACGCCATGGAAGAAGCTACCTTAGAAATGCCAGATAAAGTGTACTCAATTCCATCAGAGGCGAGGTTAGCTCCATATTGTGGGATTCTCATTAACCCGATCAAAGCGTTTCCGGACACATGCCCTGTCTCTCTTAAGGCAGTGGCGCTTTTTGAAATTGCATTTGTTACTAAGCGAATATTTGCACCCTCATTAACACCCAGTTTATTCATAAGTTCATTTGAGCGTTCTAGGTATTCTAGAACAGTGTCGACTGTTTCGAGTTCTGATTGTAAAAGTCCAAGCGCAATGTAAGAAACGGCGACGAGCTTCCCTGAGTACATGGGCTGCTTTTTTAGTTGATCTATATTCTCCAAGCTCATCTTTAACTTATCTAAAGCTTCGCTCACTTCATGCTGCCTGGCAGCCCTACTGTTTCTTGACTCACCTTGAGAAAAATCAACGTAGTTGTCTTCCACATATGTTATAACCTCATTTGTTAGCTCAATTGGTAAGTCTTGAAGAGCGTAGGCCACAATAGATATAAATTGAAACGACAAAGGTTCACCACCCGAGATCATTTGTATCCCACTCACTTGGCGACTGATATTGACAAACTCAGCAAAAACCTCTGCCAGAATCAAAGAGTAGAAATTTCTAAAACTGGATGTGGAAATAACATCAGAACGAAACTGATGTAATACATTTAAAATCTCAACTGCACGAATGTAATTAACAAGTGGCTGATAATCAGCGTCCATTATGGAAATGCTTGTCCCTGGCATAGAGTCTGCGTTTATTGCCTTTAAATCACGTAATATTTCAAACAAACGAAAGCCATCTCTTGTAGCTACGCCAAGAGTACGAACACTTTCAAAAATAGATGTTGGGTTTAACACTCCAGTTGCTGCCATGGTGGCATTGTTTTGTGCCTGTCTGAGTGAGTTTATCCCAATATTTGTTGCCCCCGTATCTAATCGCAACATACGAAAACCAATAGAACCATATTTTAAAAGATTTGTTATTTTCTTAGCTCCCAAATCAGGGATCACTTTACTTTTTTCATCAATCATAGTGTGTGAAAGAAGAGCATTTATGTCATTAGGTGGAAACCCATCTACTTCCAAACGAAGTAAATATTCTAATACTATTTGTTCTGCTAATTTTAGTTCTGTTGATGTCTCAACCTGTGTTTGCAAAACTAGCTCGAATGCCGAGTTCAATTCGTCTTGATTCGCAAAAACACTCAATACAAAAGCTATCTTTAAAGTTATAGTAAGTATGAAGTTCATAAGAAACGTACAGTAGCAAATTACATGCCTTAAAATTACCATATATTATGTTTAAATTGTTAAAATCATTGACCTTATTTTTTGCCTCGTATTTAAATTTTGTAATTACTTTCTTTGAGATGTAGCTTTTACATACAAACTTTAATCCAAAACCACAGCGAACTCTTTTAAGTCGTTCGTTCTTCTAAAAAAGGACTCTCAGTTATTTAGCTAGATGAAAGTAGAAAAACGTTAACTTGTTATCTTTAAAAAATGAACATCATTGAGTTCAGTTTTTCAATGTCTTAACATATATATATGATCTCAAAATTTTTCTTAATGCAATCTTTACTGATCCTGCTTAGTTGGCCTCATAACTCCCCAGGTTTAACTCATCAAGATAAGATCTTTGGTGTTGATTTTTCGTGGCAAGGAAGTACAAAAGCTCACCAAAGCATTCAAAAATTTTTAAAATCAAAAAAAATATTGCAAGGAACTCTAGACCCAGACTGCCTTTACAAAAAACAAGGCAATATTCTTTGTGCTAAAAACATACAACCTCAATTATTAAAAAATATTGAAAACTTCTCAAAAAAAATGAAGAAAGAAACTCAATCCGATTTTAATTATATCCACAAAAAAAAGAGGGATTTTTCAGGCCTAGCTCAAGGCTATGTCATCGATATGATCCGCAAAAAAAATAAAACTGACTACATCGTAGATTTTGCCGGTGATGTTTATATAGCACCTCAAGTTAAGAAAAAACCTACGCTCTACACCACTCACCCAATGTCAGAGCCAATGCCTTTTGCTGTGGTTAATATGAAAAATGGAGGCTGGATGATCACATCAGGTTTAACATTAAAAACCAGAAGACCTCAAAATATCTCCCGTAAACAATCAATAAATAAACTCACTTTATTTGCTAATCACAAAATGCAGGGAGCTCGACTCGACGCTTGGGCGACGGCGATTATTGCTGGAGGCACTGATCGACTGCGGAGCTTGCGCGCACTTAAAAAGTATAAAAAACACTGGGGGTATTTGTATTTTGATACCTTTGGTAAAGCTCACTGTTCAGCAAATATCAAATGTCAATTTTCAAACCCTTTAAAACGAGTGATTGATGTTCAACTGTAAACACTTTTATTATTTTTTAATATTAATGCTGCTGACCTCTTTCAGTGCTCTGGTATACCCTGATACACAAAAATGTGAGCTCAAAAAAGATACAGTAACTCTCAAAGGTGAAAGTCATGATTTTTTTCCACCAGTTATTTACAAATGCAACGACCTCGGAGAAAAAACTGACGCTGGTCAAAACTTTTGTATGCAAACCCTCTTTTGTTCTCGTTCTTCACAAGGAAGTTGCCATCAGAGCAACCTTCAAGGAGGTGTGCTTATCATTAATGAGATCGGACAACTAAAAAACACATTACCAATGGAGCTCAACCCATCCGTAAAATTGGGGCCTAGAAGCAGATATGTAAAGCCAGTGTTTGATTACAAAATAGCCTGCAATACTCAAAGAACCCCCAACTTGCTGGCTCAAGTAAGCAACCCTGGCATGAAAGATCGATTTAGCTGCCTTTGCAACCCTGATAAAGAAAATGTGACCTGTCTTGGTCAACCACAAACTGTTGACTTCTACATAGCTGAAGAACTTTCACCTAGATCAATAAGTGAAGGTTATGAGGGCAAAGAACGTCTCTCTGAAAGAATGGCAGAGGACTCAAACATTGCTACATTTGTATCTAATGGAAAACGTCACTATTATTACCGCTCAATGACCTCTGAGCAAAAAAAAAAATTCATTGAAGAACTAAATGTTCGTAGTATCTTTTTGTTCACTACAAAAATCACTGAAGAAAACCCCAACTATCGTCATATAATATCGACTAGCACTCGACTATTTAACTTTCTTAAAGGCAACAAGAAAGTGCCTAGAACATACACTCGAACTGTCACCAATTCTCAGTTATACTTTCCAGTCATTGAAGCAAAAACATCTGATCCCATCCATGAAAAGTATTACAAATACCAAGCAAAGCAAACTTTTAAAACCACTTCGTTACAGCTAACACGAATGTTGAAAGCGCTCAACTGCCAGTTCACAACCATATCTGAGTCATCTCGATCACAATTGGAATCGTCTCAAAACCAAACCGAAAATTAAAAATCTCATTATAAGACAACTATTTTTTACACACCTCTATAATTTGTAAACATGTAACTCCCTACAGCTCACAATAGAATCAGTTCAGCTGGTACTCTATATGCATTTCATATTGGTTTAAGGATGATATTTATGAGTCTAAAAAAAATATTATTTGTATCTCTATTGACAGTTTTAAGCTTTCAAAACTGCCAAAAGTTTGATGCCAATCAGCTTATTGATATCAGCTCGGTATCTCCGGCTGGTGAACGTGTCTCTTTAAAATCTGCTTATATCAATCAAGACACCGGTGAAATAATGATAGGTGACGATCTAGTGCTTGGCCATAAATCTCAATTGGATGAGAGCGGACAATTTGAAACATATTTACCATCACTTCATTATAACAATAGATCAAACTCTAAAGCACAACAATCGTTATTTAAAAGATCTTTACTGTGGGAAAAAGAAGTTCCTTACACTTTCATACCTAGTCATAATTATTCAGAACAACAAAGACAAGCGGTTAGAAATGCCATTGCCTACTTTAACACTTTGTTAAAAGTTCATAAAGTGAACATACAACTTCGCCCCTTTAGAACTGGCGATAGAAAATACATTTCCTTTGGCAAATCATCACGTGATTATTCTTATGTCGATTATCTAGGCGCTCCTAGAAATGGTGTATCACGCCCAATATATATTCGTGCCCCTCGAACAGTTGAAGAAGAACAACAAGGCTTTATTGGTGACTTCACTACAAATATAATTGTTCACGAAATCATGCATGCTCTAGGATTTGCTCATGAACATCAACGCAGTGACCGCAACCAATACATTCAAGTTTTAGATAATAACATACACCCCAGCTCAAGGTCACAATACTTGCTAGCAGATACAATCAATCACACTCCTTATGATTATCATTCAACTATGCACTACGGTGATCAACTTTTCAGAAGATCCCCCGACTCTGGAGCAACAATGAGGCTCATCGACGGGAGTTCCCTTAGAGATTTAAGAAACACTCAACGAGTTATATTGACATCAAATGATATTAAAAAATTAAAAATAGTCTACGGAGAAACCAGTGAATCTTTAGACTTCAGATTAGTGAATAGTCTTGTTTACAGATACGGACCATTAAACAGGCAATACCATAAAAAAGAATTACAAGGAGCACCTATAGAGAAACCATTTATATTTTTAGGAAATGGACAACTCTTTTTTCAAACAAGTTTAAATTATTGCAAATTTGGAGTTAACTCGACGGCAGACTTAAACAATGCTGGTGAATCTTTAAAAAATATGGGGCTGACTCGCACTCACAGTTCTCATTCAACTTTACAAGAATTATTAAATAAAAAATTTGTGTCTCAAAGAATAAGCTCTTGCCAAGATCTCTTAGACAGTTTTTATACTAATAGCTCAACAGTAAGGCCTTGGGGCGAAGTTCATATAAATGAATTTATTATCCAATCACGTCAATTTCAGCAACAAAACACAACAGATCTCATAAACAACACTGTTTATCAATATGATGGACGACAGTTTTTATTCTCATCAAATCGTTTTTGTTTGTATGAAAGAAATGATAACAACGTATTATCTAATAATAACTTTGACAACCAGAACAGCTCTGACCCACGTTTAGTGGATGTAAGAAAACTTGCTCAGGCAGCTTATAATGATCAGAACAACTGCACATCAAGTAGCACTAATGATCGCCAAGAGATTTCACGCAGAAACAAACAGCCACAACTTTCTGTCAATGAACCTATCAGCGACAATACACCAACAAGAACTCAAGAAAATTTTAATATAATTCAAGCAGGACAAGACTACCTCTATGACGGTCGTCACTTTTATATCAATGGTGAAAACAGTTGTCTTTACAAAGACAGTGAGCGCGAAATACTTGCTTCTCACCGAATAGACTCTTTGTCTTCCAACGACCCTAAAAGAATTGCAATTCAGCAATTAGTACAAACTATTTACCAACAAAATAAAATTTGCGGTGAAAATAACTACTCAATAGACAAACAAGTTACAGCAAATGTTAGCAATCGAGAACTTTTTATAAATGGACAAAACTATCAATTTGATGGCCGACATTTTAAATTTTTAAAAGACAAAACATGTGTGTATGCAAACAGCGAACGACAAATATCAAGTGAGTTTAACCTTGATCTTAGCCAAGATCTAAGCTCTCAGTTCTCAAAATACGCACAATTTGCATATAACCTTAATGATCTCTGTCAGTGACTTTAGCTTAATAATAAGGGCCACAAATATAATAACTTTGGCAAGTTAGTTCAGATCGCTGATTAGTGGGACACTTCACTAGAAACAGAACTTCACCAAAAACTCATTGGCCCTCTAGTTTGTGAAAAAGTGATTTAACTAACAGCATTTGTAATGTCTGTTGAAAGAATATTGCAAATGCTAAAAAGATCTAATCACAAAGCTCCTTGGCGTAACTTTGGCCATAGCCATGATTGATCACTAAGTCATAAGCGCAACTGCTGAGTGCACAAAGCTCTTTGGCGTAGTCGTCCTCATAATTGTTGTTAACGACCAAATTAAAAGCACAGTCGTCCAAAGCACAGAGCTCTTGTGCGTAAGCATCTCCGTAACCATGATTCACCACCAAGTCGACTGTGCAACTTTGACTTATGCCAGGTGGAACTTCACAAATTTCATTGGCATAGGCTTGGCCATAGCCCTGGTTCAACACAAGGTCAAAGGCACAGTCACTCAAAGAACACAACTCTTTAGCATAAGGCTGACCGTAACCATGGTTAACCACTAAATCGACTTTGCAGTTGTAACCAAAGGCCATATGAGTAAACCCCAAAAAAATAAACACACTCAAAAATACTTTTTTCATCTTTTCTCTCCTCCTGAAAAATTTAAGAAACTTAAATTTATTTTTTATCTTCTATTGGAAGAATTTCTAAAAAATTTAGTATTCTTGTTTGATCACAACTTCAGACTGTACGGATTCAAAATTTTTCCTTCTTGGTGTTCTTGAGATTTTTCTTGGTTTCTGGCTTTGATTTAAGCCTTAAAAACTGCCACTGGCAGTTTTTTGATTTGCTTAGTTGCTTGATCGCACTTTCGTGCTCTGATTTTTTTTAGAACCCTAACGTTAGCCGTAATAAACCCATAGGGTTTATGTTAGGCGATAATTTTTTAATAAATTTTTAAGACGTGCTGTCCCCATTGGACAGTGTGGATTCAAAATTTTTCCTTCGTGCTGTTCCTGGGAGTTTTCTTAGTTTTTGGCTTTGATTTTGGGCTTAAAAACTGCCACTGGCAGTTTTTTGATTTGCTTGGTTGGTTGATCGCACTTTCGTGCTCTGATTTTTTTTAGAACCCTAACGTAAAGCTTCGCTTTACTATGGGTTCTTAAAAAAACAAACGGTGCATCAAAATTGTCCACTGGACATTTTTGATGCACCGTTGGTGCCCATGGAGGGAGTCGAACCCCCACGCCTTTCGGCACTAGATCCTAAGTCTAGCGTGTCTGCCAATTCCACCACATGGGCTTTTGAGATTCTCTTTTATATGTCGCTCACTTTTTTGCGGCAACCATTATATGAAAAAACACTCTCTCTTATTGAGTGCGTTAACACATTGAGAGAACTCACCTTTTTATGAGTTCATCTCCTTTTCGATGAGTTTAGAATACTCACCAGCTCTAATCAAATTGGCCAATTCCTTTTCAGTGTCCATTTCAATTTTAATCAACCAACCATCATTTAATGGATCATCGTTAATGATTCCTGGGTTATCCATAACACTGTCATTCACCTCAATCACAGTTCCAGACACAGGCGATAACAAGTCACTAGCAGCTTTCACACTTTCCACAACTCCGAAGTCTTCACTTTGAGTGACTTTGTTGCCCTCTTCAGGAAGGTCGACATAAACAATCTCGCCTAACTTATCTTGAGCGTAAGTTGTGATTCCAACAGTCACGATGTTCTCATCAATGTAAGCCCACTCGTGATCTTTTGTGTAGTAATTCTCTTCCGGTACAATAAACTTTTTTGACATAAAAACCTCTTAATTTGGTTTAACAAAAGGAGTCTTAACGACTTCTGCTGGTATAAATTTTCCTCTAATTTGTACATTAAAAATGGATCCAATTTTAGCAAATTCTGGCTTTATATACCCTATGCCAATAGATTCATTCAAGCTTGGAGACAAAGTTCCACTAGTCACCCAGCCTATTTCTTGATCATCGCCTGAGAAAAGCAAATAAGACTGCCTCGGAATCCCGCGTCCTTTGAGCTTAAAGCCCACAAGCTTGTGCCTGTATCCCTGCTCTTTTGCTAGCAATATAGCATTCTTACCAATAAAGTCTTTTTTATCAGCCTTCACCACCCAATTTAAACCGGCCTCGTGGGGGAAGGTCTCATCAGTGATCTCGTGCCCGTACAGACTGTACTTCATTTCAGTTCTTAGGGTGTCTCTTGCCCCTAAACCGATGGGTAGCACGCCTAGATTTTTGCCTTTAGCCAGCAAATCATACCACAAATCCTGACCCACTTTTTTATCAACAAATATTTCAAAACCCTTTTCACCCGTATAACCCGTTTTAGCAATCATGCATTGCTCACCAGCATACTGCGTTTCCAAAAAACAAAACGAAGCCAACTTGTCCGAACGAAACCCTGGAATGACCTTTTCTACAAGCTCATAAGCCTTCGGGCCTTGCACGGCAATCTGTGCCCAAGAATCACTTTCATTGATGATTTCAGCGCCCAAGTTGTGATCGTAAATCCATTCAAAGTCTTTTTCTGTGTTAGAGGCATTCACGCACAACAAATAGTCTTCATTTTTTTTAACACAATAAACGATGAGGTCATCGACGACACCGCCTTGTTCGTTACACATCAATGAGTACTGGGCTTCACCATCAAACAACCCGCCCACGTAATTAGTTGTTAGATTTTCAACGGTGCGCAGAGCTTCGCTTCCTTTAATTCTGATTTCACCCATGTGAGACACATCAAATAAACCGACGTTGGAACGCACATTAACGTGCTCTTCTTTTAATGTTTGTTGGTAGTTCACTGGCATCATCCAACCAGCAAAGTCGACCATTTTACCGCCAAGTTCGATATGGGCTTGGTATAAAGGTGTTTTTTGGGGCATCACTCACCTCATTTGAAACTAGGTTAAAGACTCTCAATAAGAGCGGCATAATCTCAGATGTGTGAGTTTAGCTCAAGTGTTTATATCGTTGAGAGTGTGTAACATTTTTTGCGGATTGTGGGTAAAACGACTGACAACCACTAAAAGATGACATTTCTCGTCACACCAACTGCAAAAAATATATATAATATTAAATACTTAGGCGACCTTTGTAGAATTCTCCTGGCACCCAAATTGCTTTACATATTAATGGAGGCCGGCCCCTTATGAGAATATTTTTTCTATTTGTTATGATCAATTTTGCTTTTGCGAGCCTGATCTCTTGTTCACCAATGCAGTCCAATGGAACCCCCATTCCAATAGGTAATAACTTAGACAATTTAGGAACTGGTCAAACGGTGATCGTCACTCCTTCTCAACCAGACCGCCCACTCAAAGAGGTTCCTTACGTTAACTCTGGAAATAAAAAGCTTTTTGAAAAACTTCAATCAACATCTGTTAAAGAAACGCCTGTATCTGATGCTCCCGAAGGTGAACGCCCAGAAGAGAGTCTTGATTCTGCAACTAAAAAAGTCATTCTTAACCTGCGCGAAAGTGTTAAAAGTGCCTCTTTGTTTCTATATAAAAACGGCCAGCCAAGTAACGATTTTTTAGGATCACAAATCGTCTTACAAGTTGAAATAGCAACTCAAACCGGCTCTAAGTATCAAGTTTTTAACACAACAAGTTCACAGCTCAAGCAAGTGAAAGGCTATGTCACTGATCAACCCAACGATTTTATAAGCCTTGATAACAAAGCCTCATCAAATTTTTTAGCCGACATTGAGTGCATCGACGAAGGCGTTTGTGAATTGATCTTTGTCACGCTCACAGCTAAGAGCAATGAAAAATACACCATCACTTTTGCAGTCACTAAAAAAACCGTCGATGTCATTGTTCGTAAGCAAAACAACCAGACAAAGCCAACCCATATTGAAAGCATTGTGAACAATAACCCCAAGGCCACAAAAGTGGACATAGCCGTTGCAGACGGTGTAACCAACACTCGTCTCCGTATAGGTGACGAAATCGAGTTGCTTGTACCTGTGACCGACTCAAGAAAAACAGACGCTCTCGTTCCTAATGAAAATGTGAAAGTAAAAGGAGCTAAAGTCAATAAAGTGATTTACCAAGGGGTTTCTCCGGATACAGGCGAATCTGGCACAGGCAGTGTTATTGTAGATGTTCACTCTCAGACTGACGGAGAAACTAAAGAAAGTGTTGACCGTCTTATGTTTGTAAACAAAGAAGACAAACAACTCGTCGATAGCCAAATGGATGACTCTGACATCGAAGATCAAATTGAAGACAGCATCGCTAGTGGAAAAACCAAACAACAATGGGAGCAAGTCGGTGTGAATACAGACACCAGTTTATTTTATCATGACATTAAAGACGAGCAGTTGCTCGCACGCGTTTTAAAACAAGAAGCACAACTTGAAAAACTTCGCAACCACCCCAAAGTGGTGGCCGCCATTAACTTTGTTGACGAAAGCAGAGGGCTCAATACCTTGCGCACAGTTTGTAACAAATTTATTAAAAATGTAGCCCCCGTCAGAAAGCACATTGCACGAGCGCTCTTAAAAAGTGAAGTGAGCCCCAACTTTGCAACGATCATGTTTAAGGAGTCACCTTACGGTCGCGTTGATGGCTATAAGATGATCGTTAATGACAATAGAGATAAAGATAATACTTACTGCGAATCTGCAGCTGGTATTTATCAAATCAACTTTGCTACCTATGAAGACCTCATCAACGGAACTCATTCAAGAGGTAGTTACGTAGAAAAACTCACCGAAAGTGGACACGAGTGGATTCATACGCGCTCTAAACTCAACACAGAAGAGTATTTTGAAGGAAGTAATAGAAAAATGCGTTGGACACAAGGTCGAACAGGTGCCGGTTGTAATGTCAATAACCCAGAAGTGTTTAAAGCCGACCATCGTATGTTTGTGGAGTCTTCATCTATATTGATAGGAGCTCAATTTAGATTTATTTACAATAAGTACAACAAAGCCCCAATCAGTTATGGTTCATTTAACTTAGGGCCGTCACGATTTCACAACCAAGACCGCTTCAAAGGACTCAGCCTTGTCGAAATAGACACCTTCAATATGGACCGCTATAATATCGATAAGAAAAAACAAAGTGTATACAAGTCTGGCCTGAAATACTCATTCGATAGCATCGCCATTCGTACGATTCTAACTCAACCAGAGAACTATTGCGGTGACTACGATTTAGATCAAAACAAAATAATGGAAATATATGCACAAGCTGATGAAGACATCAAAGCCCCAGCTTTCCAAAAAGAAACAAAACTCTTCAGCCCAGACGGTCCATTAATGCCTGAGCACAAAAAGTAGTATTGAAATTTCCACTTTGTTAAAAAAATTAAGCTAAATTATAAATTTACTTAAACTTTGCTTTAACAGATATAAAACAATCTAAGTTTCCACTTTTTCTGACTTGTTCTTGATCGTCAGCTGATCTCCATGGTTGACGTTCAACCTTACTCCAGCCACAGTCGGCTTCAATATCAAATTTTTCTTTTTGAATAATTTTGCGACCGATTGCAAATCGAGGAGTGGTTCTATCGACAAGGCCAAATTTATTGCCATTGGCATCAACATTTTCAACTGATACTTCTGTGTACCATGGGGTTGCATCGTCACCAACAAAGACTGATATAGGGACCTGTATGCTTGCCCCTGTGATTTGATGCGTGTTTTCTGTTTCACGTTCCCTGATTCCAGCATAAATCTCAGCTTCAACATCATTACTAAAGCGTAGCCCCAATCCAACGGTAACATCACCTAATGCAAACTCACCGTCACCAGCATAAGAATTAGCAATGGTCGTACTTATTGCATTATTAACAGCAATATATAGCGCTTTCTTATCAATTTCTTGCTGTTGTTCTTGTTGTTCTTCATCAAAAGAAAAAGCATAACTAGACATGAATAGTAATGAGATCACTAAAAATATTTTGCTCATAAAAATTCTCTCCTTGGCAGATCAATAAAACAAAAAATATTAATCTGTTTATACTGACTCTAAATTAATATTTGTTTAAAACACTAATTTATCACTAAAAAGAAAAACTGAAATACAAGTTGAAAAGAAGTTAAAGAAGCTCAGAACTGTAAAAAAGTTCAACAGTTAAAAATTAAATTCTACTCGTGCATCAACGAAAACTGAAACCAACGCAGTTAAAAGTGAATAGATGTTTAAATCCCCATCTCCACACTGCTTTCCTCGCACAGAGTTCAATGGGTGCGATGCTCACCAAGGGTGAGCGGCGCTGTCTATGGCTGTTTGAGTACGAGTAAAGCAGTGTGGAGATGGAGATTTAATGCGGTTTCCCGCTTTTAACCCTGGTCCCTAGCAAGATCAAAGGTGTTCTTTAAAAGCATAGTAATAGTCATCGGCCCCACTCCTTTTGGGACAGGAGTGGCCGCACTGGCCCAACCCTCTAGCTCGTCATAACGAACATCGCCAACAAGTTTATTTTTTCCGTCCACCTGCTTGCGATGAATGCCAACATCTATGATGACGGCCCCTTTTTTAAAATCATCCTTACCTAAGAACTCCGGCTTGCCAGCTGCGACAACAACGATATCGGCCTCAAGAGTGTGCTCTTTCAAGTCGGCCGTGCGTGAGTGACACAACGTCACTGTGCAATTGGCTTGTTGTAATAAGTTAAACATTGGCAAGCCCACAATTTTACTGCGACCAATGACCACTGCTTTTTTCCCAGAAAGGGGGATGTCGTAGTATTTTAAAATTTCCATAACTCCGTTAGGTGTGCACGATTTCACTCGGCCCTCTCCCCCAAAGAACAACCCTATGTTTTCGATGGTCAATGCATCGGGATCTTTTTTGGGGTTTATAGTCTCTAGGGCTTCTCGTTCATTGAGGTGTGAAGGCAAAGGCAATTGCACCAAGATTCCATCGACCTGTTTATCTAGATTCAACGTTTCAATGGTTTGTTTGAGCTGTTCCATTTGAGTGTCGTGAGCGAGCTTAATCACTTCCGACTGAATCCCCACTTTTTGACAAGCCTTGTGTTTATGGCTGACGTACACTTCACTGGCCGGGTCATTGCCAACGAGAATCACCGTTAGCCCCGGCCTCCGGCCACTGGCTTGACTCCATTTTTCAATGTTTTCACTCAAAGATTCACGTAATTTATTGGATACCATCAACCCGTCTAATTTAAGCACCGATCAACACCTCTGATGTTTGAGATTTTATTTATTTGATTTTTGAATTACCATAGACCTCTTCAGGTGGGTATTTATTTCGCGGCCCAAAGAGCAGCAACCCCTTAAAAAAGCTCATTGATAAAGAGGATTTACAGAGCCTCATAAAAAAATTGACTTATCACAGCTATTTCAATACTTTAGCATTTAAACCTGCACTCCATTTAAAGGGGCCTCATGGCAAAAGTTAAGCTTTCAAAAGACGGTAATATTGATTTTGCAAAAACAGAAAACATCCCAAGTTCTGTTAAAAAATTCAGACGCAGCCCTGAGATTGAAGGTTTCTATCGTTTTGTTTACGAGAACTTACTTCAACGTGAAGCTTTTGAAATTTTAAACAGTCTTTATCTTCGCCGCAAAAAAGAAGAGGCCGAAAAGAAAAAAGCACTCCGAGCTGAAAAGCGTGCCGCCAAGAAAAAAGAAAAAGAAGCTCTTGCAGCTAAAAAGAAAAAAGCTAAAAAATAAAAAAACCTATCATCCTCAGATAATTTAAAGACATATAGTTTTAACGTCATTGAACTGACATAGACCTTTTTATTTATCTTGTTTACATCTCTTGCTCTATATTTTTTTTTCAAAGCTTTTAATAGGGCTATCAAATTAGTATGTTTATAACGATTCTATTCCATTAGAAGATAACTTATTGATCTGCATTCAAGACAATAGAAGAAAGTTTTGCTAAGCGAACTTCGGTCACAAAACAACAAAGAATTTGAGTCTATTGAGATGCCTCCAAATTATATAATAAGATCTCCGTACATATTATTCAGCTTACGAACATTTATTGCCTAAACGTAAACTCAGCTGAACATGCGTGACCTATATATTTGTATTTATAGCCCTAAATAATAGGAGGGCCTATGAATCACAAAAGGTTATTTAAAAATGAAAAAGGGCAAGGGCTCATAGAGTACTTGATCATTGTAGCACTCATTGCTGTGTCAGCCATTGGCATAGTGCAAGCTTTGCAAAAAACAGTGAACTCACAGTTCACCAATGTCACCAATGCTATTGGCGGGCAAAGTTCTAAAGCAAAAGTGGAAACTCCTAAAGTGAGTGAAGCTGAGTATCGTAAGCGCGGACTCAATGACTTTATGAACCGAGCCAACAAGCGCCCTAAAAAATAATGAATCAGTTATGGGGTGAATCTGGCAACAGTCTCATAGAAAGTGTATTTGCACTGCAAGTTCTGTTTGTCGTTTTTTTTATGATTTTGTCTTTGAGCTACTTTGTTTATGTCAAAGTCTCATTACAAGTGGGATTGCACGAAGCTGTTGTTTGCACCATCCGTGAAAACAACAGCTACCTCTGCAAAAAGTGGCTCAAAAATCGTTTAAGCAAAGTCATTTTTTTTGGGCAAATTAAAAGTATCAAATTAAGGAGTTACGCTAATCAAACTCGTGGACGGATAGAATGGAAACTCAAAAATTCAAAACTCAAAATAAAGCACAGCTATCAACTGCGCAACACTCTTATCAAGCCCACCAGGAGGGCTTTGTTTTGATCACCACACTAACCCTACTGCCTTTACTGTTGTCTCTTTGTTTTTTGATCGTGGCTTTCACTAACTACTCCTATGTGCATGTCTCTGCCCTTAACCTATGTCGAAAGCACTTGCTCATTGGCCAAGATAAGATTCGCTATCAAATGTACAAACTAAAAAAACTCAACCCCAAAGCTGAGCGCTTGCGCGACAAACACGACCGGGCCCTCAAAAGGTTACAACAAAGTAAAACTTATGTAGAACTCATAGCTAACACTCTTCGTTACACCGCTGTTCTTACAGAGCAAACCCTCTTTGCAGCTAGACAAAAAAAACACATTGCCATCGCAAAGATGCATGGGAAAACGCAAAAAAACCTGCTGCGCAAGAAACTCTTTGAGCTTAATAAAAAAAGCCAAATACACATCTCAGACTTTCCCTTTGAAATGAAACCTCAGCAAAGTGCAACTCTCACCCCCGATTACGATTTTGATTCCAGCTTTGAAAGTGCGCAGATCACCACAGCAAGTTGGACCATGCAAGATTTCAACACCAAGTTAATAGCTCCCCTCATCCGTAAAGTCGCGCAACCGTCTATTCAAGGGGTCTGTTCAACCACCATTGACATAAATAAAGGACCCAAATGGCAAGCCATTCTTGTGAAAAAGGACAAACTTTAGTGAGCCTTTGTTTAGTTTTAACCTTTTTATTGAGCTTTGTGATTTTGAGCTTTTTTAGCGTTTTTCAAAAAACGAATATTCACATCAATCAAATTGAGAATAAAAAATTTTGGGACAAGAACTATGAAAATTAAAATTGGCAAAAATATTTCAGAAACACAACAAAACATCATCATCATCGCTGTCACTTTTTTGATAGCTATATTAATTTGGCAGATACAGAGTGAAGAAAAACCCAAAGCAAAGCAATTTGATCGTCCAGACATTCAAACTCTAATTCCTAAAGGCTACAACCTTTATGCCTTAGATATTGAAAACATTGAATCTATTGATTCCTTAGTTGAAAACTATGCTCTTGTAAATATTTTTCAGGTCAACGCCAAAAAGAAGGCTCAACTGATTTTACAAAAAATCAAACTCATTCGAAGTCTAAAAAACTCAGAGCACTTTGCAATCTTAGCCACCAATGAACAGCTTGAAGTCATCACCTCCTATCCTGGCCCTTTTAAGGTGGCTTTACAAAACCCAACCGCCCCCAATGAAACCATTAAAAAACGAAAATTCATACCTAAACGAAAGATCATAACGGAGGACAGTTTATGAAAAAATTAATGAGCTTATTTTTAGTATTAATATCTGGTTGCTGGCTACACGCTAAAACTGCCATTGTCCAGAACATGAACGCCAGCGATATCGAATACTATTCTTTTGTGTCAAAAAACAAAAATCTCTACCAAACTTTTTCTAAACAATTTGTTGAAAGCCTAGAACAACTTCCCGAGCAAAAACAAATCAGAAAAGTATTTTTAAAAGCTCAGAGCCATTACACCAACAAAGAGTTTTACAGAGCAAAGCTTCTGTACCTAAGAGTTGTCAGTTATTACAATGAAGTTCATCTTAACGAGCATGGCCAACAACTTGTATTAAAGTCTTTAGAAAAACTCATCGAGCTGTCTCATAACAAGGAGCACATTCAAAAATACAAAAGGCTTTTAAAAGGTGGAGCTTTTGCAAATTTAGATAATAAAAAACTCAAAACTTGGATCGTTCCGGAAAGATTACAAGTCTTTGATAAATTAATTATCAATGGGCAAATATATGACATGTACCCAGGTCTCAAAGTACAACTCCCTATTAATACCTTCTTAATCACTGTAGTGAGTAATAAAATGGAGCCCATTTCTGAGCAACACACATATGCTTCATTAAAAAAATGGGATCCCAATTTAACTTGGTTTGACACTTCTACCTGCGATGTTTCTGAAAACAAAAAACTGTCGCGAGTCATCTTTTTTAGTAGCAACTGTGTTTTGCCGAACCAAGATCAACACCTAAAAACAATCACTCCTGTTAAAGATTTAATGATCTCACACAAACCCAAGCCGACCCCTAGCATTAACTTAAGTGCTCAAATCAATAAACCCAAGTGGTATAAAAATAAATGGTTATGGCTGGGTGCTGGGTTAGTCACTACAGCAGTGATCATCGCTTCACGAGATGATAAAAAGAAACCCGTGAATAACTCCCCAACAGTGAAACAAGGGTTTTGATATTTATAATAAGATGGCCTCTTAATGTAATGCTCATAGAAGTTAATATTCTATTTTGGTAACTTTTAAGTCTTTACTTAAAAAGGTCTTAGTTTGGATGGGGCTTGTGTCTGGATAAGTTAGGTATTTTTTTACATCTTTAATGATGGGCTTGATTCCTGACTCTTCAGAGTTGTTTAAGCACTTCACGACATCACCAACATTCATGTGCTCAACAGGGGCATCACTGCCAAAATAGATCTGTGTTCCCAAAGCTTCTAAGTCTGCCCAGCGAAATTGACGGTTTAATAATTTTTGTGAAATCTTTTGATGTAACCACTCTTTATCACTGAACCAGTGCTGTGGTTGCATATGACAAATGACTTTGTTTTTCTGAATCAGTGCAATGGCTTCATCACATAACAGTTGTGCGTGTTCAATGTGACAAGTCACATTTCCATCAATGGAGCCAAGCACCCTTAAGACATCTAAGGCCGACTGATCTCCGATAGTGTGAAATGCGACTTCTAATGAGTTCTCTTTGCACTTTTCAAAAATAGTTTTGATCTCAGCGTCACTAAAAAGTTTGAACCCGTTTTTACCACTCAAATAAGGCTCACTTAATAAGGCTCCTTCAGAACCCAGCGCCCCATCAATGAACACTTTGACTCCTTTAATTTTTAACCAAGGCGTCTGCTTTTCTTTTAATTTAGTGATCATTTTGATGTGGTTATTTAACTGTGTAAAGTTTGTTAATTTAAAAAATAAATCCGCGACAATTTTTAATTCACCTGTAGCTTGCAAATTGAGAGCTTGTTCAAATTGTTGTTCACTACAAGTCAGGTCCCTGATGTGAGTCACACCTGCCTTCAAAACAATGTCTTGTGCTTTGAGTAAGTGTTGCTTCACCTGTTCATCTGTGTACTTTGGTAAGTGTTTATCAATGGCGTCTTTAGCTAAATCTTTGAACTCACCTGTGGGATTATTGTTATCAAAGGTGATGTAGTCTCTGAATTCAGTAAAAATCTCATTGATATTTTTTATTTGATTCATGGCCTGTTGATTTAAGAAAGCGCTGTGTATATCTGGTGAAGTGATGTA
>JAHDFM010000002.1:59632-118717 GCA_020628165.1 Bdellovibrionales bacterium | reverse complement strand
GAGAGGGCCAGTGTTTTTGTATGTAATTTACTGACCGCTACGACCACGAATAGGAGTTGTTGGAGTTGTATTCGTTCCGCCAGGCACAGCATTCGGTGTGCCTCCAGGAACACTTGTGCCCACACCAACGCCAACTCCAGCACCAATTCCTATTGAAATACCACCACTCACACCTAAACCATAGCCAGCACCATAACCGCCATAACTTGATGACTGTAAGTACTGCATCTGCTGATAGAGTGCTTGCATCTGCGCTGATAGCTCATACCACTGCTGGGCTTTAGCTGCTTGCTCTTGTTGAATTTGCATTTGAAGTTGCATTTGCTGTTGTTGTAACTGCATCTGTTGTGCATAGTATTGTGAGTTGTAACCGCCACCTATTGAGCCCTGACCTGGGTAACCTGGGATTCCTGAAGTTCCCCCTGGACATGGTGGTTGAATACACATGATTCCAGGATAACCACCTGGAATTGACCCAGGAAAAGTTCCAGGAATGCCTCCTAGTCCGAAGCCTTGTCCACCGAGTCCTAAGCCATATTGAGCACCAATGCCGAACTGAGCTCCAGCTCCTACTCCAGCACCCCCGTAAATGTTCGGATAACCGTAACCGCCACCAACACCAGGGATTCCAACGCCTGGATAACCACCTGGCACTCCAAACCCAGCACTTGCACCGGCTCCAAAGTTATAACCGGCATGACCACCACTTGCTAAAATTCCAGCGTTAAACAACCCTCCACCATATGGTGTGGAATACATACTTTGTGGGTACCCAAAAGCTCCATGGTAGCTTCCTGGGTATTGGGCCCCTCCAGCTAAAGCCGCAGCACCAGCGATGGTTCCAGACAACCCGTAGCCATTGCCATACATTTGACTGCAACCGTAAGCTCCAGCACCTAGACCAGACATTCCAGCTCCATAAATTCCATTCAAAGCAAAGCCAGCGCCAATGGCACCTGCGGCCCATGACGGTGATGTCGTGTAGGCAAGAACATCGGCATTGATCTCGCTAACTTCCTTCACCCCTTTGTACATCACTAGGCCACCTAAGATTGGCATACCGATGTCTCGTATCCAACTGTAAGCTTTGTTTTCACTCTCGTAGTAAGCACAGTCTTTACAATAACCGGCCTCTGTATCGCCGCGAGCATTTTTACGCTCTTCTTTAGAAATATCGCGTTTAAGTGCTCTAAGGTTTTTCTTAGTTTCTTTCTGCTCTTTTTCAGCCTCTTTTAAGTCTTCGTGAAGTTCAGCAAGTTCCTCCATGTAGTCTTTGCAGTCACCGACGGTTTCAAGTTCATCTGATTTTGTAATATAATTCTGTTTACATAAGCCAACGGCATTGAACTTATCACGGGCACCTTTAGTTTGGTTGATAATTACTTCGCATTCAAAACAGTACCCATCACCGTCATAAGGATTCCCACACTCTTCTCCCTCTTGTAGAGTCGGTTTTCTTTTCTCACAAATTGATTCAAGTTTTGGCTTTTTGAAATAAATATTTTGTACAGATCCACAGGCTGGATTACAGTAATTTAGACCATAATTAAGCTCTTCACCATATCGCTTAACATATTCAGACACTTCATAGCGCATACCGCCTTCAATATACTCTTCAAGCTCTTCAATGCTCTCTTTAATGGATTCTACACGAGCCTCTTCGCTTTCAAGTTTATATTCAAGTTTTTGTAATTTACCAGAGGCTTTGCGAACAAATTTTTCATAGCGCGACATTGGGTAAGAACATGGTTGCGTCCCCATATGAGCACCGGAGCCATACAACGAGGAGTATGCTTGCGCCAAATTAGGCAAGCTCATGAGAGTCATCAGTAATGTTGCAAGATACCTCATATAATATATCTCCTCTTGGTCTCTATGCCTGTTCGACATATGCCTATATGAACTTAAATGAATTGGCAAAAAGCCCGACCAAGGTTGGTAAATAGAGCCTTAGGTCGCAATAGACGACGGCTCAAAATAGAACTAAAATAAAACTATGTCTGATAAGCACAAAATTTTATGCATCGATGACGAACAAGACATTGTCGATGCTTTGTACCGACTCTTTCGCAAAGACTATGAAGTTTTCACAGCCACCTCTGGCTCTGAAGGCTTGCAGTTGCTCAAAGAAAATAAAATCTCAGTGATTATCAGCGATCAAAAAATGCCAGAAATGAGCGGCGTTGAAACCTTAAAAAAATCAATTGCAATTGATCCCGACTGTGTTCGAATACTATTAACGGGCTACACTGATATTGAATCGGTCATTGAATCCATTAACTCCGGTGAAGTCTACAGGTATATCACCAAACCTTGGGACCCTATCGACTTAGTCAACACTGTGAATAAGTCCGTTGAAAAGTACGAAATTAAATCAGAACTCAAAGAAAAAAATAGACAACTTAAACAAGCATTTGATGAATTAAAAACTTTAGACCAAGTCAAAACTCAATTTATGTTTTTAATCAACCATGAATTAAAAACACCACTGACCGTTTTAACCAGTTACACAGATCTATTAAGTGAAACTAAGCTAGATGATGAGCAAAAAATGTACATTGGCAAAGTTCAAAAAAGCAACGACAAGCTCACCCTTATTATTGACGAATCTTTAAACCTATTAAAAGCAGAAACCAACCAGCTCGAAGTTTCAAAAAATAGTGTGGTGGTCGACAAGGTCGTCACCGAGGTCACTAAAGAATTCGAACCCAAGCTAAAAGACAAAAAGCTTACCTTTAATATCCAAGTGGAAGAAAGCCTAGAGGTCATAACTGATAAAAATTTGTTAAAAGACATTTTATCTCGCTTGATCGACAACGCCATAAAGTTTGCCGATGCCGAAACAAAAATACATATCGACTTCAAACAGGAGGGCGTAAAAAAAGAAGCCTCTGTGTCCAATACAGGTAAAGAGGTCAAGCCAGAAACCATCGCAAAGATCTTGCAGCCATTTAACTTAGACGAAGAGATGATGAATCATAGTAAAGGTTTAGGAATGGGCCTTAGTCTCACCCGCTCCTACCTAAAATGCCTCGGCAGCGAACTCAACATCACCTGCGAAAACAAACTCTTCAAAGCCACCTTCCAACTATAAAAACAACGAAAAAAAATAGCCCAATCTCCCCCTCCCCAAGAAAGGTGGTCCGTACTTTTTTGCGAAACACCGCATAAAGGTGGTCCGTACTTTTTTGCGAAACTCTGCGTTACCTGCATTTATAATTTCAATTTTTATTTCGAATTTTGTTTCTATATTTAAAATTAACCGAATACTTAATTCAGAATCTGTATTTTTCTAATCGGTTATAAAGTTGGCCGAGTGTTGGCCGTGGTTGTTTTTGTAACTGTTTGGCTTCTTCACTAATAGTTACTTTGTCCATTTTTAAATTATTTGATTGCTCTAATCGTTGTGAACGAGCCTGACTTTGACTGCTATTCGAATAAGACTTTAATGCCTCCGACCGACTGGCCGAATACAAATGCGAGTTCGCATATGCTGCTGGTATTAAACTATTAAAGCCCATATGGTTCTTACCTCTCCATGGATAAACCTGTCCTATAGTCGTGTCGGGTAAATCAACAAATTCTTTAAAATTTCAAAAATTTTTAACTCATTTTAAAACAAATCGTCATATTTCCTTGTCCCAGAAAGGATTTCAAGAAAGAGGTTTGCCAAGGATATGACACCTCGTTTCGCAAAAAAGTACGGACCACCTTTATGCGGTGTTTCGCAGAAAAGTGCGGACCACCTTTTTGCGGAGGGTTATTTTTTTAGGTTTTCTTTGGCGGATTCGCTGAGTCTTATTCCTAGCTCTAAAAGCTGATCTAACTCGACCGTGCCCGGGGCGTCGGACATGAGACAGGTGGCTTTTGCTGTCTTTGGAAACGCGATGACGTCTCTGATGGCATCAGTTCCGCACATGATCATGCACAAACGATCAAAGCCCCATGCAACCCCACCGTGAGGTGGAGTTCCGTACTTTAAGGCTTCTAGGAAAAACCCGAACTTTTGTTCGCGCTCTTCTGGACCTATGGCTAAGGCATCGAACACTGTGTTTTGTACATCTTGATTGTGTATCCTGACACTTCCTCCGGCCAACTCGTATCCGTTACACACTAAATCGTAGGCTTTGGCTTTGACCTTGGCGTACTCTTTTTCGTTTTTATTGGCAATGATTGGCATGTGCTCATCCGATGGCTGCGTGAATGGATGATGCACGGCCACCCATCTTTTTTCTTCAGGATCGAAATCTAACATTGGAAAGTCTGTCACCCATAAGAACTTGTCCTCGGTCTTATCGATGGCGTCTAACTCTTTTGCTAAAGTGATTCTTAACATAGAGAGTGCTGCACAAGTGATGTTGAAATCATCAGCCACTATAAAAATACAGTCAGAGTCACCCGCTGAACAAGCCGAATAGATTTTGCCAAAAAGCTCATCATCAATAAATTTGCTAACAGGTGATTGGTAACCGTCAGCTGTTTTCTTGACCCATACCAAACCTTTGGCACCCATCTGCTTAACTAGCTTTGTGAGCTTGTCCATTTTACTGCGCGAAACGTTTTCATAACCTGGTACGGCTATGGCCTTTATGCTTCCACCTCTGGCCGCAACATCATCAAAAACTTTGAAACCAGTTTGACTGAGAACTTCTGTGAGCTCTTTTAGCTTCCATGGAATTCTTAAATCCGGCTTGTCACAACCGTAGTCATTCATAGCGTCGTCGTAAGTCATTCTTGGAATGTCTTTGACCTCGGCACCTTTCATCTCTTTCCATAAAAATCGCAACAAGCGCTCGTTCATTTCCAGAACATCGTCGGTATCAACAAAACTCATTTCTAAATCCACTTGAGTGAACTCCGGTTGACGGTCAGCGCGCAAGTCTTCATCGCGAAAGCACTTCACGATTTGAAAGTAGCGATCCATATTGCCAATCATTAACAGCTGCTTCAACGTTTGCGGGCTTTGTGGCAAAGCATAGAAGTGCCCTTGATTCACTCGCGAAGGCACTAAGTAATCTCTCGCCCCTTCAGGTGTGCTTTTATAAAGGATCGGAGTCTCTACTTCTATGAAGTTTTCATTATCTAAAAACTGACGTACAAGTTGCATGGTTTTGTGTCTGGTGATTAGATTGTCTTGAATTTTTTTGGAACGAATATCTAAGTAACGATACTTTAAACGCATCAGTTCAGACACTTTCTCATCACCAATTTGAATGGGTGGAGTTTCGGCCTCTGATAAAATCTCACACTCAAGAGCTTCTATCTCAATTTCACCTGTTGGAATTTTATCATTCACCATACCATCCGGACGGGCAATGACCTTGCCCTCAACAGCTACCACGTACTCTCCGCGAAAGTCTTTGGCTTTAGCTAGCTCCTTTTTGTTCGGATCGAAAACCACTTGCACTAAACCGTAACGGTCGCGCAAATCAATAAAAACGAGCCCACCATGATCACGTCGCGTATCCACCCAGCCCATAAGAACAATCGTCTGCCCTTCGTGCTCCTTGTTAATGTGTCCACAGTAATGAGTTCTTTTTTTCGATGTTACAAAAGCCATTTTGCCCTTCTCGCTTCATGTTTAAAATTGAATCTCTAATTATAAAACAATCTGCTGTCAAAACAAATAAAAGATCGCAGAACAAGGCCTGCTCGATGGAGCTAAAAACACACAAGGCCTTAGTAAAAGTAGCCTTATAAACGTGTCAGATACAACAAGAGACTTAAGCCCAACCATTTCTAACTATTATTTTGGGTTTAGCATTGTCATTGATAGCAATTAGTAATAAATTTAATACATGCCAAAAGTTAAAGTAAACCACGTAAGTAGCCTTTCACCACAAGACTGTTTTAACAAAATTCAAAAGCTCTTTGAATCAGACAAAGATCTCAGAAAACTCGATGGAAATTTTACATGCGATTTTGACGAGGATAACATGTGTGGTAACGCTAAAAGTAAGCAATTTAAAGCTAATATGCAGGTTCACGACCATGCGGACGGCTCTGAAGTGGAACTGATCATTGACTTGCCATTACACTTATCCCTTGCTAAGGGTATGGTTAAGACGATGCTGACAAAAAAATTAGACAAATACGTCGGCTAGTTCCAATGATTATATGACTAAAAAACCCTCAAAAAAAACTAAAAAAAAGGTCATAGAACCTGAAATTGTCACTGGCAATGTCCCGGTCAAAAAAACCAATAACACTCTTACGCCCACAGACCCTCTCACACAGTACCTTGCTCACGTGAGAAGCTTTCCCGTGCTTGATAAAGATGAAGAGCTACGCATTGCTAAAGAGTACTACGACACCAAAGACCCTCAATTAGCTGAGATATTGGTCACCTCCAATTTGCGCTTTGTCGTTAAAGTGGCCATGGAGTACGCTAAGTTTGGTTCTAAACTCATCGACCTCATCCAAGAAGGCAACTTGGGTCTTATGCACGCTGTTAAGGACTATAATCCAGAAAAGGGCGTGCGCCTGATCTCCTACGCTGTTTGGTGGATCCGCGGTTACATCCAAGAATATCTGATGAAACAATTTTCACTGGTCAAAATTGGCACCACTCAAAACCAGCGCAAACTTTTTTATCAATTAAAGAAGCAACAAAAAGAGCTTGAAAAACTCGGTTTTGGTGAACAAATCAAAATGATCAGCAGTCGACTAGATATCCCGGAAAAAGAAGTCGAAGACATGACTAAACGAATGTCTGGCAAAGATGTGAGCCTCGATCAAAAACTCAACGACGATGATCAAACCACATTGCTTGACCTACAAACCTCTCCCTATGAAAGTAGCCCAGAATCACAGTTAGAAAAATTAGATCTTCTCAACCAACTCAGCCATCACATTGATCAACTCAAAAAACAGCTCAATGAAAAAGAACGCTTTATTCTTGAAAAGCGCATGCTTGCAGAAAAACCAATGACATTGAAAGACATTGGAGGCAAGTACGGGACAACACGTGAAGCTGTCAGACAAGCAGAAGTCAGATTGTTTAAAAAAATTCAGAAGTACATATTAGAACAAATGGATAAACCGGAGTTAAGTGATTTAAATTAAGCGGCTGACTTGCTGTCACCCACTTGACTTTGCAGCTTAGCGCGCAACCTTGTGATTGCTTGTGCGTGTAGCTGAGACACGCGACTTTCTGTCACACGCAAAATCTGACCGATCTCTTTAAGGTTGAGATCTTCATAATAATACAGTGATAAAACCAGTCGTTGTCTTTCTGGCAACTCTTCAATAGAAGTAGTCACTATCGACTTCACAGACTTTAAATTCAATTGGCTAAGAGGGTTGTTTAATTTACAGCTATCTAATAAATCGAGCAATGATTTTTTATCAACGGAACTGTAAGTCGATTGTTCATCAATTGACAAAACACTCACTGGCTTCACTTCACTCACTAACGAATAAAAACCATCAAGCGTGAGTCCCATTTTCTCTGCAACCTCTTCATCAGTTGGGCTGCGACCGAGTTCTGTTTCTAATTTAACGATGGTGCGGTCTAAGTATTTGGCTTTATCGCGAATAGATCTTGGCACCCAGTCTTGCGCTCTCAATTCATCAAGAATAGATCCACGAATTCTAAACTCAGCATAGGTTTTAAATTTGTTATCTCTTGAAGGGTCGTACTTATCCATAGCATCCATCAAACCAATCACACCACTTGAGATTAAATCATCAAGTTCAATGTTAGATGGTAAACGCATGGCAATTTTTTGAGCTATAAATTTAATGAGTGGAGCGTACTCCATAATGAGTTGATCTTTTTGTTGGGATGTCAGCGTAGAAGGATCTTCTTTATATTTTTTTAATAAATTACTGCTTTTAGTATTCGACGACATATACTCTTTCCCCTCGATTTCCGACCCTTATAAAATATTCTAGCAAAAATATTTGTGGACTAAAAGTCCATAAAATTCATGCCACATTCAAAATTTGCTGCCAAAAGACTTTTAAACCACCTGTTGATTGAACAGTTTCATTCACTGCTGTCATGTTTTTTGACAGTCGTGCAAGTGCAAGACTAGAAGCAGACTTTGGGCTTGCTAAACTGATCAACTTTCGTTGTTTTACGGCATGTCTTAAACTTAAGTCATAAGGTATAAAACCAAGATACTTCATATGAATTAATAAGTTTTCTTCTGCCATATCACTCACTGCTTTAAACAAACGAATGGACTCTTTTTCATCTTTAACTAAGTTCGTAAGAATAGAAAAACGCACCTCTTTGTAATGACTGTTTAAAACTTTTATAAGAGCATAGGCATCGAGAACGCTAGCAGGGTCTGGTGTCAAAACAATAGACACTTCATCAGCTGAAGAATTTAAATACAACACATCTTCATCAATGCCAGGAGCTGTGTCGATGATTAAGTAATCATAAACTCCTTCAAGCTTGGCGATCTGATCCATTAAAAATCTTTTTTGAAAGACACTCATGCGACTCATCGAATAGATGCCGCTCCCTCCAGGAATCAAATCAACTCCTGGGTGTACGTTCATTATAATATCTTTTAACTCTTTTGCTCCTAATAAAACACTTTCAACGGAATCGTTCGTTCTTACAGAAAACATGATGTCTAAATTTGCCATGGTGAAATCACCATCTAACAAAAGCACTCTCTTACCTGTTTGGGCAATTTGCAGTGCTAAATTGGCAGCTATGGTTGATTTGCCAACCCCCCCTTTACCAGAGGTTATGCTAATGGTTCTTGTTAGTTTTCTAGTGTCTTGGTAGCTACTCAATTTTTCCTCCACCCTGATAAGTTGAATATTAGATCTACAAATTTTTCTTTAGTTGCTGGCTCGTAATCTTCTGGAACCTTTGGCCCAATTCCAAATGAGTGCACCGGCACATCAAAACGTTTTTGAAAGTTATAGATGAGTCCGTACTGACTAGAATCATCTAAATGAGTGAATATGACATCACTAAAACCAACACTCAAATAAGACTGAGCTTGATCAAAACAGTCTTGTCGTCTTGACAACAAAGACTGCACATAGTGGATATTCACATTTGACTGAAACTTCGGAATTTTTTCTTTAAGGTCATTGATAGAGTTATAGTCATTTTTATTACAACTTGGAGTGTCCACTAACACATACTCAATGCCTGCAAGCTCTTGATGAACCAGCTCCCAATCACTTGCATGATTGATCACAACAAAAGGGACATTTAATATTTGAGCATAAGTTCTAAGTTGCTCAACAACACCGACACGCGAATTGTCTAGAGACACAATGGCAATGGACTTACGGTAATTCAAATTCAAAAGTGTTGCCGTTTTAAGTAAGGTTGTTGTCTTTCCTTGCCCACTTCCCCCAATAAACACATTGTACTTTTTAGAAAATAAATTCTCAGTGAGATATAGGTTGCTCATCAGGTACTGCGCCACCCAGGCTTCTAATAAAGATCTGTTTTTAATTTGATGGCTATTGAGTTTTTCACAAGCCTCTTTCAACATTTTAATAACTAAATGCTCTTCAAAACCAAAGTTGATGAGCTTTGAATAAATGTCACTGGTTTCATACGGCAAACCTTCGTTAGCACCAGGATGTAAAGATACAAAGTTTTGCGGAACATTTTGAAACTGACTCACTAGTTTTTGCAACTGATCGATTTGCTTTTTCAAAGCGTTCACTTCAGCTAAGTTTTGTTCATTTAAACTTTCATTTTTTTTAAGTGATTGTCTTAATAACCCGTCAACTTCAATAGATGCTTTTTGTTTTGCAGCTGCTGGTCGCGCTGGCACAGCCTGCGAGCGAGTGATCACAGGAGCTTGTTGAGCTGGCGCCTCAACAGGATCGTCCTTAATATCCATGTAATGAGTTTTAGTTAGCCCTCTATCACTACTTGTTCTTACTTTTTTTGGAGCTGACTTTCTACTGTACATTTGTTGTATTTTGCTTTGCACCTCGGAGACCGATGGATTGTTGCTCGCTTGCTCGTTCACTTCATAATTATTGACAGAGTTAATAAATTGTTTTTGCTGAGATGCCGACGAAGACCGAAAAGACTCTTTCATATTGGCAGCTAATGCTTGTTCAGCCAAACGCTTTTTCTGGAGCTGCCCATCTGAAATGGCAGCGGTGACTTGCACACTCTTTTCACCGGCCAAGCCATGGGACTTACTCAAGTCCTTTGCTGACAAAATGACTGCATCAGGTCCAAACTCATTCTTTACCAGAGCGAGAGCTTCTTTTATGGTTTTTGCCTCAAACTTTTTAACCGGCATGGTTCATCTCCAAAGTTTCTTGGTTATCAATTGTTACATTTGATGAAATTTCACTGTGTGCTAAAACAATAATCTGTGGAATAAAACGACTGAGTAAGCCGTATACATGGCGTCTGAGTGTTGGGCTTGTCATTAAGATGGGTTGTGCCGCAATGTCAGGGTGCTTTTCAATGGCCTCTGACACATCAACAATCAGTTTCTGAGCAATTTGTGGCTCAAGCACTAATTGCACACCTTTTTCCGTTTGCAATAAAGAGTTAGAAATAATTTCTTCATAGTTGGCACCTAAACTGATGATCGAAATTTCATTTCTGCCCTCTGAGTATTTGATCGTAATATTTCTTGCTAGCGCTTTGCGCACTTCTTCTGTGAGCACTTCAGCATCTTTAGTTTTTACACCTTCATCCGCCAAAGTCTCAAAGATAGTGAGGAGGTCTCTGATCGACACTTGCTCTTTGAGCAAGTTCTGTAAAACTTTAACAACTGTGCCTAATGGTAACGTATCTGGTATTAAATCTTCGACCACTTTTGGATATTGTTTTTTGAAATTACTGATCAAGCTGTCAGCTTCTTGGCGACCGAAAAGCTCATGGGTGTGAATTTTAATAATCTCAGTCAAATGTGTCGCCATCACTGTTGGCAAATCAACCACAGTGTACCCAGCGATTTCCGCTTGTTCTTTTTGGGCTTTAGAAATCCACATAGCGTCTAAACCAAATGCAGGCTCTTTGGTAGCCACACCATCAATGACCTCTGACGTATCCCCTGGATCCATGGCCATAAAACTGTCAGGGCGTAACTCTCCGCCAGCGACTTTATTGCCTTTGATAAGTACCCGGTACTCACCAGGAGCTAATTCTAAATTATCGCGCAAGTGCACACTTGGAATGATGATTCCAAGATCTAGGGCAAACTGTTTGCGAATGCTCACGATTCTTTCCAGCAAGTCACCAGAGTTTTGTGACTCCACCACACTTATCAAACCATAGCCCACTTCCACTTCAATCAAATCTAGTGGTAATAAGTTTTCTATGGTTTCTTTCTCGGTGAGAACATCTTGGTTCAACTCGCTCTTTTTTTGATCTTCAATTTCTTGTAAGTTCAATTGATGCATGACGTAGGCAATCACACCCAAAGTGACAGCAATTAAAAAGAACGGTGTTTTTGGCAAACCTGGAACCATCCCTAAAATACCAATAATTCCAGCGACAGCTGCAATGGCTTTAGGTTTTACAAAAAGTTGTCTTGCTACAATAGAGCCCATGCTTTCATTGGACGACTCTCTTGTCACAACGATACCAGCAGCTGTTGAAATAATAAGAGCAGGTATTTGACTGACCAGACCATCACCCACAGTGAGCATGGTGTAGTTTTTAGCAGCTGTTGCAAGGTCTAAGTCTTTTTGCAAAAGACCCACCAACAATCCACCAACGATGTTAATGAAAGTTATAATAATACCAGCAATGGCATCCCCTCTGACGAATTTACTGGCACCATCCATGGCCCCGTAAAAATCAGCTTCTTTTTCAATTTCTTTTCTTTTCTTGCGAGCCTCTTCTTCGCTCATTAGACCAGCGTTCAAATCGGCATCAATGGACATTTGCTTTCCAGGCATGGCATCCAAGGTGAATCTCGCTGCGACTTCAGCAACGCGCCCCGAACCCTTAGTGATCACTATAAAGTTAATGACCACTAAAATTGTGAAGACAATCAAACCTATGACATAGTTATTGCCCACCATCACTTCACCAAAAGCAGAGATCACTTGCCCTGCTGCTTGGCCGCCCTCATGACCGTCAGACAAAATTTTACGAGTGGAAGCAACGTTCAGAGATAAACGAAAGAGAGTGGTCAATAACAATAAACTTGGGAAAGAGCTAAAATCTAATGACTTATCTGTATAAATGGAAACCAATAAAACCAATAAACTAATACTGAGTGAAATCGACAAAGCCATATCCAGCATGAAAGCTGGAAGTGGAATTAACATCACCGCCAAAATGGACATCAAAGCTACGGCCATCAATAGATCGAGATTTTTAGTAAGGATATCGAATTTTTTAAGTTGTCTGATTAACTTTTCCACTAACTCGCACCTTTTCTTTTTAACTTAAAGACATAACTTAATATCTCTGCAACAGCTGAGTACAATTCTTTTGGGATCATCTGCCCTATTTCAAGAGTCTTGTACATAGCTCGAGCCAGAGGCTTGTTTTCAATAATTGGAATGTTGTTTTCTTTGGCGATCTCTTTAATTTTACCCGCGATGAAATCTGCCCCTTTAGCAACGATGGTAGGAGCAATCATATCCTTGGAATATTTTAATGCCACCGCAATATGAGTGGGGTTCGTCACGATCACATCTGCAGTAGGAACATCTGCCATCATTCTTTTTTGCGCCATTTCCCGCTGGGCTTTGCGAATGCGAGCGCGAATGAGTGGATCACCTTCACGCGTCTTATGCTCTTCTTTCACCTCTTGAACCGACATCTTCATTTTTTGCTCGAGGTCCCATCGTTGATAGGCGTAGTCAATAGCAGCCACAATAAACATAAACAGCCCCACACCACCAACGAGCTTAAAAGTCACGGAAGCAATGTAGCTCATTAACTGAGAAATGCTTAAAGTCATCAATTTTGGAATCATGTCGATTTCAACTCGGATGAGTAAATAAACAATCAATGATACAGCCAAAACCTTTAACATGGTTTTGGCTCCTTCAAACAGTGATTTCAAACTAAAGATTCTTTTAAACCCAGAAACAGGATCTAATTTTTTTAAGTTAAACTTTAAGGCCTCTTCATTGTGTAGAAAACCAATTTGCATGATTGAAGATGAAATTGAAACAAACCATAAAAACACACCAAGTGGAAAAATTAATAAGAATGTTTTCTTCACAGAATACATAATTGAGGCATTAACTCCACCGTCACGCACACTCATGGCAATGTGATTGCCCATAACGACGTTAAAAAGGTCCACAAGTTGATTCAAGAAAAATTGTCCCAAAAACCAGATGGCAATGATAGAAAAAACCAGGATCATAGCTGTGCCCAACTCTTTTGACTGAGCGACCTGTCCTCTTTTGCGAAAATCTGCACGCTTTTGTGGTGTCGCGTCTTCAGTTTTTTCGTTATCGTCTTCTGATGCCAACTTACTTCCTTAACTTAAAATGATTTAACAAACCTAAACACATTGCCAATTGTGATTTCTAAAAAGTTGTCCATTTGCCACAGCAAAACTGGCATACAGACTAATAAAACCACAAAACCCAATAATATATTTACCGGTAAACTCGTAATCAATACATTGAACTGAGGTACGGCCTTACCCACAATGGCCAAAGCCATGTTCATAAAAAAGATACTCACCATAGCTGGAGCACAGATTTTCACGCCCATTTCAGTGATTTGTTTTAATAAATAAATCGAATCCTCAAAGCCTGACAAACTGACACTTTCATTAAAAATAGGAGCTAAACGAAAGCTGTCAGCAATGCCCATGATTAATAAATGATGTCCATTGATAGAAATAAAAAATAAAGTGGCAATGATCATTAAGAACTGTTCAATTGCACTCGAGCGACCACCGAAGTTTGGATTTAATAACTGCACGCCAGACAAGCCCATGCTCGTGCTAATGATGTCTCCTGCAATATTAAAAATATAGAAGAAAAAACGAGCCAAGTAGCCCATGACCAAGCCTATAAAAATCTCTTTGATCACATACCAAATCAATAGGGTGTTTGAAAGAGAGACTTCATAACCAGAGAGATCTACAAGTGGAAATAAAATCATCGCCACAGTTACGGACAAAAGCACCTTCACTTGATACGGGATTGCCGTCACAAAAAACACTGGCCACACAACAAAGAAAGCACTTAATCTAAACAAGAGAAGTATAAAGGCTATGAATTGTGGTTCAGACCAATTATAAACTGGCACGCTACTCCCTTACGTATGTTGTTATGTTTTCAAAAAGCTCTAGTGTATATGTACTCATGACATCAATCATCCAAGGCGCTGCCACTACAATAACAACGGCGACCACAGCCATCTTAGGAATGAATGTTAAGGTCGACTCATTAATTTGAGTGACCGCTTGTAAAACACTAATGACTAAACCGATCACAAGAGCTCCAATCAACATGGGACTGGCCACTAACGCGGTGGTCTTTAAAGCCTCTTGACCTAAAAATAATATTAAATTCTCATCCATCTCTTCACCCAAAACTCTTCACTAAAGAGCCAACAAGTAAGCTCCAACCATCGACAAATACAAAAAGCATGATTTTAAAAGGCAACGATATGATCACCGGCGGTAACATCATCATTCCCATGGCCATTAATACACTGGCCGTGATCATGTCGATCACTAAAAATGGTAAGTAAATGATAAAGCCAATTTGAAAAGCCGTTTTTAACTCACTTGTGATAAAAGCCGGAATCAAGACTGCCGTTGAAACATCGGCGCGTGTTTTTGGCTTCTCTGTTTTTGACATCTTTACAAACAAGGCAAGATCTGACTCTCTTGTTTGATTGAACATAAATTTTCTGAAAGGATAAAGAGCTTTGTTAAAAGCTACTTCTTGAGTGATTTCATTTTTTAAGTAAGGCTGAACGGCCTCTTTATTCACCTTGGTTAACACCGGTGACATCACAAAAAATGTAATGAATAAAGCAAGGCCCACGATCAGTTGATTCGGTGGCATTTGCTGTGTTCCTAAAGCTTGCCTTACAAAAGACAAAACAATCACTACACGAGTGAATGATGTCATCATGATGAGTATTGCTGGAGCCAAGGTCAAGACTGTTAAAATTCCTAAGATCTTTAACATTCCTACAACTTGTTTTGGGTTGTCTGTACCCTGCATGCCCAATTTGATTTCTGGCAAAGTGAGAGACTGTGCAAACACCTCACCTACAAATAAAAAAGCAACAAAATAAATAACATATTTCACCAGTTTTAAATTCAACGTCTCATTCCCTTCAATCGACTTGTGATTGTCTTTTTGATGTTTTCGCCGTAAGAAAATGTATCAACAACTTCTTCCTGTTCACTCTCTTCATCTTGAAAGTTGGCGTTGAGTTCATTTTTAAAATTCACCGGAACATCTTCTGGCACATCGCCATCAAGAAGGCTTAGCGTTTTGATGTGATTGATGCTATGGTCTGTAATTCCTATGAGAATGGCTTCCCCTGCCACTCTAATGATAGCTAAGGTTTTCTTCGGACCAATGTGATGTTGAGTTAAAACTCTAATTTTGCTTTGCATGTCTTGAGTTTTGTAGTTCTTAGACCACCATCTCACAAAGAAGAACAAACCAATGGCAAAGCTGACAATCAAGCCTAAGCTCATCGCTAAACGTGATAATAAACTATCACCCTCCGCCTTTTTAGTTTTCACTTCAGCTTGAGTGAGCACTGGAATTTCTTCTTCAGGAGCTTCATCAAGATCTACGATTTTTTGTGGCTTCACTTCTTCAGCAGGCTGCTTGCTTTCATTGTCAGCCCCTAGT
Organism: Bdellovibrionales bacterium; assembly: GCA_020628165.1. Taxonomy (GTDB): domain Bacteria; phylum Bdellovibrionota; class Bdellovibrionia; order Bdellovibrionales; family UBA1609; genus JAHDIR01. The sequence continues at coordinate 102,952 of JAHDFM010000002.1, read as the reverse complement.
GATACTGGCTGCAAAAGCTCTTTGCGCATTTTGTTTTGTTGAGCAATGTAGCTATGCCTTTTTAAACTGAGTCTGACAAGCTTGCCATCTTTTTCAACTCGCGAATAGCCTTTGAAGTTTTTGGCATCAATGCCGCCAACAAAATTCACCTGAATATTGACATCTTTTTTATTTTTTACGACACCAATAGAGCTCACTTCTGAGTCTTTGATTTTTAAATTAGCTTTTTCTTTTTCTGTTTTAATCTCCGGCAAAGTGATAACCACTTTATCGTCAAGATGCTTGATTTTTATTTTACTTAAATCGATCTTCCCATCAAAACTGAGTTCTGTAACAAACTCTTCATAGTCGTGATCAACGTACGCCCTTATATTACCTAGTGATGCTTTAGCTAATACTTGTGCCGAAAATAAAACTGTTAACACTAAAACAACGATTTGCTTCATTTAAGTTTCTCCACACGCTCTTTTTGTGACACGATGTCGGTCAAACGAATTCCAAATTTTTCATTCACAACAACAGCCTCACCTTTAGCAACTATGCGGTCATTGACCAAAACTTCCATGGCCTCACCGGCAAGTTTATTGAGCTCAATCACACTTCCTTGCCCTAAATTGAGTAAATCACTGACCAGCATTCTTGTACGACCCAACTCAACACTGACTTTCAGAGGAATGTCTAAAATCAAATCAAGGTTATTGCCATGATTGCTCTCTGAAGCCGATAAATTTTCATTTCCCATTTCAGTCAGTTCATCTGAAACTGCCTCAAGTTTTGCGCCTTCATCTTCGAAGTCTATTTTTTTTGCATCACTAGACATCTTTTCCTCTCTTGTTAATTGTTTCTGTTATTTGCACAGCTAATGAACCATGGTGAACCCCATGATAAGCTTTAAATTTTTTATTATCTTCAACCATAACGTTGAGCTCTCCGTCAGACTCTTGATCAAGCATGATCACATCTCCTTCTTTAAGCTTCATGACTTCCGCCATGGTGATTTCTGATTTCCCTAACGGCACTTTGATCTCAACTTCTGTTTCGAGCAATTGTTCTTTGATGGTTTCCACCCAAGAAGAATCATCGATTTGCTCGTTTTCAATCTGAAAACCCGAAGAGAGTTTTTGCTTAATTGGTTCTAAAGTAGAGTAAGGGATAATCACTGACACTAAACCAGCTGCGCTTTCTAGTTCCACATCAAAAGTGGACGCAATCACCACATCTGTTGGAGGAACTATCCCTACAAACTGTGGGTTCACTTCTGTACGCACAAAGCTGCACTTAATTGGTTCAACAGACGCCCATGCAGACTCAAGGTCATTGATGGCAAACTGAGTGACCTTTTTTAAAATAGATAATTCAATGTGAGTGAAGTCTTTACCATCAACATTGCAAGGACGGTCATTGCCTCCTAAAAAACAATCCACCATTGTGTAAGCAAGTTTGCTCTCAATAACAAATAAGGCAGATCCACCCAATGCATTGAAACGCAACACACTCATGCAAGTTGGAATTGGTAAAGCATTGACAAATTCTCCAAACTTTAAAAAGTCAGTGCTTGCATGATTGATGGTTACAATTTTTCTAAGTGCCGATGACACCGAAACTCGGAATGAACGCATGAATTTTTCATAAATGATATCTAACTGAGGGAAGCGGGCACGAATGATTCGATCTTGACTCGTCAGATCGTAGACAAATATGGAATCCTCTTCGACCTCAGATTCTTTTTTAATATTTCCAGAGGTTGTCTTAGAAAGAGCCTCTTCACTTACCTCTTCTGCATTGTTAGAAACTGCAGAAAGAAGAGCATCAACTTCGTTTTGCGATAAAACCTTATTCATATCATCACCCACCATAGACAAATTGTGTGAAAAACACTTTGTCTATTTTTCCTTTGGTTAAAAACAAATTGATTTGATCTTTGATTTCGTTACGCAGATTTTCTTTGCCGTCTTTGGTACTAATGTCTTTATAAACTTTACTCGATATGATGGTGATAATCATGTCACGCACTCGAGGTTTTAGTTTTGTGACTTCATCAAGAATTCCATCACCACTCAGCTCTAGCTCCATATTGACTTTAACAAGCTTTCGCCCTCGATCACCAATGAGGTTAATTAAGAAGGTATCTAATGAAATAACCTTCGCTTTTGCTTTTTCTTTGGAAACAATTTCTTTGAGCTTTAAGTTTTCACTTTCGCCTAATGGACTTTCTTTGGCCTCTTTCTTTTGTTGCCCTAGATAAACGATGGCGCCAACACCAATCACAGCCAACATATTCACAATCACTAACAGGATAAGTAAAATCGGCTTTTTGGGCTTATCGACCACTACGTTTTCATTACTATCATTGGCAGCTTCTTTTTTTGCCGCATTATTTCGAGCCACTGTTCCCTCCATGGAGTGTGTGTCAAAATTTTTATCTACAAACTGTTAAAGCAATGATGGTGCCAACTTTTTCTCACGGACTTAAGTGGATAAAAAACAGATGATTGTCATAAGAGAATCTAGTTTTACCGACCATGGTTGCGATCAAAAAAACAACCTCAACAATTTTTTTTGACAGGACTGTCGGTCCAAACGATAGAATTTACCTGGAGTAAAGTCTAACTAGGAAAGTATTTACATCCCAAATTTAAGCAGCGTTAAATTTTTGTTACTTTATGATAAATGCTTGTCTCATCAATATAAGACCAAAGTAAGTTTTTCTTAAACCCAAGCCTCATTACTGATTTCAAACACAATGACTTTGAGAACATAAAAATTACATTTTTACTTTCGTTTTTTCACAAGCTCTATTCGCATTTTATGTCTTAAAGTAAACTACAGAGAATAAAAAGAGAGGCCTGTTATTAAGTTATTAAATATAATTCTAATCACAATAGGATTGCACCAACATTTTGGACTGGCACTTGATAAGCGCTCTGAGTGGTCAAAAACAGGCTATAGCTTTCAACTTCTATTCAATGAAAAAGACTTTAACCCAAGTGTCTGCATAGGCTCTTCAAAACGTTTGCAATCTTGTTTATTAGCTCTAAATTACTTAAACAACCAACTACCAACTCGCCTTCAAATTGACCTTCCCTTAGATATAGAAACCGATATTAATCTGACAGAAGTAAGTTTTAAAGATTTAGAAAATTATTTTGAGCAGCTATCTAAACTCGCTCAAAATATAAAAGTTGATAGCTCATACATTGCAGGAGAGACTTATAACACTTATTTAAAAGAAGCTTACGACCAGTTCACACGAATAACACCATACAGTCTTGTGTTTTCTAAAGATCGCAAAGGAATGGAACCCAACAGCCTAGCTAACAACAGTTATTATATAAACTTTTCTCATCAAGACAACAATCAAGCTCTCTATGTACCAATTCACCTTTTCCCAACCTCAGCATTCAACCCTGGCATGCCAGCACTACCAATTTGCACTCAATTTAGAATGCTGATTCGTAAAGATATGAAAAAGCCAGAGAGTGTTGGGCTGATAATTGATCTTAGAGGAAATCCCGGCGGAAGTATTGATCAAGTGCTCTGTATGCTTGATGCTGTTATTTCTAGTGAACAAATGATGTTTGGTACAGTACCTATTGTTGATGGCCAATTGTTAAATGACAATACAGAATATATATATTTTGGCTCATACTTCTCTCCCCATAAAAAACGTTACGATAAACCCATAGTCGTTTTAATTAATAAAGACTCAGCCAGCGCTTCAGAAATTTTTGCCGGCGCAATTAAAGACATGCAAAGAGGATTGGTAATAGGTGAAAAATCCTTTGGAAAAGGCACACAGCAAATATTAAATGCGCATCTAAAAAGTGAAGATACCATTCATTATGATCAGTCTGATTTGGTAATGATCAAAACAACCGGAGTCTACCTACTTCCCTCAGGGCGATCACCTAATAAGGAAGGAATTAAACCTGATGTCCCATTGAACATAACAAACTCTCCAAGTTCAACTGATAACAATGCCGATTGGATTGAAGTATACAACCATTTAAGAAATCAACTTTAGGTTCCTTAATTTTAGCATGATCCCTATCATAGGTTAGAGGCTATCTCATAAATCCAAAATCGAGGCGTGAGGAGGAAGTTGTACCAAGCGTACTGCGACGACGAAACAACGAAGAGTTTGGGTTTTTGAGATGGCCTCTAGTTAAGTAAATCATTATGATCTATTTATATTAGCGATAAGTCAGCTCATGTAAAACACTCGCATGAACTTGACCATTTGAGGCCATGATGTTTTTAGCCTCTGGGTAGAACTGCTCACCGGAGTAAGTAGTGACTTGCCCGCCAGCTTCTTTGACTAACAAAGAGCCTGCGGCTGTATCCCAGGGTTGCAAGTTCTCTTCCCAAAAAAAATCAAACACGCCTTCAGCCACCATACAAAGATCAAATGCGGCTGCTCCCGCACGTCGGATGCCACGACATTGTTTTACTAAGTTAGAAAAGATCTCCAATTGTTTGTTCAGCGCCTGTTCATTTTCAGCAAAAAAACCTGTGGCAGCTAGTGAGTCTTCAATATTTACCGTGCTTCTCACTTGCATTTGAGCACCATTACAGAAGGCACCTTCACCTTGAATCGAAGTATATGTCTTGTTCAGCATAGGCACATCAATCAAAGCCAATTGAACCTCCCCATCCACTTGCAAAGCGATGCTCGTACAAAAAATGGGAAATCCATGAATGTAATTAGTGGTCCCATCAAGTGGGTCAATTAGCCAACGCGTTCGACCTGTTTCGTAAAGCTTTTCATACTTATCAGCAAAAGATCCTTCTTCTCCAACTACCTCTACTCCAAAAGGTTTTAATTCTTGAATGATTGCTAGTTCACTTTCTTTGTCCGCTTCAGAAACAAGTCCTGCCATTTCTTTTTTTTCAATGTGTTTGAGTTGACCAAAGTAATCAGTAAGAATTTTTCGGGACTGTGACTTGGCTTTCTGTGCAAATTGCATGGCTTCTTTTAAATTCATACCCACAAGGTAATACAAGACAGCCTGAGGGTAAATCATATTCAGAGCTCTTTGCCCAGATTGAACCCACTAAAATAGTCTAGCTTAGCTGTTTTAACGGCTATGAGCATGGTCGAGAATTGCCTAAATTTACATCACTATATATTGACCCCTTGTTTTGCTAACAATAGACTAGAACACAGGACATATCAGCTTTTCAGGACATAGTGACCTGAAAAAGATTGTGACCAAACCACATTAAAGTCTAGACATCATAAAAGAATTCAATACAATAAGGTTTGGCATTAAGTCGAATTGCTAGGGGGAATGAATGGCAACAAAATCTTCAAAAATTCATGTTTACATTTTTATGGTACTCATATTCTTTTTATGCTTACTCTCTTTCTCTGTTGGAACATTTGTAGGCAAAAGTGTGACTGAATCAGAAATGAAGAAAAACCAAGCTGAGGTATTTAACAATATCAACGATCGCGATGTTGCAGCTGTAGAAGATGAAGTCTTTGATGCCGTAGCTGATGAAGCTGTCAACGATGAAGAAACTTTAACTAAAGAAGAGATTGATGCACTTGCCAATGAGTTTGAAAACACCAACATTGAGGAAGAAACTCAAAACTTAGATGCCATCATTGAAGACGAAAAAGTTGCTGAGACGAATAACACAGACGGCGATAACCCTATCGAAGAAACAGCTAACCGCATTGCTCAAGACGAGTCAGCCACTGAGGAGCTTAAAAAAGTTCGTAAACCTTCCTCTGTTTTACCTAACTTAGGTGCTTCGCTTGGTAAGTACACAGTGCAGCTAGCCTCTTACACTGATGAAAAAGAAGCTCAAGAACATGCCGAAAAGTTAAAGGGCAAAGGCTACTCTGCCTTTTATATTTCAGCAAAGGTTCGTGGCAAAGATTGGTACCGTGTAAGTGTTGGGCTCTTTGATGATAGCAAAAAAGCCAATACGTTTAGAAAAAGCTTTGTAAAGAAAACAAAACTTGAAGCAGCCATCGTACAAAAAATCACTAAATAATTATAAATTACAGATCTACCGTAAGACCTCTACTTAGAGGCCTTTTTTACTTTTAAAGCAATAGCTAATCGCTTTAAAAATCAAAACAAATAACTGAGACTAGCTCTTACACTGTAAAGATTAAGTTCAGACTCAACTCTTCGAGTGAGTCGATATTCGGCTCCTAGCAGGAACTTTCTAAATATTTTATAGCTACCACCAAAGGCAACTGGCACTAACCAATGTGGCTCGGAAGTGTCATTGAGCTTTTCATCAGCAACATAAAATTTTACTTCTTCCTGAAAGCCACCAGCACCAAGGGCGAAATGAAGTTTGAAAGTGTCTTTATTGATAAAATTGTATCTTGCCCAAGCTAAAGCATCGTAATAATTTTTAGACATGGTGATCAACTCGTGATTGCGCTGAGAGGTATAAAAGTAATTAAACTCAACTCCAAACGATAAGTCATACCAATCATAAAAAGCATGCAAACCATTTGAGCTCACAAGATCTAAGCTCTTCTCTAAATTATTAGATGTCGAAATATTGTGACCATAACCAACACTCAAATTTGCTAGTGCCATATGATTAAAAAGTAAAAAACAAGTAATGAACAACAAAGCTCTCAACATTTACAAACACTCCCTATGTACTTCTGAAACAACAAACATTTTTCTTAACTCAAAACACATTGATGGATTCAGTAAGTCAGAACCAATCAATAGATTAAAAAGGTGAGCAAAACCAACTCGAATCCTAAAAAAAGAACCGTACTCAACTCGTTGTGCCTCTATGTTGGGTGTGGAATAGCCCTCTGATCCTAGAGATTCATTTTTTGATGCTTGAACAGTCACATTGTAAGAAGAACGTAATTTTTTTAAGCGACTCACTAAATAAACAAACAAATACTCATGTTGATCCAAGTGCTTATGGCTATTTGGAACGACAACATGCTCAGCCAACATATTCATTGCCGAAGAAATTTCACCAGCCAGTGTATAACTCACTCCCAAGAGATCTGTGTTGCTGACCTGCTGCATAAGTATGTCGAGCTTGTCTTTTGGAAAGCTACTTACACTTGATGTGTTATTCAAACGATTTTGATTCTTTCTAGTTATACCAACTCTATCATTCACAACTTTTTCTAATTCATCTTGGCTTGGTAAGCGACCCATCACTAAATAATTCTTTACCTGGCGGTTGTATAAACGAGTCAGCATATAGTTCCCTCGACTTGCAAAGAAAAAATCTGGATTGCCAGAAAACAAATAACCAGAAAAGTCCGCCAAACCTTCTTCAAATGCTCTGTAAACTGTGTAGTTATGAGCGACCACCGCTGGCTTGATACTTGCTGCCTGGTAATCATTTTGGCATTTAAAATTTTTAGTGAAGTCTACCAAAGCATGCAGACAATTGTAGGTTGACTCGTCTCCGCCCATTTCATAGACCTGCTTGAAAAAAACATTATGCACTTCTTCATGAGCAATGATTCCAGGGTTTAAATGAGGTGGAAGACGATCCTTATTAAATGGATAATAGTTCGTATAGTTATCAATGGGGTTATGAGATGCATTGTCTTTAAATCGACTCTTAGTTGCCTCTATATTTACTTGTTTTGGCCAATCGGCATAACTTAGTAAACCCAACTTTTTGTGGTGATTGTAAAGGCGGTCGTATTGATAATATGCAGAAACAACATTTAAAGTTTGTATATCTTCAGGGATGTATAAGTTCGAACTGCCACGCGCTAAGTTGAGCTTAACTGGATCTTCGTATTTATGATGATTCTTGTGAGGCTTTTTATAATAAAACTTTGCAACATAGGTACTTAAATCGGTAGGTTTTTTTAATGAGGGAATGATGCGTTTTTCGAGACGATAGCTGTTACTCTCAAAGTCGTAAACAATGACATAAGTATTGATGCCATTCTTGTTTTTATCATCTTTGTCAGAACAACCAATTAAACATAGTAAAATGAGAACAATAAACGTTCGGCTAACCATGCAGAAAAACTAGTCACTGCGGCGCATTATGTCAATAATATTGGATGTTTATAAAAAACTTTCACTGTCACACCTACCTCAATCCCAATCTAAATATCTAATTTTACTGAATATTCAACGAACAAATAAGGTCAATTCACAGATGAGGGGTTCATCTTACAAACTAACACTAATGGATCACTCAGTGTTGAGATCTTATCACCCCTAATGCTATACCATCCTAATTAATTCTCTTTAAATTATCATACCAGCACAACAGGGCTATTATTATGAACCAATTCTTAATCGTCTCCATCTTAATTTTTGTTAGCTCTTTCGGTTGCCAAAACAAAACGCTCTTAACCGAACCCTCTTACAGCCCATCTATCCTGCAAGGTTTAACTACAGAAACAGCCACTCAAATTGCAATTCTCAGGCATAAAAACCAAAAGCTAAGTTATAAAGTTTCTCCTGAAGAACCATTCCGCATCGAAACTAAGAGTTTGCCAAAAAGCCTGTGGGTGGTGGACCACCTGTACTTTAATGAGCTCAACTCTGGCACCGTTTACGACCTAGATGTTATTAACCAAGATTATCAAGTGATTGATTCTCGCCAATTTAAAAACCTAGACCTCACTGCAAGAGATCTCAAAATAGCAATTGCTTCGTGCATGGATCAACGCAGGCACAATGCTTCTATTTGGACTGATTTTTCAAGTCACAATTCAAACCTACAATTTTTGATTGGTGATAATGTTTATGGGGACGTTGAAACTAAAATTCCAAGCTTAGCGAGTCCTATCGAGCTTTGGGAAAAGTACGTCGAAGCAAGGCAAACCCTTCAACTTTATAAAAGTAAAATTTTAACTCCAACCCTGGCCGTTTGGGACGACCACGATTACGGCAACAACGGCGGTAATCAAAAGTACCAATACAAAAATGAAAGCTTGCGAACTTTTTATTCTTTTTTTGCTCAAGACCCAATAAAACATAAGCATTACAGTAAAGGGCCTGGACTTTCTTTTCGTCTCACCGCCGGTGGACAAAACTTTTTCTTTATGGACAATCGTTTTTTTAGAACAGCAGATAAAGTGACTCCAGATTATCATTGGGGACAGCAGCAACAAGACTGGCTATTTGAACAACTGCAAAGTCAGCAAAAATTTTCATGGCTCATCAATGGCAATCAATTTTTTGGTGGATATCAACGTTTTGAATCCTTTGAAAAGAACCACCCAACAAACTTTGTTGATGTTATCAATCAATTAAAAAAGCTAAAAACAAAAGTTGCCTTTATATCTGGTGATCGTCATTTAACGGAGCTTATGAAAATCAGTAAAGCTGATATTGGCTATGAAACTCTTGAACTCACAACAAGTGCCATTCACGCCAAAGTTTTCCCGAGCTCATGGGACCAGGCACCCAACCCTCGACAATTATACGGCAAAGCTAACGCTTTGAATTACGCCATCATTCACACACAACAAACAAATAACTCTACTAAAATTAACATTAAGGCTTTAGGTCTAAATCAAGAGACCTTTTACCAACACCAACAAATAATCAAGTGACTTTCATATTAAGTTCATTTACTTTTTTAATATGGATAAATTAAATTTAAATGAACTTGAAAAAGATTTAAAACGCATAATTTCAACACGTGCTGGACGAAGAGCTTTTTTACAGGCTTCTCCAATTTTACTTGCAGGTTGTGCCACCACGTCCACCAGTGATCGTCACCGCGAAGGAGACAATAGCGGTCAACAAGTGGGCATCACTCCAGCCGAAGAAAAACAAATGACGGCTGAGTACATTCCTAAGATGGCTAAAGACTACCCGCCAATTCAACACTCTGGCTTTCAAAATTATATAACTCGTGTTGGTCAGAAAATAGTTCAAGCAAACGGCTTAGTGGGCAACCCTTACTCTTACAACTTTACTGTCGTTGACTCTGCTGGCATCAATGCTTTCGCCTTGCCTGCTGGCACTGTTTATGTCACAGCCCCACTTATAGCTATGGCCGATTCAGAAGCCGAGCTTGCCGGCGTGATTGGACATGAAGTTGGCCACATACAAGCAAGGCACACAGCTGAAAGAATGTACCTCCAACAAAAATCACAAAAGAAAAGTTTGTTATGGACGCTTGGTGGAGTCGCCTTAGGTGGATTACTTGGTGTCGGTGTTGGACGCCTTATGTGCGACAGCCGTGACAAAGAGTGTTTAACAAAAGCAACGAAAACTGGAGCTATGCTCGGAGTGGCTGGCGGCCTTTTGGTCACTAAATATGGCTTCATGGCCAACTCTCGAGAAGATGAAATGGAAGCCGACCGTATCGGATTTAGAACATCTGTAAAAGCAGGTTACCACAAGGATCATGTTGGACGCTTTTACAATAAACTTTTAGATATGGAGAAAAAACGCAAACAAGGTGGCGGTATGTTAAGTGGCATTGCTGATGCCATGAGTACGCACCCTCCAAGCCAAGAGCGCGTCAATCAAATGATGATGATGGCTGGCGAAGCACGAAATGCAAATGGTCAAATTTCTTCAAAAACATTTGAACAGTACCGAGCCTATGCTAAACAAGTAGCTGCTAAAGCCAAAGCTCGTGCTGAAGCTCGCAGTCAACAGTCTTAACTAAGGATCACACATTATGTTTTATATCATCAGTGGCACGAACCGCCCGGGTTCGCGCTCTCACGAAGTTGCAAAACTTGTTAAACCACTTTACGAGAAAAACTTTGCACAGGTTGAAATCATAAATTTAGAAGCTCTTCCTTTGCAAGAACTCAGCGGACAAAGTTATGGAGATGGTACAAAACCAGCCGCCGTGACAGAAGCCATTGAAAAGTTAAACTCAGCTGAAGGCGTCCTTGTCATTTGCCCTGAGTACAATGGCTCAATGCCAGGTGCTCTTAAATACTTTATTGATTTTTGGAGTTACCCAAAAACATTTGAATATCGACCGGTCGCCTTTATTGGCCTTGGTGGGCAGTTTGGTGGACTAAGGCCCGTTGAGCACTTACAGCAGGTCTTTGGTTACCGAAATGCTTTTATCTTTCCAAATCGTGTGTTCCTAATCAATGTATGGAATGTTCTTAAAGACGGAAAAATTCATGACGACACTGTCAACGAACTACTGACAGTCCAAGCAAACAATTTTGCCAAGTTCATTAAAGGCCTTAACGACAACAAATTATCTGCAAACTTTTTTAACAACTAACACCAGGAGCGAACATGCTTAAGTCTCAAGTTCTTATTTCTATCTTTATATTTTTATTTGCAACAACAGGTTATGCATCACCTAATAAACAAATTAAAATCGAAACTAACTTAGGAAATATGTATTTAGAACTCAATGACAAACAAGCCAAAAACACAGTCGGCAATTTTGTAAATTATATGAACGAAGGTTACTACAATGGAACTATTTTCCATAGAGTGATCAATAACTTCATGATACAGGGTGGTGGTTTTGAGCTTGGAAAGAAAGGCCAGCATGTTAAAAAAAGCACTAAAGCTCCCATAAAGAATGAAGGTAAAGCTAACTTTGAGTTTAAAAAAGCAGACACCGACGTCATCAATAAAAAAGGCACTATTTCTATGGCGAGAACCAACGATCCCCACTCTGCTACATCACAGTTTTTTATAAATCATAAAGACAATGCTTTTTTAGATTACTACAATAAAAGCGAACTCAAAGACCCAAAAAATAAAAGTAAATTCAAAAAAGACATGAATTGGGGTTACACTGTTTTTGGTGGCTTCATTCAAAATGATGATAAGCTTTTGAAAGAAAGCAACGCAACCTTAGAGAAAATTGCCACCACTAAAACTCAAAATGAAAAGCCACTAAAACCTGTTATCATTAAAAAGATATCTTTTTTAAATTCTGATAAAAATAAAAAGCCACTTAAATAAGTGGCTCCTTTCTAACTTTTATTTAAAGGCTGGTTGCTAATTCAATCAGCCTTTTTTGATGAACCTTACCCTGCTTGATAAACATAGTTAACAGTGCAAGTGAAGTCGACAGTTCCACCTCTATGTCCACCATCTTGAAAAATATAATGAGCATCAAAGTTCATATCTTTTGTTAATGTTTCTTGTAAGTCTAAGACGAAATCACCCCACATTCCACCTTCACTGTTTTTAGACATAGTTGTTTGAACGTCAGGGATTTGAGTGTAACCTTTGTATTTCCTAGGGTCATACTTTTCGTTATTCCATAAGTTCTTGTGGTTAAAGACCCCATAATGAGACCATACACTATACATTGCACTGTCAGTGGCCTCTGCTTCCAGGGTGTATTTGTCAGCCAAAAGAATGTGACCATACATTTCACGCAACTTTATACGCCCACTTTGCATATGATCTATTTTTAAAAATAAATTTGCATTGGTGCCATAAACTTTGCCTTGCTCGTTTTCACGAATGCCTTCTCCCACGCATATGACTTCAGACAATTGTACGTTTTTTTCATTAGCAAATAAGCTTGCTGAAAATAAAATAAGTATTGATAAGATAATTGGTTTCATAAGTCTCCCATTAAGTTTTGTATGTTCCATTAAAAGATAAATGACATTCGTAGCGTTAAATAAGGGAGATCGTAGTTTATAGATAATACAAGTGGACTATTTTTAGGACTCTAAAGTTATTTCATAGGCTTATTTAAATTTGTATTAGAGGTTTTCTTTCGAAGTATGAGTTAGGTCCTTCGCTCCGCTCAGGATGACGGTTGCACTCAGAATAACTGTTATGCTTAAGGTTTTGATTTAGAGTACAAAAAAAACCACTCTGTTTTTGAGTGGCTTTGATCAAATTAATATTTTTAAATTTTGGTGATTACCAAGATGCTTTTGTCACTCCTGGTAGCTGACCTGAAGAAGCAAGTTCACGGAAAGCAATACGAGACAAACCAAACTTTCTGTAAACGCCTCTTGGACGACCAGTCACCTGACATCTGTTCACAACACGTGAAGGTGAGCCATTTCTTTTCATCTTTTGCAATTGAACTCTGGCTTCCCATCTTTCTTCTTCTGAAAGATTCATGTTTACAGCCGCTTTTCTTAATTCAGCACGTTTTGGACCCTGCTTTTTTGACATCTCTAATCGGCGTAAGTTTTTGTTAATTGCACTTTTCTTGGCCATGCTCTATACCCTTTATATGTATAATATTGCTTTAAAATGGCAAACTACTCTATATTCACCTTGGGCTCAAGCAAAATATTTTGCCGAGCATTAACAAAACCAAGTAGACCACCAGGAAACACGTAAATGACTGATTTTATTGAAAACTCTCTTAACCCTGTGCAGGTTCAGGCTGCAACGACAACAGAAGGGCCCGTCCTTATTTTAGCTGGAGCAGGCTCTGGAAAAACTCGAGTTCTCACCTACCGCATGGCCCATATGATCACTCAAGGCCTAGCCTCACCCCATGAAATCTTGGCGGTGACCTTCACCAATAAAGCTGCCAGAGAGATGAAAGATCGAGTGATTCAGCTGCTCTCTTCCTTTGATATTCCTTTGTTTAATGACTTGTGGATCAGCACCTTTCACTCAATTTGTGTGAAGATTTTAAGAAGCCATATTGAATACATCGGCTATAATCCACAATTCACAATCTATGATGATAGCGATCAACTCGCCACCATCAAAAAAATTCTGCGCTTTATGAACATCAACGACAAAATTTATCCGGCTAAAAGTTTCAAAAGCAAAATCAATCAGGCTAAAATGTTAGGGCTCACACCGGAAGAAGTGAGCCAAAATTTTTCATCACTCATGGATGAACAAAGTCTACTTGTGTATTCCACCTATGAACAAGAGATGAAAAAATCGAACGCACTCGACTTCAACGATCTTTTGTTAAAAACCTATCAACTTTTTGTTTCGAGCCCTCAAGTGCTCAAACACTATCAAGACCAATTTAAATACATCATGGTCGATGAGTATCAAGACACCAATAAAATACAGTACTTAATTGTTAAGATGCTCAGCCAACAACATAAAAACCTTTGCGTTGTCGGAGATGAAGATCAGTCTATTTACAGTTGGCGTGGAGCTGATATCAGCAACATTTTAAATTTTGAAAAAGATTTTTTAAAAGCACAAACCTTTAAGCTCGAACAAAATTATCGATCGACTAAAAATATTGTCTCGGCAGCATCTGCGATCATTCAAAATAATACGCAACGCAAAGACAAGGTGCTGTTTTCAGAAAACAACGACGGCTCGCTGATCACCGTCAAAGAAGAAATGGATGAGTACGAAGAAGCTAAGTACGCCATCAAAGAAATTGAAAACTTGCATGACCAAAAGGGTTACAACTATAAAGATTGTGCCATTTTTTACAGAACCAATGCTCAATCACGAGTGCTTGAAGAACAATTACGAACAAAATCTATTCCTTATAAACTCGTCGGCGGTATGCGCTTTTATGATCGCTTGGAAATCAAAGACATCATTAGCTATTTAAAAGTTGTATTAAACCCAAAAGACGACAATGCCATCAAACGAATTATAAATACTCCTGCCAGAGGGATTGGCAAAACCACCGTCACAAAACTAGAAGACCTCACCCAAAGAGAAAACATCTCTTTACTTGAAGCTTGCATGCGCGCCACAGAAAACAAAGTGGTTAACTCTGGCACAGGAAAAAAGCTTGTTAACTTTTACAACTTAATTCAAGGAGTGATCTCTGAAAGTCACGTGCTGACTTTGTCTGATTTATACAAAAGCATTTTAGATAAAACTCAGTATGTAGTTAAATTAAAGTTAGAGAACACCAGTGAAGCCCAAAACAGAATTGATAACTTAGAAGAACTCAACAACGCTCTTGTGCAATTTGAAAATGAACGCGGAGAAGATGCCACCCTACAAAACTACTTAGAAGAAATGTCTTTGGTCTCTGACCTCGATAAAGTTGATCAATTTGCCGATGCCGTTACCTTGATGACCTTACACATTTCTAAGGGTCTTGAGTTTCCCAATGTCTTTATTGTGGGACTTGAGGAAGGTTTGTTTCCTAGCTTTCAAAGCCTTGATGCTGCTGACCCAGAAAAAATGGAAGAAGAAAGGCGCCTTGCTTATGTCGGCATGACTCGTGCTGAAGAAAACCTTTATTTAACCTACGCGAAACGACGCAAAATATGGGGTCAGGAAAAACAATTTTTACCAAGCCCATTTATCAAAGAGATCCCAGATCAGTACATCGACTTTAAAGCCAGTTTCCGTAGACCTAGCTTTTTTGACAAGTACGCCTCAAGCAAACGCTCATACTCTAACGACAGTATCGAGTTTGATGCTGTTCCCAGCTATGACGAAGAACAAGTTTACGACCCCGATGCTGATGACGGCTTCAGAAAAGGCATGCGCGTGAAGCATCCAACGTTTGGTGTAGGCGCTATTTTCAAAGTGGAAGGCTCCGGCGACACACAAAAAGTCAGTGTGATGTTTAACGACAAAAATACACGTAAGTTTGTTGTTAAGTATGCCCGCTTAGAAATTATTTAAACGATTTATGAAAACGAAAGTACAACTCAAAAGCTATGAGCCCATTATAAAGACCACGCCAGAAAACTGGTACGATTGGAAGTGGCAGTTGCGCAATAGCTTAAAAACTTTGGAAGACTTTGAAAAGCATTTTGATTTGAGCACCAATGAAAAAGAGGGTTTTCAAATCTCTAAAAATAAATTTAAAATTGAAGTCTCCCCTTACTACGCAAGCCTTGTTGAAAAAGGACACTTCAATGACCCTGTCAGGCAAACCTTCATGCCCAACTCGTTAGAAGGGCAGACTGGCTTGCAAGAGCAATTAGACCCACTCGGAGAAAAAAATAACTCCCCCACTGCGCGTGTTCTTCACCGCTACCCGGACCGTGCCCTTTTTTTAGTGACTGATTTATGCAGCCTTTACTGTCGCTACTGCACCAGGAAGCACTTTACTGGGAAAGACCAAGCTTATGTTAAAAAAAGTGAATACGAACAAAGTATTGACTACTTTAAAAGACATTCTCAAATAAAAGAAGTGTTAATATCTGGCGGAGACCCACTCACCCTTTCCAATGAACGAATCGAAACTATTCTTAAAGATCTCTACGCCATTCCTCATATAGAGCTCATACGTATTGGTAGCCGTATTCCTGCAACTCTCCCCATGCGTATCGATCAACAGCTCATTGGCATTTTTAAAAAGTACAAGCCTATCTATTTAATGACTCACTTTAATCACCCCAATGAAGTCACTTATGATGCCGCCGAACGACTTGAAATGTTGGTTGATAACGGCGTGCCCGTGTTTAACCAAATGGTTTTACTCAACGGAGTCAACAACGACCCCGCTCTTATTTATGCTCTTTCAAGACGCCTTCTGCATTTGCGAGTAAAGCCTTACTACATGTTTCAGTGTGACCCTTCAAGAGGAAGTGACCACTTCCGCACGCCAGTCGAACAATCATTGCAAATTCAAAAAAAATTATGGGGCAGAGCCTCTGGCCTCAGTTTACCAAACCTCTCACTTGATATTCCATCTGGGGGTGGCAAAGTGGGTTTCACACCCAACTTCTTAGACAGAGTGGTTGGCAACGAGTATCAGTTCACAGGCTGGGATGGAGTCTCTGAAAAGTACATCAGCCCATCGCAAGATTCAGTGATCCTGCCTCACGTCAGTGAGCTCTATCAGAGTGAATTTAAAATCTGAAGTTTCTAAATATAATTAATTTGTTTTTTTAAGACCACCTCAGGAAAAGTGGTCTATTGAAGAGTTATTTATTTTTTGAATATACGAACCATTGGGCTTAGTAGCCGGATAAGTCTCTGTATTTGACGTGATAAAGAGATATATCAAAGTAATAGGTATTGCCTTGATGTTTGAACTCAAAACAGCTGTCTTTAGAAGCTGAAATATCAAACCCAGCCCCCCAATACCTATAGGTGTCTTTCTCATAGCTCTCCCCTCTAGCTGTGTTGTGAGAATGAGTTTCATTATAGACAACCTCTAAAGGAACAAATGGTTTATTCGTTCCTACTAAGTTTCTGGTGTAAAATCTCCACTGAGTTTTCCTATCTTTAACTGGCTTTTTATCTTCACCAAGCATTTTTAACTGCTCTGCCGTATGATAAAGAAACTTGGTCGTTTTATCGTTGAGCATGGTTTCATATAAAAATTTTCTGTCCTTGCTATCAGACCCTTTCACTTTTTCTTCGTACAAATTCTTTTCTAGAAACAAATGCGCATGTCCCATGTCTGAGAAAAAGATATGATCAACATATTTTCTTGTTAAGGCCATTTCTATGTGAGAGCGAACACTGTTAATAAAGTTCTCACTGAGAACAATCTTTTGCCCATTATCAGCTGGCAAGATAAATTCACCGTTTTCTACGTAAGCGCGAAGCTCTAATCTTTTACCAGCCTCATAAACAGCTGTGTATTTTTCTTTCATCTGTGAAAGCGTTTGCCCCCAACCCATGTCTTCCATTTTGATTTTAGCTTCATCCGCTGTTTCTTTGTGACAATTGGCCTCGTTGTAACTCACTTTGGCATGAGCCCACTGTGCAGTGACCATTAATATAGCTAATAAAAGATTTTTCATAGACGTGCCCCCTTACGTTTGTAAAGAGACTAATCAGGAGAACTTTTACATGCACATGTAATAATAACTAAGAAATTAATTCAGACAAAATTAATTATGAATTTGTAATTAAACGATAAATATTAATAATTGCAGTCATCAAACTCATTGATTACAGGTTATTTAAGAAATCTAAACACATGTTTTTATTTATTTTTTATAGAAAAAAAATATTTGTACAACGAAGTTTAAAATTTAATTTTATTTAATATTTAAAAATAACATCACCCTGAACAAAGCGCTGTCATCCTGAGCGAAGCAAAGGGCCTACTTCAAACCTCTAGCAATATTTCTTATAAAGCTAAAACTAAAGAAGTCGTGTTTCAATTAGAGACGACTGTTCAAAGTCGTTCTCTTATAAAAAAATTTCTACAAATTTGAGCCTGTGTCTCATTTTTAGATTTTAAATTTCTCTACGAAAAACATCCACTTACCTATAAGTCGTTGTTGGCCTTATTTTTGTAACTTAGTTTGGCAACAGAACCCTGGGGAGGGTGTTATGACGGGAAAAATCAAATTTATGGACAAAAGAATACTGACAGCGTTGCTGTTAGTATGCTTAGGCTTTAATAGTCAAATCAGCCAGCAAACCAATGGCAATGACAGTGGCTCTCTTACCATGAGCAGTGAAGGCACTAAAATTGATGAATCGAGTTGTACAAACGTTAAATACAGTAATGATGAAATCATTCAACGCCGTTTGCAGTTTGGTAATTATATGGATGACATCTTTGACTTCGAAGATGATTACGATTCAGATTCATTCACAACGAGACGTCGATCGAGGCGTGACCCAAGAAGAGATCATCGCAAAAACGATCTTTATAAATTTTCTTTTATGAAATGTAACGAAATAGATAAAGATGGTAATCAAACTGGTAATATCGTTATCAAAAAAGACGACTTCAAAATCGAAGCTGGCACAAACTTAGAGTGTGATCATTGTTTGGGACTTACAGAAGATATCACTTTAAGAAGCACTGATGATCTTGAGGACATTATGCATGCTATCTTAGATAATGAAGATTTTGCATCTGACTTTGAGCACCAGATTGATTTAACTAGTTATTTAAAAGAGTTAAAAAAACAAGTGCGCGATTGTGAGGGCACTCTAGGACAAAATTTTGAATATGCTAATGGTGAAGAGTATGTCACTTATTTTCTCAACCCATATCCAAATAACCTAAGTGGCGAAAAAGACCGCCTAACATGTTTGTCTAAACGAATTAAAAAATTAAAAGATCGAGATGAAATCATTCGATTCTATGAAGAAAGAATGGAAGACACTCTTCATAGTTTAGCTGTGACCGGAACGCCTTCTGATCGCAAGATGGCTCTTAAAATTATGAATAATTTGGTTCCAAGCTCAGGTAGAAGTACAAATTTACCTGTCGAAGTCACTAGCTCTGTTCAAAGTAAAAAACTCTATATACATAACTATAACAACATCAAAGAAGCCTATGAAGAGTTCAATGATCGAAGAAAAAGTTTATTTAATAAAAAATGCAAAGACAGCTATCAAAACAGACAACACTACTGCCTTAATGACCTTCAGTATGAGCTTGCACTCAATCAATTAAATATGCAGTACAACCGAGAAATGGACTACGTCAGCTATTTAAAAAGCAATGATATTAATGGTTATTACCAACAGTTTTACAACAGTGATATCGCCGACAGCACTGCCACACCTTATATTTCACGCCTTGAGCAAGAGTTCCACCGACACTTAGAACAAATTCACTATATCTATGGTATTGGTAATGAGCCCTACTATGACATCAATGATTACAACCCGAATGTGAACCAAAACCCTTCTGAGACACATCAAAACTATGCAGCGAGAGAAAACATCAGCATGCCAGGTGTCGACGTTTCTACGGGTCTTAACTTTGCAAATACAGCACCAAGGACTGATTTTAACTTAGTCTATCAAAGTCTAAATGGCAGTGTACAACCGCCACAAAGAAGAAACTAATCACAAATAAATTATTAAACCCAACAAAGCCCGCGGCGCTCCCGTCTTAGCCGTGGGCTTTTTTTTATTCTCATTGGAAGTACAACACTTTCATATTGTGCATAAAATAAAAAACCCGGAAGCGAGCTTCCGGGTTTGTAGCGAACAGTGTTTGCAAGTTGTTGAGTCTTAGCTGCGTTTCATTGTTGTATAATTTTAAAAGTTAACTGCTGCTTTACCCATTAAACCATATGTAAATTTACTGTCAACGTTGCCCTCTTTAAATGCTGAACCTGGAAGCAAAGCTGCTCCTCCCAACATTAAGTGAACTCTTTGAATGGGTTGATAAGAAAACTCAATGTCTAATTCATAACCAACTGTTTTATCCATGTCGGTGAAGTTTTGTGCATCTTCTACTAAAAAACCAGTGATGAATGTGGTCTTGATGTTCCACTTGTCGTTAAAGTCATACTTTAATGAAGGTGCGATGTAGATTAAATTGCTTATTGCTTCAACATCAAAGTCTTCTAAACGACTTGAGTTGGGTGTCGCTGGGTTATTAACATGATACCCTCGGCGCAGAAATGACTGCACTCCAAGTAAATCTTGTTGCCCCAAAGGATGGTTAAACAAGAGCATACCAACATCGTAGTTGCGATTAAAAATGAATGACTCAACTTTGTCTTCGGTCGTTTTATCGTCTCCTGATGCATAACCTGCTTTTAAACCAAAGGTTAAAGAATTTTTTGGCATCTTGTACTCTAGCTCGGCAGCCGCACCAAAGGCTTCGAGCTCAACGTTCTCTCCTGTGTCGGTAACTAGGCCGGTGTCTCCACTGACATAAGAAAACTCAAAGCCATAATAAAAGTTTTCAAGCTGCTTTTTTAAATAAAAGTTTAATGACCTAATTTTTAAATCATCACCGCGAGTGAGTGTTGATGGAAACTCATTGAATTGATCTGAAAAATCGTGGTTATCTTTTTTAGCCTTTTTTTCTGAAAACAAAAAGCCTAATTTAATATCAGTGTCTTTGTTGTCATACTCGGCTTGCACCCTTAAATCTTCTGCATCTGATGACTTTTGTCCAACCGGACCTTCATTGATTTTAGCGTACATCGGAAACACGTACACGTTACCAAAGTGAATTTTAAAACCCACTAAGTCACGAGTATCATACCAATGATCAAACATATCATCACCAGCATCATAGCTCATACCCAAACCAAAATGAATAGGTGCTCGCCCAACAATAAAGGCACCAAAATTGTACGAGTAAGTTAAATAGGCCTGTGTGATCTCGACAATGTCTGCACCCGCATTGCCTGCCGACGAGGTGTAATACTGATCATTGTTACTTGAACTTGAGCCAAAGGCACTCCCCAACTGATTATTTGGGTGAACGTTTTGATCGGTGGCTCCATTGAACGCATCAAAACGGGCATTGAGTTCAAAGCCATCGGCAACAGCCACTTTAGGTTTTAAAACCATATGATGAACAAAGTAATCTTTTGAATCGCCACCATCTTTAATTAAACTCGGGTTATCTAACAACACACCTTCGAAGCGATAAACACCTGACCACTGAACGTCCGCGTAAGCTCCCCATTGAAACATTGCCATGACTATTAATATAAACGACCATTGTAGCATTTCAGCTCCTCTAAAATTGATTAACAACTCCTCAAAGTGAATATCTTTTACCTACATTGCTCAATAATTCAATGAAAAGGAACTAAGTACATATATTAAATCGAAATTACAGGGGTTTAGCTGCATTTGCTTTCAATTAATTGACAAATTGCCACTGCGCAAAAAAGAGCACCATAAAAGGCATAAATGAATGGTTTTGAAGAATCAGTCATTCACAAATTTCATTAAAACAATAATAAATTCCACCAACAAAGCTCAAAATAAAAAAGCTGCACACGTATATGTACAGCTTTTAAATACGGATCAAAAAATTTTTAAGATATGACACCTAAGATATCTGACTCACGCAATATGAGTAGATCTTCATCTTCTAAGCTGATCTTAGTTCCTGCATAGTCTGAAAAAAGAATATTATCACCAACAGCCACATCCATATGCTTGATTGTGCCTTTTTTATTGCGAGCGCCTCGGCCTACGCTGAGCACTTTGCCTTTGTTAGGTGCTGTCATACTTACTGAACCAGGAATGATTATTCCGCCAGATGTTGTCTCACTTTTGCCATCTCTTGCAATCAACACTCTATCATCGAGTGGAGTTAAAAACTTATCCCAATCAATGATCTTTTTATCGCGGCCTTCAATTTTTAATGTCTTAAGTTTAGTTGGGGTCGATTTTTTAGTCTTAGCAGCTGCAGCTTTTTTCTTTGTGACTTTCGCCGAAGTGGTTTTTTTCTTTGCAGCTTTCTTGGTTGGCTTTTTCTTAGCGGCTTTTTTCTGAGGTGTTTTCTTTTTGACCTTCTTTTTAGACGCTTTTTTCTTAATTGCTTTCTTTTTTGTCACCTTTTTTTTGGACACTTTCTTTTTAGTTTTCTTCTTAGTGACTTTCTTTTTAGCCTTCTTTTTCGTCGCTTTTTTCTTAGTCACTTTTTTTTTGGTTTTCTTTTTGACAGCCTTCTTCTTAGTAGCTTTCTTTTTGACCTTCTTTTTCGTCGCTTTTTTCTTGGTCACTTTCTTTTTGACAGCTTTTTTCTTAGTGGCTTTCTTTTTTTTTACTTTTTTGGCAGCCTTTTTTTTAGTGACTTTCTTCTTGGTTGTTTTTTTTCGAGTTGCTTTCTTTTTTGCTTTTTTCTTTTTAGCTGATGCCACGCTTATCTAACTCCTGTTCGTAGTATTTCTTATAAAGAACTTCCCATTCCGGCGAACCTTCAGGAACTCCTCGTTTAAGAGACTGAACCATTTGGCGAGCCTTAGCGTCGACCTGTTCAACCTCTTGTGCATACTTAACTACAGCTTTTTTCCCTAAACGTAAAGCAAAGTCATCATCGCTGTAATCAACGACATCATCCTTCCACAACCCCTCTACGATCACATGAGCCAAATGACTTTGTCTATCTTCTGATAACTTCATAAAACAATTCCTTTTTCTTTCGCCAATCTTTTTTTCAAGAGTGGAAACATTTTGTACCTCTGAAAAGATCCAGGGTTTTGGCGCTCTAGGTCATCCATCATCTGATTGACCTCTTCATCGAGTTGCTGCTCTTTTAAAAAGTCTGATTTCACTAACTCCACGGCTCGATTAAAAACAGCTTCTTCTTTGTCTTTAAACGTGATGACGTCGTGCTCTTTCAACTCGTCAATTACTAGCTTCACCATTCTTTTCATTTGTTTTTCAGTCATTTTCATATTTATATAAAACGTACATTTAATAACAAAGTCAATGCATAACTAACCTTAGACGAGCCCCATGAATATCTATTTAAAACTTCTCTTAAAAGCCTTTGTATGTATAGGAATCATTATCATCACTCTCCTAGTTTTTTGGGGACTGAAACTCACACAACAAATTAAAGACATCAGTGAAAACGGTTGGTTCCCCCCAGCCACAGAGGTTTTTGCCCTAGGTGAGACTCTTCACAGAGGTGCTTTTCTCAACCAAAGTGAACTGAATGAAATTTTAATGAGCTCTAACTTTAGAGCTGACAAAGAGTTAAAAATCAATTTCAGTTTTTCAGAAATCGCACGCAACGAATGTCTTTTTAACACGCAATCTATCAACGACAACGCCCCTCTTTTTGATGTTGATTTGTTACAAACCTGTTACATTTTAAAATTAAAAGATGACGACAAAAAGCTCATCGGCATTAGTATTTCAGGACATATTTTATTTTTATTAGACAACGAACAACTCACTGATCAAATCACTCTTCCTAGTTACTCCATCGCTCACTTTGACAGCAAAGGCCGAGCCTTCCTGCACAATAAAGTACAACTGCCAGAAGTGCCACTTCAATGTTTACAAGCCTTAACAGCTGTTGAAGATAAAAACTTTTTAACTCATCGAGGGATCAGCCCCAAAGGAATCTTACGAGCTATTTTAAAAAATATCCAGGCCGGTCGCAAAACTGAAGGGGCTAGCACCATCACACAACAGTTAGTGAAAAATTATTTCTTAAGTCATAGACGCACCTATGAACGTAAGGCCAAAGAAATCTTCATTTCAATATTACTTGAGACTATCGTCAGCAAAGATGAAATTTTAGAAAACTATCTCAATGTCATTTACCTAGGGCAGTCTGACAGCAACCAAATCATTGGTTATGGCTCTGCTAGTGAGTTTTATTTTCAAAAAAACATCTCAGACCTCAACTTGCAAGAGTGTGCTCTCCTCGCAGCTATTGTCAATAGTCCGGGCCGTTTCAATCCATTCAAGAAGCCTGAAAATGCAATTGCCCGCAGAGAAAAAGTGCTTAACCATCTACTTACTGACAAAATCATCAATGAAAACGAATTTAAGCAAGCGAATGCAAGCCCCCTGCCTAAATCCGCCAAGTATTCAGCCACTAAATCATCTTTTTATTATTTAGATGCGATCAAAAAAGAAAGTCAGCGACTCAATTTATCACCTGAAAACGGATTAAAGATATACACAAGCATCAGCCCCTTACGCCAACGACACGCTCAACAAACCGTGACTAAAGTTTTAAAACAAATTGAAAGTCAAAAAAAACTAGATGAAAAAAACATCACCCTGCAAGCAAGCCTCATCAATGTCGATATAAAGACAGGCCATATCAAATCACTCATCGGCGGGCGAGATTTTAGACAGACTCAATTCAATCGCACCTTAAACTCCAAAAGACAAGTGGGTTCTTTGATGAAGCCCTTTGTTTACATCACAGCTCTTGAAAACAAAGATGAACAAGGCAAAGCTTACAACGCCCTGAGCACTTTGACCGATCAGCTGCAAACTTTTAAGTACGAAGGACAAACATGGAGTCCTAAAAATTATTCGCGCAGTTATCAAGACAGGGTTCCTTTTTATTACGCTCTTAAAAATTCTCTCAACGCACCAACTGCAGACCTTGGAATGAGTCTTGGAGTGAAGTCGGTCATTGAGCTTTCCAAACGCTTAGGAATCACTACAGAACTAAAACCATTTCCGTCGCTTTTTTTAGGAGCTCTTGAGCTGTCACAAACAGAGCTTCTCCAAGCCTATACCAATATCGCCAACTTTGGTGTGCGCACACAAAACACGTTCATCCAAAAGGTCACCGACCAGTTTGATAACGTGTTATATGAACACAAGCCTGACTCCTCACCTCAACAACTGATAGCCCGGGCTATTAGTTCACAGATCAACAGCATCTTACAACAAACTGCTCTTAGTGGCACCGCTCGCAGTTTAAAAACATGGCGCAAATTTTCCCACCCCATTGCCGGTAAAACAGGAACCACAAACAACACTAAAGACTCTTGGTTTATTGGCTACACTCCAGACACACTCACTCTTGTTTGGGTTGGTAATGACCAAAACAAAAGCACTGGCCTCACAGGATCAAGTGGTGCCCTGCCCATTTGGTCTGAGTATATGAAAAAAACATTAAAGCTCTTCCCTGTTGAAAACAACTTTCCCTCTGAGCAATCACTTGAAGAGGTTAACCTCAATCCAACTGATATTGAAAAACTCATACCTAATGCAAAAGACCATGAATTCACTGAGATAAAATTATTGCTTCCTAAAAATTATGAATTTACATTTTAAACATGACAAAACCACAATACATTTATCACATCACCGACAGTGAAACTTGGAACTTAGCTCAGCAACAAGGGGTCTATAACTTTTGCACTTTAAAAACTTCCGGCTTTATACACGCCTCCACTCAAGATCAATATCTTAAAGTTGCCAACAACAATCCAAAATTTAAAGAAAAGCAAAATTTACTTTTACTTAAAATCAACACGGAAAAAGTCAGTGCAAATATTATTTATGAAAACCTTGAAGGAGGTGACGATCTCTTTCCACATATTTACGGTGATTTTTCAACTGAGGCTGTTGAACATATCTTCACTATGAAACGAGATCTGCAAAGCAACTTCAGCGCTGTTTTCTAAGCGAATGCTAATTATGCATGGTGGCAAAGCTGCTCTGAGCACAAAAAAACCAGCTCTGAGCTGGCTTTTTTTAGTGTCAAGTTGACCCCATTTTTGAAATTAATCCTTAATCACCACAAGATGTTCCACAAACACAACATTTTCCATTCAAAAAGAAAATAGGACCTCCAAAGACTCCGTTCAAAGCTTGGTTAACGACTTCAGGGTTGTTGTTTTGACTGTTGTAATTGCGAATTAGCTGAGCTGCTTGATGTCCATTATTTAGAGATTGCACTTTTTTGTAAATATCTAATAACTCAACATCATTGACGTGATCATCTAAACCATCAGCGTAAACTATGATGTCTCTTTCAATAGCTTCAGAAACTAAATGACCAAGGCGATCGGTAATTTTACCTTTAGCATAGTCGACTTGAATTGGCGCAATGCTATTTCCAAGATTGAAATCATTGGCATGTACAACTGAACTTAAGATCATTGTTAATATTAATGCTAGTAGTTTCATAAAGAACCCCTCGTTATTGCTGTATAAGTGTAATAGCAAATAGGAAGCCAAAAAATCAAAGCCATTTTGACACTATTTTAAAATTATCGTCTAATTTCTAATGCTTAGCAATACAAAACCATGAAAGTCTTACCAAAAACGTTCAACTCTTATTCAAGTTTTTTCAAACACATACCTACTAATGATAAATCACTACTCATAAGTTATTGAAATAGTAAGCTTTTATTTATTTCATAAATGGCAACAAATTTGCTTAATGATTTATGAGTTAAACCAACAACCATTTAAGTAAAAAGAATGAAAATATTTAAGACGACAAGCTTTTATCAAGGGTTAAAAATGGCGATGAGGATTTGTTGCGCCATTTCTATAAGTTTTATTTTAACTCAATATGAATTTTATGCAGCTGAAGCTTTTTTATACGACATTCGTTTTCGCCTAAAGCCAACTTCACCTACATCTAACTTAATTGTGACCGTCAATGTTGACGAGAAAACTTTAGGGGCCCTCGACCGTAAACCTGTAGTAAGTGATCACATTCAGTTTTTAAAACGCTTAAAAAGTTATAACCCCAGATATTTAATCTACACTATTGACCCATCAAAACTCGACGGCACAAACAAAGAAAGAGAGCAATTGGCTCGCCTAGGAGAAAGCTTAAATATTATCTATGCCGCTAATAACTTCCCAAAAAAAGGCTTAGATAAAGAGCTAGAGCTTCCTTACCCCTATAAAAAATGGAACTCAATGCCAGGGCCAAAAACGCGTGAAGAGTTTATCTTTGCCAAAGATTTGATCACTCGCCGAATGGTGGTGTCAGCTTTTGGTCGCCCTAGCTTACACAAAGTGTTGTCACAAAAGTACCGCAATAAAAATGAACCTATTAAAGGACTCTATGAGTTCGAGGGTTCGCAACAGACCTTTATTGATTTTAAACCAACAGGAACTTACCCAGAGTTTTCTTTTTATGATGTTTTAGAATCAAAAAATAAACTGTTTCTCCAAGATAAAATTGTGATCGTGGGCCTGAACGAGAGAAACAGCACAAGTCATTATATAAAAACCCCTTTCTCTAAATCCATGTTTGCAATGCCCATCAGTGAAATGCAAGCCAACATGTTGGACACTTTGATTCTGAACAGTGGAATAACCAAAGCTCCCAAATGGGTGAACTTCTTAGTGACCTGTACTTTTTCATTGATCATTTTATTTGTTATCTTACGAGTACGCCCCATCAAAGGGCTCGCAACAATCATTGCTCTCACAATGAGTCTTGGTCTCATTGCCTACTTGGCGTTCGCTTTTTTCAATTACAGCCTTCACATGGTACAACCACTTATCACCATGTTTGCTTGTTATTACTTTTTCATACCCTACCGCCTAATCATTGAGTCGCGAGAAAAGTGGGAGTTCCAAAAGAAAAACAAACTCCTTATGCAAGTTGAAGAGATGAAAAATAATTTCATGCGCATGATGAGCCATGACTTAAAAACCCCTCTTGCACGTATTCAAGGTATGTCAGACATCACCTTAACTGATGCTGGCGGACTGAGTGAACGACAAAAAAATGCTGTTTTAAGTATAAAGGACTCATCACAAGAGCTTTCGGAACTGATCACCTCAATCCTAGATTTAGGCCGGGTTGAAAACCAAGGGGTTAAACTGCACTTACAAAGCCGTGACATCAATTCCATCATCAATAAATTAGTAAGCAAACTCGATTACTTAGCTCAAAAAAAGAACATCACTTTGATCACAGAACTTGATCCTCTATTTAGCTTGAAAATAGATGAACACCTGATTAAACAAGCGCTCACCAACTTGATTGAAAATGCCATTAAGTACAGCCCAGAAAACTCTAAGGTCTTGATAACTAGTGAAGAAGTAGATAATGAGATCCAAGTGCAGGTCTCTGACCAGGGCATTGGAATTGGCAAAGATGAACTTGAACATGTCTTCGAAAAATTTTATAGAAGTAAAGACGTGACCAACAAGGACATTAAAGGGTCAGGTCTGGGGCTGTATTTATCACAATATTTTGTAGGACTGCACAACGGCGATATTTCTGTGGAAAGTCAACCCAATGAAGGGTCAACGTTCACCTTGTCGCTACCCATTGATATGAATTGACGGGTTGTTATTTAAAAAAGCCCATTGGTCTCTTAAAAGAGAACCAAAAAATAAAGCAAGCACTCATTAAAGTGCTCATAAAAAAATGAGAAGTTAATTTCGCCGTTAAAATATTTTATGACTACGGGGACTGATTTAAAGGAGTATAAAATGCTAAAAGTTTTAGTTGTTGATGATGATGCCGGTTTAAGAATGACCGTTAAGAACACATTGTCCACCATCGATTACTTTGACATTGATGAGGCCTTTGACGGCGTTAATGCCCTCGAAAAAGTACAAGCGAATCAATACAACATTGTTATTCTTGACGTAGATATGCCTCGCATGTCTGGTCTTGAGGCTCTGAAAAAAATAAAACAACATGACCCATCAATCATTGTTCTTATTCTTACGGCTTACTCAAACGTCAATGATGCCATTGAAGCTGTTAAAAACGGAGCTTACAACTACATCTCAAAACCCATCAAACAAGAAGACTTAGTCGAGATTGTTGACAACGCTCTAAGTGCCCACAAAATGGTGGCCGATGTGGCTGCCTCTGCCCCCATTCTCAATATGGATGAGGGTAAAAAAATCATCGGCAATACCTCACAAATGAAAAAAGTGTTCAATATCATTGATCGCCTTTCCAAGGTGAACACGCCTGTGCTTGTTCGCGGTGCTTCGGGAACAGGGAAAGAACTTGTGGCAAGAGCCATTCATGCCAACTCTAGTTTTAAAGATGGAAAGTTTGTTGCCATCAACTGCTCTGCCATTCCTGAAAACTTATTTGAAAGTGAATTGTTCGGACACGAAAAAGGCGCCTTCACAGGTGCTGACCAAAGAAAGATTGGTAAATTTCAATACGCTGAAGGCGGAACTTTATTTTTAGATGAAGTGGGCGATATGCCTCAGCTCATGCAAGTGAAGCTATTGCGTGTTTTGCAAGAAAAGGTGTTTGTCCCCGTTGGTTCAAACCGTGAAATTCAAACCAATGTACGCGTGGTTGCAGCGACCAATCGCCCTCTTGAAAAAATGATCACTGACGGAAGTTTTAGAGAAGACCTCTACTATCGTTTAAATGTCATGCCTATTTTCTTACCGTCACTCGATGAGAGAAAAGGAGACATTCTCAATCTCACTAATACATTTATTCGTCGATTTAACAAAAAACAAGATATGAAGATCACTGGTGTGTCGTCACAAGTTCGTAAGCTTTTTGAAAACTACGATTGGCCCGGCAATATTCGTGAGCTTGAAAATATCATCGAGCACGCTTTTATTTTAGAGGACACTGGAACCATTCAAATTAGATCTCTTCCTGAGAGCTTTTTAATCAAAAGTGGCATTGAACTGTCTGACCCAATCATGAGTGATAATGACATGGGCTCTGTGGTGAGCCAAAAGACGGACAATGTCGATACGGTGACGACCATTGATCGCAAAACGACGTTTTCATTTTCAACTGAAAAGCTTGATTTTAGCAGCCAAAAAGAAACGTTTGAAAAAGAGTTTATCATCAGTGCACTCAAAAAGTTCAACGGCAGAATCAATCAAACAGCTTTGCACGCCAACATTCCAAAAAAGACACTGTTGCGCAAAATTGAAAAATACGGAATCGTTGCTAAAGATTACGCCAATAAATAATTTGGCTGTGCCAGCATGTATTGACTTTTTTGACTGAGACA
This sequence comes from Bdellovibrionales bacterium, assembly GCA_020628165.1. Lineage (GTDB taxonomy): Bacteria > Bdellovibrionota > Bdellovibrionia > Bdellovibrionales > UBA1609 > JAHDIR01. The sequence continues at coordinate 73,053 of JAHDFM010000002.1, read as the reverse complement.
TTTTAACTCAAGTTGTAGTATCAACATCGAATATTTAATCACCCTTTTGGTGTGCGTTCTTCATTTGTAATTAATTTTTACTACATCACTTGGGAGAGTTTCACATGGAAATTATTTTAATCGGCTTAGTCAACTTTTACTTTTTGTACATTATTTTTTTGTTGGTCTATATGTTCAACAAACGAAAAGCGGCCATCCGCAATAAAGAGGTTCACTTCAGTCGCTTCAAGACTTACCAAGGCGAAACCACTGAACAATTGCAAGCCATTAAAAATCACATTGAAAATCAATTTCAAATTCCTATTATTTTCTTCATCGCTTGCTTGTTTTCAATCCAACAAGGCACAACCAATGCTGTTACAGTCACCTTTGCTTGTGTGTTTGTAGCTAGCCGCCTTGTGCATAGCTTTGTCCACCTTGGATCCAACCACCTCATACGTCGTGCCTTTTCATACCTCATTGGTTTAATTTGTGTGGCTGCCATGCTTATGCAATGTTTTATCTCTTCTATAAGTGGCTGATATAACTTATATTTGAGAACTTTATACACCTATCCTTAAAGCCCGACCTTTTATTACAAACTTCCGGGCTTTGGCTTGCAGAATACTGTAGAAATAGTTAACTTACAGCCTTCATGAATAACAACAATCGACCTCCTCAAGCTTACCCGCGTGAGACTTTAAATAAGGCTTACGAATGGCTCAGTCAGCAAACGCCTGCGACTCGTGAGCTTGCTAAAGATATGGAGACATTGGTCACACTTTATTTGCAAGACCAAAAATTGAAAGAACGACGTAAAAAAAAACACGACGATTCAGCAGAGTTCCAAAAAGAACTGAAAAGCCTGGCAGAAAGCGTGGAGTCTTTTAACGATCAAAGTGATAAAAAACCACAAGCATCGTCAGCCAAAACCCAAGACTCTGAAACTAATAAAACTAAATCCTCTTTTTCTACGAACACCTACCGCAGTGGCTTCATTGATCCGCAAAAATATTTACAAGAACATCGCGAACGAAACTCAAACCCATTGCAGCAGTACTCCATGAATGCTAATTCAACGAAAGTAAAAAGTATGTTACTTGACACCCAAAACAAGTTAAACTTAAGCAACGAACAAGAAGCACTGAGTGCTCTTGTTTCTTTAGGTTATGAACAAATTAAAAAAATTTTTAATTCATAAAAAATAAGGTGAGTTATGTCTGAAGCAACTAGTGATTTTAAATCCACTCTCAATCTACCTAAAACAAGTTTTCCAATGAAGGCAAACTTAGGTCAAAATGAACCTAAGTACATTGATTTTTGGAAACAAGAAAACACATACGAAAAAATCATTGCCAATAACGAAAACAAAACTCTTTTCGTCATGCCCGATGGCCCCCCTTATGCCAACGGCAATCTCCACATTGGTCATGCTTTGAATAAAATCCTTAAAGACATTGTAATTAAATATAAAAACATGTCACAGAAACAGGCCACTTTCATTCCTGGTTGGGACTGTCATGGTTTGCCTATTGAGCTCAACGTCACAAAAAAACTTGGTGCTAAAAGAAAAGAACTGAGCGACCAAAAGGTGCGTGACATCTGTAAACAAGAAGCCATGAAATGGGTGGAAACACAAAAAAAACAATTCATCCGTATGGGAATCTTAGCTGATTGGGACAACCCATACTTAACTTTACAACCTGAGTACGAAGCCGACGAAATTCGTGTGTTGGCAAAAATTTTAGAAAACGGTATTTTATACCGCGGTGAAAAACCCGTGTACTGGTGCCCAAAACTACAAACAGCTTTAGCTGCTGCAGAGATTGAATATCACGATCACACCAGCACTAGTGTTTATGTCAAATTCAACGTCACTAAAAAGTTTGACCAGTTTTCAGAATTTACAAAACCATTGTCTTACGTCATCTGGACCACAACTCCTTGGACACTTCCTGCTAACTACGGGATTTGTCTCAATGCTGATTTAGATTATGGCGTTTATGAATTTAAAGACGAACTCATCATCATAGCCACAGGGCTTGCAGAGAAAGTGCAAGAGACCTGTGAGATCAGTTTAAATTTAGTCAAAACGTTTAAAGGTTCTGAACTTGAAAACACAAGTGCCACTCACCCGTTCATGGACCGTGAGTCTTTAGTTGTGTTAGGTGCGCATGTGACTTTAGAGGCTGGTACTGGCTGTGTTCATACAGCTCCCGGTCACGGCATGGACGATTACTATGTCGGTATGAAGTATGACCTGCCCGTTTATAGCCCGGTAGATAAAGCCGGTAAGTACACAGATGAACTGCCTGAGTACAGTGGCAAAACCATTTGGGAATGCAACCCACTGATCACAGAACGCCTTGAAAAGTCTGGACACCTAGTTGCACAAAACCAGATGGCACACAGCTACCCTCACAACCCAAGAACTAAAACACCTTTGATTTTCCGTGCCACTCCTCAGTGGTTTATCAAAATGGACAATGATGAGTATCCACTTAAAAACAAAGCCTTGAAGTCTGTTGAGAATGACATTCAGTTTTTTCCAAGCTGGGGAAAGAAACGCTTAGAAGCCATGGTTTCCAACAGCCCCGACTGGTGTGTCAGTCGACAACGTATCTGGGGTGTTCCAATTCCAGTTTTCTATTGCAATTCCTGTGGTGAGGCCTTGGCCGAACCAAAAATCATGAATCACATTGCCGATCTTATGGAGTCCACGGGCAAAGGCATTGAAGCCTATCACGATGCACCCATCGAAGAACTCACTCAGGGGCAGAACTGCAAAAACTGTGGCAGCGATGACCTCACGAAAGGGCAAGACATTTTAGATGTGTGGTTTGACAGTGGTGTTTGTCATACCTCTGTTCAAAAAAGACGTCACGGCTTGAAGTTTCCTGCTGATATCTACTTAGAAGGAAGTGATCAACATAGAGGCTGGTTCCAAACAAGCCTCAACTCGTCTTTGGCGGCTTACGGTGAAGCTCCGTTTAAGTCACTCATCACACATGGTTTTGTGAATGATAGCAAAGGCAACAAAATGAGTAAAAGTAAGGGCAATGTCATTGCTCCGCAAGAGGTAATCAAAAAACATGGAGCTGAGATCTTGCGTTTGTGGGTCGCCTATGAGGATTACGGCAACGATGTGAACATCAGTGAAGAGATGTTTGCCCGCATTAGTGAAACTTACCGTCGTATCCGCAACACGATGCGCTTTCTTATCGGTAACCTTCAAGACTTTGACCCTCAAAAAGACAAGGTCGATTATGAAAATCTCACGGACCTTGATAAATGGGCCTTGTTAAAACTCAATGAGCTCATCACTAAAGTGACTACCGCTTATGAAACCTATGATTTCTACAAAGCCTATCACGCCCTCAATAACTTTTTCACAGTGACTTTATCTGCGACATACTTAGATGTGCTCAAAGACCGTCTCTATACTTGGAAAAAAGAGGGAAATGAGCGTCGCTCATCGCAAACTGTGTTCTTTGAGGTTTTCACAAGCCTCACAAAAATGATGTCACCGATTCTTAGTTTTCTAGGAGAAGAGCTTTATAAATACTTCCCTGAAGAGGGTAGAAAAGACAGTGTCTTTTTAGAAAGCTTTCCTAATCCTAACGACAAGTGGAACAATGCTGAGATCGAAAAAATTTTCACGACACTTTTAGAGGTGAGATCTGAAATCTCTAAAGTGTTAGAGCCTATGCGTAAAAATAAAGACATTGGTTCGAGCTTAGATGCTGAAGTCGTTATAAGTGCTGATGCCACAACTATCGATGTGCTGAAAAAATATCAAAAGAGTCAGACTTTAGACCATTTGAAAGAGCTCTTTATTGTGTCAGATGTCACTTTGAAAACCGCTGAAAATAAGGAATTAACTATTGAGGCGCACAAATCAGAGGGTGAAAAATGTCCTCGCTGCTGGCATTATAGCGAAAAACTCGTTAAAGTAGGTAATTACGTTGGTGTTTGTCCAAAATGCGTGGAGGCTTTAACTTAATGTTTTTTTTCAAAAACAAAAAATACTTAATTTTAGTTTCGGTGGCCTTATTCATTGTTGCTCTTGATCAGGTGACCAAAACATACATTCACACCTCTTTCATGTTGGGTGAAAGTGTCGATGTGATTAAAAACTTTTTTAGCATCACTTATGTTCGCAATGAAGGCGCTGCTTTTGGCTTTCTCAGCCAAGCTAGTTTTCGCCAAGTGTTTTTTATGATCATTCCCGTTTTAGCAATGCTTCTGATTATTTTTATGCTGTACGGAGTTCCCGAAAGAGACAAAGTGCAGATTTTAGCTTTATCCAGTATTTTTGGCGGTGCTCTTGGCAACTACATTGATCGTTTAAAGTTGGGTTTTGTGGTCGACTTTTTAGACTTTCACTGGAAGTCCGTCTACACCTTTCCGGCCTTTAATGTGGCTGATATGGCCATTGTTTGCGGCGTCGGAGTTCTGCTTGTGCTCATTGTTCTAGAGGGGAAAGAGGAAAAAAAGAAAAAGAGCGCCTCATCACAGCCCGGATAAATGTTTCCATTTATAACTTTTGGCACTGATCTTAGAATTCCCACCTATTTAGTACTGATCAGCTTTGCCTATTGTTTGTGTTTATACTTATTAGTTCCACGCGCTAAAAAACTGAAGATGAACTTAAACATCGCCCTTGATTTGGCTTTGATCATCATGGTTTCGGGCTTTGTGGGCGCCCGTTTACTGCATATTTTTTACGAAGAACCAAAGTTTTATCTTGAGCACCCAATTGAAGCTTTCAAATTTTGGAATGGGGGCTTTGTATTTCTTGGCGGTTTGTTAGCCGTTCTTACCTGTTGTTATGTTTACATTCAAAAAAAGAAGCTCAATTTTTTTGAGTGGGCTGATTTTTACGCTCCTTTTGCCCCCCTCGGTTATGCCATTGGCCGAGTGGCTTGTTTTTTAAATGGCTGTTGTTATGGCAAAGCCTGCTCTTTGCCTTGGGCGGTTGAGTTCCCAAACCTTTTGCCTATGGGTGTAAGCCGTCACCCGACTCAACTTTACATTGTTTTATGGGAAGTAATTTTACTTTTACTTCTTTTAAATATGCATAAGGTTAAAAAGCTCAGTGTCGGTAGTTTACTTTTTATTTGGTTGTTCTTGAGTTCTATAGGTCGCTTATTCATGGAGCACTTACGTGAAGACCCTCGTGGGGATTTTATATTAAGCCTATCTATTTCCACTTGGATTAGCTTGTGTTTGATGGCTTTTAGTGTATTTATGCTCTTCAAGCTCAATAGAACTTCGATAAAAACGGAGAGCTAATACAAAAAAACTGTCATCCTAAGCTAAGCGAAGGACCTAAACGCAAAGCACTTAATTTGCGATAGCCCCTTCGCTACGCTCAGGATAACGTTTTCTATATTAGAGCGATTTTCCTAGTTCTTTTATTCGAGGAATTCTTTGTCGAATTGAATGTTGAATTCAATTTCTTCGAGACTAGCATCAAGCTTAATCATTTCACTGTTCACTGTGATCTTGTGCTTTTTTGATTGTGGAAATCTTTGACTGATATAAGCAAGAACTAATGAGCGTCCAGAACTTAGCTTCCAATTGTTAAAGTTTTTTGACGACTTCAAACTGTCAGCATGATTGGTGATCGCTATTTTGAGCTTTTCGTCGCCAAGTTTTGAGAATAAATAGCTCAAATCTTCAATTCTTTCTTTTTTAATTTTAGTAGAATCTTTATAGAAGAAAGCATTGGGTTTTAAACCCACACGCAATCTTTTATTGTCAGTATCTAAAAGAATACTAAAGTACTTAGTTAATCGTGCTTCACTAGTCAGTCTTTTATGTAGGTCATAACGCTCAGACTCAGCTCGCTCTTCTGCGATGAGTTTGTTTTTTTCCTCGATTCCGCACAGTTCGTTAGCATTCACGTTCAAAACATGATCGTTCATTTTAGTATTTATGATTTTTTTGGAATCTTTGCCGTTGGCTTTGTCTTCAAACGGGTTGCTCGTTGTTTCGACAAATTCGTGCACTTGTTGTTTTTGAACACCAAAGGCCATTTTAATGGACCCCATCACTCGCTTAAATTTTGAAGCGTCGATCTCTGCAAACGATAAAATAAGAACAAAAAATGTCAGTAATAAAGACATCAAATCGGCAAAGGTGACAATCCAACCCGGTGCTCCCCCGCCGTCATTACTACTTTTTTTTTGTCTGCGTGCCACTTCTAATACTCCTTAAACTTATGCTGCTTCTTTGATATCGACAGCTTCAACATTTCCACGACTCTTAGATGGCAAGTAACTCATTAATGTCTGCTCTAAAACATATGATGACTGTCCGTTTGCTATACCAACAACAGCATCAACAACAATGGACATCGCCATGTCTTCTTCTTCAGAACGCATATTTAATTTATCTGCTATTGGCTTTGCGACCATGTTGGCAAGCACAGCACCATAAAGTGTAGTTAACAAGGCCACTGCCATCGCAGGACCAATGGTCGATACATCTGACATATTTGATAACATCTTAACTAAACCAATGAGTGTTCCAATCATACCCATTGCTGGAGCCACATCATTGATGGCCATAAAGATATTTTTACCTTCTTCGTGGCGTATAATGGTAGTGTCACGTTCGTGATTTAACATTTGCTTGGCAACATTGACATCTGTTCCATCAACAACGAGTTGTATAGCTCGAGCAAAAAATGCATTTTCAATTTCGACTTCTTCTAACTTTAGCAAACCATCTTTCCTAGCAATTTTAGCTAGAGATAAAGCCTCGGCAATGAGTTGTTGTGGCGGTGTTGCTTTCCATAAGAAAGCTTTGAATGCAACGCTAAAAGCTGTCTTTAACTTCGACAAACTAAACTTGATCGACACAACAAACATGGAACCGATGACCACAATTAATATGGAAGGCACGTTTATAAAAATTCCAGCCCCGCCACCTATGGTAATGGCCATGATAACAACAGCAAATCCACCTATCATCCCTATCAGGGTTGCTAAATCCATAATCTATTCCTAACTTGAGTTATTCTATCTACAAAGTATCTATCGACAATCAGGGTTTTAAATTAAAGACTTTGCCCTTTTAAAAACACAATCAAAACCAAGGTCTAGCTAGAATTTAAAGCTCCACAAAATTAGTGGATATTCCAGCTAGACCAAGAGTTGAAAGAGGAGGAAACGTCTAACTATGAGATGACACTCATTTTTTGGGCTTGTATCATTATAGAGTATAAGTAGTTAAATTTAATGAAAAAAATTTATACAAAAAACCTGAACTTTACTTTTAGGGGTGGATTTTTATCAGCAAGCTCAAACTTTGTTTGCTACCATAGAGTCAAAATGTTGAGAGGGGAAATCAATGGCTAAATATGTTGTTTTATTATTAACGGGCGTCCTTTTAATTGGTTACACAAATTGTTCTAGTAATGAATTTCAACAAACTGGTGATTCCGTTAAAAACCTTGAATGTCTTGATGAAAATTGCAATCGCTTTAAAGTCACAGAAAATGCCTACAACCCCATCGTAAATAAAAAAGCAGATATTTTATTTATCTTTGATAACTCCAATTCCATGATTGAAGAAAACAATGAACTGGCAAATCGCATGAGCGGATTTATTCAAGCCTTGAATAATAATCAAGTAGACTACAACTTGTGCTACACCTTAAGCGATAGCGCCACTTTTAACAGCGGCCGCATTCAGCCTTGGTCTAACAATGCAAGAGTCATTAACAAAAGCACACCTAATTTGACCAGTGTTTTTCTAGACACCGTTGATATGATCAATAACAACACAGCTCAAACGGCCAACGAGCAGCCCATTGCCGCTTCAAACAAAATTTTTAATGACTCTAGAAACAGAGATTGTTTCCGTTCGGACACGGCCATCAATGTAGTCTTCTTAACTGATGAAGATGAAAATGGCGACGGCACTAACTTACAAACTCAAAATATGCCAAACACTTTGATCAATACAGCTCGTAATGTTTTTGGCGCGGTTCCTTTTTCAGTTCACTCGATCATCGCTTACACAAATTTCTTTTGTTACGCCACCACCAACAATATCAAAGCTGATACTCACTATGAGTTATCACAATTAACTGGTGGAGCCGTGGGTGATGTATGTTCTGATGACTACACCACTCAACTTGACGATATCTATTCACAAATACAAAACACTCTCGATTCAGTGGTGTTAAAGTGTGACCCCGTCGATGGAACTCTTGAAATCACGTCCAGCAATAACATCAATTATAGCAGTGAGATTCGCGACGGACGACTTTATCTCACTCCTGGCATTCCTGAAGACTCATCTGTGACTGTCACTTATGAGTGTATCAAGTAATCAAGCAACTTGGCCCTTTAATCCATTTATAAGCCTTTGACCTTTTAAATAGGGGCTCTGCAGGTTTGTTACATTCAGACCTGACAGTTTAATTATTAATCATTATAATTATTATTGGTGTATGCACTAAAAGTTTAACTGCTTTTATTCAAGTCATCATTGGTGAACCTCTGGATGTGAACACCCATTAAGGAGCAAAGGTATGAGAATTGGCTTATTGACTGGTGGTGGCGACGCCCCGGGCTTGAATGGCATCATAGAGTCTGTTGGTAAAAGTTTAATCAAAGATGGCCATGAAGTGATCGGAGTGATTGACGGCTTTGAAGGAATTTTCAATCAAAACATCAAACCACTGACATTGAATGACTTGCACGGCCTGCATGCCTTAGCGGGAACTTACATTGGGACCTCAAACAAAACAGGAACCAAAGGACGTGAAGAGGAGTTTTTAGCAGGCTATAAAAAACTAAGCCTCGATGGCTTAGTTGTCGCTGGTGGTGATGGAACATTTTCAGCTTTGACTCCTTTTAAGCAGCAGATTCCCATCATTGGTGTGCCCAAAACCATTGATAACGATTTGAACGGCACTGATATCACCTTTGGTTATGACACCGCTTGCTCGGTTGTTTCAGAGGCCGTAGACGCACTGAGAGCTACAGCCAACGCGCACAAACGTGTTATTTTTGTGGAAGTGATGGGGCGCACTGCCGGTTGGATTGCCCTAGGTGGTGGGCTAGCGGCTTACAGCGATGTGATACTCATTCCAGAACGCCCTTTTTCAAAAGAGCTTTTGTTAAAATTTATCAACGACAAAAAACAACAACAGCGCGGAATGATTTGCGTGGTGTCGGAAGGAGCTTTTCCGGTTGGTGGTCAACCTGAGGTGGCCTTCACGGTTGAAGGCTCCCCACAAAAAGAACGCTTCGGTGGTATGGCAGAGCGTTTATCACAATGGGTGATGCGAGAAGCGAAATGGGAAAGTCGTCATGTTGTTTTAGGGCACTTGCAAAGAAGTAAGCCACCAACAACGACGGATCGCTTTTTAACGTTGGCAATGGGTGTGCAAGTTGCCAAGATGGTTAACGAAAACGATTGGCACAAGGCCGCCGTCTACAAAAACGGAGTAGTGACTAAAACAGATTTGTCAGAGCTCATGCAACCCGCCCGCCTCATCAACCCCAACCACCACTGGATCTCCTTCGCCGAACAGTTAGGGATTTTTATATAATTAATAGACTCCTTAGTGAGTAAAACACCGTCATCCTGACGGAAGTGAAGGGCCTATCGCAAAATTTTGAATTATGAGTTTAGGTCCTTTGCTCCTCTCAAGATGACAATAATCCACTAAATTTACACTTTCTCAAAAACACTGTCTCATCATGAAACACTCAAGGATTTTTTTTAGAATTCTCAATATGTACCGATATATAATCTAGTTATGGGGAAATTCTTAAAAGGTCTAATTGTACTTTCTTTATCAATATCAACTCACTCTTTAACTACAAATATTTCGTATTCGGAAGAACTATTACCCACAGATGCTGAAAAAAATGAGTTAGAAGAAACTGGTGTTACGTCACTTGACGGTATCAACCCTAATACTGAAGAAGAAGGTTTGTATTGCCCAGATGGAACAACACCTAATGCTGATGGAACCGGATGCGTGCCAAGTATCGTTGAACCCGCATCTAATACGGCTACTCCTGAAGATATACGATCTAACGTAACAAAATGCGAAAAAACTGAGAGACTGGTTACGTCTTCTTTTGGTACCTACTGCGTACCATTAACAGAGCAAGAACTCAGAGATAAAAATAACGAAGAGACAGTAACTTCAGAAGATTCTACTCCTTCAAATTGTGATTTAGCAGGTGACCCTGGTCTACAAGCAGAATGTGAAGCAAAGTTAAATGAAAACACAAGTAATAATAAATCAAATCAAACTTCTTCAAATTGTAATTTTCCTGGTGACCCTGGTTTAGAAGCAGAGTGTAGGGAACGATCAAATAATAATGATCAAACTACAGTTACTCCAGATCAAAAACCAGCTCCGGAAATGAATAAAATGGCAGACCAGCGCACAGCTTGTGCTAAACAAGCAGAAGAAACAGGAAGGTGCTGCAGCCCTGATCCTGGTGCTTCTGGTTGTGGCAAGCCTGAGGTCAGTGCAATTATGCAAATGGGGAATCAACTCTCTGCAATGGTTGCACAAGTCAAAAGTTCATCCATTGCTGGAACTTGTGCTGACCAAAGTGAAGCCACAAGAATTCAACAAGCACTCATTGCAGCAAGTACAGCTATGTGTGGAAATCAGGCCAAAGATTGTTATTCTGCCTGTAGCTTTACAGGTGATTGTACAGCTCTTCCAGAAGAATCCAGAGATAGAACAAACTGTGAAACTTGGCAAAAAGAAATGAGGTCCAACAAAATCTCATGCATGGCAACTGGTGGTTCAATAACAATGGCCAGTGTCGCTCAACTCTACGGCATGCGTGAGCTTGAAAAGGCCGCTGAAGAGTGCCGCAAACAAGTTGCAGCTAACCAACAATGTAATGATGATGAGTATGCTATTAGCAATCCTCTGGAATGTGATGTGCGCTCAGTATGTAGCAAGCCAGAGTATGCTGGTCACCCGAGTTGCGAAAACTTACCCAACCTTGATGATGACACTGGCTCTGTATCTTTAGCTACTAACGTTGATAATGCCGATCCTAACTTAGGAGACGGTGGCCTTGGGAATCTCGACGACTGTTCACAAAGTTTAGAAGGCTGTGACGACACAGAATACGAAGGTTCAGCCGGCTTAGGTGCTCCTTCAGCTGGTGGCGGTGGATCTGATGGTGGTGCTCCTGGTGGCGGTGCCATCCCTGGAAGTGGCAGCGTCAGCAGTGCTTCTTCTAGTGGAGGTGGCAGCAGCGGTAGTGCCGGAAGTGGCAGCGGCCGCAGTATCATCAAAGGCACATCATCTGGGAGTGGTTTTGTTTCCAGGTTTCGCGGTGGAGGCGGTGGTAGTTACCGTAACAGTGTTAGTCGTGGACGCACACCAGCTTCAACGAAAGGTGCAGGACTTCCTAGTTTTAATTTAAAAAAGTTTTTACCTAAAAGTAAACGCATACAAAAAGGAAAGTTTAAAAACTATCATCGTTTGCCAAGTGGCAAACTGATGGCTCCACAGTCTTTTGATATTTTTAAAATTCATCACCAGTCCTACAAAAGTGCTTGTCTTAACAATAAGGCGATCAGAGGCTGTGAACCTAAAAATATAAAGCAGCTCGGCAAAAAAGCGTCGCTCCGAGATGTGAACAGCGTTTACCGTGCCCAGTTATTTTTACCGAAAGAGCTCAATCATCAAAGAGCCAACCAAGCGGGCGTTAAAGTGAAGCCACTCAAAAGTGAAAACAACAAAAACGCCAGAAAGACATACTATCAGCTTCAGTACATGAACAAACATAAGATCTCTTCACTTCCTTTTAACTACAACAGTCAAAGCCCAGCAAGAATGAGCTCAAATCCGGCTGAACTTCAAAAGGTCAACGCCATGAAAAGCTGGGTGAACGCACAAACAAACAAGTCGCTCAATCCAGCTCAACAAAAATCATCCAACCGCATGCCGGCGAGTAAATAATTTTATTGTGAAAGATATTTATTAAGAGTTTCTTCTGGGGTTTCTTTGATGATGTAATCACCTAGGACGTCGAAGTTTTTGAAAAGAACTGTTGCTGATGATTTGCCCTTTAATTTTATGTCGAAGTTTTTTTCTAGGAGCATAACAAGTTCTAGTGCATCTAGACTGTCGAGGTTGATGTTGCCTTCTGGGCCGAAGATGGGTTCGTGGTTATGAATGTTATCTATATTTACATTCTGTAAACCAGTGGCTTCAATCAACTCTCCTTTGAGCTTTTCTAGCATTAAGGCTTTTTGTTCCATCAGTCCTTCCTCCACTTAAACTTTGCCAAGGCAATCAATAAAAACAAAATAGAAAAAACAAGCAAAACAGTCAACTTAGGTAAAACACTAGAAACACTCAATTGACGCATAAATATATCTAAAAAAGACTCCAGCCCCCAGTAAAGTGGCGATAAAAAGGCAAGCTTTTGCATAAACGCCGGCAATACAAAGTGAGGAATCATCACCCCACCAAACAAAGCCATCAACACCACAGCAATAGCACCAAAGCTTGAAGCTTGCTCGCTAGAGGTGAATAAAGACGAAACCAACAAACCATAACTTGTCGCCGCTAAAGCTGAAACAAGAACTGCGAGTATCAGACCTGGCCAAGCAATGTTCAGAGCAAAAGACATGTCCGTAAACATTGGCACAACAAAAAGCCCTAACACCAACATCACAAAAAACTGTAGAACGTTGATAATAAAAAAAGCAGACATCTTCCCTAAAAGAATCTGCAACTTACTCACCTTATAACCCATAAGACGCCTCAAGATCCCCTCTTTGCGATCGTGAATAAAACTAGCCGACATGGGAAGAGCTATAAAAAACATCGCAAACAAAGCCCAAGCAGGAACAGTTTGCTGAACTGGGTTTGGCAATAGCATCTGTTCATTTTTTTCTTGCAAAATGTCTTGTGACAAGTTGATCACACTCACTCCAGACTGCTTAGCTTCTTCACTGCGACTCAACTGTTCGTTGACCTGCTTAAGCACCAAGCTCTGCAAACCTATAAATATATGCTGGCGCAATAGCTCTTTGTAAGAAAAATCTAAAAGCGGATTGAAGTGAATTAATATCTGACTGGAGCTCTCTGACCCGCGAATGCTCTGGCCAAGATCCTCTGGAAAAAAAACAATGGCATCCGTTTGCTTGTGCTTATCCACATAATCTTCAAAAGAAGCAAACTCGTTCACCACTTGCACATTGAACTGTGTCTGATCCACTTGCGACAGTAACTGATCTGACAAATAGGATTTTTGGGTTAAAAACGTCACCTTTAACTTCTTACCCACTTTTTGATGGTAAACATCTGTAAGAGCCAAAGACAAAAACACAATGAGTAAGGCTGGCATCAAAAACAAAAGCACCAAAGCCTTTTTATCAGCCAACAAAAGCTTCAACTGCAAACGCAATAAACTCAAGACTTG
>JAHDFM010000002.1:51895-59532 GCA_020628165.1 Bdellovibrionales bacterium | reverse complement strand
TTTTGATTTGATAGGTCAGACATGAAAGAAAAGTTGTTTTACCAGCCCCGTTCTCCCCTAGCAGCCCTACGGAAGTGTTTTGAGGGATCGATAAGGTGACATCGTTCAGGGCGTAATGTTCACTGTTGCTGTATTTAAATTTTAAATTCTGCACATGAACAATGGCTGACAATTACAAATACCTTTTCTTTAAAAATAACAGGACTTGTTTTTCCATTTCAGAAATAGCAACTAAATTTTGAGAGACTTCTTTAAACTGACTCACACTTTGCTGACGGCAAGCCTTCACCGCTCGGGCTGCAAAAGCGCGCCACTCATCAGCCACCTTTTCCATTTGCACAGAAGCCTCATTTAAAGTTTCATTACCTGTTTTTTCTGCGGCCTGATCTAAGAAGCTTGCGTAAATGTAACGGAAGCCAGCACCACCCGTGCCGATCTCTTCTTGCATGCGCACCACACTCGACAAGTAATTCACAGCTGTTTCCATTGGTAATTTATCAGCCCAACGACTGACATGTTTGCCTAAAAGCTTTATCCCCTTCACTCCCACTTGCGGAACCGGAGCATATAGCATGCGTTTCACTGTTTCGTTGATGCCTTTGTAAATGGCAGGGGCAAAGTCCTGCTTTCCTGGCTTCACTTCATCGATGTAATAAAGAAAACCCTTCGGAGCGAGTGGGCCTTTTGAAAAACGAGCTTTAGTTAAAATCCTCTTATCGCAATCGGCGTACTCTTCTAGTAATGGATCGCTCACTTTATAAGTGTGCTCATCACTTCCAACTACAATTAAGTTGTGGGCATTAAAATGAAAACGAAAGTTTTCTGGAATGTACTTTAACCAATAAATATTTGCTTGCACGCCAATGGGTTTTTGTTGTTGAACCAACTCATCCAGGCGCTGTTGACCTTTTGCTTGATTACTTCTGAAGGTTTCAGATGAATATTTTATATTTAATCTTTTATTTACTTTTTTAAATATAGACCCAGGTATTGAACGATAACTGACCATCGGGTTGCCCATCACCTTTACCATAGGTAAAAATATAAAAAACAGACCACTGCCAATACCTAATGACATTGGCTCAGTGACATCGATTTGCTTTTCTTTGAGGAGAGCGCTGGTGACGCCGGTTTCACAGTGGGCCGAAAACTGATGTTCAAATTGATTCATAACTTCTCCGGCACAGTTTTTAATTCACTGCTGGTCATTTCTAAGTAGCTTGCGTAATTTTCAAGTTGATCTTGAGAAAGCTTAGCAAAGTGTTTGGGCCGCATATGTCTTTTCACTTTCCATTTCCAAACGCCCATGTTGCTGGCTAACAAATCATAGGTCATTAGTTTTTTCTCGATGTGATAAGCCAGTGGGCTGAGTTCACCTGCATGAACTTTTTTTAAGGTATTACCAAGACTAGTTCGAATGTCTTGCCAAGCAAAGGAGGTGGCTTCCTCTTCAATGAGACAACCTGTCGAACCCACTTGTGACATTTTGCCAGCTTCATCACGACCGTAGCGCAGTTTTTTATGGCCCTCATAGTTTATATTATCGTCTTGTGGAACTTCTGAAACTTTCATTAGCCGTCCACGACAGTCATTAATGTGTAAGCGGCAGAAAACCTTGAGCTCTCAGGAATAAATCCTAAGATTTTTTGTCCTGCTTTGAGCTGACCTGTTTTCATGAGGTCGTGCAAGTAGATATAAAATGAAGCTGACCCTACATTGCCTTTGCTTTCAATGGTGGTGAACCACTTTTCGTAAGGAATTGGAAAATCAATCTTCATCATGGTATCAAAAACGCGCTTTCTAAAGTAATTTGACGAATAATGAGGAATGAACCAATCAATATCACCTGGCTGCAGGCCTCTTTTTTTCTTGATATCGGTGAAAGGCAATTCAACACAATACTTGGCGATACATTCATCTAACAATTTAACGTCTTGAGAGATGTTTAAAACTTTTTTATCGACGAGTTCTTGGCGACTGTAATCCAACCAACTGGTGATAGTTTTATCTTCGTTTGCGAGAGCTCCGCCGTACATGCATGTTGGAACTTCATTGGCATAAGATAAATAATCAACCCACTCCACCTTTAAGTTCAACTGATTGGGGCGTGGTTTGTTTTCTAATAAAAAAGCACCGGCACCATCTGAGAGCATCCAACGTAAAAAGTCTTGTTCAAATTGAAAGACTTCTGATTTTTTAAGTTGGTCGTCATTGTCGGTTTCAAAGTTAGATGCTTTCATAAACTTCGATGAAATTTCAGAGCCCGTGACTACAGCACTTTGTTTATCACCACTTTTAACAGATAAAAAACCATACTTAAATGCTGAGATCGCTGAACAACAAACTCCTGTAGTTGAAGCTATCTCGTGGGCGTTCAACTTAAGCTCCCCTTGCACCATAGAGGCGTGAGAAGGTAACAATTGATCCGCACACGTCGTTCCGCAGGCAAGAAGTTCTATGCCTTGTTTTTCATAATCGGTGTTTTTTATTAAACGTTGAATGGCCTTTGCAGTGAGTTGTGCATTTGTTAGAGGTGGGTTTTCTTTGTCGGAAACCACATAATGTCGGCCTTTGATGCCATTGCTTCTCAGAACAATTTTTTTTGCTTTTGATGGTTCTCCGTTTGCTAACCCCAATACATCTTCAACTTTGTCGTTTGAGATATTCTCCCCCGGAAGAAAACTCTCCACTTTCGTGATAAAAACCATCTTAAACCTTTATTAAATCATTCACTCTTCTATCAACTGTTAGCGCTACTTTTTTTGCCATCAACATCACTATGATTGCTGAGATTGGTAACATCAAAACAATCAACAATACCAACCCCAACCTGAAAAGCAATAGCAGAAAGTCTTTAAAGAGATTTTCTTTCGGGGCCACTGTTTGAATGAAGGCCGCCATGAGTTTAAAATAATTAATGCCTATTTTCTCAGCAACATAAGCCACCGGCAATTGCTTGTGAGACCACTTTAACGCTTCGCTCTCTAAAGCCGTGTCATTGAGTGATTCTGTAAGCTTTAACTTTCTCACCAAAAGGTAATCTTCGTCGGCAATTCCCGCTTTTGGGAAAATCCAAAATGGCTCTCGCTTGCCTGTTAACAACCACCTCGGAGTAGTTACGAATGTGGCCCATGTGGGAGATTGATCACATAAAACAAAGTTGATCACTTTTTGTGAGCCCATTTTTTTCAATTGCTGATTGAAGCGATCAACGGCAGAGACCCACATATTTCTTGCCGAAACCAAACCAAGCACTGTTTTTCCTCGAACAATTACTTGCAATTCTGGAGTTTTAAGCAGGGCTTGTGCCGGCAATGACGGTGATAAAAACCAAACTTGATAAGCTATCACAACCTTATCAAACTCGATGCCTTGCACTTGCTCCCAAGGAACCTTAATTTTAGGAGTCACTCCGCGCACACACAAAGGAAATAGGCGAAAGAACTGTTTGATTTTCCAAGGAAACATGTACTTAGGCTCAACATCAATGCGCAGTTTGTGAATATTTACATTGGTTTGAGCCTGTACAAACTCCTCCACCATTTTCTGTGACTGACCTGTTTGGGAATAATAAATGACAAGAATATTTTTCATTGATACTAGAATTATAGAAACAATTTCAAATTTTCAAGAGAATAGATTTAATGAACGATATATACATCACTGGGTGTGGACAAATTTCTAATTTGGGGGCGAATTTACCAGAGGCTCTTAACAAATTAAAAAATCCAACAGACAATCAAATTTTAGCTTATTTAAATCCAGACTCACACGAGCTCAACCAGTCGGTCAGTTACAATAAAATACATGACTTTGAATCGAAAGTTCAATTAAGTGATACAAACTCAATGGCACTTTCTGCTATATGTGAAGCCGTTGAAAGTGCTAAGCTCACGCTCAATGATCTTAAAAATAAAAAGGTCGCACTTCTCATTGGCACAACATCTGGCTGTACGAATTCAAACCCTGAGTTGTCTAAAAACTATTTTGTCGATGAAACTTATGACTTTAACTTATTTGAAAACTCTTACTTCAATAACCCTGCCGCATGCATTGCGAACCTTCTAGAGCTCACTGGCCCCTACATGACTATCAATAACGCTTGCACGGCTGGAGCAGATGCAATTGGCATTGGTAAAGCGTGGCTCCATCAAGGCCTTTGTGATGTAGTGATTGCTGGAGGAGCTGAAAGTATCTTAGACAATATGTACTACGGGTTTAAATCTTTGGGTTTGATTTCAAAAAATCACACCAAACCATTTGATAAAAATCGTGACGGACTTGTTTTAGGTGAAGGAGCTGGCTTCGTTGTGTTAGAAAAAGAACAACGCCATGCTAAAGTGAAGGTGAGTGGATACGGAACTGTTTCTGACCCCTACCACCCAACTTCTCCACCGCCAGATGCCAAAGGCTTGCTTGGTTCTTGTGAACAAGCTTTGCAACAAGCTGGATTAGAGAAAACAAACATTGATCTCATTAACGCTCACGCCACCGGCACAATGACCAACGATAAAATTGAAGGACAATTTTTTATGAAACACTTTGGTGAACAACCTGTGTTTGCAACGAAACCTTTTACAGGTCATTGCTTAGGTGCCTCTGGGGCTCTTGAAACCATTTGGGGGGTACAGTGCATTGAACACAATTTCATCCCTAAAACTCTTGGATTTGAAGACAGCGACGAAGAGATTGGACTGCAAGTGGCCCAAGCTGGCAATACTAACATAAACACTTACCTGACGACATCCCTTGGTTTTGGCGGTGTGAACTCAGCTGTTGTTTTAAGGAGCTGCCAATGAATGCGCCTTCTTTTATACGTGGGTTAGCCACTGTATCTGCCTTTGGTGATTCACTCACTGAGCTCAGTTCCGCGGTTAAAAATAAAATGTTACCATCTAGAGAATCCTCAACGGTGACTTACCAAGAGTACAAACTCGATTTAGAAATTTACAAAGTGCCGCACTTTCCACTAGACATAGCCCTTAAGCCAGCTATCGAAAGACGTCTTAGTTTTTTCTCGCGCATGAGCATTCAAGCTGTGGCTAAGGCCATGCAAGATAGCGGTGACGAATTCACCAATAAAAACATCGGCATCATTGTTGGCACTTCGCAAGGGCCCACTGCCGTCAGGGAAAAATTCAATCAAAAGTTGTACTGTGAAGGGTTCACAAGTGCCTCTCCCACTTTATTTGCTAATTCAGTTCACAACAGCACAGCCTCTTTCATCGCACAACAACTGAATATTTTAGGACCAACTCTGACCATTGTGAATCACGAAGCCAGCACCAGCTCTGCCTTGATAACTGCTAACTCCTGGCTGACTGAAAAAAATCTAGATTTTGTTTTTGTAATTATCGGAGATGAAATTTACAAAAAAGAGCTCAGCTATCTTGCGACCAAAGACTATCAAAAACTACAAGACTTCTCACCTTTAGTTGCCAATAACCCTGTACCCGGAGAGGGGGTGGCTTGTTTTATCTTAAGTAATAATAAAGGCGCTAAGTACAATCTAACTCTTCAGGCGGATCAATCTTTGCGCCATATGAAGTTAGATAAAGACACACCTGCAGTCATTGATTTTAAGGGCTGTCCTTTTTCTGGTCCTCTAGCTTTGCAATTAGCGCAAGATCAGCAGGTGGCTTCGTACACGAAACAGCTCGGTAGTTTTCCAACAGTTGGCGCCCTTGAGTTAGCTCTTTCCTGTTATCACTTGCAAAAGGGGCAAATCGTTGCTTCCTCTAGCTCTACACACCCTGAGCTCAATACAATCACCAAAAACTTATTACAGCAAACACAGGTGCAAGTTCTACAAACTGGCAAGCACAATGAAATAGGAAAACAGATTGTTCAATTGGTTTAAAATCTTTATTTCAGTTTTGTTTATGTTGATGGTCACCAGCTTTGTAAAGCCTATTGTTAAACATGATGTTCAAGTTCAAATTCAAAATGTTCAAACTGACAAAAAAAATATCTATTTAAGCCTATTAAAGAAAGAGCAATTCTCATTGACTAAAAAAAGTCTGCTAAAAGGCTTTAATAAAAAAGTACTAGCTAAGACTTCGAACATGATGACCAAGCTAAGTGGCGTTCCAAGTGGCACCTATTGCTTGCTTGTGTTTCACGACCAAAATGACAATAAGAATTTAGATACGAATTTGTTTGACCAACCGGTGGAAGGTTATGGATTATCTAATAATCCGAAACTACGAGGCCAACCTCGCTTCAAAGACTGCTCCTTTGAAGTGAAAAAAAATAAAAGCCTTACTATACACTTGGTTTACAGCTTATGAATACAAACGTCATTGAATTAGTTCCACACAAGCCTCCCTTTTTATTTGTTAAAAATATCAGTGAACCCGACTTGGACAACTTCACAACGGAAATTTGCTTAGAGTCGTTAAAAAATTTTATCACTGATGGCCACCTCAATATGGTCACTGGCATTGAATTGATCGCTCAAAGCATTGCTCTTTTTAGTGCCATAGAAACGCAAAGCTCTGAAGGGCCCTCTGAACCTAAAAAGGGCATGATTGTTTCTATTCAAAAATTTAATATTCTGCAAAACTACCCGAAAGTTTCTACACCTTTAAAAGTGAACGTAAACCCTGTGATGCGAAGTACATCGGCCTCAAAGTTTTACGGCTGTGTGATGCAAAATGAAAATATTATTTGTGAAGCTACTATGATGGTTGTGCTTGCTGATTAATTTATTTGATTAAAAATTACGGATTATTTGTTGAGGTTCTTCGCTCAGAATGACAAACCTGTGCATTCAATGATATACTTGAAACTCAAATTAATATTTCATTCTGAGCGAAGTGAAGTACCTATACGAGAAAGCACTCACCTCAATCAAATGTCGCAGGGATCACTTTATTCTTACTTGAGTTTCTTTTTTTCTTGCCCCAATTTAGCCCTAGCTGCACACCAAAAGTGCCGAGCTCTTGGTTTTTAACTGTATCGATATGAACATTGTTATAAACAATCTCTGCTCCCATATACAAGCCAAACCAAAAGTCGTATCGAACTCCCAAAATTGCACCGTAATGCTCTCCGTGAACATTAAAGTTGGTTGAACCTACGCTATCTCGATAAATCTTTGTTTCAGATTCAACATGAGTATAAAAACTATTTACGTAAACAATCCAATCTGAAAAACGATATCCAACTAAAAAAGCAAGCTCGTATAAGTTGGCATCAATATCAAAGGAAACTCGTTCGCTGACTGTAACATTATCTAAGTCGCTATCATCTCCGGAGTCATTGCTTCGCCAATATCCAGTCACCACTGAAGCCACCCAGTTGGTTTTTCGCTGTAAAATGGGTGCTCCTAAAAATTGATATTTAAATCGAAATACTGGAAGGTTGCCACCAAAACTTGTGCCTAAACCCACTTGCATGGTGTTCATAAAACTCATACTCGTTTTTATCCGAAACTGATTGTAAACATCATCAGAATCTGCTGTTGCTGCAGGAAGATCGCGATGAACGTCATTGCCAACAGTAGAAGGAGGAAGAGTCAAAATATCATTGACCACAACAGCGTATATTGGCGGAGCATAGTTAAAATCGACACTGCCATTGAAGTTGCCACCGACCACTTCGGGAGTTTCGAAACGAGCGGTAGGTAAAGTGAT
>JAHDFM010000002.1:0-51795 GCA_020628165.1 Bdellovibrionales bacterium | reverse complement strand
TTTCGGTAATTGCTTTTTATGTTTACAATGGCGTTGCCACCCATGATGCGGGCTTTCTTTTGCAATTGTTTAATAGCTGAAAGAAAAACATGTTCACAGGCTGCGCGGTCAGTTCGACCCAAGCCTCTGGTTTTTTTGTTGGTTCTGATCTCTCCGAGATTTTCTCTAACTTTTGGATACTTGCTTTTGCCCCAGTACATTTTAATTTCTGGATTTACGATGGACTTTGCTTTGATCGATGTCATCGCATCTTCAATGCTGTACTTGTTGTGGTCATCTCTTGCCTGTGCTTGAAACAATGAAAATATAATGGCAAATAAAATAAACGCTTTCATATTGGGCTCCTTATCAACTCAATAACGAGATAAGGTCACATCTCATTATTTTTAATGTATTCTTGCAAAACTAATTTATCTGTAATCTCATGAAAACTCAAGCTGGCAAAACTAGAATCAATTTCAATATTTACAACTTTAAGGTCACTTGCCAGGTAACAACTTGCAAAACTGACTTGGTTATCTTGATGTTTAAAGTTACAGACAAACAAGCCTTTGTCTTGCCACTGGGCCGGCATTTGATCGATTTTATGCTGATCCAAATCAAAATAAAAACGCACAGACTCTGCATCGAAAGTGCTAGAAAACAACTTATAAGCTGCCTCTTTCATCGACCACAGTTTGATGAATTTTTCTTGCAGTAACTTTTCTGATTCACAAGCTTTGAGAAGTTGAAACTCCTTCTCAGAAAAATACTCCTGAGCAATTTTTAAATAAGAATTCTTTTTTGTTAATGACTCAATATCAACACCAACATCTTCTTTGGCCAAAGCAATTACAATGGATTTTTGCGAATGGGATAAATTAAATTTAAAATCGCAATTCTTTAAAGCAGGCTTACCCTGTTGATTAATATGTATTTGCAAATGATCCTGCAAACCAAATTGCTGAACAACAAGTTCATTGAGCAAATACCGAGACCACTTGTACTCTTCACTTCTTTTTTTAGCTTGCATTGCTTTTAAACGTGAATCTCCACTAAACAATGATAACGATTTAAAAACGGCATCAAACTCTGGAAGACTTGAATAATTAAAATAATAAAGAGTTGGCGAGTTAAGCGTCATGCTTTTTAAAAATCAAAGAGGTATTGATCCCGCCAAAGGCAAAGTTATTAGACATTATAAGATCGCAATCTATCTCACGCCCTTTACCTGTGATGTAATCAAGGTCTCCACACTCAGTATCGACCTCTTCTAAATTAATAGTTGGTGCAAACCAACCTGTGTTCATCATTTGTATCGACAGCCAAGCCTCTATCGCACCACAAGCACCAAGAGTGTGACCAAAATAACTTTTCAAAGAACTGATCGGAGTGCTTGAACCAAAGACATTGGCCGTTGCTGAAGTTTCGGCGACATCTCCACGGTCCGTCGCTGTGCCGTGGGCACTGATGTATCCAATCTGCTCTGGCGAAACTTCGGCATCAGCAAGTGAAAGTTCAATCGCTCTTTGCATGGTTTCTTTTTTAGGGTGAGTGATGTGAGCTGCATCGCAGTTGGTTCCAAAGCCTATGACTTCTGCTAATATGTGAGCTCCCCGAGCTTTGGCATGATCGTAATCTTCTAAAATAAAGGTTCCTGCACCCTCTCCTATGACCAAACCGTCACGCTGTTTATCAAAGGGTCTAGGAGTTAATAATGGATCGTCATTTTTACAACTCGTAGCAAATAAAGTGTCAAACACAGCCACTTCACTTGGGCAGAGCTCTTCGGCTCCGCCGGCAATCA
The DNA here is from genome assembly GCA_020628165.1 of Bdellovibrionales bacterium. Lineage (GTDB taxonomy): Bacteria > Bdellovibrionota > Bdellovibrionia > Bdellovibrionales > UBA1609 > JAHDIR01. The sequence goes on along the minus strand of JAHDFM010000002.1, from coordinate 50,009 downwards.
TCACTTTTTGTTGTCCATTTTTAATAGCTTCATAAGCATAACCAATGGCCATACTCCCCGACGTGCAGGCAGTCGATGTAGGAATGATTCGACCGCACACACCAAAATAAATAGCAGCATTCACCGCACAGGTGTGACTCATCATTTTTATATAGGAGGTCGCTGTAATGCCCTTGGTGGTTTGACTGGTAAACATATTGCAAAATGACAAAACAGGTTTTGTGCTCCCCGCACTTGAACCATAGGCAATCCCGGTGTTGCCACTTTTCAAGACGGGGTCATTAAGAAGACCCGCTTGAATCAAAGCTTGTTCGATGGAATAGGTCGACATCTTTGAAATAGGTCCCATTGAACGTACATCTTTGCGCGAATAGTGCTCCGGCATTTTAAAATCAAAGATTGGGGCTGCTAAACGCGTGTTTAAACCCTTGAACTGTTCCCAGTCAGGCATTTTAACTACGGCATTTTTCATTTCCTTTAAGCCAACAAAAACTTGTTCAATATCATTGCCTAAAGATGTAACACCACCCATTCCCGTAACGACGACTCTTTTCATCAAATCATCCCGCCATTCACTGAAATCACTTGTCTCGTTATGTAAGACGCGTTCTCACTCATTAAATAATTCACTAAACTAGCAACCTCATTTGTTTGCCCCATTCTTTGCATGGGAATCATTTTTTTTGCATGCTCGTAAACCTCATCAGTCACCATACCAGTATCTATCAAACCAGGCGCTACACAGTTCACAGTGATGTTTCTTTTAGCTAACTCAATGGCGATGGACTTCACAGCGCCGGCAACGGCAGCCTTACTAGCGGCATAGTTAGCTTGTCCGCGGTTACCGGCAACTCCTGATAAAGACGTCATGGCAATGATTCTGCCGGGCTTACGACTTCTTACCATTGGCATAATACAAGGTTTCACTACGTTATAAAAACCACCTAAGTTCACGTTGATAACATCATCCCAATCACTGTCTTCCATCGCAGGAAAGGCCATGTCCCGACAAATACCAGCGTTGGTCACAATTCCGTAATAAGTCCCATTGTCTTGCATGTCTTTAGTTAATTTCTCTTTCACATCTTCACGCTCGCTGACATCAAAAGGTAAAATGCTCGCTTTGCCGTCGATTTCAAAAATTTGTTGTAAGGTTTTTTCAGCGCCCGCTTTATCGCGACCATAATGAATCACAACGTTGTGTTTACTTTTAGCAAGCTCAATGGCAACAGCTTGACCAATGCCTTTACTAGCTCCTGTGACTAAAACTCTCTTCATAAGACTTCTCCAAATTCTACAAGTTGTTGATGTGTGGGAATGTAGGTGGTTAAACGAGCGCGACAAACAGGGTGTGAATCCAAATTGATTTTACAATCAAAGGAACCCGACTGCTCATCAATAAAAAGTTCTTGTACATAAATAGACAACTCACTGCCCACCGGAAATGATTCAATATCACACTCAAACTGACGCACACCAATTATGAACCCCACTTGCGGCTCCATCTCCTGACAAATGAAACTGGTGTTGTAAGCTGCTACCGACTGAGCCATATACTCAATTCCTGCCCAAGCGGGAACCCCTTTATCCGTGCAAAGCAAAGACTCCTCAGTGATATAAACCTTCGTCGTGTACCAAGATTTACAACTGTTAATCACTTCATCCAGCAACAATAACGGGTGCCTTTGTAAAATTAAATCTTCAATGACAGCCTTCACTCAACTCTCTCCAAAATCACAGACGCATTGTTACCACCAAAAGCAAAAGAATTGCTCATGATGTATTTTTTGTGAAGTGTTGTTGTAGATGAAACAAATTGAACAGGAGCAATGGCTTCATCAGGCTGTTGATCCCAAAAGTGAATGGGTAGTTTTTTATGTTCGTTTTCTTTTCCGATGAGTAAACTACAAAAAGCAACCTCTAAGGCACCAGCAGCGCCAAGAGTGTGACCTGTTAAGGGCTTTGTGCTGCTCACAGGTGTCTTATTAGAAAAAAAGTCGGAAACAAGTTTAGCTTCCATGGAATCATTTTTTTTTGTGCCCGTTCCATGTAAATTAATGTAGCCAATGTCTTCAGGTTTTATATTGGCCATCGTCATAGCTTTGTTTAAAGCCATGGCTGGCCCTTGAGCCGTCGGGTCTGGAGAAGAGATATGATAACCATCACTGGACTCTCCATAACCTGCAATTGCAATAGAACCTTTTTCTTTGCTTATTAAAAAAAGCGCAGATGCTTCTCCAATATTTATGCCTTTTCTGTTTGTGCTGAAAGGATTTGTGCGTTCCATGGAAACGGCTTCCAGACTATCAAAGCCGTTTAAGGTGAGCTTTGCATAACTGTCCGAGCCACCGACGATACAAGCATCAGCTAACCCTGCGTTGATCAACCGGCACCCTTCCATCATGGCTTTAGCCCCTGAAGAACAAGCGGTGGAAACGGTGTAAGCCACTCCATCAAGTTGCAAATGATTTTTTATAAACTCACCGGTGTTTCCAATTTGTTGCAAACTGTAGTTATAATCTTCAAGTTGTGAGTTCTTTCTCTCAATAATTTCTTGTTCATAAGCGCTGATGCCAGAGGTGCTTGTCCCAACAACAACTGCAATCCGGTCTGAACCGTATTTGTTTTTATATGTCTCTACTTGATCTTTAAACTGAGCTATTGCAATAGCACTTAAATAATTATTTCTCGATCGCCAACCTTCAGACAAACTCTCAAGTGTTAGCTCTTGTGAATCTTTGACATAAAAGAATTGCGTCGACTTGCCTGATACAAGAGGCTCGACTCTACAATTGTAATTGGGTTTGTCTGAGATCAACTCGCCAAAGACCGTTTTAGGATCATTGCCAAGTGAACAACACAGCCCCATATCATTCAAGTATATTGTGCTCATAAACTCTACACATATACATAATTTTAGATGAGAGGGCTAGGGAATAACCCCCTATGGCTCGCTGCTAAGAGGTTTTCAATATCGCAGCTGAACAGGTAATTCTACAATTATATCATACACTTAAACGGAATGGCGGCTTCTTATGCTTGTTCACTTAGAAAAGTTTTAGCGATTAGGTAAACGAAGCAAAGACCAAAAAAGACCATAGCACCGAAACTTTGTATGGCAGGAGTAGAACTGAATACTAAAACGGCAAAACCAGATAAAGTTGTGAGCACAGAAATAAAAACGGAAAGCCTCACTGAGTTCGTGTGTTTTTGTTCGGCAAAAATAAAAAATAAACAGTAGTCTAAGCCCAACGTAAACACTAAAATGACCGCGAGCGTGTGGAAAATATTCAATGGGCCTATGAGCGAACAAACAATCAAGCTGAATAAAACAGACACCGCAGGTATCATTAATACCATCACAGCTTTTTTAATTGGCATGAACAGCATTAAAAAACACATGATTGTGAGAAGAGCTATAATATAAATTAGCGACACCTTTTGGCGCAAGTTTTTAAAATAGTTAGAGTAATCTCCCAAACGATCATAAAAATTCGCTTGTTTGGAGGTCACAGCTTCCTTAAGTGGTGCCAATAGCATCGAGTAGTAGTTCCCGTCGTTTAACTTTCCCAAATAGTAGTTAGATAAAATTTCAAGTTTTAAAAATTCGTCCAGATGCTTCTGACCAAGATCATTATATTGCAGTGAGGTCACCGAGCCCAGCTGTAACTCTTTTAAAAAAACAGACTGAGAGGTGGTAAAGTCATTGATGAGCTGCCAGTTTTGAGTTCGTTGTTGTGAACTTGGCAAAAAACTTGTGAGAGAGACAACTGGGTCTTCAAATGGTGCTTTAAACTTTTCTTCAGCTAATAATAGCTGATCAACTGAAGCCCCTTTCACCAAATAATAGCCACTCTCATTTGATATGCCAAAGATTGATTGCATGGCTTGCTCATCGCTATATAACTGCTGAAGTGTTGGTCTCAGTGTCTCAACGTCATCAACAAACTTCACAAAAGGCAAACCCAGTAATATTACCAGCAATGCCCACAAATGTTTTTTCTGAATAAAATCTATTTTAACATTGGTAGTGGTCTTAATTTGAACGTTTTTTAATGGAGACCAAAATAAAACACATACATAGCCTACCACTAAACCCACAACAGAGAACAAAGCTGTGTCCTGTATGACTTTCAAACCTGAAACGTACAAAAGTACATAACCTATGCAAGTTGAAATGAGCGCTAAGGTCATGGGTTTAAAAATCTTCTTAACAGCTGACCCATCATTATTATGAGCAAACAAATGAATGGCATAATCAACAACTAGCCCTATGATAGAAACACTAAATATGAGACTGATGATATGCACATTTGATTGAAGAAGCGAAAATAAAGCAAGAGCACTCAACACAGATGTGGATATCAGGATAATGACGTAATAAAGCTGCTTTATATTTTTAAAAAAATACAGAAAGATCAATAAAATTAAAAGCAATGACAATCCACCAATCACACTCGCCTCGGTCATAGCCAACTGATTGCCTTTAGCTAAATACAATTGTGCCGCCAGAGCTAAAAACTGTTGATCATTTTGAGTAAATCTTAATTTGCAATCACCGTATAATTTTAAAAGTTTTTTTTCATCAATGTTGTCTTTGATGATCGCCCTCACGATGTAATACGACTTTCCTTTTTTTTGCGTTATTTTAAATCGACCTTCAGCATCTTGGGCAAACTGACCGCTGGCAAAGTCTTTTAAAAATCGATTATGAAAGCCAAAAGGGTCTGACTTTAAATCACCCAATGGCATCATGCCAAATGGAGAATAGACTTCAGCCAATCTTTTGTTTTTAATTTTTTCATATTGATTGCTCAACAACAGGCTGCGATCTTCAGTCGATAACATTTGCCCTTTTAAAGACTCATAAAAAGCAAACAAACTCTTTTTTTCAGAATCTTCTAGGTTGTAGATAACATTTTTAAAAAGATTTGATGTCGATAAAGATTGAATAAACTCGGTCAGCAGTTGTGAGTTTTCTTGAGTGCTAGCTTCAACCGCAAAGACAACTTGCTTTTGTAAATGCTGTTCAAGCTTTTGGTAGCCAGCTTCCCATTCGCTGTCTGTCACTGATTTTGGTAAAGTATCTGTGAAATTGGACTGAATTTGTAGAGGACTTAACCACAATACAACTAATGAGGTAACAATTAAAACATACGGAAAAAATCGTGACAATGTCTGCTTCATTAGTTCTGTATACTTAACTGGGTGCGCCCCCCGTTATTGTTATGAATTATAATCTTTCTGCCGTTCTCTGCTACAAAGATACGTCTTACAATAGCTCCTATGTTTTTATTCTTTGGTTTCAGTATTAAAGATTTATTTTCCTGTTTCACTTGAAAGTGTTTTCTAATTTTCTCTTCATCGCCTTTGATCACAGAGAATAAAATATCTATGAAGGAAAAAATATGCGGGTGAGACTCATAAGTGTAGACCTGGTCCGGCAAGCCATTGACTTTTTGAAGCACTTGTATATTAGACACCTGAAACAGACTTTCTTGAGGTTTTTCCTGTTGCCAATTCAGAACACCATCTTTGTACGAGTAAGAACCACTCGACCTGAACCCATCTGCTATGTCTTTTACAAAACGCTCTTGGACATAAGTTCCTGACTTTGGTGGAAACACCATTTCGGCATTCACAAAACCGCAAATTAATAAACTAATAACTATATAAATTAATTGTTTGGATACAACGACCATTTTTGCTCGTTCACAAGAGTTAGTAAATTGCGCAAGTCTGGTTCTAATGGGCGGTCTTCGCTCAAGAGAGTGAATTCTTTTGAAAAGGACTCCATAAAACTGAGGACGTCTTGAGATAAGTCTTTCATTTCTAGTTCTGACTGATGCGCCCTCAAACGAACTCCTTGGTAAGAGATCATCAAACCAGCCACGGCACATTGCTCTGTCAGTCTAATCACGTTCAAACAATCTCTGGCTGAGATTGTTCCCATGGAAACCTTGTCTTGATTGTGACACTCAGTAGAGCGAGAAAAAATACTGACAGGTATGGTGTTTTTTAGAGCTTCTGCCGTCCAAGCTGAGATTGAAATTTGTAAGGCCTTAAAACCATGGTTAATGCTTATATCTTCTTTGTCTTTTAAAAAGGATAAATTTGATGGAAGACCATTGTTAAATTTGGTATCGACAAGTAAAGCGACTTGACGATCAATCAAATCAGCAACGTTAGCAATTAAATTTTTAAGTGAGTCCATAACAAAACCAATGTGACCCCCATAAAAATTGCCCCCGTGAAGAACTTGCTCACGTTTAGGATCAATGAGTGGATTGTCGTTGGCGCTGTTCAACTCAGTTGTGATGGTGTTTTTTGCAAATGGCAAAAAGTCTTGCAAAACACCGATGATATGAGGTGCACAACGAATGGAGTAACGGTCCTGAATGCGCTTGTCTTGCTCTTGTCGAGATGATTTAGATTGCAAGTCTTGACGAATTCTTTGCGCAATTAAACTTTGCCCTTGATGAGGCTTAGCTTCAAATAAACCTTCCGCAAAGTGATAAGCATTTCCCTTGAGAGCAAGGCTAGCAAGAGATGTGATCCTTGAAGCCAAACGTGCAAGGTAATCGGCCTTTTCATAGGCAAGACAAGCAAGAGCTGTCATCACCGCAGTGCCGTTCATGAGTGCCAAGCCTTCTTTTGGTTGTAACTCTAAAGGAGTGATCTCTAGCTTTTTATACAGCTCGCTGGTTGGATATACCTCACCTTGGTACATCACATGCCCTTCACCTACCAAGGTGGCTGCTAAGTAAGCAAGTGGAGTTAAGTCACCACTTGCGCCCACCGACCCCTCTTGTGGAATCAAAGGAGCAATGCCCTTATTGAGCTGATCGACCATAAAATTAAGTAGTTCGTAACGAACAGCCGATTTGCCTTGCTTTAACGAAACCACTCTGGCCACTTGTATGGCACGAGCTTGTTCAAACGAAAAATACTCACCCAAACCACATTGATGATAACGAGTTAATTGCAGCGGTAAGTTTTTAACATTGTGTTCAGAAACTTTGCGCACACACGAATCGCCATAGCCTGTGTTAACTCCGTAAATTTCTTTTCCAGTTTTTAAAAGAGTCTGTAAAAAGTTATAGGATGAATCAATTTGATCTTTGAATTCAGGAGATTGAGATAATTGTGCCTTCTCATCACCAACGGCAAGTTGACAAAGACTCTCTATCGAAAATTGTTCTGCACTAAATTCAATCACGTTACTTGTTCACTTCCAAAAATTAAAAAAGTTGTACCACTGATGAGGGTCATTCAAGACAAGCTCCTGCAATTCATCAGCATAGACTTGTGCCATGTTGTCTAAATTTCGGCGCCCTCGTTTCCCCATATCTTGTTGATTTATCAATGGTTTTATACGAAAGTTAAATTTATTTTTACCCTTAAAACAATGAAAAACGTAGGACGGCACCTTAAGCAAAGAGGCTAATAAAAACGGCCCCTTAGGGAGACTGACTTTTTGACCCAGCATGTCGCACTCAAGGCTATGCTGGCTAGATCCAACAGACTCGCGGTCAGCAAGGATAAAGATCCACTCTCCCTGAGCCACCTTTTCTTGCAAACGCATGGCTAAATCAATGCCAAACTTATCGATGTAAATCACATTGATGGTTGATTTTACATTTAAACGATTGAGCAATTTGAAAAAATGCTTGGCATTGCTTTGGTACATCAACGCATTTATTTTTATGTAAGGAAAGTTTGCACTCATAGCTCGACAAATTTCAATATTGCCATAATGAGAACTGATAAAAACACGCCCTTCATTTTCATCATGAAGATTGTTGAGCTCAGCAACATTGTTTTGATTCAATTGTTCAAACTTTAAATCATCATGCCACACAGCCATTTTATCAACAGCCATTTGTCCAAACGACTGAAAGTGAGAGTGACTGCTAATTTTTTTGGACTGCACACCTTGGCTTTTACAATAGGACTTATATATTTCAATGTAATTCTTTGAGTGAGCTCGGGCTTTTTTAGCAAATAAATAAAAATAAAAAACCACTGGCTTCACAAGCCAGCTAATCACTCTAAAACCAAGAACTTTATAAATCCAAAAAACTGTTGTTAGTGCAAAGTGCCCACCGCGCTCATTGATTTTTGCCCAATGAGATTGATCTTTTTTTTTACGCCACAATAACTTAGGCAAGCGAAATAACATACCAAACATGAGGCGCGTGTGCATTTTAGTGATCAACCAATTGTCATTAAACAAATTAAAATGGGAAACACCCTCTTCAGGGTAGTTCACTTTGACTGGTAAAAAATCAATGTCTACACCTTGCCAATAAAACTTAACCAAAAACTCAATGTCAAAATCCATCTTCTGACCAAGTTTATAAGTGTCTAATACTTTTATAGCTTGTTTGAGTGGGTATATGCGAAAGCCGCACATACTGTCTTTGATGTCAGTGCTGAGAGTTTCGAAAGTCACCCACATCTGGGTGAACTTGCGACCATACAATCGAGAACTAGGAATGCTCTCATCAAATTGAGGCTCCCCAGAAATAACACTGTTCGGAGATTTTTGTGAAAGCCTCAAAAAGTCTTTCACCTTTACTAGCTCATGCTGTCCATCGGAGTCCACTTGCAAGGCGTGTGAAAACCCACGGCTATGAGCTTCACGCAACGCTGTTTTCACCGCCCCACCTTTGCCCTGATTTTTCTTGTGGTGAATAACACTCACCCAAGGCTTCTCGCTGTCTATTTTTTTAAGCACTTCTGTGTGCTCGGAGTCACTGCCGTCGTTCACAACTATTACAGGTAAATCATAGTCTTTGAGTCCATCTAAAACAGAGTCAATGAATTGCGAGTGTTGATAACAAGGCAAAACAAAACAAGGCTTATAAGCGAGAGTGGGAGTTATTGAAATGTTAAAACTCCTTTTGAGTAAAAACTATCTTCATCTGCGAGGTATTTGAATTGTAAGATTTTTTTTTCTGAATCGTATTTTAAATTGAGTTCAATCGTCGACTCTGGACGAATTGGCTGTGCAAACTTTATAGACCTCGCCCCAGTGAAAGCATCATTAATGTTCAATTCTTGCTTAGCAAACTCAATGGCCAAATGAGTTTGTATCATGCCTGGTAGCAATGGAAATGTTGGATAATGTCCTTTAAAAAAAATATAATCTTTGCCAAACGACAGTTGCAAGCTCAAATCGTTGTCCGTTTTATTGATTACGCTAAATTCAGGTAAGTTATTGGTCATTGAATAATTTCTCCAAAAGCTCTTGTGTTATTTTTCCCATCTCATTGGTTGGGATGCGTTCAACATATCTTATTTTTTTAGGTAAAAACACTTTATCAATGTGTTGTGATAAAACTCTTTTAATTTGACTCGTTAGTTTAAGACGGTCATTAGTCATTAAGTTTTTGTTTTCTCGCCTTAATTGAATGACTGCAACCACCTTGTCTCGACCATTCACAGGCAAGGTTAGGCACTTGCATTGCTCAACGCATGATTGTTTTTGAATCAAGTTTTCTATTAAAGTTAGGCTAGTTCTTTTTTCTTCTATTTTTACAACCCTATCTTTTCTTTGTCCCAAAACAAACTTGTTGTCTGAAAGCAAAGTAACATTATCGTCAAGATGAAGTTCATCTTCGAAAAAAAATGGGCTTTGAATGTACGTTTCATTTTGTTGAGCCAGAAGTTCGACCTCATCAAAAAGTTGCCACTGTCTTGAAGCTGAAGACTTGTAACCGATGCCGCCGGTCTCAGTGCTGCCGTAGATCTCAACAGGATGTTGAGCAAAGTATTTGTTAGAGATAGCTCTTTGCTCCTCTTGCAAAGCTCCACCAGAAGTGAATACTTGCAAACAATGACTAAACGTCACTGAATCATTGAAGTAAACTCGTTGTAAAAAGCCAGGAGTGGTGACAAAAACAAATGGCTCCGTAATATTTTGTAATTCTTCCGGATATTTGACCCCAGAAAATGATAAACTCTTTTTTGTTAAAAAAGGCCAGAACAGTTTAAATAAAAATCCATACATATGATAATGTGGAACACTCGAAACAAACTTGGCATTGTCAGTGGCTTTTCCAAAAGTCGCTTCTAACACCCTAACCTCTGATAAAATATTAGCAAATGTCTTAGTGATTTTTTTAGGGTCACCAGTGCTGCCCGAAGTGTAAAATACTATTTGGCTGTCTAATGAAATAGGATCAAGATCTTGAGGCAAATAAGTCGACTTTGAAAGTTCTTGTTGATCAAATTGATCATCGTCAACTATAAAAAAGTTATCACCTGAATCAATATTCAGCCGATGATTTAACGAGGCTGGAACGATGACTTTTTTGTTACTCATCCAGGCCGACAAACAACAAACTAAAAAAGAAAAACTATTTTCTAAACTCAGAACAATTTGCTCGTGCTCTAACCTTGAAAAAATTTTTGTCCAGTGCTGAACACAAGCATAAAAGTCTGTTTGTGGCTGATCACATAGTGGCTCATCAATTCTATACTTCACTTTGCCACCTTGATTTCATAAAAAGCCGTACAGCATACTCTCCAGCAAATAGAACCCCAACCAAAATATAACTCAGAAAACCATTATAAAAAGACCAAGCTTCTAAAGATGAAAACAAAGACGTGTAGAAGGCAATTGCAGCATTGACTAAAAAGAAAACGGTCCAAATTTTTGTAACTGAACGAGTGTAATTGAGCTCCTTACTAGTGAGTTTGCGTCCCTCAAATTTTTCTGCAAAAATTTGCACCATAGGCGTCTTAAAAAGACTTGAGCAAAACACTGAGAAAAGACCTATATTTATTAAAACAGGCAGTAATTTGACATACGTATCTGCATTAAAAAGAGAACTCAGTACACATAAAATCACTGTGATCAAAAATAACAATAAAGAGCTTTTATTTCTTTGCAGTAAGAGCTTAAAAACGGCAACAGACAATAAAAGGAAAACAACAAAATTTAAACCGTAATGCTTTAATAAGAAAAAAACCAACAAAGGATATGTTGCAAAGACCGTAAAAATTAACGCGTTTGAGAATTTAGACGCTGGTTCGCTGTTGAGTCTTACTTTCATTCTCGATATCACTAAGAACTCTTTGCGAAGCTTTTACAATGTCGATAACGGTTCTCACATTTTTAAATTGTTCAGGTTGAATTCGGTGTCCGATAAAATTTTGTAACTCGGTGATAAGGTCGATAGCATCAATAGAATCAAGATCGAGGTCTTCACTGATACGGCTTTCTAACTTCACTTCATTAGCTGGGATCTCAAAGAGCTCTTCCATCACTGAAACAATTTTAGAATAGATTTCCTGATCCGTGTACTTCATATATCTTATTGGTTGTCCTGGATAAAACTAACTAAAGTATTAATGGATTGAAAGTGCTGTTCTGCACCAGCACCATCGGCATCTAAAGAAACATTGTACTTTTTTTTGATTGCGACACCTAACTCAAGGGCGTCAATTGAGTCAAGACCAAGTCCACCATCAAACAATTGAGCCTCGTTTTGAATATCGTCAACAGTGTGGTCTTCGAGGTTGAGGGTTTCAATAAGTAATTGTTTAACCTCATTTTCCAAAGTCATTTTAAGCCCCTAAATTTGTTTGAATACTATTTGGTTATAATAACTGACTTTCAAAATCAATATGTTTGGAAATCTCCTGGGTTATGCGCCTTGCAGCAATGGATGGCTTTTCATGCTCTACTACCTGCTGTTTTGAGATCATCCCAAACACAGACAAACGAAATGGGATTCGTCCAGGTGGAATATTATACCAAGCCGTTGTTTTTGTTAAAAAATTTTGCCCAACCTCAAGGCGCAGAGTGCGAATAGGACACTTTAAAAAATAAGCGATGCGAGCAGCCCCTCTTTGCAATGTCATTTTTTCACCCAAGACAGTTCGAGTTCCCTCTGGAAAAATGATTAAGACATCCCCATTATCAATGGAACTACGGCAACGACTTAATAACTCTTCAGGGTCTTCAGAGTTGGGTATGTAACCCACTCCTTGCAACACTCCTCGACAAAAAATATTTTTCCATAATTTATCTTTAACAATGCAGCAGGCGTTTTTGTAAACACCAATGATCGAAACCACATCAACTAGACAAGGGTGGTTAGCAACAACCAAGCAAGACTTGTCTCGATCAATTTGTTCCTGACCAATCACTTCAAATTTTATGGCACCCGTATAGTGCATAAAGTACATTAAACTTTTAAAAGCGTAATGGACTAAAAGTCTCAGCTTTGGCTCGTAAACTCTCTGATCTTTATAAATGAATTTTATCACTGGAAAAATGAGATAAGTATATAAAACACCTATTAAACCAAAACCAACAAAACCAATTAAAGATAAGATGCCTTTATAAATTTTAAGTAAAAAATGAACTAAAAACATCGGCCGTTAACTACGTAAGTAGTTCCTGTTTTTTTGGAGGCTGTTGTGACATAAGGTGACTTAAATCTAAAAGAGTCCTCGAGGGTAGATTCTTATGACTATCACCTGACGAAATTATAAATGAGGCCACGTAAGTTCTATTTTCTTCAATTGGTACTAATGCCTGAAAACGCTCAGGTGTTTTCACATCAGACACCAAAAGCAATACCTTATGGCCAGGGTTTTCATCAAGATATCCCTGCGCACTCAATAGGCCTGTAAGAAAGAGCTGCTTTTCACAACCAATAGATACGCTACTGAACTGCTTTTTTAGAAGGGTTGTGATCTGTCCGGCTGCTGTGTTGTGGACTGACTGAGAAAACTTCATCGGTGATAACACCTCATTGTCATTAATTAAGTCAATAAGGACAGTGCTGTTAAAAAGCTCCCCGTGCTGACTGACATGAATGAGATGATCAATAGGCTGTGTCTCTAAAGTTTGTAAAGCCTTATCAACAGTCAAACGAGTGAGCTCACTCATACGACGAGTTTGTCTTTTATTTAATACCTGCAGCTCATAATTAAGTGACTGTTTATAATAATAATCCTCATCAACCTGCTCAAAGTCAGATGAGGATTGGTACCAAGCACTGTAATTACAAACTTTAATGTTCATGTTGAATTATTCGTCGAACAACAAGCGATCGATATCACGCTGTAAAATACTGACCCATTTGCCATATTTTTTATGAATGTTTTCGCCGTCGTAAGCCATGTTTTTGCTATCGACATAAAGAATGCTATAGCTGGACTTTGAGAATGGAATTTTCACTGTAACTTCATGGGATCTTGCAAAAAGTTTTGCTTTGATCACACCTGGCTTGATGGTCTTCGCTCTCCAACCGCGATCTCTTGCCGCTTCTTGAATGGCTTTTTCAACATAAGACACTTTTTTAGGAGGGTTGATTTCTACGTTTTCAACGTTAGTGAGTGGCATGGTTTTACAGCCAACAAAAAATAAAAAGGACATTAGCGCTACTACAACTTTCATAATTCATTTCTCCCTAGTTGATTATGGTTATTTCAAACATTAGTTCAAATGCCGTTTTATGAAGCTCTCTTTACTCAGCTGAGCTCAATTAACAAAAGGCAGTGTTTTCTGTGGCTGGTACCAATTGCTAAATTGGTTTGGGTGGTTAATTCAAATACAGAAAGGCCTTATAACTAAAACAGCTCAATGAAACGACAATTAAGCCTAAAGTTTAATAAAACTTGAACTTTACTTCAAATTTCATATATATTTATGTCTAAACATACACAATGGAAAAAATGTGAATCAGATACTTTCTACAGATGTACTCGTAATAGGTGCTGGCCCAGCTGGAAGCGCCGTATCATCAATGCTTACAAACTCTGGTCACGACGTCTTAGTTATGGAAAAGACTGTTTTTCCGAGGTTCAGTATCGGTGAAAGCTTACTTCCACAGTGCATGGTTGACCTCGAAAAAGCTGGCCTTCTTGAGGCAGTTCAACAGCAAAACTTTCAAGTCAAAGACGGAGCTAACTTCACTTTCAAAGAACAATTTTCATCATTTTTATTCAAAGATAAGTTCAGCGACGGACCTTCCACCACTTATCAGGTTCAAAGAGCTCAATTTGATAACGCACTTATTGAGCAGGCCCAAAAAATGGGTGTGCAAGTCCAATTTGATCGCGAATTGAAGTCAATTGACATTAACAATGAGGGCACTTCAAAAGCCTACTTTCAAAATAAAGAAGGCGTCGAACAACAGGTGAATTTTAAATTCGTTGTCGATGCCAGCGGCTTTGGGCGAGCTCTCCCAAAACAACTTGATCTTGACTTGCCAAGTGACTTCCCTAGCAGGCAATCTTTGTTCTGCCATTTCAAAGATAATTTTTCACAAGACTTTGACCGACAAAAAATTCTCGTGGCCGTTCATGATGAAAACCCTGACATTTGGTTTTGGGTCATTCCATTCAGCGACGGCACCAGCAGCTTAGGAGTTGTTGGAGAGCAAAAGTACTTTGATGCCATTGAGGGCACCAGCAAAGAAAAGCTTGATCACTTTGTCAGTGGTTCAAAACAGCTCAGTGCTTTTTTACAAAACGCAGAATTTCACCAAGACATAAAAACAATCAAAGGTTACGCCAGCAACGTAAAATCACTCTACGGTGATAACTTTGTTCTTTTAGGCAACGCTGGTGAGTTCTTAGACCCTGTGTTTTCATCGGGAGTAACAATTGCTCTGCGCTCGGCCACCTTAGCGGCTCCTTTGATCACCAAGCAGCTAAAAGGAGAAAGTGTCGATTGGGAAAATGAATTTTCAAACGAGTTAAAAAAAGGCGTGAATACTTTTAAAGCCTTCGTTGAGAGTTGGTACACCGGCGAGCTACAAACCATCATCATGGCTCCAAAACCAGAGCCAAAAATTAAACAAATGATCTGCTCAATTTTAGCCGGCTACACCTGGGATCCCGAAAACCCATACACACGCAACTCAAAAAGACGCCTCTCAACCCTAGCCAACCTGATAGGTACCTGATTCCCTTTGGTAGCAATAGTGAGTTACCAAATCACAAAAGCTTAATTACACTCCCCATTCAACAACTTTTCAATGTATGCAAATTTATTATCAAACTTTTGCTGGGTCGACATCTTGCCATTGGTGAAATAGCCATAAAATTGTAACTTTCCTTTCTTATCAAAGATCAAGCCAAAGGGTGTTCCACTTGCTCCTTCAAAAAGATTTGTTATCAAATCATTGTGAAAATAAAAGTCACTGCCTGAGATATTTAATGGGACATCTATTAATTTTTCATCCTCTGAATACTTTCGGTAAGTTGGAGTATCGATAAAGGCTTTTGCTTTTTCATAGTTGTCTTCCTGAGTTGGATCAACATTTCTTAATGATGAATTATAAAACAAATGAATAAAAACAACATCACTCTTCTCAGCTGTCGTCGATTCAAGCCACTTCTCTGTTTCAATCAAATCGCGGTGACACCAACCGCACCAGGTTGCTGAAAACATAAAGACAACGACTTTGTCCTTGTAAATAGATGCATCAAAAGCGCTGTATTTTTCTTCAAAGTCTGTTTTTTGACCCACCTTTAATGGAGTCGTTTGGATCATACTCATATTAGTGAGATTAAAATCATAATTATTATCACAACTAAACTGCGTTTGTGCTTGTAAAAATATAGTGTAAAAAAACAAGACAAACATGAAAATAATTCTACTAATCATCGCTTTATTCCTTTTTCAATAGTTATATCGAGATAAAGCAAATCAAAGGCCAAGAAAAAGGAACCTGATTCCCTTTGGTAGCGCAGGTGCGACACCAAAAGGAAACATGTGCCTTTAGAGCCAGTCACCAATATCGCAACTAGCATCGACTGCGTTCTTATTATCACCTTCAAACTCGATGGCAACGTAGCAAGTCGTTGGTTCGTTATCTAAAACTGGATCGCCAAACTCTTTGTCGACAGCACTCACTAAGCCGTCACCGACAAGATCAATGCGAGCTACGCGACCTTCACTATTTTTGTAAACAGCTACAATTTTGATATCGCTCATGTCTTGCTCTATCCCGTAGTAAATTTCACCTCCCTCCAGTCCTTGAAGAGCTTCGTTTGCTAAGTAAATCAGCTCAGGATTTTTTAAATTCTTCTGATCTTTTTTTTCTATTTTAATTTTTGTTAATTCAGAGCTTGCCCATACAGATGTAGCTGCAAATAAAAACGTTAAAATTAAACCTTTCATTCTTCCCCCTTATGTTTTTGATTAACCATCAACTACCACCTGTATCACTGAGAGTTAAGAATTTTCTTTTACAACGCAGATCCTTTCTGTTTAAAATTTGTGATGAGATTTAAACAAAATAATCAAATGTTCACCTATAGAGTTGCAGGCGTTGCAATATACAATAACAAAGTACTTTTGCACCGAGCAGAAATTGATGATTTTTGGGCATTGCCTGGTGGGTCATGTGAATTTGGTGAGGAATCTCAAAATGCATTAAAGCGAGAAATCTCTGAAGAAATTAATGCAAATATTGAAGTCGGCCCACTGATTTGGGTTGTTGAAAACTTCTTTGAAATGCACGAAGCTAAGTGGCATGAAGTTGGTTTTTACTACAGGTTTGATTTTACAGAAAATTCAAAGCGCCTTTATGAGCAACAAAGTTTTATGGGTTTAGAATCTTACTACGACAATCGAAAAGACTATAAGTTGTACTTTGAATGGGTTGCACTTGAAGATTTGAATTCTAGAACTATAAAACCTCAATTTCTTACTGATAAACTTCTTAACATCTCAAACAACATAGAAGTTGTAATAAACAGAGATAAATCAAAATAACCACAACTTTTTTTAACGCAGAATTGCTACCATTGGAAATCAGGTACCTTTTGGGGGTGTCTCGTTTTGAGACAGTTGTTTAGGGTTGGTCTTTTTTTATAACAAAAATTGTCTTCGGGTTTCTGGCTTTGCTTGAAAGTGGGTTTATTTTGAGCTGAGCTGGCATATTTCATGAAATTAATGTTAGCATTAGGAGGGGATGTTATGAAACCCGTAAAATTCATATTAATTAGTATTATCTCTTTAGCTATTTTAGTGAACTGTGGAGATAATGAGTCTAAAAAAGCTACAACTCCAACAAAACCAAACTGTCAACTCACAAACTCATGTGGAGGCGGCGGTGGCGGAGGCGGTGGCGGCGGTCAAAATGGTTTTGCTGTTTATCACAATGGTAACTTCACCATAGCCGATAGCGATCATTATGATAACTTCCTTAAGTCAGTTTATGGCTCCTGTGATGCTCCATTTATTTTTCCATCTTACAATATCTGGGAAACTTTGATCATTAGTGGTCTTGGCTCTGCACTTAACAGATGTAGCAAGTGGAATGATGATGCTCATTTAGAAATTGCCTTTGTTGGTGAAAAAAGAGTTCACATTAAGTATTACACCATTAGTACTTTTGTAGGACAACGACTTAAACTGATCATTGATCAAGTTGTTGATCTCGAGCCTAAGGGTGAAGACTCTTATTACTACGCTGATCTTAATGCCGCTTTTTACCCAAGCAATTTTCAAAGAAATGTCTCCATTGAATTTCACGGCGATATTACCAGCGATCACTTTTTTGTTTACTTAGATTATAAAAGAGAAGAAGTCGCAAGATTTACAGTTTTACGAGTTCAATAATTTTACTAAATTTTTTTAAACGGGTGTGATGTTATCATCACACTTTTTTTTTATTGTTCCTCTGGTTGGCTCACAGTATTTTCTTTGTCTTCAATTTTGTAACTCTCTTCAAACCAAGCACCTAAATCAATGAGATAACATTTTTCACTGCAAAACGGTCGAAACTGATTTTCTTTAGAGTATTTCGTTTTTTTCTTACACTGTGGACATTTGACGATCATTGGAAAGCACCTTACTTGCTTAAAAACTGCACTATTATTATGTTAAGCTCGAAATTCTACATGTATTTTTGTCTTTTTTTAGTAAAAAAAGAACCACATTTCAAAAATAATCATTTTTTTTAAGAAATTATTTGACCGCAATCACTGTAAAGTATTCAATTTATTACTGAAGATAAACAACAAAAAGTTTAATAACAACAGGAGATCAATATGAACAAAGCTCAATTAGTTGAAAAAATTGCTCACGCTACTGATAGCACAAAAGCTCAAACTGAAAGAATGTTAGATGCAACTGTAGACATCATTCGTAAGTCAGTTAAAAAAGGCGACGAAGTAAAATTAGTTGGTTTCGGAACTTTCACAAAAACTAAAAGAAAAGCTAGAACTGGCCGCAATCCACAAACTGGAAAAGCGATTAAAATCCCAGCTGCTTGGTACCCTAAATTCCGTCCGGGTTCTGAGTTCAAATCTATGCTTAAAAAGTAATTTTTAAGAACTTTGAATTTAAAAAAGCCTGGTTTTTACCAGGCTTTTTTTTTGCCTCAAATTGAATTAAAAATATCAAACAATGACTAATCATTTTCTGGGGCCTTTAGAATTTAACTAAGCTCGCTTCAAACTCTCGATTATGCTGTTAAATAAATAACTAAATAGCTCATCACTAATTACCGTTAAATCAATATTATTTTTTATCACCCCAAACTTTCTTTAAAAAGCTATCTCTTCCTGAATTGAAGCGGTAAAAATTATATCGAACTGGGTTCTTTTTGTAATAGTCTTGGTGGTAGTCTTCCGCTTTGTAAAAGCTTTTAAAATTTAATAATTCTGTTACAATTTTTTTATCTTTAAAGTACTTATGCTTTTTGAGCTCATTTAATGAAGCTTGCGCTAAGACTTTTTCATTGTCGTTTTGATAGAAAATGGCAGAGCGGTACTGTGGACCCTTATCAACAAACTGACCGTTGGCTTGAGTGGGATCAATTTGTTCCCAAAATACTTTTAATAACTCAGCGTAAGTCACTTTTTGGGGATCATAGGTGACTTCGATGGCCTCGATGTGCTGTGTTTTACCACTGGAAACCTCTTTATACTTAGGGAAAGCCTTAATGCCACCAGAATAGCCTGAAAGCACCTCAGACACCCCACTCATTTTTTCAAAAGGAGGTTCCATGCACCAAAAACAACCGCCAGCGAAATAGGCTTTTTTGAATGTTCCATCTGCTTTTGCTTTTTTTTCAGCTTCAAATAGGCTTGCATACTTAGCGTACTTACCGCTTTTAAGATCTTTTGCAGCGATGAACTTAAGCGCTGCTGAATTGATACAGTACCTCTTGCCCGTAGGCTGAGGGCCGTCATCAAAAACATGGCCCAAGTGAGAGTCAGCATGCTTACTGCGGACCTCAGTGCGCTCTCTAAAGAGTTTTTTATCCACCTTGTAAACCATGTTCTTTTTTTCAAGAGGTCTCGTGAAGCTCGGCCAACCCGTTCCCGATTTAAACTTATCTAGTGAGCTAAATAAAGGTTCACCACTGACCATATCAACATAAATACCGGGCTCCTTATTATCCCAATATTTATTTTTAAAAGGTGTTTCTGTGCCGTCTCTTTGAGTGATCTTGAATTGCTCGGAGGTCAGTTGCTTTTTAAGTTGAGTTTCAGAAGGCTTTTTAAAGTCGGCTGCATTCCAAGCCAATAAGTTTTGAGAAAGTAAAAAACAACATAGCAAAAAGATCAAGCGCATGATTTACTCCAAGGTTGATGTTGAGGTTATTGCAAATAGGTAATTTTAATTATAGCAAGGTTTTGTATATTATAAAGGCTTTCAGGCATCATAAAATTATGAATGGTCAGTTTAGAATCTCTTTAATTGCCAGGACCTAAGTTTAAAAAAAATTGTCAGGCATTTAACTAAAAAACTACTCTTCTCTGACAATTTCTTCGATATAAACGACCACTTTATTTTTAGGCTCTTCTAAATTGTAATCCACAGCCATGAACTTGTAGATCACGTTGTAGGGGGGCCAGACCTCAAGTAACAAATCGTTCAAGTGCTTAGCACGGTTGAATGCCGATGGACGCGTCGTATGACGAGCAAAACACTTTAAAAACTCACCTTTTTTAGCTAACTCTATCATATCTCGAGGGGTGTGTTTTTTGGGGTAAAATTGAAACTTTAAATTAACTTCAACTGGGTCATCTTCAGTTTGTAACTCTTCAGCTGTGAACTCCTCTCCTTCTGGACTGTACCTAGCTGGTTGAAAAGCCTCATCACCTAAAGACTCCCCCCGAATGAGCATTGAACTTCGAACAAAATCTTGAGCCGATGTAAGGTCATCACATATATTACGAGCTTGGCGATCAAACTCTGCCTGTGTCGTATGTGCTAGAAGCAAAAAAAATATAAGCATAAAATAAGAAAAATGAATGATCTGTCCATTTACTTTAAATTTTGTATCTTTGAAATACATTCTAAGTTCCTTTAAATTGTTTTTTAAAACTCACCCTATTTTTTAGTGAACTTTAATATCTTAATGAGTTTCTTCTTCTACCAGAAAGCAATAATACTCTTCTACTAATTTAGGTTTGTCATTCTCGGTAGGTCGATACATAAATCGTCGCACATACAACTTATTAACTATTGAAAACCTTTGTTCTGTCTCAAATGTCACCTCATAAAACTCAGAATTATCTAAAGATGGGTCACGACCCAAGTCATAAATGTTAATTTCTGAAAATATAAATCTTTCAACATGGTCGTTGTTAGGAATTCTGGCGTAATTAAAATTGAGTCTCAATAAGTGGTTCAGGGCAGGTTTTAATCTCAAAATTCCTTTTCTTGTAATGACCTGTAAGGACGTTGAGTACGGTTCAGCGTGATTCTCTATGTGCCACACCTCGCAAACATTTTTTTTTAATCCTGCTAATAGCGATGGATCATACATTCTGTACTGGTGGTTCTCCATAAAGATCATAAAATTATAAAAATAATTACGAGCTATTTCATTATTCACAGGTTGTGAATAAGTAACTGGTGCCTGTAATAAGATATAAATTATAAAAATAATTTTATTCATGTTTCACACTTAAAAGTTTTGTTTTTATAAGCTTATCTAATAATTATGGCCTTAAGACAAATTCGTTGAAAAGGAGAAAAAACGACATATAGAATATGTTTATAGGCATTACACTGATTTATATGTGCAAGTAATAATTTCATAAGCCATAGTCTAACCATTTACAGGCTCATGGCTAAACCTTACATTGGAATTAACAATAAATTTAATGTCATGGAGGCCCGATGACAGCACTTAGAGTCATTTTAACACTTTTGCTGATGAACCTTTTAACTGGTTGTTTTGTTTCCTACACAAAAAGTATATGTGACGATCCTATTCACTCTCCCGAAACTCTTGATTCTTTACTGAAAAACTACAAAGAATATGAAAACTATAGTTTTAAACAAGACACTGAGAATCCAGACCGTTACCAGTTTATATACGAACCAACAAATGAGTTCATGCACAAATACATTCAACTCTGTAATCACAACAATAATATTATTGTACAAGTTGAAATTGACCACTTTAAAAGTGATGTCTTTGAAAATCTGACTGAAAAACTTTGGTATGATTCTAAAATTTATGGAACTCAACATTCGTTTGAAGGTTACAATCAACCAAGTAAGTTTTATCTCATCGGTGTAGTTAACCAAAATGCTGAAGAACCAACCTTTTCGACACTGCGCCTCAACTCCAACTATATTAATAACTTCCTGTTCAACTTTAATTTAAATGCGAATCAGTGGACCACTATTTGGTATTTTGACAAACCTATCAAAACTTTTGGTTACAAAGTGATTACTTATCCCTCTCAGAACAATGTTCCAACTGGAGCTCTCATTGACAATTCTAATCTGAGTACAGATGAATTATTAACACTCGTAGGCTCTTACGAAGAAGAGTAAAAAAAAGCCAAGCCACAAGGGGCTTGGCTCAAAAGGAGTTGGGGTTTTCCTTTCGGTTAAATTCTAATTAATTACCTCTTAAGGTTGATCACTTCGGCTAACATCTCATCAGATGTAGTAATGGTTTTTGCATTTGCCTGGAAGGCACGTTGAGTTTGAATGAGCTCAACAAACTCTTTGGCAATATCAACTGTCGATCTCTCTAATGATTTTGCATAAAAACGGCCACGGCCACTCGTCATGGCTTTTCCTATGGCCACTTCACCTGACTCACGCGATTGCTTCATACGATTGTGTCCAACTTTGAATAAACCTTCAGGATTTTCAAATTTTGCCAACGCTAACTGTGATAAATCAGCTGTATGACCATTGTTATATAAAGCCGTCAACACACCATCTCCATTGAAAGAAATATCTTGAATGGTTCCAGCGGCATGTCCATCCTGTTTCCACGTGATGACTTCTGACTTACTACCGTACTGTTTAGAACCATTGAGGCCATCTCCACCCTCATCTAACATAGCTGTACCAAAATTGATTTCAATTTTTTGATTTTGCTTAGCACCACCTCTGAAGTTCCAGTTTGAACGCATCACTTGCTCTGTTTCAAGCTTACCATTTTCATTGAATGCCAAGCGGCCAGCCAGCACTTCGGCAAGCTTATCGTCTTCAGCTCCTGTGATTTCTGAACCATCACACATACCTCGAAACTCCCAAACACGATCGGCCACTTTGTTAAAAAATAAAGTGACAAGGTGCTTATTCCCTTGTGAATCATACACTTCGACACCCGTAGAAAAGTGACTGGTGTCGTGTGGGTTACTTGGGTCAAAAACTTTGCGGTCTGTGACTCTAGAGTCTAAATTCATATCTAAATCTATTCTTGAAGTAGAAACAGCAGGAATCAATGCCTTTGGAAAGCGCACATCGCCTAGCTCATTGGTCATCTGCCCACGTTCGTCAGACATAAAGCCTTGGATTCTATGTTTGTCATTGTTGACTAGATACCCATCTTTATCAAAATGAAATGAACCGTCTCGACTATAGCTTTGTCCATCGTGACCGCGAACAACAAAATACCCTTGCCCATCAATGGCAATGTCTGTGGACTTTTCGGTGTTATCGATCGCCCCTTGAGTGATGATTGGGTTTACAGCTGCAACGCGCACCCCTCTCCCGACTTCATTGCCTCCCAGTATTCCGGTTAAGTGCCTAGCCATCATATCTTCAAACTCTGCTCGACTGGCTTTAAAACCAGTGGTTCTAGAGTTGGCAATGTTATCACCAATAACGTTCATAGCTTCGCCTTGTGCTGATAAACCTGAAACGCCGGTGTAAAGAGATGTCATCATATATACTGCCTCCTTGGATTGATCTTTATTTCTTTAACGTATTATTAATCTTATTTATCATTTCTGTACTGAGGTTCATTTTACTCAGTGGTCCATTTTTTAAACTTTCTAGAGTAGAAATATTTTTTAATGGATTTGCCCTCGTTGCCCCACTTTCTGGCACCATATTCTGCTTGGTTAATTTTCTATTTAATTGATTCGGGTCAAGCGCTTGCCCTTGTGTTGGGGCGTGTCTCACCGGTACATTGCCAGCTTGAGGCAGTTGAATTGTCTTCACTTCTGCCAGTGGAATTTGTTTTTTACCCACTAATAAAACAGGACCGCGAGCTGTGAAATTCACTCCTGTGACCTTGCCTGTGAACTGTGTATTCACTGGCACGTTGGCTCCGCGATTGTCAACTGCATTGATCACTACGTTGTAACCACCTAATGGCGCATCCACTCCATTGGGGCTAATGCCGTTCCAGTTGATGCTGTGCTTTCCCTTATCAATGTTCATTAGCTCATTTTGAAAGACAGTTTCTCCAACAGAGTTTAGGACTTCCACTCTCACCTTTTGAGCTGGTGTTTTTAAATTAAAACTGATTTCATGCTCATCACCAAGAGCATTACGAATGATTTTTGATGAATCACCACTCACTTCTTTGCCAATGAGCTCAAGTGATTCAAAACTTGTCTTCTTACCGTTAGATTGACTTAATTTATTAATACCAGAATCTATACCATCTAATTTCTCGAGTGATGTGAACTGAGCCAATTGAGCTGCCATATCGTGACTCTCAAGTGGAGACATTGGGTCTTGGTTTTGCAACTGTGTTAACAACAACTTTAAGAACGCCTCTTTGCCCATCTTATTATTGGGAGTTCTTGCTTTTTTATTTTGAGCAAAATTAGGGTCAGCCACTTCATTAAGGATTTGACCAATGTCTTTGTCACCATAATGTTTTTTCATTAAGTTGGCGTCAACTTGTTTACCTTGATCACTTTTGAACATCTGTATGTCTTGTCGAGATCCTAATGTTGGTCTATCCAAGCCTATCATTCCATCTTCCTTATGCCACTAGATCCAATTTTCTATTGGGATCTTTTTGTTTAACATTCACTGTACCGTCTTCAATAATTTGAGAGCGACGACGTTTCACAACTGGAAAGTCAATCAACCCTTGTCTGAATTCATTATTTTGTTGTCTGAACTCACTTAAAAAATCTCTTGCAAACTCCTGAGAAGCTTCTTTTTCTGTGTCTGTAATTAAGTCTGTCAAACGTTCGTAAGAGTCGACAGTGATCTCATCCACCTGAATTTGATTATCTCCCAAAGCTTTGCGTAAATCATTGAGAGTCGCCTCTATAACCTCTTTTGCATCGCTATTGTCCGTTAACATCTCTACCTTGATTTGATTCTCTTCCATTAGAACTTTCAATTTAAGCTCACCTAAACCTCTAGGGTTAAGGAGTAGCTTCATTTCTCCGCCCCCTTTATTGGCGAGGAATTGCGCTTGTTTGATAATGTCCTCAGTACCCTCAGCCTTAAACTGATTTTGTAGATTCATAAGTTTTGAGAATTCATTCTTTCCAACATCTTGGTTCTTCTCAATTTTTGCTTCAAATTCTAAATTATTATTGAGTAGGTCATTCTTTAAGGTGTCTGAGTTAGTTTTGGTAAGGTTTAAATTTTTAACCGGCTTCACGCGCTTGCCATTGACTGCAGCAACTTCTTTTGTTCCTTCAGTTAACTTCGGTCCAGATTTGGTTGCTATATTAGGTTGAGCCTGCTCATAGGCTTTGGCAGCCTTTATTTGACCAATTTTATTTTTGACGTCTAAACTTTTAGAACGCAGTGAATTTTGAATATTAAATTCATTTTTAAACTTTGCATCTAAACTATTCAAACCTAACTTTGCACTTTTGGCAGCCTCTTTCTGATGTTCAAGCTTGCCAATATTTTTAAGATCCACGTTCTTTAGATCATCTTGTAACTTGATTTTTTGATCTAATTTTAGATCATCTACTTTTTTAAAGTCATCTGTAAGTTTAAACTTTCCTAAGTCTTCGATCTCTGTATTATTTGCAACAGAGCTTAGCTTATCAACACTTGATAAAATCTGTTTTAAATCTTCCTTCACTCCTAGAGATTGAAGTCTTTTATCTAACATATTCGCTTGTTCAACCGTCATCTCAGATTTGTCGAGCTGAAATAAATCAACTGGCTTAACTTCGCCCTGAGCGCTGAGCATTGCAAATAGGTCGTCTTGTTCTGGTGATTTTGACTTGGCAATCTTGTCGTTGAGTTTTTCTAAATGAAGATCTTTTTTCTCGTACTTTTCTTTTTCTTCATTATTTTTTTCTTCTGATTTTTTTATTAAGTTTTTAAATTGATTTGACGATGATAAAAACTCAGACCGAGAGAACTTGTTAATATTGTTTTCAGCAACTTTATTAGAGATCAAATTGTTGCTAAAAAAATTGGCCTTCAATGGCTCTCCCTTTAATCTTGGTATCCTGCTATCTTTTCTGTTAAGTACTTTGCCCTCTCGGCATCGATAACATTCAAAATAGCTGCTGCATTTTTCTTCTTCATATTGTGCAGTATTTTCACTGCCAACTCTTCATTCATTTTCTCTAATACGGGAGCCGCAGACTTTGGCTTCATATTAGCGTAGACCTGAACCAACTTCTCAACCGTTTTTTTGTCCGTGTCTACTTTATCTTTTAAAGACAAACTTATATCTGCCCTTAATTGTTCGAGCTCCTTGATTTTTACAAGTAACTCTTCCCTTTGTTGTTGCAAGTTAGATTCCAACTTTTTAAGGCGCTCTTCGCGCTGCTGTAAAACCAACTCTTTTTCCTCTAACATCTTAAAATAATTTATATCTTTCTTTTTGGGAACATTCGATATAGGTGTGAGTTCTGACTTAGGTACCACAGCAGAATTTTCCTTTTTCACACCTTGTTCTGGCCCCTTTTTTTCCGGCTGATTGTTTTGAGCTTTGACCCCACCAATGAAATTTACGCTCACTTTGCTTAAATAAGCTTCTATTTGGTCGAGGTGATTCAGCCCTAACCAAGCACTCACTGATATAATTAAGGTGTAAATAAAAATTCCAATGGGAAATTTCGATCTTTTTTTAGTTTTTTTGCGAACTCTTGCTTTAGCCTTAGGTTTTTGACCCCTTTTATTATTGACTTTGTTTTTTTTCATCTTTTTTAAGTGTGTTTTATATGGATCCAATTTTATTACCCCTCTTGCTCCTTAAAACAATTAACTCTTCATTTTGTTTGATCTCTCTTTTTTCTTTCTCTTGTAAATATGCTTGATATTTTTTTTCTTTTAATTTTTCTATGATCTCAAAGTCACGGCTTACAGATAAAACTTGCTCCCGTAAATGACTCATTTTTTGCTGTTGTTCATCAATTTTAACTTGGCTCTGTCGAAATCGCTCTTTAAAAGTGTCAATATAGTTTTTAAGTATGAGTGTCCTCGCCTGATTGCCTTCATTTAATGAGCTCACATATTTTTTTTTGTAATCATTATGTGATTCAACCAAATTGTTTTTTTCACGCACTAAATGGTTCAACATCTCAACTTCAGCTGTCCAAGTTTTAATGATCTTATCTTTTTTTAACTTTCTAACTTTGTGAAGAACTTCCAAATTAAATTTGAACATTTAGCTCTCCCGCAATAGCTTACTCATTTCAATGCGACAATAATCGTAGTTAAAACTCTCTTGATAATGTTGTTGCAAAAACTCGTTGATCGGTTTTATTAATGTGATCGCCCTATCGATATCTGGATTCGCTCCCATTTGATAGGCTCCTATGTTGATCAAATCTTGGGCTTCTTGATAAGTAGCCAAGGCCTTTCTCAAACTAAGTGCATTGCTTTGGTGTTCTTGATCACAAATTTGTGGCAACAAACGGCTTGCACTTTTTAACACATCAATGGCTGGATAATGACCTCGCTCAGCTAGATCTCGCGTCAAAACAATATGTCCGTCGACAATTGATCTCACCGAATCGGCAATGGGATCATTCATATCATCGCCCTCGACCAAAACTGTGTACAGACCAGTAATACTCCCTGAATTTTCAAAATTTCCAGCCTGCTCTAGAAGCTTTGGTAGATGAGTGAACACACTCGGCGTATAACCTTTTGATGTTGGTGGCTCACCAACACTGAGGCCAATCTCCCTTTGGGCCATAGCAAAACGAGTGATCGAGTCCATCATAAGTAAAACATCGTTATTTTTTGAACTGAAATAGCGGGCAATGGCTGTTGCCAAGTAAGCTCCTCTCACACGTGTGACAGGGCTCTGGTCAGATGTCACAACAACAACAACGGATTTTTTTAAACTCTCTGCATCGAGTGTTTGTTCGACAAACTCTTTGGCCTCTCGGCCACGTTCACCAATTAATGCTATGACATTAATATCTGAGCTCGAATTCTTAGCGATCATACCCAATAACATGGACTTACCGACTCCAGACCCCGCCATCAAACTTAAACGTTGGCCCACACCTGCTGTTATAAACCCATCTAATGCTTTTACACCAACACTCATCACTTTATCGATGGAAGCGCGGTCGAGTGGATTGATTTTGTCACCGTAAAGACTGGCCGTGGTATGGTTCAATATAGGACCCTTGCCGTCCAGCGGGTTTCCCTCACCATCAATTACTCGTCCTAGCAATCCATGTGAAACTTGAATCTGCGGGCTTTTAGCAATTAACTCTAAAGTAGATCCTGAGTTGATGCCAAACAAATTGGAATAGGACATTAAGTAAGCTGTGTCTTGTTCAAAACCAACTACCTCAGCAAGAATCGGCTGAGACCCTTGAGTGTCAACCTTCCAAACATTGCCCAATTGACATTGAGGCAGTTTGGCCGAAATTAAAACACCCTGAATTTTTAAAACCTTTCCTAACACCTTGGTATTCACGCAAGTCTCAAGCATAGGAAAGTACTTTTGTAAATCAAGGCTTTGCATTATTTTAAAATTCCCCAGACACGCTTCATTCTTTCATCAAGACTGCAATCGATTTCTCCATTTTCTGTCTCCACAATTAAGTCATTGGCATTCAAACTTGGATCTGCCACCAACTCTAGTTGAGTTTCTGAATCTTGTTGATTGATTTGTTCAATAAGAAATTGTTGATTGTTATGCACATCTGGATGAACTCTGATTTTTATTTGCACTGCGGTTGGAAGATCATCAACAATAACACTCAAAACCTTTTTGAAGTGATCTTCATTGACTTCCACTTCATACAAACAAATTTTTTCAGAATACAGTTTAACAAACTCTTTGATATCATTTTCTTTCTTTAAAATCAGTTCTTGTTTGAAGGCATCAATGCTTTTAAGTAAGCTATCTATCTCAAACAAACCTTTTTCTATTCTATCTGTGTATTTCTGTAATGACTCTTGTTTCGCTTTTTCAAGACCCTCAGCGTAGCCCTCGTCATAACCCTTAACTTTAAATTCGGCCAACACAAGACGTTTTTCTTCCTCAATGATATCATTAACTTCTTTTTCTATGGTTTGTCTTATGCGCTCTTCTTTGAGATAAGAAACACCGGACCTTTGCGATGAATTTTTATTGATTTCAAAAGGCTTTTTTTCTTTAAAGATTTGCTCTTCGTAATCAACCGCAGATTTAGTTGCACGCAAACCAAACTTTTTAAATTCAAAGCTTTCGACATGAGACTCTTCATCTTTTAACTTAAACTTTTTAAACATTTATACTAGGGCGTCCTCTGCTCCACCACGATCAACCATGATCTGACCACTTTGTTCGAGGCGTTTAGCAATGTTAATGATTTCACTTTGAGCCGCTTCAACATCAGAAACTCTCGAAGGCCCCATCATTTCAAGGTCTTCTCTGGCCATTTCTGCCGCTCTTTTTGACATATTCTTAAATATTTTGTCCTTTACATCTTCATTGGCTGTTTTAAGGGCCAACAACAATTTGTCGTTTGGAATCTCTTTAAGAAGACTTTGCATGCCTTTGTCATCAATTTTGATAAGGTCTTCGAAAACAAACATAAGGTTTCTGATTTCTTCAGCGAGATCAGGGTCTCTGCCCTCTAACTGAGTGAGGATGTTTTGCTCAGTGTTTTTATCTAATACGTTCAACATATCTGCAACAGTTTGTACTCCACCAAGATTTGATCGATCCGTTGTTCCAGTAGAAGCTAACTCTTCTCTTAAAACTTTATCCACCTCTTTGATTAAACTTGGGTCGACGTGCTCCAGCTGTGAAAGTCTCATCACAACTTCTAACTGAATCACTTCCGGCAGGCTACTTAACACTTCTCCTTTTTTATCTGGCTCTAAGTGTGCTAGAATCACAGCAATGGTTTGTGGATGTTCATTGACTAAAAAAGTTGTTAGTGACTTTGAGTCTATCATCTCCAAGCTTTCTAAATTTCTTGCTGGATTGTTTTTATCGTTTAGACTTCCCAATACCCCACGGACTCTATCCTCACCAATAGCTTCAGCAATGAGTTCTTTGGAAAAAGTTTTCTTAGAAAAGATGAAATTTTCATTTTCACTAAACATTTCATAAAACTCTTCGAGTATGCGTTTAGTGAGGTCAACTGGTACAATTTGATATTTATTCATATAAGAAACAATCTTCTTAATATTGTTGTCATCTAAATTTGCAAATACTTGCTTGGTAACACCTTCACCTAAAAAGTTGAGTAAAATTGCCACTTTCTCACGACCTTTGAGGCTGCCAAATTCAAGGATTCGTTTTCCATTTTCATACTTCATGATTAATCTCTTCTCCTTAACCATTCATTAACAGCACTCACACCTTTTTCCTCGTCCTCTTGGAAGAGATCAATGATTTTCTCTTTTAGAAGCTCAGTTTCAGCTTTGTCAGGGTCTAATGTTCTTTCAAGTGATGGAATAACACCATTGATATTTGGTAATCCATCTTCCATGGCTTGCAGTTCTTCCAGCTCTTCGATGGTTCTTGGCAACATTTCTTCGACAGTCTCATTGAAAGCATCTGTGAGCCACTTCATAAACGGACGCAGTGCTAGGAAGAAGAAAAGCAATAAACTGATGAGCAGAATGCCCCATTTAAAAGTGTTTTTGATAAATCTCTTTTTTTCTAAGGCCGTGAATAACTGTTCAGCTTCGGTGAAGTCTTCATGTTGAAACTTGATGCTCTCCACAGTGATGGAATCGCCACGTCTTTCATTAAATCCTACAGCGTTTTTAATGATCGCTTCATACTTTGCAATCTCTTCTGGGCTACGTGCTACGAGCTCTGTAATAAGCTCACCATCTTTTTCAGTCGTGACTTTTTTATGATCAATGAGTACTGAGACAGTGACTTTTTCAACCTTTCCAGCTGATTCTTGAATTTGTTTCGTCGTTTTAGGAACGACATAATTGTCAGTCACTAAGTTTTTATTCACGTCTTGAGTGTATGACGGATTTGTATTACTTGCAGGGCCCCTTGCCTCATCAGGAATGTTGGAACGCACACCAGGTATGCCATAAGGTGTGTTTCTAGCACCTCTTAAACTTTCTTCCTCAGTGGTTTTACTTCTTAAAGCAATCCCATCGGGATCGACGATCTCCTCGACCATTTGTATTTGTTTATTATTGACGAGGGCATCCACCTTAGCGATCACATTGCCACCACCAACAACTTTTTCGAGCATGGATTGAATTTTATTTTCTAAACGTTGTTCAACTTTTTCTTTCAAATCCATCAGCTCACTGGTCACAGCTGATTCTGAACTGTAGTTTCTGGAAATAATATTTCCTTTATTGTCGATCACTGTGACTTTTTCGCTGTTCAGCCCTTCAACAGAGTTAGCCACAAGGTAAGTGATTCCTTTGACCTGTTCACCACTCAGTTTTTTTCCTGGAAAAAGCTCAACAACGACAGATGCCGAGGTCTCACCCGTTTCTTCTAGAAAAGTTTTCTTTGGTGGCATCGCTAAAATTACTTTAGATTTTTTAACTGCCCTTATTGTATTGATGGCACGAATGAGCTCACCCTGAAGGGCACGTTGAAAATTAACTTTTTGTGCATATGAGGTCGTTCCGAAGTCTTGTTTAGCAAAAATCTCTAATCCATCACTGCCGGCATCGGACTCACTGAGCTTGGTCATCACTGACATCTGTGTTGATCGCAGTAAATCAGATGGCACTGTAATGGTCGAACCATCTTCTTTCAATTTGTATGGAACTTTACTGGCTTTTAACTGACTAATTATTATAGATAATTGATCAGATGATACATTTGAGAAAAGAACGCTATATTTTTGGTTAGGCATGACTAAGCTAATCAGAACAATTGTTATAAATAACATCGCCCCTGATGCGAGAATTGCATTCTTCTTAAGCGGCGTCAGCGTTTTATAGAACATTTTAAACTGAACTAAAAAACCACCAAATAATTTTTTTAACGAATCAAACATACCCCAGCCTTTTTATGTCTCAATTAAACCTGCATCTTCATAATTTCTTGGTAAGCATCTATTACTTTGTTTCTTACTTGCATCATCAATCGCAAAGCAATATCAGCTTTTTCGACAGAAATTAAAACTTCAGGTATATTTTTGGTTTCCCCAGTGGCAAGTTTTTGAACCATGGTGTCGGCATCTTTTTGCAATTTATCCACTGAATGAATAGCATTTTTAAGTGTGGAAGAAAAAGTCTCGGCGGGTTTGTCTAAAGATTCCTTTAAAACTTTATTTTTAAACTGACTTTGTTTGAGCTGGCTAGTTGTTTTACCAGTCTCTAACATTTTGTCTAAATTTGAAATAGTTAAACCATCCATGGCATATTCCTCTATAAATACATATTAATTATAAACTCTTTTTAAATAAAATACATTAACGTCCTATCTGAAGGGCACTTAAGGCCATATCAGTTGTCGCTTTTATTGCCGAGACGTTAGCCTCGTAAGAACGTGTTGCCTGAATCATGTTAGTCATTTCATCAATGATATTAATGTTCGGGTAAGCTACGTAACCATCTGCATCAGCCTCTGGGTGGTCGGGCTCATACTTTAGTAAAGGTTCTTTTTGTGTGTCAGCCATTTCAACAACGCTGACTCGTTGTACATTGGTGTCGCCAACCTCTGTTAATATTTCACCGAAATTTCTGGTCTCAGGGCGAGATTCAAACACCACATCCTTTCGTCGGTAGGGTCCACCTTCAGCTGTTCTCACCGTGTTCACATTGGCAATGTTACTGGATATGGCATTCAACCGCTGTCTTTGTGCCGTCAAGCCACTACTCGAAACACGTAATGATTTTGAAAAATCCATTATCTACCTCCCTCGGTCACAGCGTATTTTAAAGCACCCAACTTTTTATTGATCAACTGAACAGCAGCCTTATAAATCAATGAGTTTTCTTTCAATATGGCCATTTCTTTTTCCATATCAACTGTGTTGCCATCGTTAGTTAAGTTAATGTCTGGGTCTTCAAAAATATCTGCTCTTATATTTGAAATTTTACCTGGACCATTGGCGAAGTGTTCTGGGTCGGACACCAACATGGCTGTTTTACCGTGCAGATCAACGGCCCTTGTGAGGGCGTCTTCAAACTGCAATCTTTTTGCTTTGTACCCAGGAGTTTCAGCATTAGCAATGTTCGATGACACTAAAGACTGTCGCAACTGCCTGTAGTTAATTGCCGCTCCCAATGCCGACGTTGTTTTATCAAATAATTCAGCCATAGTTAGGCTCCTACTTGGTAATCGTTAGTTTTTTTATACTCGTTGATTTTGTTTCTTAAAGTACGAACGCTGATTCCCAACATCTCGGCTGCGTGTGTTCTATTTTGATTGGTAAATTCTAACGTCTTTAAAATTAGTAACTTTTCAGCCACAGACACCGTCATGCCTGGTGACAACTCATTCGATTGATACTGTTCAAAGTTTTCAATGATAATATCATTCTCTCGCAAAAACTCACTAGAGGTTAATAAGCAAGATCTTTCAAGAATATTTCTTAGCTCTCTCACATTGCCTGGCCATCTCCACTTCTTGAGTTTCTCTATAGCTTCCGGTGATATTTGCTTTAACGGAATGTTATTTTTTTCACAAATGCTTTGTAAAAAAAACGGTGCAAGAACAGCAATGTCATTGGCTCTTGATCTCAGAGGCGGAATGTTAATGGGAATGACATTCAAACGGTAGTAAAGGTCTTCACGGAACTTACCTTCTTTCACAAGTTCTGCAAGATTTTTATTGGTAGCAGCAATCACACGTACATTCACTGGAATTGTCTCTGTGCCACCAATTCTTTCTATTTCACTCTCTTGTAAGACACGTAAAATTTTTGCTTGCAAAAGCAAAGGCATTTCACTGATCTCATCGAGAAGGATCGTGCTGCCATTAGCTTGCTCAAACTTTCCGATCTTTCTTTGTTGAGCACCCGTAAAGGCTCCTTTTTCATAACCAAACAATTCACTTTCAAGTAAATTTTCTGGAACGGCAGCCGTATTGATGGCAAAAAAGCGATGTTGATGGCGAGCACTTTTTTGATGTATGTACCTTGAAAAGAGCTCTTTACCTGTTCCACTCTCGCCTTGTAAGAGCACAGTTGCACGACTGTTAGCCACCCTATCAATGAGATCTATTATTTTTTTCATTTGATAATTTTGAGTGTATATGGTTTGCATTCTCTTCTCCTATTCGTTCATTGCAGGTATTCTATCAATGTATTTACCGTAACTTTTCTGCCAATTATTGTGTTTCTTTTTTTCTTTAATCATTTCTACATACATACTTTTTTTGTCACTGATTTTGCTCCAAACTTCGTCCGCTTTTTCACGCTCATTATTTTTTAACAATAAGTCGCCAACAAAAAAGATAAAAGGCTCATCTTTAAGAAAGTCTTTATGACCTATAATTTGATCTACTTTATTAAGGGCTTCAGAGTCATTGCTATTATCTAGCTGTAATTTGATAATTCTTTTTGATAAAGGATAGAAAAACTCACTATTTTCACTAAAAGTTGATTCAACTTTTTTAAGTTCTTTCAAAGCCTCATTATACTTCGCTCGATCTCTATAAAAATCAGAGAGAGAAAAAACCGTATCCGCTTTTACTTTCACATTGGTAATATTTGAATTGTTGTAAGCAGTTATTAGTTTTTCTGCACGATCGTACACACCCTTTTCTTTAAAGACATCGAACTTTAATTTGACAGCTTGATATTTTTCTTGATCCGTCAGATTGTTCATATTACTCAGAACCTTAAGGTACTTGTCCATATTTTCATAATCTTTATTCTTTTGATAAAGTGTCGCCATCGACAAAATCACTTGGTTACTAATTGGTAAGTTTGCTTTTTTCTTGTTATCAACATAATCAACGTAATGAGCGAGTGAGTAATTGTTCATTCCTGCCAATTCAAAACTACGAGCTAAAATACGCTTAAATCCAAGTTTTTTAGATTTAGCAAGCCAATTAGAACGATTCGATTCATAAAGCTCAATCACTGACAGATACTGATTGTCACGCAAGTACTGCTCCATTTGTGCTTGGAGGTTATCAATGATTCTTGGCTTAATTTGATTTGCAATCTTTGAGTAGGGATTGCGTTTATAGGATTTAATTAAATACTCATTAGATGGTAAATATTTTTCTGACCTTGTGAGTGAGTCAGCAATTATAATCTCTTCAAAGTAGCGCATTTCAATGTCATCATATTTACTGGCAAGTCTTTTAATCTCAGAAATGTAATGATCGCTTTCAATGGCTTTGCGTTTACCAACTTTGAGACTATTGATTCTCATTTCAGCAATATCAGCACCCTTGAGCCCTTTAAACCTATAAACACTCTCTAAAAACATGGGCTTGTATTTTTTTATGGGATAGCCAACTAAGCTCATGATCTCACCAATTCTTGTGATGGCGTAGTTGTTCATAAAGTGTTTTGGGTACTTTTTAATGAACTGTTTATAAAGCTCGGCACTTTTTTTATACTCACCTTGCCAGAAGTAAGCCTCGCCCATATTGAAGTAGTAACTCGGGTCATCTCCTAATGGGTAATTTTTCTTTGCTTCAATATATTTGCTAGTAGCAATATTCATTTTGTCTTGTTTAAAATCAACAATCGGCAAAGAAAACTGTGCTTCTTTTTTTACAAATGGATCATCACTGTTTACAAGCCCTTTATAGACTCGTCTGGCTTCGGTAAATTGAGAGGCCTGCAAATAGGCATCAGCTAAGTTCAATCGAACTTTTTCTAAGTCTTCCGCTAATGGGTATTTCTTTAATATGGCTTCACCACGCCTAGCCGCTTCTAAACCATGTTTTAGCTGTAGGCTTGTGTAAAACATTATTTTGTCCCAATATTCAGTCACGCGGTTTTCAGGGAGATCTTTTTTAAACTTTAAGAACTCTTTCTCTGCTAAGTTTAAGTAGTGTTTGTCATTGGTGTTTTTCCAAAGTTCAAAATAAGCACTTGTAGCTAATGACCTTAAAAGATTTTCATATTTTGAATCTGGATAGGCTTTAGTGAAATACTGATACATTTTATGAAATGCAGCCCACACTTTAGATGTATAAAGCTTATGTATTAATTGAGCTTCTTTAGTTTCTTTATTGTTTTTTGTTCTGATAATGTGAAGTGGTAAGTCACTGAGCAAAGTTTTAAGCTGATTCGACTCTCTATAAAGAATGGGGAACTTCATAAAAACGTCTTTTTTTAAATTCTCATTGATTTTTGTATAATCAAATTCACGCACTGGAATCTCAAAACGGCCATAGTTTGGGTCTGCAGAGTCAAACACCCCCGTACGAATCAAAGAATTATCGTTATCCCCGTTAAGAATTTTATCGATGTCTTTACCGATCTGATCAAACGAAATGAACTCTGTGCTTGCTGGTTTACGTTGATTTGATTTTTTGTTTTTAGCTATTTTTTTACTGGTCTTCTTAATAGCCTTAGCTTTTTTGGCCTTATCTTCATAGAAATCAATAACAAGGCTAGACGGCTGATCGGTTAGGTAATCAAAGTAAGACACATTTTTTCTTAACTTGATTTGCACCTCCGCACCCGTTAACTCATTTTTTAAAACTTTAGCAGACTGTATGTACTTGCCTGTGACGCCCTTTATTTTACTGACACTGGAAGCACTTAATTTTTCAGGAAATTTTATGGTGATGCTATTGCCAGAAGTTTTATTGATTTTATAATCCCACCTGGAAGCGCCTGTGAAAGACAGGTTTTCAGCAATGTCTAATTTTTTAAACTGAGTACTGATATCAGAGGCAAACACTGAGTTAGAAAATAATGAGCCCACAACCAAGAGACCCATAAATGAATACAACACTACTTTTAGCACATAAGCTATTAAAGCATAAACAGTGCCAATTTTTTTGCAAAACCAAGGCCTTGAATCTAACTGTTTTTTCCTCTCATTAAGTCAAGATTCACCGACCAATGGTGTGTTCACTTTTTTGATCCAAGTCAAAACATTGACTCGCAAATGTTCCAGATTTTAAATCTGTAGACATTGCATCTATATCTAAGGCCTGGAATCTTAATTGTAATTTCATTCAAATAGTTAGTCTTGTAAACTAAAATATAGCGGAGGTATTTATGCTCAAATTTATTATTTTCATTACATTTTTGATAAATTTATCATGCACCACTGGTCATAAATCATTGAACAAAAGTAGAAACATCACATCAACTAACAAACTTCAGTTTGTTACTGATATTGGAAAAGGTGACTTTGATAACTTTATTCGTCAATACGCCTATAGAGAAGACGCAGATAATGATTGTATTCATATTGAGGACTACTTCATCAAGCGAAAATACGATCATGAGTTACCTCTTAATGAGCAAATACGAATTGATCAACAAGCTGATTTTGGGAAATTAGTAAAAAAAACATGCATTAGCTTACAAGAATTGAAACAACCAACAAAAGAAGTAGAAGTTACAAAAGAAAAACGAAAACGAATGGATCATTATACTTTAAAGGGAATAATTAACGGTAAAGAGATCCCATTTGCTCGAAACTACGGATATTTTTTTGATTATAAAAATAAATGCTTAGAATTAGTATATGACGATGTTTATCGATCCGGAGGGGGTAAGGTTATGCCTATACTTAAAAATTCACTTGTAATGTCTGGAGCCTTTGGATCTCTTTTACATGACGAATGCCCACAATAATTTTTTATTAAATTACGAACAATAAATGTGCTTGAATGGACCGCTAGAACTTCAAGTGATGAGTCTTTCCAATCAGTTGTATTTAGTTTAATACCTTTAATAATTTACCTTTTAGAAAAACTTATCGCTAACTTCACCAGTAGGTTTGTTAGTAGCGTTGAGATCAAAACGCAAACGGCCGACCCAGCTTCGACCAACAAATTCATTGATTTTGGTGATCAATTCATTCTG
Source organism: Bdellovibrionales bacterium (assembly GCA_020628165.1). GTDB lineage: Bacteria > Bdellovibrionota > Bdellovibrionia > Bdellovibrionales > UBA1609 > JAHDIR01. Next base: position 12,467 of record JAHDFM010000002.1, on the reverse strand, counting down.
TATCATTTGCAAGTTTTGAATGTGTATGGGGTGCTCCACCCAGATGGTGAGGGTGCGATTGAAGTAGTTGATAGGTGAAGAGTATTGGCAAATTTCTGACCCTACAATTTTTTCCCAATTGTTCCACACGGACCACCTGGTAAACTGCTGAGATAACTTAGAATTTTTGAACAAGCTGTTGAGCACAGCCGATGTCGATTCTAGCTCACCCTTTTTCTTGCGATTTTTTTTATAGTCTGCCATATATCCATATTCGAGGTATTTTATGAAGAAGTCTATATGCGTAGTGGGAGCCGGTCTAGCTGGCAGTGAATGTGCTTACCAGCTCGCTCAGCTTGGACATCAGGTGCACCTATATGAAATGCGCCCAAAGACCATGACTCCAGCTCACAAAACATCACTCTTTGGTGAGCTTGTCTGCTCTAATTCTTTAGGTAGCCTCACAGACTACTCTGCTCCTGGCCAGCTCAAATGGGAAGCCAGGAAACACGGCTCTATTGTTTTAGAAGCTGCAGAACTGGCTAGGGTGCCTGCCGGCATGGCGCTCGGTGTAGACCGAACTATTTTTGCCCAACACATCACTGACAAAGTAAGATCTCACCCCAACATCAAAGTGATCGAAGAAACTGTTTTATCAATTGATGAAATTCCTCGTCCTGCAGTTATTGCTACAGGCCCACTCACCCACGACAGTTTATCACAAAGTTTAAAAGATCATTTTGATGGCGACTTTTTATATTTTTATGATGCCATTGCCCCAATAATCGATAGTGAAAGTATCGACTACGATATCACTTGGAAGGCCGACCGCTGGGGCAAGGGAACGAATGACTACATCAACTGCCCGCTCAACAAAGAACAGTACTTTAATTTGATCGAAGAGATCAAAGCAGCTAGGAAAGTAGAACCCAAAGACTTTGAAAAGGACGTCAAATATTTTGAAGGGTGTATGCCTGTGGAAGCCGTCGTTGAAAGAGGTGACCGCACACTAAGATTTGGAGCGATGTCTCCAAAAGGATTACCTAACCCAAAAACTGATAAAGATGAATACGCCATCGTGCAATTGCGACAAGAGAACAAACAAGCAACCGCCTACAACATGGTTGGATTTCAAACTAAAATGGCTTACGGAGAGCAAAAACGCATTTTTAGAATGATTCCAGGGTTAGAGGACGCAGACTTTTTAAAGTTAGGTAGCATTCATCGCAACCTTTATATCCACACCCCAAAAAAATTAACAGCTCACCTTTCGAGCCAAAAAGATCCTGGTTTGTTTTTTGCCGGACAAATCACCGGCGTAGAAGGCTACTTTGATTCTACCTGTATTGGCCTGCTCGTCGCCAACTTCGTTCACCAGTACGTCAATAATCTAGATATTCAACTTCCTAATAGATACACCGCCTTTGGGTCTTTACTCAATGGCATCACCGAGGACAAAAAGCACTTTCAACCAACCAACATTAATTTCAGTTTATTTCCAAAGGTTGAAGGCGATGGCATGCGTGGTCGCAAAGGGCGTGAAAAACGCAGAGACCTACAGATCAAGAACGCTCAAGAAAATTTTAGCACCTTTCATTAATTACAATTAAGGACATTTATTTATGAGACTCATTAGACTATATATTGTTATCATATTTTTATTAACTCCCCTGACACAAGGATGCGCCACTATGGAAGAAAAGCTTAAAGATGATTTTATACATTTAGAAGACATCGATTCAAAAGAAAATATGGATTGGGTGAAAACTCAAAATGCTCTTTCAAAAAAGAAAGTTGAGTCATTAAAAAATTATCAATCCAATTTTGACTTCGCATTAAATCAGCTGAATGACAAAGAGAAAATTCCATACTTTTCAATCTTCGAAAATCATATCGAAAATTTCTGGAGAGACGAAAAAAATGTCCGTGGTCTCTGGCGAAAAACGACTCTTGAAAATTACCAATCAAAAAATACAAAGTGGGAAACTATTCTTGATTTTGATGAGCTCGCAAAAAAAGAAGATAAAAACTGGGTTTACAAAGGAAGTGTTTCTCTCGAAGAAAAGCCTGAGTTAGCATTAGTTATGCTTTCAGATGGTGGGAAAGACGCTTTGGAAATACGAGAGTTTAATAAAAAAACCAAACAATTTGTAAAAGACGGTTTTTTCATTCCAGAGGCTAAATCTAGATTCTCATGGCGTGACGAAGATCATATTTTTATTGCAACGGATTTTGGAGAGGGTTCAGCGACAAACAGTGGTTACCCAAGAGTCGTCAAATTTCTTAAGCGTGGACAAAAACTAGATGAAGCCATAGTTATCGCTGAGACTAAAAAAGAGTATAACTCTGCTGGAACTTACCGTGTTAATGCTGAAACTAAAAAATATGATATCTTTTATGAGTCTATAAATTTTTATGAATTCTACTCTTATTTTATCAATGCAGATAATTCATTAACTAAAATTAATATCCCTAAAAAATCAAACATAATCACTATCACAGACAACCATATGTTATTGCTTCTAGAGGAAGATTGGGAAGTTAACAACACTCAATTCACGGCCAATACCCTTTTGTCTATTGAACTGTCCCATGACAAAGGCACGCAGCTCAAGCTCTCGACCGTAAAAAAAATATACCAACCCGACAACAAAAGCAGCGCTTTAAGTTATAGAAAGCTTAAAGACTACATACTGATCAATGAGCTAAATAATATTAAAGGCCAAATTAAATATTTTAACCTCAAAAATTTTGAAGTTAAAACTCTAGACTTGCACGCAAATGCTCACCTTGAAGTCATGGCGTCTAGTAAAAAGAAAAATATATTTACGTACACCATTGAAAACTTCAACAAACCAAGAACTTTTGGATTTTATAACTTTGATAAAAGTAAAGACCATTTGCTCAAACAGTTAAAAGATAAGTTTAACGCTCAAGATGTTGAAGTGAGACAACAGTGGGTCAAAAGCAAAGATGGAACACTTATTCCATATTTTCTTGTTGGCAAAAAAGACGTTTTAGAAAAAGGAAATGCACCCACGGAACTCTATGGTTATGGTGGCTTTAATGTCACTCTTACACCATACTACAGCCAATTCATTGGTAAGCTCTGGTTAGAAAAAGGTGGTGTCTACGTACTATCAAACATTAGAGGTGGCGGAGAGTTTGGAGTGGAGTGGCATCAATCTGCTATTTTAGAAAACAAGCAAAAATCTTATGACGACTTTATTGCCATCGCTGAAGACCTTATCGCTCAAAAAATCACAAGTCCAAAAAAGCTTGCAATCAGTGGTGGCAGTAATGGTGGCCTACTCGTCGGCGCTGTTATGACGCAAAGGCCAGACCTTTTCGGATTTGTTTACTGCGGAGTTCCTCTACTCGATATGATGAGATATCACAAACTTCTTGCTGGAGCGAGCTGGATGGCTGAATACGGCAACCCTGACATTCCTGAGCAAAGAAAAACTATTCTCAAATATTCGCCTTACCAAAACCTTAAAAAAGACACTAAATATCCGACAGTGTTGTTTTTTACTTCTACTAAAGATGATCGCGTGCACCCCGGTCATGCCAGAAAGATGTTTGCGAAAATGAAAAGTATGAACATTCCTAACTTGCATTACTACGAAAACATTGACGGTGGACACGCTGGGGCTGCTAACAATAAGGAAACTGCTTTTAAAGTTGCTTTGAAGTATACCCTTATGGCTGATGTTCTTGGTTTGACTGACTAACTCTATTTACTATTATGGCTTTAGTTTGTAGCCGGTTTTGAAGACTAAATAAGTTAAGTAAATGCATATTGCTAAAATACAGCCGATGATAATTAGGCTGGTGCTGACTTTGACATCAGCTTGGTTGTAAAAGCTCCAGCGAAAACCACTGATCAAGTAAACTACTGGGTTTAGCATGGAAATCTTTTGCCAGATCGGTGGTAGCATACTTATAGAATAGAAACTTCCGCCTAAAAAAGCCAATGGTGTCACAATCAACAAAGGAATTCTCTGCAACTCTTCAAAACTTTCTGCCCAAATTCCAATTAAGAATCCAAACAAACTAAATGTGAGAGCAGTTAACACCAAGAAAAATAACATCCAAAATGGGTGACTGATAGTGACATCAACAAAAAAGTGAGCTGTCCCTAGAATAAGTAAGCCCAAAATTATGGACTTACTTGCTGCTGCACAAACATAGCCGACCACTATTTCTAAAAAAGACAAGGGCGCTGACAACACCTCATAGATAGTGCCAGTGAACTTTGGAAAGTAAATCCCGAAAGCGGAGTTGGAAATACTTTGAGTAAGAACAGATAACATAATTAAGCCTGGAACAATGAAGGACCCATAACTAATTCCGTCCACCTCATCGATTCTTGAACCAATGGCCGAGCCAAATACAACAAAGTATAGACATGTTGAAATTACCGGCGCTGCAATGGTTTGTGCTAAAGTTCGCCAAGCTCTCGCCATTTCAAATTTATAGATGGCACCAATCGCTGTCATATTCATTTTTTCACCAACTGCACGAAAATATCTTCAAGGGAAGACTCTTTGGTTTGTATGTCTTGAACATTGATATTTTTTTGCACAAGAACATTTAAAAAACTTTGCATATTCATTTTTGATTCATCATACAAATAATTCATTTTATCCCCGAACAAACGAACATCTAAATGCTTCAATTCTGTAGGTACGTTGTCCAGCTTATCAGACAGAGTCACCTCTATTGTTTTTTGACTCATTTTTTTCATGATCTTATCTTTGTCTTCGACCATAATAATTTCACCATTTTTAATGAAACCAATTCTATCGGCCATCAATTCAGCCTCTTCGATGTAATGTGTGGTTAAAATGATGGTCACTCCAAGAGCCTTGAGCTCGCTCACTAAATCCCACATACCTTTACGCAATTCGACATCAACTCCGGCTGTCGGCTCATCGAGGAACAGCACCTTAGGTTCATGCGAGAGAGCCTTTGCGATCATCACTCGTCGTTTCATCCCGCCTGATAGTGTTCTTAAGATATTACTTTTTTTATCCCAAAGACTGAGGTCTTTTAAAATCTTTTCAATGAATTGTGAGTCTTTCTTTTTACCAAAGACACCACGACTGAAACAGACGGTGTTCCAAACTGTTTCAAAGGCATCTGTAGTTAGCTCCTGTGGGACTAAACCAACTAAGCGGCGAGCCTTCTTATAATCTTCAACAATATCGTAACCACCAACTAAGATCTTACCTTCAGTTGGCATCGTTAAACCGCAGATACTTTTGATCAGTGTGGTCTTACCGGCACCGTTGGGCCCAAGCAAAGCAAATATTTCTCCAGGCTTCACCTCTAGGTTGATATTTTTTAAGGCTTGAAAACCACCCTTGAATGTCTTATTGAGCTTTGAAATTGAGATAATTGATTCCATTAGATGCAAGACTACGTAAAATAACAAAATCTGTAAACAGATATCCTAATCCTCTAGCGTTTTTTATCAATGTCCTAAGATGAAAGAGTTCTTTTTTTATAATTGTCGTGAAACTAAAAACATATTGAAATTCTAGCAAAGACAACTTGACAGTAGAAGCCATACTTTTTCCAAAAGGCACTACCAAAACTGACACCTTTTAACATAACCACACCTTTCAATATCTATTGAGCCATGTATAATAAGTTCTACTAATAGACCTAGAAAAACAACAACACAATATATTTTCAAAGGAGCAAGAAATGATCGAGCTTTACTCTTTTCCAAAACCAGACAACCCTAATCTTTTTAACGCAAGCCCTTTTTGTGCTAAAACTGAAGCCTATTTAAAATACAACAACATTGATTTTCGCTACAAAGCCTTTAATGGCAACCCAGCTAAGTTCCCTAAAGGAAAACTCCCCGTTATAAAACATGATAACAAAACCGTGTGCGACTCTTGGTTTATCGAAGAGTATCTCAACAAAACTTTCAACATCGACTTAGACAAACACCTCAACGAAACTGACCAAGGCATCTCTTTTGCCTATCGAAAAATGTTTGATGAGTATTTGTACTGGGCCATCCTCAATGAACGATGGATGGTGGATGAAAATTTCACTCAGTTAAAAAAATCATTTTTTGCTCATGTCCCTGGAGTATTGCGCAGTTTTATAACCAATATTGTTCGCAAAGGTCAGGAAAAAAGGTTAAACGGGCACGGAATGGGTAATCACGACACCGATGAAATTCACCGCCTTGGAGCTCGCTGTGTTGATGCTTTTGCAAAACTGCTCGGAGATCGACAGTTTGCTTTTGGTGATCAAGTCAGTAGCTTAGATATCACTGCTTGGGCCTATTTATCCAACATCAAATACTTAGATCTTAACCCAAGACTGCAAGCAGCACTTAACGAGCATGCGAATTTAGAATCCTATATACAAAGAATGAATGAACAACTAAAGGTTTAATTTGAACCCTTCATGGCTGGGCGTAAAGCCCAGCTGTTGGTAAAAATCAAAGGCTCTCGTTCTGCTTTTATTGGTTGTCAGTTGTAAAATAGCGCATTGATTTTCTTTAGCAGACTTATTCGACGGTCACCGACTTTGCCAAGTTTCTTGGTTGATCCACATCGTGCCCCAAAGCATTAGCTACATGAAACGACAATAACTGTAGCGGAATCACCGCTAAAAATGGATTGATGTTCCAGTCCACTTCTGGGAGTGACAAAAAGTTGATGCTTAATTCTTTCAACTTTTTATCTTGGATGGTTCCAATGGAGATCACCTGACCACCTCTGGCTTTTGCTGTTTCTAAGTTACTGATGGTTTTTTCGTAGAGATCATCTTGCGGAGCCAACATCACCACAGCCATTTGCTCGTCAATTAAGGCTAGCGGGCCATGCTTCATTTCACCGGCGGCGTAACCTTCGGCGTGCATGTAGGCAAGTTCTTTTAATTTGAGTGCGCCCTCTAAAGCTATTGGAAAGTGCACTCCTCGTCCCATGTAAAGGAAACCCTTATAAGACTTTAACCTTTCAGCAGCGTCAGCAAAAAACTTATCGTAGGTTAGTACCGACTCCATATGGCTTGGCGTTGCAAGCAGAGCCTTCACTAGTTTTTCTTCCTCGGACTTTTCAAAATTCCCTTTAACTTTGGCCAAAAATCCAGAAAAAACATTCAACACGGACAAAGAACAAATAAAAGCTTTCGTACTGGCAACACCAATTTCAACACCAGCATTCATATAAGTCTGAATGTCGGACTCTCTGTCCATACTGGAGTGCTGAACATTACAAAGAGTCATGGTCTTTACACCTTGCTCTTTAGCAAGCCTCAGTGCTGCCAAGGTGTCAGCAGTCTCACCACTTTGTGAAATCAAAATCACCAATGAGTTTTTAATAAGTTTTGGCTCGCGATATCTAAACTCACTAGCGATGTCTACTTTACATGAAACGCCGGCAATTTTTTCAATCAGATACTCACCGACCATCCCTGAGTAAAAACTGGTGCCACAGGCTATGATGTACACTTGCTCTACAGATTTGAAGAAATCCGCATGCTTTTCAAGCTCTGGCATGGTGATGCTGTGGTTGTCGACATCGATGTAGGGCTCAAGTGATTTGGCCATACTTCTAGGCTGCTCAAAAATTTCTTTAAGCATAAAGTGTGAATACCCAGACTTTTCCACAAGCTCATCGGACCAATCCACAGTTTCAATGTTTTTTTGAATCTCTTTTAAATCGTTATTAAAAAACTTATAATTGGTTTTATTGATATAAATGATTTCACCTTCTGACAAGTAAGTGACTTTATTTGTGTAAGGCATGATCGCTAACAGGTCACTGGCAATTATGAATGACTCTTCTGCGAAACCCACCAAAAGAGGCGGACCATTGGTAAAGGCAATCATTTCATCAGGATGCTTTTCAGACAAAACTAAAACGGCAAAGGCACCTTCCAACTGTGGGATGACATTTTTAACCGCTGAAGCAAGTTCACCTGTTTTCTTAACCTCTATGTTAACAAGGTGAGCGATGAGTTCTGAGTCTGTGTCTGAATAGATATCCAGCCCCATGCTCTTTAATTGATCGCGCAGTTCTAAATAGTTTTCTATGATACCATTGTGAACGATGCTCACACCACCAATACTGTGAGGATGTGCGTTCTTTTCACTAGGTGGGCCGTGCGTGGCCCAGCGAGTATGACCGATTCCATTTTTACCTATGAGAGGGTCTTTAGCTAGCTTTTGCTCCAAGTTCATGAGCTTACCCTTAGCTCGAGTTCTATTTATATAATCGCCATTGTGCATAGCAATTCCAGCACTGTCATACCCTCTGTACTCTAACGATTTAAGACCTTTAATTATAACATCTTGTGCATCGTCTCTTCCGACGCAACCAACAATTCCACACATAATCTATCTCCAATTACTTTGTATAATTCTCTTTATTGAACTGCTTGCCTCGAGCTACAGCTAGAGCATTGTCAGGTACATTTTTAGTGATGGTTGAACCTGATCCAATCACAGTATTCTTTCCAACCTCAACAGGTGCTACAAACTGAGTGTCACTTCCAACAAAAGAGCCATCACCAATTTTTGTTAAGTACTTCTTTTTGTCGGCAGCATAATTACAAGTGATTGTTCCGCACCCAATGTTAACATCTTCACCAATGATGGCATCCCCTAAGTAAGTAAGATGGCCAGCTTTTGATTTGTTGCCAAACTTGACTTTTTTAAGCTCTACAAAATTTCCAATTTTTGTTTCATCGCCTATTTCAGAATCAGGGCGAACATGTGCATAGGGGCCAATAGCTGCTTTTTCACCAATCGTGCACTTAGATAAATAACTTCCTGCTTTGATCTGACATTCATTGCCAATCTTAGAATTTATGATGAAAGCGTTTGGCTCAATGATGCACATTTTGCCAATTTCACTAGCTTCTTTTAAATACACTCCAGGGTACAAAATCGTTCCTTCTCCAACCGTCACATCTTCTTCTACGTAGGTGTTTTCAGGATCAATGATGACCACACCTTGTTCCATTAAGTTTTGACATTTTTTTCTAAATAGCTCTTTGGTAACCATTGCTAATTCCTTTTGATTGTTCACACCCATAGCCAACTCAGGCTCTCCTTCAATGAGTCCCACTTTTAATTTATTGTTGGACCCAATCTCAACTAAGTCGGTGAGGTGATATTCTTCTTGTTGATTTTCACATTTTATTAAAGGCAAGTACTCTGATAAAAACTCAGCATCCGTTACATAGATTCCTGAATTCACTTCAGTGATTTTTAATGTTTCATGAGATGCGTTTTGTGGTTCAACGATGGCTTTCAGTTGCCCCATATGTCGCACTACACGGCCAAGTTCCCCACCGTCTTCTTTTTGACAAGACACCACACTGAAATCATGGCTCTGTGCCACATGTTGTTTTAAGATGGTTTTGATTTGTTGCGCTGTCACCAAAGGGTGGTCAGCATTTATTATTAAAGTTAACCCCTCAAGCTTGTCTATGCGACACGCTTCGACAGCTTTTGCAGTCCCGTTGGCTTTTTCTTGCTTGAAACAAATTCCACCCAGTGGATCAACCACCTGGCGAATGAGAAACTCACCCTGGCCTACCACGACTCGAACTTCGTTAGCACCTGCTTTGTTCACTTCATCAATGACTTTGTAGATCATAGGAACACCTGCTACAGGGTGCAGGACTTTTGGCAAGGTCGTTTTCATTCGAGACCCTTTGCCTGCGGCCAATACAATAGCAGTGAAGATAGGTTCTTTCGCACTCATATAATGAAGATCCCTCCTTATAGGAACAGGGTCAAATGGATGCCTCCCTTTTTTTAGCTATAGATGTTTTTTTACACTTCGCTAAAAAGCTTTACCCTAGGTCTTTTTTAAAGCGGTCTAGTTCAGTACAAATTGGGCCCAATAATTGAGACAACTTAGCCAAATATTTATATAATTGAATTTATGCATGTAATTAATGAATGGTGTCATTCGGTGAAGGGTGAAAAAATTGAGCTTTTTAGCTCTCTTGAACTTAAAAATTTGTCAAAATTCATTCTGTTTGTCGGAGGTGTTCACGGCGATGAGCCAGAAGGGATCAACTTAGCCAACAACCTACTCACCTATTTACAAAATAACACAACTTCTAAAGATTGGGCCCTGATCACTTGCCTTAACCCAGATGGAGCCAAGATCAGTCAGCGCACCAACGCCAATGGCGTCGATCTGAATAGAAACTTTCCGTCTCTCGATTGGTCACCTGAATTTACTAAAAAAAGATACTACCCTGGCTCACAAGCAGGCTCCGAACCTGAAGCTAAAGCTCTCAGTGAGCTAGTTCAAACTCAAAAACCAGAGTTGGTGGTGCACTTTCACTCTTGGAAGCCCTCGATCATCCTAACTGGGCCTGAAGGATATCTACCTGCCCAACTGTTTTCGCAGTCATCTAACTACGAACTGATGCATGATATTGGTTACCCAACACCTGGCAGCTTAGGTCAGTTCTGTTGGCAGAACTATAAAATACCTGTGATTTGCATTGAAGAAGCTGAACATGTAGATGCCGATGAGTCCTGGAATCGTTTTCAACCAGCTTTTAAAAGCTTGTTGAATAAATCAACTATATAGACAATGATTTATATATGAACACTTTTAATTTCTATCACATCATCACTGAGTTACAACAAGCTCATAGCATAGTAGAAATTGAACAGATCGCCACTAGAACTTTAAAAAGACAACTCAACTTAGAATCTGTAAAAATTCAGTTAATGCCGTCTATGTCTGACGGTTTGTCTTTCGTTGAAAATACAGAATTGCAATCTTATGTTTTTACCGACAAACTGCAAATTTTATTTTTGAAGGATAAAAAATTCTCGTTAAAAGAAAAAAAATATTTAGACAAAGTCGGCAAAAAAATTATCATTTGTTGCGACAAACTCATTCAACTGGAACGCAGTGAACACTTAAAGCATCAATGGGACTCCACATTTAATTCTATCTCCACTCCCATATGCTTGACCGATGAGAGCTTTAATATCACCAAGTCTAACACTCTCTTTTCCAACTCTATCAATATGAGTGGGCCAGAATTAGTTGGCAAAAATGTATTTAAAACTTTTTTTGGCACCAAAAATATTAGCTTTAAAGCCGGTAAAGAAGACAATCACTTTTCTGCTCTGGTTCAAAAGGGAGTGAAGACCTTTGATGTTCAATGCCAGTTGATCACACATAAAAATACATCAACTTTATTTCGACCAAAAAAATATTTGATAGTTTTTAGAGACATTACTGAAAATTCTAAACTCGAAAAAAAGATTTTTGAATCGGCCAAATTGGCTGAGCTTGGAACCATTGGAAGCTCCATCGCTCACGAACTCAACAACCCACTGGCAGGAATTCTTGCCTTTGTTCAACTCATAAAAAATGATTTGCCCGACGATTCACTCTTTGCAGAAGATATCAACGAAATGGAACAAGCCGGCTTAAAATGCAAAAGCATTGTTGAAAATCTTCTTGGCTTTTCAAGAAAAACAGCCACCAATGAAATCAATAGCATAAATCTAATTAGCGTGCTCAAGTCTTGTAAAGAGCAAGCACAAAAGGTCATTGGTGATAATGATATAAAAATTCAACTTTCAAGCACCCACGATGACGTCAAAGTCACTGGCAATAAAAATTTACTCACTCAAGCTTTACAAAATATTGTTAACAATGCCATTAGTCATTATCTCAATAATATTCAATCAAGCCGTCAACAACTCGTCATTAAAATCGATTTTCGAGAATCCACTGACAGGTCTAAAGGCATCATCACTATCAGTGATAATCGCGAAGTTTCTGATAAGTACAATCCTTTTAACAACCTCAACAATCTTGAGCTCACAGTTGCCTATAAAATATTAAAAGACCACAGCTTTAACATCGACTTTTCTTCCCAGCCAAAGATGGGGGTTGAGGCAAAATTGTCATTCCAACGACTAGATTTGTTAGATGAGAGACAAGTTTTTGACACAAAAATTTGACACTTTTCCTGCTCATTCAATAACATAAAAAAGGCATTACACTCTGAAACTAGCAGCTGTACTGTTATCGAGAGAATTTATCAAGACCAAGGAAGGTGTTAATGAGCATAAAGAGAGTATTGATTGTTGATGATGATAGTAGCTTACGAACTGCTCTTTTTAGATCTCTAAATAAAAAATACCAGGTAATAACTGCAGCTAACTATGCTGAAGCAGCTGGTCTCATGCAAACCGATTTAAAGCTCGACTTAGCTCTGCTCGACTTAAAACTACCTGACGGTGATGGACTTCATTTAATGACTGAACTTAAAAACCATCATCCTCATATCAAAGTAATTATTCTTACAGGTCACGGCAGCGTTGAGACGGCTGTGGACGCCACAAAAAAAGGGGCCAGCCACTTTATTACTAAACCCTTCAATATCGCCGAGTTGATCAGTGCCGTCGATAACTTAAATAACTTCCAGAACTTGGAAACTGAAAATCACCGTTTAAAAGT
>JAHDFM010000043.1 GCA_020628165.1 Bdellovibrionales bacterium | reverse complement strand
GTCGAGTGTTCAATGACATTGTTTTTGTGAGCGATGAAAACTTACAGAAGTACAAGGATGAAATCAAAGCGATCATCAAAAGAGAGAACTTAAGCAACTTGAAAACATTTAGCTTGGATGATTGCTTCGAACATCAAGACTATGCAACCATGAGAGAACATCTTGTCAGCAACTTTGCCCCTTCGCTGGATTATATCAGAGCTCAGGTGAAAAGCGATGACTCTGTAAAAAGAATGTTCAACGGCATTCACCGCTTCATGAAAGAAGATTTAAGTTTTTTAAACGGTGACCTTTCGAGAAATCAAATTATGAAAAAATCAAAGGCCTTGGCTTATGAAGTGATTCAACGATCAAGAGCTTGGGATCAACTTTTACAAAAACACTTTCCAGCCACTTTAAGATTATCCATTCACCCGTACCCATTAACACATGCGAAGTTTGGGGTGCAGTTGATCCCTTCATCAGATGTGTGGGCCACTCCTTGGCACAATGTTGTTGTTAAGTACGGAGATAGCTACACATTGGTAAAACGCAAAGCAGCTCAAGAGATGGGAGCAAAGATGAAACTCTTGGGAGGAAAGTATGCTTACTACCAAGCAGGTTAATTCTCAGAGCAGTGCTGTCACTTTGTACGAGTTGCCGGAGGCGCAATCATTAAGGCAGTTGGTTTTAAAGCGCGGACTTGCCATCGTAAAAAATTGTCACTTTGAGTCTGACGACAGTCTTGTAAACTATGCTAGTAGGCTAAGTGCTTATCAGTCAGGATTAGAAAGTCAGTTATTGCACTGGGATTTTGGCCCTGTTATGACAATGAAGTCACAGCAGTCTCCACAAAATTATTTATTTTCTGATGAGCCTGTACCACTTCACTGGGACGGGGCTTTTTACAAAGAACCTTTGTTTTTGGTTTTTTACTGCACAGAATCTAGTGGTTCAGGTGGGGAAACAACTTTTTGCAACACAACTCAGTTAGTGCAAAGTTTCGCACAAGCCGATTTAAAAAAGCTCAAGCAAATTAAGCTGGGTTTTAAAACTGAAAAAAAAGCCCACTATGGAGGTGAGATCAAAGTTGATCTTTTGCAAACTCACCCAGTTACTAAAAAAAACATTCTTCGTTTTGCAGAGGAGGTTACTACAAAGCTGAACCCTGTGGAGCGAGTGGTCGAAAATGATGTTGCTAATTTGGTGCCACAAATTGAAAAAAAATTAGAGCAATATACATACTGTCATCAGTGGCAGGTGGGTGATTTTATTGTTGTTGATAACTTCTCATACATTCATGGAAGGAAATCTTTACAAATTAATAGTGAGAGAAGTTTTAAACGAGTGCAAGTCATGTAAAAGAATTAAAAGAGGTAAGCAATATGAGTGTTAGACGAGAAAGAGATGGTGGTTCATTTCATACATTTAAAAAAGAAGCAGATGTAGCAACATTTCCGAATGACTTTGCTAGGTATGTTGATCAAGATCAAAAAACTTATTTCTGGAAGCCAGGAAAATTTCATGTGGTCACAGATGCAGCCATAGCTAAAGACGCTCTTAAAAATGCTAAATTGAGCGCTGATCGAAGTTTGTTCTTTATGTCACGCATGCCTAACCTGGATTTAAATTTGATTAAAGACTTTTTCTCTGTGGTGCAAAAAATGATGGTGATGAGTGATGGCAAAGATCATTTCAGAAAAAGAAGTGCATCCCAAAAAGGTTTTGAAGATCATGTTTTAGAGCGATTTAAAAATAAGATTCACAATACAGTTGATGCACTTATCGACAATGCTTTGCAAAAAGAGGAGATTGATTTTGTCAACGACATTGCAAACCCCTTGCCCTCAACAGTCCTAGCTGATTTGTTTTGTATTCCTCAGGAAGACAGAGAAACCTTTTTGCAGTGGTCACTGAATATGACGGCATTTTTTGGTGGCGGCACCGGATACGAAAACGAAGATGGCATCAAAGTGAATGACAGTGCATCAGCCCTTAGGACATACTTTGAAAAGCTCATCTCAGAAAGAAAACAAAAGCCAAGTGATGACTACATATCATCTCTTATAAGCAATCAACAAAAGTATGACTTAACCAATGATGAGATTGTCTCACAAGCCATAATGATGTTGGTTGCTGGTCAAGTGACGACCTCAGATCAAATTTGCAACAATATGTTTCAAATTACAATGAATCAAAATTTACAGTCTGAACTTAAGCAGAATCACAATCTCATTGAAGGGGCTCTAGAAGAATTAAAGCGTTTTGATCCCGCGGTGACATTTATTTTTCGTGTAGCGGCTGACGATGTTCTTTTAGGTGATCAGCAGGTGATAAAAGGGGAGACTGTTTTTATTTGTTCACATGCCATCAATCGCAATGGTGTGGAAGATGGCTATGAAATCAATATTCACCGAGACTCTGTGAAAAATCACTTTGCCTATGGGCATGGCCCGCATTTTTGCATTGGTGCAAAGCTTGCTCGCTTAGAAATGAATTTTTTATTTCAACATATTATGAAAAGCTTCCCACAGGTCATAGTTGCAAGTGCAGAGCGAGATCACTACTCATTGTCTTTTTCTGGCTTTAAAAAGCTTTTGCTAAAAAGGATCTGAACGATGCACACCATTGAGAAGTACTGGAACATAGCTTTTAGAGATTACAAAAAACAAGAGGGTGAATTCTTTTGTGCACAAATGCCAGACCCCATTTTATCACCTAACTTTTTTTATGGCTCTTGCAATCAAGAAACAATAAATACGAAAGCTTATTTAAATGTGATTCAAGAGCAAAAAGATCCCATAAAAGAATACCGAGGTTTTCAACTTAGGAATAAATTTTATTTATGCGATTTAGACATTAGCAATCACTACACAAAAAACCTAAATTTTGTAGTAAGATCTATGCAAGAAGAGCGAGACAATGAGGTGCACTGGGGTTTGATGGCCAACTCTTTTGGCAAGGATTATCTTTTTTTAAAAAAACTAGAAGAATTCTTGCCAACTCTCAATGCAAATTACTACATCGGAACACTGTACAATGATGATCAAGAGGCTGTCGCTTCTATTAATATTGGCATTGCCGGTGAGTGCGCGGTGCTACTCAGTGGAATGGTTCACTCTAAGTTCAGAGACCAAAAGCTTAGCCGTGAAATTCAAAACCTCGTTCACTTGGTGTGCTTCGATAAAGGAGTCAAAAAAGCCTTCTACTGGACAATGTCTGAAAAACTGCTCTCCTACGCCAATTCTATAAAAACCTACCTCATCTACACAAAAATACCATCATCTTTAATTAAGAACTGTCATCCTTAGCTGCAGTCTCGAACTTTGCCATTGAAGCGATCGCTATCATCTTCCTCCAAAAGAGTGTCATTGTCTTTGATGCTATTATAATCTTCAATGGCACAGTTTTTAATCCATAGTCTTAATAACTTCATAGAGTCACCATCGAGAAGTTTGTAACCGTATTCCGTGGGTGGCATGGTTTGGCTTATGGCAATAGACTTATAAATCCGGCTGCCTGTTTTTTTACGCAGTCGTCCATCTTGATTGACCACATAATCAACAAGTTTATTGGGAACAATGCCATTATCAGTGAACAAAGCCTTATAATCGCTCATATCTTGTCCGTACTGAATGGCTCCTTCAAAATCAGGTTTGAGACCATCGTTAGAGTGACAGTCGAGACAGTTTTTGACAAAGACTTGCTTGTTCACCACTTGGTAGTCGATGGTTTCAGGGTTTTCAAAATAGGTTTTAAACAGTTCTCCTTTCGAAGGACCACTTTTATCACCAGGAGTTGTAACTCCTTTTGCTCCCTGCTCAATCCATTTAAAGATGAGATCTTTTTGTGCTTGCGACAAAGGCGAGCGATCACTCGGTGGCATCGCTCGCTTACCCGAGGTCAATTGCGTAGTTTGATAGAGGCTGCTTTTATCAGGTTCAAATTTAAACACTGTTGATTTAAAATCGCTAGCTCCTAAGGTGAAGTCATAGGTGGAGAGATTGACATTGCTATCACTGCGAGAGCTAGAGTGACATTCAAGGCAGTTGTCTTGCAAAACCGTTTGAAAGACAAAATCAAAACTGATATCTCCACCGGAACTGAGTTTTTGTTGAATGCGCTCATCCACATTTTGTTTTTTATCATTTTTAGAATGCTCAGCAGAGCAGGCCACAAATACAAGTGTAAAAAATAAAATGCCAATGAGCTTCATCATTTAGTTCACCTTTTCCATTTCAAGGTTAACAATGATTTCAATGCTTTCACCTATGGTGCTAAAGCCACCCATGTCAAAATCAGTGCGATCAATGGTTGTTGTTGCTTCGTAACCCGCTTTGGCTTTGCCACGAGATTCGCCAGCACCGATGGGTTTAACTTCAAAGACCACAGCTTTCTCAACACCTTTGAGTGTTAATAATCCAGTGATTTGATTGGGGTCTCCGTCGGTGTAGTTCACTGCTGTTGATTTGAAGGTGATCGTGTCATAAAGGTCGACATCAAAAAAATCAGAACTACGTAAGTGATCGTCTCTTTTTCTGTTGTTTGTATCTATCGATTTAGTTTGAATGGTAAACTCAATGTTAGAAGTTCCACCAGCGACGTAATTGACCTTGCCATCAAACTTATTAAAACGTCCAAAGACATGTGAAAATCCCAAGTGAGACACCTTAAAGCCAATGTGGGCGTGGGCTTTATCAAGCTTGTAATTGCCATCTGGAGTTTGTGCGGCCTGAATGTGTGTTGCAAATAAAATGGATATTAATAAAAGTAGTTTGTTCATTATTCCCCCCGAATAAAAATGTTGTTAGCAAAACATATAGCATTTCGATAGCAATAAAAAATATATAATGGTTATTATTTACATAGCTAAAAACAATACTTGCAGATATTAGAAATACAAAATGTAGCACTGAAGATTTAAGTTTATTTAAGAAGGTAAGTTTTGCTATTGGTTGGAAAACACCGTCTTTTAGTTTTATTCAGGATTAGTGTGCTATGATTTTAGAGAGATTCCTAGATTTTAGTAGTGCCATAGGCTGGTTCATCGTCCGAGCTATTAGTCTCTGAGTAAGGAATCAAAGACTTCTAAATTTGACGATGATACAATTGTCTTAGAAAAGATGTTTTCACTGCAATTAAAGAGCCTTTTACGTTTTCTTTCTTTTGTTATTTTAGCAACCGTTTTTTTTGCTCCACTTTCATTTCAAAACTGTGCAGGTTACGAAGCTAACACCGATGGCTTAATGGGTGATCTAGATATCGAAAGCAATAAAGACTTGAGCTTGCAATTAGATCGTCTCAATAATCAAGCGGCAGGGAAGAAATACACATGCTCCCACGAAAGCCAATTGGGAGTTGGCCAAAAAAATATGCGCCGTCATTCCTACCAAGAGATCAAAAATATGATTCAAACTCTATTTGGCGAAAGCATCACAAGACAGATCTTAGCTGAATTAAATCTTCTGCCAAAAGATCCAAACATTAAATCTAAACATTATCCAAATTCTTTGGACGAAAGCTTTTTTTCACGGATGGCCGTGATTAGCGAAAAAATAGCCAACATTGCTGTGCGCGACCGAGCGTTTGTTAGCCAGTATGGAGCATGTAATGAGCTCAGTAATCAAGGCTGTTACAGTCACTTTGTAAAAAACTTTGTCGCGCGAGCCATCAAAAGACCACTCACAGACAGTGAACTCACAATTTTTGTGAACAGACTTTCTCTAGATCGCCAAAATGAACCGGAAGTACTGATTGCCTCAGTTCTCATGCGACCAGATTTTTTACATTTGATTTTAAACGGCAAGGCTGAAGGTAAAAAATATAAACTGACTCCCTATGAAGTGGCTCACCGAATCAGCTTTGCAACCATTGCGAATTTACCTGATGAAGCTTTATGGCAAGCAGCTGCCAATAATCAATTAACAACACTGACACAGATTATTCAGCATGTGCGCCGGTTGTTACTTACACAAGCAGGGCAAAAAAATGTTGTGACTTTCTTTCGTGAATGGATGAGCCTTGAAAAGAGTGGAGAGGTTTCAACCACAGAGGTAGTGAATGCGAATATCAACCCCAAAACACTCCTGCAAGAGTCAAATGCCGAGTTTGATCAGTTTGTTCGCTACATTGTCTTTGAAAAAAAAGGCTACTTTTCAGATTTGTTTTTAGATAAAACTGTTTTTCCCACTGGAAATCAGTTAGCAAGAGTCTACGGCAGTGAGCTCTGGACAGGTGGGTCTCAGTTGCAAAGCCGATACGGTCATCGCGGCATTTTTCTGCGTCCTGTTTCTTTGATGGGAGGGAGTAATGTGACCCAGATCATTGATCGCGGTGTGAAAATACGCACAGAACTTCTTTGTGATTCTCTGATCTTTCCAAGTCTTGATGTGATTGGTAGTCGTGATAAAGACTTAACTCCTGAAGAGGTCAACCCACAGTTTCACTCTAATCGAACCATAGTTTCCAATAAAACCAGGCGATTAGAGTGTGCTTCTTGTCACAAATGGATCAACTCACTTGGATTTTTACTAGAGCACTACGATTCCTTAGGTCGCTATCGATCACAGGAGAAAGTCTATGATATTGCCGACAGGCTCATTGCAACCCACGAAATCGAAACAACAAGCGACAACTTACATATTTCAGACCTTAAGGGACAAAGGGTGAGTGATGTCTTCGAATTTAACGAGTACTTAGCAAACAGTGAAAAAGTAAAAACCTGTTTTGTGACTCAGCTTTCGGAGTTCACTTATAAACGCAAAGCGAACTCTGGTGATTCCTGTGCCCTGTCTATCAAAGAAGATTTTGCAAGTTTAAATGATGTGCCCGTTTTGGAGCTTCTGATAAGTAATATAGCCAATGAAGAGATTTTTTATCGAGGGAAGTAAATAATAAGTATGAGCTTAGTAGATTTTAAAAGACGACATTTCATTAGGTCCAGTTGTGGGTACATGCTTGCCATTCCGTTTTTATCCTCTCTTGCGCCAAAGTCTTTAGCGCAAGCGCATCAGAAAAAAAGATTCATAGCTGTTAGAACACTTAACGGACAAGTACCGGAGCACTTTTACCCACAAAGACCCATGCAAAAAATGGGTACTAATATATATCATAAAAGCTTTCGACAAGGTCAGACATTATCGCCAGTGTTAGACTCGGGCTTTAAAGATATCGCAAGTAAGCTGTCATTGTTTCGAGGACTTGATCACAGCAAAGGTGGTCACAACGACACCATCATGCTCACAGCAGGCGTTCATCATTACGAGAGCAACTCCACAGTTCTTATTAGCAACACCATTAAAGACTCTCTGGATGAACTCATTGCTCGGTCGGGGAGTGTTTATCAAAGCACACCATTTCTGCGCCATTTAAAATTAGAACCATCAGTGAATGAACACAACCCCTATCGATCATTTTCATTCTATAAGGGTGAAAAAACTTTTTATGAGCGCAATATGCGCTCTTTGTATCAATTTTTATTTTACGGAAAAAACAACCCAGCTCTGCAAGGGCAGCTTACAAAAACTAAAAAACAAAAGGCCATCGATTTAGCGAAAGATGGTTACCAACAACTCCTGCGCAATCGTTCGCTGAGTTCATTAGACAAATCAAAATTAAATCAATATTTAGACACATTGAATGATTTAGAAAATAAATTCGCTTCTGGCTCATCCAGCCAAGGGCAAGCCTGTCGTGAAATCGTAAATCAGCAGTTAAACCCCAGCGATCATGACAGTATCAATGACATGGCGATAGAGTTAATTGCTTTAAGTTTAATGTGCAATATGACCCAAGTGGTGTCTTATTCTATGCATGGTTTTGGCCGTTACCCGGGAGAAACAAACTCAAGCTTTCACGACATTTCTCATTGGGAGTTCTCTTCGAGTAAACGTTTTCAAAATGTTGGCTACGGGCCAGAACGCAAAATGGATTACGCTCTTGCTAGTGAACAAAAGTATTTGCGCTATTATAAGTGGGCTGCTGGGAAAGTGGCCAAATTGATGTATAAGCTCGATCAAATTCAAGACTCAGATGGTAAATCCATTTTAGATAACAGTTTAGTGATGTGGGGAAATGAATTTGCAGGTGCGGATCATAGTCCTTATTCTATTCCTATTTTGATAGGAGGTACGTTGGGTGGTCGGGTGAAGCCAGGCTATTGGGACTATACTTTAAGGCCATTGAGGTATTATCATGGTCGCTCTGATGTGCACATGCCTGTAGGTACGGTGCCCTATGTGAACTTGCTAACGACCCTAGCGAACCTTTATGGAGTTGACCGCAATGTTTATGAAAAAAATGGCCGTTACGGTTTTGGTGAGTTTGATTTGAAACAGTTCAATCACTACTTTTATGATGAACGCAGGGTTGGCAATGTTGAGATTAAACCTAGAGACAATTACGCAAGCTTTATAGGGTCTGAGACCAACCAACGCAAAAGTGTTCCAGGCTGGTTATGATCTGCGCGACCTGCGGCCTCTGCCGCCGCCACCGCCGTTACGACCGCGACCATTGCCGCCACTTCGGCCACGTCGTCCACCACCTCGTCGTCTTGATGGTTTTTTATTAGAGTGCACCGACATATCTACTTTGTTCACGTCCACTTCAATATTTTTGTGTTTGTTAAACTGTTCAAGCTTGTCTTCAAAGTGTGATTTATAAAAGAGTTTTAAAATTTCATCGCGAGTGCACTTTTGCAGTTCTTGATCAAACTTAGTAAAGCCACTTGTCTCAAAGCTATTGTCATCGAGTTTGTCACGCCAGTCTTTGATTTTAATGAGTTCACTTTCAATTTTATTTTTCTTGAGAGTTTCTAACTTGGGTAAGTTTTGTATTTCAATTTTGGCTCTGATGTGTCGTTCAATCTTTTTAATGACAAAAGCAGTCTTTGGACAAGTGATTGTTAAAGCAATGCCTTGTGCTCCAGCTCGCCCTGTTCGGCCTATACGATGAACATAAGTTTCGTTATCTTGCGGAATACCGTAATTAATGACATGCGTGAGATTATTGACATCAATTCCTCTAGCGGCAACATCAGTGCACACCATGATATTGACTTTTTTCTCTTTGAACTTATCCATAGCGCGTGTGCGTTCTTTTTGGCCCATGTCACCATTGAGAACTTCAATATTGAGGTTGTTGTCTCTTAAAAAATCGGCAACATCTTTGGTCTCAATGCGAGTTCGACAAAAAATAATGGAGTAGATGTCGGGAGTCGCTTCAATGATTCTTAATAAAGCTTGCTTAAAAAACTTATCTTTAACCACAAAGTACTTTTGAGCAATATCGACATTGCTGAGAGATTTTTTTTCAACTAAGACTTTTTTGAAGTCAGAACTGAAGTTCTTATCAATATGCTTTTGAATGGCTTTTGGTAAAGTTGCCGAAAACATCAGAGTTTGTTTTAAGTTTTTTATGCTATTAAAAATAATTTGGATGTCTTCCCAAAAGCCCATGTTAAGCATTTCGTCGGCTTCGTCTAAAACAAAGTAGTCACAAGATTCAAGTTTCATGCGCTTACGCTTCATGTGATCAAGAACCCGTCCTGGTGTTCCAACGATGATTTGTGGTTGTTTTGCAAGAGCCTTAATTTGTGGAGGGATAGGGGCTCCACCATAAACACAGGTGCTTGTGACAGGGCGATGTTTGCAGAGGTCTTTGAGTTGTGTATGTATTTGTTGAGCAAGCTCTCTTGTCGGCGCTAGGATTAAGCACTGGGTTTGTTTTTTGTCATAATTCAGCTTTTCTAAAATAGGAATAAGGAAGGCCGCTGTTTTGCCTGTACCTGTTTGAGCGATGCCTATGAAGTCTTGCTCATTTTCACACAGGAATGGAATTGATTTTGCTTGAATCTCCGTTGGACTTTTAAAGCCGAGATCTTTAACTGCCTGAAGAGTTTCTTCGCTGATAGGCAAATCACTGAAATTATTGAACATAAATGATCCTTAGTCTTTTAATACAAGAGTTTAGAGAAATGAGAAGTAACCAAGTTTCATTTCAAAATACACTATAACACAAAGTATCAGGTTGTGCTTATGGGTTGTATATTTTACATAGGCTAAGAAGAGGGGGCTTTTGACTCTAGCACATTCTTTTTAAAACACATCTAGTCTCAACGAATTTGCCAATGAGAATCCATTTTAAGAAGTTTACTTAAAACGAGAACTTAAGTAAAATTTGATATCATCAAAGAGAGTCATCTATGGAAGTCATTCATCTCAAAAACTTTAATTTAACTATCAAAACCGCTGAAGTCTCTGACGCTAAAATGTTGAGAGATTTTGTAAAATTCGTAGCGAATGACAGTCAGTATTTGCTGAGAAGTTCTGATGAGGAGTTCACTCTAACTATTGAGCAAGAGGCCGATTGGATAAAAAAAGCAGCAGAGCATGAAAACTCAATAATATTGATTGGCTTAGTTGGTGACGAAGTGATTGCGGTTACGGATGCACATGGTGGCAAAAGAAAACGCATAGCTCATATTGCTCACCTTGGAACGAGTGTCGCTAAAAAATTACGAGGTCAGGGAGTGGGCCAGGCCATGATGATGGCACTTTGTAACTGGGCAAGAGCCAACAAAAACTTAGAGTATTTAGAACTGTCGGTAATGGGCGACAATATTCCTGCTAGATCACTTTATAAAAAATTAGGTTTTGTCGAAGTTGCTAATAAGCCAAATTCTTTTAAATATAAAGATGGGTCCTATCAAGATGAAATAGTGATGAGGTTAAAGGTCGAGTCCTAGTTGAATTATCATTCATCAATATTAACTTTTTATAAAGTCATTGGCAGTACCAATGTCATACAAACATCAGTTTGTGTTTGAGTGCTAACAAGCCCTTGTTAGATAATGATTGATATACAAGTAATACTAAGGAGTGAGGTATGAAATTATTCATTATGGTGACATTTTTGGTGTCGATGGGTTTTATAGCAGAAGATAGTTTTGCAAGAAAAAGAGGACATCACAAAGCAAGGAAAGCAGATCGACAGGCGAAAAGAGCGGACCGCAAAGCTAACCGTCAAGCCAACCGCGCTGAGCGCAGAGAAAATCGTCAAGAAAATAGAGCTGAAAGACGTGAAAATAGGAAGGCCAACCGCGAACAACTTCGTGAGGCTCGTCAAGAAAATCGCGCTGAGCGTAGAGAAGAATTTCAAGCGAATCGTGCTGAGATCAGAGAAAAGCGTGCTGAGCAAAGAGAAAACAGAAAAGCGAATCTTGAAGAACGCAAAGCAAATCGCGAGGAGCGCAGATTAAAACGTAAAGACAGACGCTTAGCCAATGACGAGTATAAAGAGGAAAAAGAAAGAATCATGGCGGACACTAGTTTATCCAAAGAAGAACGTAAAGCAGAGCTGGATGCGCTCAGAGAGGAAAGAGATGCCTACAGAGACGCACAACGCGATAACAATTCCGATGACTACTACGACGAGTAGGGTCTGGGGCTACTGTTCAATGGCCTTTGTATTTTGTACTAAATAAATATTTTGAAAGGAGGTTGGAAATCAACCTCCTTTTTTATAATGATCTTCGTTTGGTTTATAATTTTTTTTAGTGTTGATGAAAAAAATAAGAATCTTTATTTTAATTTAAAAAAACTAGCTAACTAGACTTCGGTAAAATCAATTTATTAGGAAACAATTTTAAGATATTTTCAAAGTCTAGTTTTCTATCTTCAATGTCGTCAGGCAAATAATTTTTCTACACAATATTAGTATTAGTCAATTTTACCTTACGGAGAAATATAAGTATGAGAAGATTAATTCTTTCAGTTTTAGTTATGATTGCAGGTGGTTTTTATATGATTTCCTGTTCTGGTGGTGGTGGAAGTAAGACAGGCACTTCAAACTCCACATTTAACTACAATGGTCCAGGCAGTGAATGGACAATGACAGCCTCTGGAAACTCGTACACATTTAATATTGATCACGGTGCAGATGGCGCTATTTCAGTCGATGCTACATCCTCTAATATAAGTGCAACAGGCCATATTTTACTCACTGTGGATTCAGCATCAGCCACAGGAATACAAACGGCACCTTTACCAGGTGTACAGGCTTATGCGGTTGAAATTCCAGGGACAGCCGTGATACTTAAGCCTCTAAGTAGCAATTCAGAAACGATCATTACGATCAACTCAGGCAGTTGCCCAACAAGTGATTTTGTTGCCAATTGGGTGATTGGTCAAAGAGCTCGAACAGATAGAGCAAGTGATACTGGACAAGATTGGTTTGGCGCTGTGAATTGGTCTGTGACGAATGATGAACTTTACATGCCAGTTTATAGATCGATAGAAGACCCTTTAACAGGAATTCCTCCAGGAGGTGGTTTAGGTGAAGATGCCGCTGGGGCTAGCCCTGTGTCTATTTCAGGAGCTTTTGGAACCTGCAGTAACGGCAAGGTCGAGAACTACACCAACGCTTGCAATGACGGCGGTTCAATTGAAAGTGACATTTACTTCACAGCCTCCGGCCTCATCATCGTGGCTAGCTGTAAAGATGACAGCGTTGATGAGAGTCACATTATCGGTATGCCTCAAGTAGCTATCAGTGGTACGACGGATTTGTATGGCAACTACTCTGGCTTTCTCTTTTTTGAAGGGTTAGATACAACAGCGCTTTCAGCGGTTGTGGCTGCTGATGGTGGAGACCATGATGTCACATTAACTCTACGAAGTGGTTCTGACCTATCAACCGTAGACAGAACGATCACTGTGAGCATCCCAAACGCAAACCTAAACGCTCCAGCCAATGGCATGTTTCATGGCACAGTTGATGGTGCATGTTCTAACGGGGACCAACCTGGTTTTGACGGAAACTGTGAGGTTGTTTGCTCGACAGCGGCCAATGTTAATAACTCTGGCAGAAATTTACTGTTCTGTGTTGGGCAGAGCCCAGACGATGAAGACCAGCGCATGACTTTACTTATGGTCTCAGACGCCCCTTAAAAGTAATTTATTTTATAAAATGACATAGAGATAAATTGATTTATCTCTATGTTAAAATGTTGGGTTCTAAGAACTCGTCATACAACCTCAGGCCTAATGACTTTCTTTACATAGAATTTAAATTAGTCGTTGGGATATTTTGATCTTAATCAGAAACGAGTTTACTGACGTAGTCGATGATCTTCTTTCTGTCTTCATCTAGTATAGCTTCTTCCTCTTGAGTCAGTTCTTTAATTCTTTGAGGCATCGCTTTAGATTTTAACTGATTTATAATTCTTGAGCGGTACAGGATTAAATTTCCCTTCATTTCTAAAGCACTTTCAGAAAAGACAAACTGTGGAATGTTACCACCATCTGGTGAAATGCCATGGCACTGTGAGCAACGATTGTAAATTAAATGCAGTTCAGGCTCTTCATTTGCGTTAGGAATGTAAATGTTTTCAGGGAAAAACAACTTAGGTTCTGGAGCCGGGTGATTGAGTATTTTTGCAAAGGTTTGAAACTTATCGTTGCCGGTGGCTTCGTACAAACCTTGCAAGACCCTTTCTCTTACAAGGGGGCCTTGTGGCAAATGCTCTGGTTTCAATTGATCAATGACTCTAATAGCTCTAAACCAAGTACTATCAATTTCTGGATCTCCAAGTGATTTGACAAATAATAGAATATCATCGTTACTATGGACCCTATCAAAGAATTCATTTGTCTCTAATATGTGATAAAAATACATATCCATACCAGCTACAAGTTCGGAAATAAGGTCTGAAGTTTGTCTCACATTAAGAGGGCTCAAAAACTCAGTCGATTTAGGCGTTCGAGGGTTAACGTAATACTCAAGCTCTTGCCCCCCTCTGACCATAGACTCAATAGCTATAGGACTTGTTACTTTTTTAATAAAGTTAAGGTCGCATGAACTGCCATCTTCATTTATGCAATTTCTTATTTCATCTTGAGTTATGATTCCATCTAAAACTAAATGAGCGAGAGGGTCTCGGTCCATGATAGAAGTTAAAAATCTTTCTTTTGATTTTAAATAGTTATATCTCTCTTCTAGGTTGAATTGACTTTCTAGTTTTTTATGACTCTCTAGAGTTTTAGTTAAAAAAAGATTTTGTCTATCAACAC
>JAHDFM010000042.1 GCA_020628165.1 Bdellovibrionales bacterium | reverse complement strand
TTTCACCCGAGCTCTTCGGTTCAATTGACCTTCCTAGTTTACTTAGCACTAATGTACGGAATTGCTTTGATTGCCAGCCATAAAATGAAGTACTCACCTTTTTCTGCTTATTTAATTTCTGTGACGGCATGGATGTTGTGTTTTGCGTTTGTAAGATCTACTTTCATTACTCTTAAAAATAAGGGCATCAATTGGAGAGGCACTCACTACCCTTTAGATTTACTCAAAAAGCATATGATCCATTAAGTGATTCATTTAAAAAATATTATATCCTATCATTTTCCTAATCCGATATTAATGGCTTTGTACAAATAGATAAGTATAGCTTAAGTATTTGTAAGGTGATGCGTCTTAAAATATTTTATAGCTTATATGCATGATATATGACTCTTTGATTTTTGATTTAGATGGAACTCTATGGAACCCTTGCTCTTCGGTGGCTATTGGTTGGACCAATGGAGCGCATGAACTTGGCATTGATAAAGTTGTTACTCCCCTAGAAATTGAATCCATCTGTGGACTTGAATATAATCAATGCATACAAAAAATCTTTCCAGAACTAAACAATGAATCTATTGCACCAATAAAAACAGTTCTGAATAAATATGAAAAAGACGCAATCACAAAGCATGGAGGGCAACTTTACCCGAATGTTATTGATGAACTTAAATATTTAAAAACTATGTATGATCTTTATATCGTGAGTAATTGCCAAGAATGGTATTTAGACTATTTCCTTGAAGAATTTAAGTTAAAGACTCTCATTATAGATTGGGAATCTCACGGAAGAACTGGCAATCCGAAGCAAGACAATATATCAGCAGTGATTCACCGAAATGATATTAAAAGTGCAGTTTATATTGGAGACACCGATGGCGATGCCAATGCCGCAAAACTATCTGGCACTCCATTTATTTACGCTGCCTATGGTTTTGGTGATACCGAAGCCACACAAAAAATTGATTCGATTTGTGAACTGAAAAAGCTTTTGCTGTGAACAACAAAAGCTTCAGCCTATAGAAATTATAGTAATCCAAGATACTCTGCAGTTTTTCCTTTGTTCTTTTTATAAACAAAGTCCCAACCACTGTTTACTGGGCAGTTCAAAAGCAACTCTGTGCGATCTCCTTTTTCCCAACTTGCTTTAGTTTTATAAACATAAAAGATAAAACCAAAATGGATTGTTGGGTTTAATATGTAAGCTATTGATGAGCCTGTTTTAGTTTTTTTAATAGAACTGATTTCAAAGTCATAAGTTGGCCAATCATCTGAAGCTTCAACATCATCAATTCGGAAAACTTTGTTCAATACATCGTTATGATCTTCGCAGTTATCAGCAGCATCATGATTAATTCCGTCTTCAATGGATTTATAAAAATCCTCTTCTCCCTCCATTTTTTCCATAGCATGGTCTTTTAACACTTGAATGTTTTTAGGACCTTTTGAATTTTTGAAAAACAAATTATCTTGATTGTTCTTGATCTCCTCTAAAGTTAATCCGTGTGCTGAAGTTACACAAAGTAACAGTATTAAATAAGCGATTGCTTTCATTTCCCCTCCTAATTTTTAGAATACTTCAGATATAACTCATAAGTACTAAAGAATAAAAATTATCACCATTTTGAAAAATTAGCCCCCATAATGATTTACATACTTGTTTACTTTTTATCAAAAGACGTGGTGTAATCTTTAATGTATGAAATTTTTACTCTTATTATTCGTCATTTTTGCTACAATATCATGCAGTCAACGAGAACCAATTATCAAAAGGGTTCACGTGTTTGAAAATCCTAATATTCCTCCTAAAGACTGCACCATATGGTTTGATGGCTGTAACAAATGTAGCGCAAGCAACGGCCATATTCTCGCTTGTACAAAAATGGCCTGCTTTGAAAGTCGACCTAAAAAATGTTTAAAATTCACAACTGGCCTTAGTAAAGAGGATCAAGCCAAAAAAGATTGCAAGGCAATGAACGGAGTCTGGCAGCGCAAACTCAATGGCAAATGGATTTGTATGCACTACACCAGCGATCACAATATATCTTGCCAAACAAGTAAAGACTGCGAAGGTCTTTGCCTCTACTACCCAAATAAACCCACAGGTTTTTGCTCCAGACACACTCCTTTTGTAGGTTGTGCGCATGAGTTTCAAAGGGGCAAACACTTTGAGGTTTGTGAATAACAGAATTTAATATTATTGCTTAATCAATAATATTTAAAACTTTTTTATAAAAATTGTATTCAGTGACCAGTGCATCGATGCGAGTTTCTGATCGCCTAAAACCATGCCCTTCACCTTTATACAACTTATACTCAGTCTGTATGCCTTTTTTTAGCAAGGACTTGTACATTAGCTCCGATTGATTTGGAGGAACGATCTTGTCTTCGTCTCCTTGTAAAAACAAAATAGGGCAATTAAGTTGGTCAACGCACTTAATAGGTGATCTTTTATCGTATTCATCCTGACTTTCAGGGTATGGACCAATGAGCTGATCCATATAACGTGATTCAAATTTATGAGTTTCTTTGGCGAGAAGTTCAACATCACTCACTCCAAAATAACTAGCTCCAACAGCAAAAACACCTTCAGTGAAAGTGAGTGCAGCTAAGGTTGTGTAACCACCAGCACTTCCTCCACGAATAGCCACTTTGCCTTTATCAACCAGGCCTTGTTCAACGAGCTTTTGAACAGCAGCAACGCAGTCAGATACATCTACCTTCCCCCAGTTGCCAGACAGTCGCTCTCGGTAGGTTTTGCCATACCCTGTACTTCCACCATAGTTAACATCAACGATGGCAAACCCTTGAGAGGTCCAGTACTGAATGTCTTTTCGAAAAGTTGGCTTAGACATACCTGTTGGTCCACCGTGAGCCATAACTATTAACGGAGGTTTGGTGTTGTCAGGACCTTTATAATCTTTATTTTTTGGCGGATAAAACCAAGCAAAGCCAGTGCTCCCCTCCTCAGTGGGATAATTGAATTGTTGCGGCTGAGAAATATAATCCGCTGAAATTGTCAGCGGCTCTTCGCTGTGAAGTACTTTGACCTGTCCTTGTCGATTGATTTCTATAATAGCACTGCCCAGGTCACTGAAGCCAACCATTGCAACGAAGTTATCACTATAAGCATGGACTGAGCTAACATGGGTGAAAGACTCTTTTAACAAAATACTTTCATTGCCTTTAGTTAGTATTATTCGACTGTAGCCATTTTCAAAAAATGTGCTGCAAAGAAAGCCACTGTTATGCACGGCAAACTGTTGAATCCCAGGAACCCAGTCTGGTTGAGCAAACTCATTGGGCCTATTGATGACTTTTTGTAACTCGCCATATATATAACTGTACATATTAAGGTACTCACCAAGTTCCGCAACGAAGTAAAGTTGCCCTTCTTGACCCCAGCGAATTTGCGAAACTGCATTTTGGGAGCTCCCTGCAATTTTCTTCTTAGCATTTAAATTATCAATGGGTGCAACAAAAGCCTCAGTGCCATTCCAAGGCATGTTGGGGTGATTCCACTCTAGCCAAACCAATTGACCATCATTATTTAACCTTGGTGAATTGTAAAAGTCGGCACCTTTAACAAGGTCATGAACCTCTCCGGAATTCACATCTATTTTACAAACGGTGTTGGTTGACTCTGGGGCCTGCTGATATTCGCAAACGGCAATTAAACTTTGAAAATTAGAATCAAAGGTTAAGTCAGCAAACCTAGTGTTTTCTTTTTTTGTAACTTGTCTAAGACTATTATTTTTATACTCATAAATATTTTGATCATCGGCATTGACGAAATAACAAGTGCCTTCATGAACACAAAAGCAATGCCCGCCGTACTCTAAATATTTGGTGCGAACACTGATCTCTTTTGGCAAAACTTCGGTGGGTGCTTGCTCTTTGTTAAATTTCATTAAAACGGAGCGCCCATTTTCGCTCGGCCTTTGCTCAATAAAATAAATGTCATCAGCGTCAACTTGCACCTGAGAGGTGATTTGTTTTGCATTTTGAGTGACAAACTCAGGGGTGAAGGGTGACTTCCAAAGTCCGAAAGTTTTGACCTGCATAGTGATTCCTTTGTTGTAAGTAACAAAAGTAATATATAAAGTAACAACATGTATTTTCAACAAAAAGGATAAGTATGAAGCCTGATTTTGCTATGGCCAGTATGGGAGCTGGATGCTTTATAATGAAAGACAACAAAGTTTTACTTGTGAGAGTGAATTACGGCCCAGCAAAAGGACAATTCATATTACCTGGAGGAATGGTTGAAAAAGACGAACATCCCCACGAAGCTTGCCTGCGCGAGCTCACTGAAGAAACAGGATTGCAAGGACGCGTAATCGAACAAATCACTGTACGACACCGCATAGATGCCAAAGGCCGAATTAATATTTACTGGGTCTTTCGCTGTGAAATGACATCTCACAATGACAGTGAGTTTACCTTTCCACAGGATGAAATCCAAGAGGTGAAATTCATAGATTTAGAAGAAGCCTTGAGCAGTGATGAGGTAAGACCCAATACAAGAAAGTTCCTCGAAATAAGCGCCAAGAGCACACAAAAAAACCTCATTGAAAGTTACAATGAGGCCCACAAAGACTACATCTATACTTAAAGCCCATTACAGACTTATAAAACTTTTTAAAGATCAATATAACGTAGCGTTTCGCAAAAAGGTGCGGACCACCTTTATGCAGTGTTTCGCAAAAAGGTACGGACCACCTTTCTGCGGAGTGTTGGTTTTTTTCTTTTTAGTTGATAGCTTTGAACTCTTTGTCGCTGCCGAGTTTGTACATGATTTTGTTGTTGTATTGTGTGATTTCTAAGCCTGGTTTTTTAATGAATGACTTTAAGTGCTCACCTTTTTGGTTCCAGAAACTAGCAGAGCTCGATATATCATAAAACCCAGCTGTTGTTTCTGTTATGTAAACCTTTTCTGTTGGGCGGCCGGTAAAGTTCATCAGTCTTTGACCTGAAACATGGTAAAGACTTGAAATGTCTTTGCCCACTCGAAAGTGCATAAAATTGTCGTTGAGGCTAACATCAATGTTTTTTGGTTGTGGCAACGTGTAGCTGACAAGCTTTTGTTGTCCACTGTTGAACATAACCAACTGCCTGTGGTCGGCTTGCAAACCAGCAAAGCCATTAGAAATATATGTTTTTATATGTTTTTGTGCCTTGTATTTATAAATCACCTGTGCGTGCTTGTTCCAAATTTTTACTCGCAAGTTGCTTTGTACAATTAGAAAGTGATCACTGATTTTTAAGATATCAGAACCTCTATTAACTTTTAAAACCACTTTGCCAGTATATCCACTGATCACTGTTTCAATCTGCCCTTTCACCATCTTTAAATAATTTTGAGTCACTTCAATCATTTCTTGAGGCCCTGAATAAACCAACTGACCAAAGCGATTGTAAACTGTGTTTTTATTTTCAGATTTTAAAACAATAAAATTATTGTATTTTTTTATTTCACAGGGCTTGTCACACTTTACTTTTTCATTATTAACATGAAATTGAACTGTTTGATTCTCAATCGAATAGAATGTTTTTGTTTTTTGCTGCGTATTTTTTTTAACTTGTCTGTTAGTGCATGCGACCAAGCTGGTTCCCAAAAGCACAAGACAGAGTGTTGCTTTTAACATAAGTCCTCCAGTACTAAAGAACTCTGTGCATGTATTGTACCAAAATGAGACTCAAAAAATGGGGGTTAGGCCTATAAATACCTAATATTGTTTTAAAAAATCTACAAATTATGACAATTTTTGCAAACAGCTGTCTTGGTTTTAATCAAAAGCGAAGTCTTAAATAGGTCAGAACTTAGAGCCTATCCCAAAAATCATTGAGAATTGAGGCTTTTCAGTCGGATATCTTTTGAGCTGCACGCCGACTAAGAGTTTTTAGGCGTGGCCAAAGTTCACGTCGTAGAAACAGCTGGAGCTGTCCTACTCAAGAGGTGCTCAAATTTAAAAACTCAAATTCAATGATTTTTTTAGGATAGGCTCTTAATATAAAAAAACTAGGCCGGCCAATACGGAACTAAATCAATCTCCACTTCTAAGTTCTTTAACAAGTTAAAAACTCCACCGAGCTTGCGGTGTAGGAATATTAACTTTTTTGGAGGTGGGGTGAATTTTAAAGAGGCAGCAAACTCTTTGACCGACTGGCGCGTTTCAAGAGAGTAATTTTCATCGGCAAAATTAAATGGCTGACGACTTGGATCAAAAGGATCAACAGAGGTTTTTAACATGCGAACAAACTTTTTCTGGGCGTCTTCGGATTCACGCAAGTCAAACATATCAGCTTCAAAAAAAGACTCAATAATTTTTTTTCTGTCATTTGTTTTCATGGTTCGCAATAAGTTTTTATAATTCTCAATGAACTTTTGTGAATACTCTTTAGTTGAACCAAAGTCTAAGAGCACTAAACGCAGTGGATCTGTTTGCACAAAGTAATTGCCAAAATTTGGATCTGTTTGCACAAAGCCCCATTCGTAAAACTCTTTGATAAACAAATCTAAAACGGCACTGCCTATAAAAGTGCGGTCTTCTTTTGAAGGGTTGGTTTTTATCCAGTCTGAGATCAACTGACCTTTGACTTTACTTGTGCACAGAACTCTTTTGCCGCAAAACTCTTCCACCACTTCAGGCACAACGAACTGATCATATGGAGAACTAAGCTCTCGGTACTTTTGCGTGGCTCGCATTTCATTTTCGTAATCAGTTTCTAAAGATAAGGTGTTAGCGATCTCAGAGAAAATTTCATCCAAATCCATTTTGCGACCAGAAACTTTTAAAATGGGCTCTACAACTTTTCTGAGTATATTTATGTCTGAGTGAATGGACTCGGCCACTCCAGGATACTGAACCTTTAGAACAACTTCTCGCCCATCAGCAGTCACGGCTTCATAGACTTGTCCGATGCTAGCAGCTGCTATGGGCTCTTTATTGAAACTTTTTAAACTGTTAAATTTTTCTTCGCCCAAATCAGAAATGATTTGGTCATACATGAGGTCAAAATCAACTTTGGGCGCATCACTTTGCAACTTACTGAGCACATCCAAAGCCTGCTGCGGCAAAAAATCACTAGCCTCAGTGCTTATCATTTGCCCCACTTTCATGGCAGCCCCTTTCAGCTGCCCCAAGTTGTCTGTAAGAATTTTTGCCTGCTCCACGCGAAGCTTGATGGCCTCAGGAGATTTTTCATCTAATTTTTTTAATAAGCTCGATGAGACTTTAGTTCCAATCTCTTTTTGGGCTAATTTTGCAGCAGCGCCAAATAACTTGAGTGATCTTTTCAACGGTGAATTCAAAGGGCTTTTTTTCTTACTCATAGCAACTGGATAATATAATAAAAACGCGAAGCTCTAAAGTTAATAAGTGCTTTTTATAAACGAGTCATTTTCGTATGGTTCTAGAATGGAACCAATGCCAATAATATTTACACTTTTAAAAACAAAATTTAGTTAATTTAATAAAAAACTGCCTCAAGCTGAGAAGGCACCTATAAATACCTCTAAAAACTAAGAAAATTTTAGTACTTATACTTAAGTTTTAGTACCAAGGTCCGATAAATAATTAAGCATAGCTGAACGTTTGTAGAGGTAATTATGAGAGAAAAACTAACGATTAAAGTCTTTGTACTTATTATTTTGAGTTTCTTTATTGTCCAATGTGATGAAGTGGACGACGCCCTCTACGGTGATGAATCTGGGGGTAGCAACCCCGTCTCAGGATCAGACCAACCCTTTGAACCTGAAGACATCATAGGTATGACGTTATGGCTGGATAGCAGCGACACGACAACTCTTTTTACCGACACAGGGTGCACGACAGCTGCCACTGTCAATGGTGATGCCATCGCCTGCTGGCAAGATAAAAGTGGCAATAACCTCAACGCTACACAGGCAACATTATCAAGACGCCCACTTTTAGCTGTTGGAGCGCAAAACTCACTCAATGCCGTAGAGTTTATCGATGACAACCAACACAACTTAGACGTACCCAGCACCTCTTGGGGGGATGGCACTCACGATTTCACCGTGTTTGTTGTTTACAACCAAGCTCTCACCGACACACTCGGTGTGATGTTTTCCACATATCCAAATGCAGCCAACGACTTAATGCTAACAACAACCACTTACACTTCTAATAAATATAGATACTACGACCTCAACAACTGGCGAACGGGCTCTGCTTTTTCTGCCGGTGCTTGGAATGTAGACTCTTACCACCGAACGAGCAACTCCATGAGCCTGTATATGAACGGGTCTCTCGATGCCACCATGGCAGCGCTCAATGGTGTGTCACCGGGAGTCGCGCGCATAGGGTCCTACACCAATTCTTTCAGCAACCTTTACGAGGGTCATATCGCAGAAATAGTTTGGTTTTCACATTCACTCACTGTTGAAGAACGTCAAAAGATGGAAGGCTACCTAGCCCACAAATGGAACCGAACCATAGCTTTAGATCCATCTCATCCTTACAAGACAGATCCTCCAACGACTTTTGTGCCAGATCCTTAATTCTTATCGATGAATTCCAATTCATAGCGACCATTGTTAGCTTCTTTGATCTGAACCTTATCACCTTCTGACAATCTATCAGACTCGGCAGCATTTAATATAAAACTGCGAACACCACTTTCTCCGTCGGCAGTGAATTCAACTTTTGTGTAAAGTTGGGTTTTCCCACCGCCAATATCTGTTCGGCTCACTTCAATGACTTCGCCGTAAACACTTTCAGGTTGTAAGGAGGTGTTGTAACTGTAGATAGTCGCACCAGTTGTCATCGCTAGTGCAGCCGCAGCTCCTATGGTGTATTTTACGATCGTACGTCTGTTGTCATTGGCTGTTCGTATTACAACAGCTGCTTGAGCGCTTTGATTCTGAACAGCCTGACGCGCTCGAGTTGTTGCTGTTCCCAAAGTTCCAATTAAGCCTACTTCTTGTTTTGCGATGGCTGCAGCATGAATTTTTTTGGCTTCTGCATGAAAGTCAAAAGAGGTCCACTCTTGATTTTCCATAGCTTGTAACATTGTAGGGCTAGGGTCTAAGACTCCATAAGTTCTAAAGTCAACTGCAGCATAACCAACACCTTGAAGACTATCAATAGCAGCTCGAGCATCTTGATTTAGATCATCGATGGAACTACCACAACCAGAGCATGAATCCATAGAAACTAAATTAACAATGTTGCCACAACCATCGTTACCACAAACCCATAAACTTTCGCCATTTGAATCAAAGTAAATTTGTTTCATCTGCGCGCTCAATGTCGCGATTGGTAGAGCATAATTGTGTCCAGCAGCTACTTTTTGAGGGGCTTTAATGATGTAGTGATGATTGTGTGGAACATGACCTTTGGTGCCTATTCCTATGTGACTTCCACAACCTTGGCATTGCATGGCCTTTGTGTGCGGGTTGACTAATAAAGGGCTTATTGTTCCATCAAAAGGGCAAACCGATAAAAACCCTGCAGCCCTTTCCCCGCTGTCATCCAGCTGAGCAAAGGTCATCTCCACTCCATTGAACTTAATCTTTCTCGGGGGCTTCATACTATCTTTATCCCAATCAGGATTCATAGTTTCATTGCCTATTTGCTGCATAACAAATTCATGAGCAACTTTTAGGTCTTCAGGCAAGTCCGGCTTTTGTCCTTTGAGGTCTACGTTCTCGCTATCTGGAACAACAACATGACAAGCTTGGTTGGTCGCCTCTTCGCCGGTTGGATCCGCATAAACTTGTGAGAAAGTCGCAAAAATAAAAGTTACTAAAAAAGTCTGAGTGATTGTTTTTTTAAAAATAAGCGCTAACATCTTTTACTCCTCCCCAACTTGATACTGAGTTTTGTCATTGCTGACTTTTTCTTCTATGGTTCTCTTAATGCGCATTTGTTGTGAAGCTCCTCCCACTGGAGTCAGCTCTTCCACACGCATTTTTTGTTGATTGCGCAAATTTCTTTTGATGTAAAGTTCTTTAATTGGTGAAACTAAGCCCTCATTGATCGTCTCTCGCTCGGACTCAATTCCAAACAATGATAAGAGCCACTCAAACAAAGATCTACTTTGATCGATCTCGTTGTTAGAAGATTGTCTTTTTAATAGCGTTTCACTTTCTATCTGTTCCAAGAACATTTCAAAATGCGGAGAGGAACTACTTGCCTTCACTTTATTGTCAGACTTTCTGAGTTGATCGTCATGCTTGCGTGCCTTATCATCTTTGAGAGGAGCACAACCTCCACCAAAAGCAACACAAACAAATCGATCTAAAAATCGCAAGCTGTAGTCATAAGCCCTTTCTTTGCCCTTTTTCGAAACACTCTCATTGTTCCAAATGATAAAATTCATACCAGCAGCCAATCGTGTTAAGGCCTTCCCGATCACAGACAATGGGTAAATATCTTTAGCGACCTGCATACGAGTTAACATTCTTAACTTATAGATTTCATACTCAAAGTCGTAAGAGTCTTTGATTAACGAAGAGAGTTCTATAATTGTTTTGTGTTCTAATGTTAAGTCGGCAATCATAGTGTCAACCAGGGCAAATAAAACATCTTCATTTGTAAGAGACGACCCAATCACCAAGTCTTCAACTTCGTATAAATTGAAAGGGCCATCGTCAGCAATCAGTCGCTCGAGGTAAGACAACTTGTGCTCAAACCTCATCGCAGAGAACAGTGCAAGTAAATTCTCCTGACTAAAAATAAAGCCTGGACTTTGAATGGTTTGTGATCCCACATCTAAGGCGACGGCATTGCCAGTGCCTGTGGACCCCAAGCGTTTAATATACAACTCACCGTAAGGATCTTCATTTGATGTTTTCTCATAGAATCTCCAATAAACTTGAAAGTCGCGATCTGGATAGTAACCTTCTAAAAATTCATTCAGCTCATAGGCTGTTGTTTTGATAGTCTTCTCATGATCTGAAGTGAAATTTAAAATGCTAAAAAGACTGTCAGAGGCTTTCACGGAGATCTTATCAAAGTTTTCGATATAATCACCAAACAAACCATAACCAAAATAATTATCTTGTTCAGTAAGGTGAGCTGACTTATCTCCTTCTTTTTCTCTGGCTCTCGAAAAATTAGAATCTTCAAAATATTTTTTAAAATCGACAAAGGAATCAAAAGACTGTCTTTGTTGACCTAATCCATCAGGTTGAATGTACTGCTCTAAATTACTTTGATTTTCAGCAATCAAATAAAAACCAGTTCCGTATTGGTTTAAGGCTGTGAAAAAATCATTCTGCGTCAGCAATTCACTAATGGTTAAGTTGTAGCCAGCTTCCTCAAAGTTGTAATTCGGCATAACAAGAGGTCTTCTTTTATAATCTTCCAATAATGACGTTTCACTCAAGTTGCGAGTGAGATCTAAGAAACCATAGTAAGAAACATCCCAAACAGCCATTTTTAAACCTAAAGTTTCAACTAAGAGGTCCCAAGCATCAATTTCTGGTTTTTTAGTAGAACTGTTGGTCACCAATAAGAAATCAGAATCTTTGGTACTTTCATAAAGTCTTGAAACTCGAATATTAAAATCATTGGCCTGGATAAGGTTCATAACATCATTATTACTGACGTCTTCCAAGTTAAGTCCTAAATCAATACCAAGTTCACTATAAAAAGGAGCATCACTTGAAACCTGCACCTCCCCTTCTATCATAAAACTTTCACCCGGTTGTAACTTGGCCACTTCAACAAAAAACTGATTGGCACTGCCTCTTTTTGATTGTTCAGAGTTAATTTTTAAATACTGTTGATCACCTGACTTCACTTGGATTTGATTAAGAATCTCACGTTCTGAATCTGTGTTAGCGCCAATAGGTTGAGTCGAAATATTTTTAACTTTCCAAAACATTCTGACCGTGGCCCCTCTAGCAACTGACTTTGGCGCATAGATGGGTGTGATTTCAACTGGGTAAGTGATGCTAAACGCACGACTGTTATCAAACTCTTCAAAGTGTCTGTTCACCCGTGATAGATAACTTCTCGGAAAAACTGTGGCCCCCGTGGTAAAACGAGCCGTGGAGATATCGCCACGGCTTGGTTTTGCAACTTTAAAAACCAATTCACCTGGCACTTTATAAGATTTACCAGGTGGAATGCGATCAGAAATAGTAAGTTCCTGTTTATCAGACAG
Organism: Bdellovibrionales bacterium; assembly: GCA_020628165.1. Taxonomy (GTDB): domain Bacteria; phylum Bdellovibrionota; class Bdellovibrionia; order Bdellovibrionales; family UBA1609; genus JAHDIR01. Next base: position 3,676 of record JAHDFM010000042.1, on the reverse strand, counting down.
AACCCAACTAGTGTTTTGTAAATAAATATTTATTATCGCATTAGCTGGAGTCGGCCTCTTACCTTTATTAACCACAACAATGTTTGTCACTTTGATTTCTTCGTTGGGCTCTATGATACCATTGTTGTCAGAGTCTTTTATGTCATATGATTTTAAATATAAGTTAAATAAATCTTGTCGCTGTAAGTTTTTATAAACTGTGACTTTGCCGTTTTGCTCTTTTATATGAGTGAAAACATCACCACTAGATCCATCACGTCCGGCAGAGGTGTCACCTCGCCCGTCTCTCCCTGAACTGCCATCACTACCATCGTAACCGGAATTAGTTGAGTGATACTCCGTGCGATATTTAGATGTGCACACTTCTGAACAGCTGTTTGAAGTGGTTCCATCTGAGTTGTATGTGCTTGAACAAGAGGTGCGACAATCTTCACCATCGTAATGAGAGGTGGTCCAAGAATCACCGCTTCCACCACGACCTCCTCTACCACCTTGACCACCAGATCCGTTCACGCTGGAGTCACCACCTTGACCGCCATCATTGATGGTTTTAACAAGCATTAGAAGATGAACTTCATCGTGCTTCAGGTGAAACTCTATATCACCGCCATCGCCAGCATCACTTCCTGGTGTGGCATCTCCACCTTGAGCACCATCGCCAGCATCTTCGCCATCTTCACCGTCCGTTCTATATCCGTCAGTTCCATCTCGTCCGTCGCCACCGTCACCACCATCACCGCCATCGCCACCATCACCACCATCGCCGCCACTGCTATCAAACACAATGTGACCTGATGACCCAAAACTTAGCTCCTTGTTAACTCGGTCAGAACCAACATAACCATTCACACGAATATATCCCGTTTTAGACTGACCTTCTGTTAAGTTGACTTTTATATTTTGTCCGTCATCACCGGGGGTGGAGCGACTAGCATCAGAACCTCTAGAGCCATCATCGCGAGAACCATAGCCATCTCGTCCGTCGGCACCATCACGCCCGTCACTACCATCAGAGCCACTAGAGTCAAAAGTAAATATTGTCGATGAGTTGGCAGTTGGGTGAGCCACTCCTAGGGCAAAAGCACAAAATAGGACGAAAAAATATTTTGTCATAAATTCCTCATTGTTCTGTAATAAGCAATGAGAAATGCAATTGGCATACCCACTTTTGTTATGAAATATCAATAGGTTAGATGGTCATTTTTGTATTATAACGAAAATATTTCATTGAATGTCTGATTTAGTATTAATTTTATACAGCAAAATGACGACCATATTTTTAATACAAAATTGCAAAATGTGTTAACTAACTAAAAACTTAGACAGTAATTTCAACTTTTCGCCCCCTCAACTCGAAATTAAACGCTCAACACAAATCAAAAGTAAACACTTCCTTGGCACGAGCTTTGTATACTTTAATTTATGCGGAGGACATCAAATGAAAGTTAAAAAAGTTTTATTTCCGATTAAAAAAACGATTAAGGTTTACAAAAATTTTGTGATCAAAAAAAAGTAAATTTTAATAGTTTGTTTGCCCCCACCCTTCAAAACCAGCCTTGTGCTGGTTTTTTTTTTGCCCTTATAACTATGAGTTTATTTTCTATAAGATATTTAAAACCAAATTTATAGTTGGTCACCATAGTTAACACGACGACAACGCATAAATGCACTTCCGCAATGAACGCTGTGGTCAGAGGCATTGCAGTTGGCCATCACATGACTTTCTGCTTTGGTCTGGTTTTGTCCTTTGCCGATGAAAGACTCCCCAAAGAGTGTGCCCACACAAACAAAATTGATACCAGCGCCAAACCCCGCCGTGCCACTAATCAATCCCCGTTTGTTTTTTTCATGTTTTGTATAATGATCATAACCTTCGTTATAAGCCTGCTGGATGGCATTGATCCACTTCAGTTGACACTTATTAAACCTATCGTAACTTTTATCGACCTGTAAGGCCGCATCAGCACGACCGGCATTGTAAGCCGGTGAATAACTACAAATATACTTCAATTGACTTTGTTGCATATGAGAACAACTAGATAAAACTATAAATACCAATAAAACTAAAAAAAAATTCTGCATAATTGTACGTAACAAGGATTTTTGAGCCTTGCAAAAAAAAAAGCTAATAAATAACTTAAAAGTCTAAGTAGAAAAAAACCTAGCTAGGAGACAAAAGGGTTACACCAAATATTAAAACAATATTAACAAGTTAACTATGACAAATATGAGCTTAATTCCAGCAAAAAATGTGCTGAAAAAAAACCTATACAATATATAAAATACTCATAAATAAATATTTGCTCTTAAATTATTTTTATATTTTAAATCTTTACAATAATTTACGTTCATTCAATTTTATACTCACCTATTTATGAGACTGGTATAAATTTTGCTGTGTTTTAATCGATGCACAGTTATATATTACTTTTTATTTTAGTTACATTTTTGCCAAATAAGCTTATGAGCGAAGTCCTCATATGTAAAGATGTGATTAGCGCTAAACAAAACGGTGACATGAGACCCCTCAATTTTGTTGATCGTCTTATAAGAAGAACTCGCTATTACTCTCATTCAAACTTAAGTGCGGTTAACGCTAGACTCATTGATCACACTAACATTCCATATGTCCGCACCCAATGCACTGGGAACTGTGTGTTCATAGCTGATCATACGTTTATTAATTATGTTCTTACACAGAATCAACTTCTAACTAATAATGAAGTTGTTTCAGGTTTTTTAAATCAACTTAAGGTCATCTGGTATTCATACAATCATCAGAAGTATCAGCTTAAATACGACAAGAATAACAACATAAAAATTTTAGAATCATTATGGGGTCAAAAAACAGCAAGTGCCTATTGGTCTGCAATGAATGAAAAGAACTATGTATTTACTCCAAGAAATAACAATGAATTAAAAACATTTTTGTGGTTTGATGAATTTTTTTTAACAGATTTAAACACTAGAATCTTAAGTAGTCAGAAATATAGCCAAAAGTTTGAAGATGATCTCAAGCTACCACTAGGTGAATTTTTAGCTATTTACTCGAGCGAGTTTGCTGTTAAGCTAACAGAAAAAATTGGAAGGCAAGTAGAGTTTCATAAAATTGGTTCACTAAAGTTTGCTTTAAGTAATGGTTTTTCGGACCATGAGTTTAGTTTGGTTGAGTCTTTTAAAAATTCTCCTTTAGAAAATGATATACCTGAATTCAAAGATAAAACAGTTTACAAAAATGTTGTATTAGCTGTTACCAAAAGCCTATCACAAGGGACACCAGTTCCTCATACATTTTCTACTGGTTTATTCTCATCTAAGGAAGCGCATCGAGTCTTACTAACTGGGTTTGTTATAGATGAACTCAACTACCTGATAGGCTTCAGGTATCTTGATTCACAAGGAGAGCAAGCACGAGATAATGGCTATGGGTTTATTAGCATAAGTGACTATTTACAGTATAATAAGTTGCAACAAGTGTTTATTGATAGCATTGAAATAAACTCTTCACATTAACGAAAGTTCCCCCTCCCCCCTAATATGAAAGCCCCCGTTTCCCCCCGGAAATTTAAAAAGGTGCCAAGTTCTCCCCAACAGAACTTGGCTGTCAAAAGACAATCCGTTATCTATTGGCACTTACTAAAGTACCTATTTTCAACTCATATTGATATTATTTTAA
>JAHDFM010000041.1 GCA_020628165.1 Bdellovibrionales bacterium | reverse complement strand
CTCTCAAAGCTCAAAAAAGAGACATGGCTGAGGCCCACTACCAAAATAAAAAAGATGTCTCTAAAGCTTACAGTGATCAATTAAACAACGCTCATAAAAACTTTAAAGAGTATCGCGATCATATGGATAAAGAAAAGTCCTATCGCCAACAGAGAAATGAAGACAGAATAAAACAAATTTCTAATAGTCATAAGCGTTACGTTGATGACCTAAAGGAAAGAAGTTGGGATTCTCAGGGGCAGCTGCGCGAAGACTTTAAAGCCGCCCTGCAGGATCAAAAGCTTGATTATATCGACCAGATGGGTCGACAAAAAGACATGATGTACTCTGGCATTCGTCAACGTCAAGAAGATGAAGTTGAGTACTTGCAAGGGCGAGTTTCTGATTTAGAAAGACAAAACCAAAGAGATAAAATTAAAGCTAACAAGCGCGCAGATCGCATGATTCACAACCTAGAAAAGCGTAATCAAAGAGCCGCTAAGTCTTATCATCAAGCTCAGCAGCGCTTCATTAACGACGTGCGTGAAGAGACGGCGAAAGAACGTGCGAAAGATTACGGCTATTGGAGAGATATTTCTAGTAAAGCTGCTAAGAACTATCACGACAAGTTAGGTATGACCGAAAGAGTCCTCCGCGAACATTACACAGAAGAAATGGATCGTTTAAACCAGCAAAGAGTAAGAGATAAATCAGCTGGTCAATTGAGAAATCAACTTTTAAATCACGCTCATGATCGTGACATCAAACGCATATTGGCCAATAGAGATGAGAACTTACGAGTTCTCAAGCAAAAGTACGCTGATGATATGAATAAATTGCGAGATTCACTCAAAGACGAGAAACGCACAACGATCAATAAACTTCACGATATGCTGACAACATCGACCCACATTAATAAGTCTAAAATGATTGATATGGAGGCTGAATACTTACAGCGCATGGATGATTTGGCTACACAAAAAGATCGTGAAAAGCGCATAATGTCTGAAAATTACTCACGCTTGAGTCGTCAAAAGAATAGTTCGCAAAAATTTGAAGTCGAAAATATGAAAAATATGTATGAAGATAAAATGGCTAAAATGAAGGCGAACTATGAGCAGCAGCTCAATGCTATGACTGACATCCATGCAGAACAAATGGACAAGGCCTACGAGCATATGCGCATCAAAAAAGAATACATTAACCGTAAGGCATAGCCTGTTCATTTCAACAGATACTCATTGAAAAATAAGATTAAACAACTATAATTCTTGCTATGAATATATTAGTGTTTAATTGCGGGTCATCGAGTTTAAAGTATCAATTAATTGATATGCAATCAGAAACAAGTTTGCTGAAGGGTCAGGTTGAAAAGATTGGTCAAACCGTCAAAACTCATCAAGAGGCGATCGCTATTGTCGTCGATCAATTGAAGGAAAAACCAGTGCATGGAGTTGGTCATCGTGTCGTTCATGGAGGGAGCGTTTTCACAAAACCAGTCGTTATAAATGCATCTGTCTTAGAAGAGCTACAGGCATTGAACTTCTTGGCACCTTTACATAACCCTTATAATTTACAAGGCATTCAAGCTGCTTTGAGAACGTGGCCAAAATTAAAACAAGTCGCAGTGTTTGACACTTCTTTTCACGCGGGTCTTCCACGCAGGGCAAAATACTATGGCCTTAATAAAGAGGTCGCTGAGGAATTTAAAATTCAAAAGTTTGGTTTCCATGGACCATCTCACAACTATGTCAGTGACAGGGCCAGTGAGTTTTTAGGAGTGACTGCCAAAGACCTTAAAATAATTAGTTTGCATTTAGGTAATGGAGCCAGCGCATGTGCCGTTGAGTATGGTAAGTCCGTTGAGACAAGTATGGGGATGACTCCTTTAGAAGGTTTATTGATGGGCACGCGCAGTGGTGACATTGATCCTGGCGTTATATTCGCATTGGCTAAAAAATATGACCTTGATGACATAGAAAACATATTGAATAAAAAAAGTGGTTTACTGGGCCTGAGTGGCTTAAGTAATGATTTGCGAGATATTCAAGATCAAGCAGAACAAGGTAACGATGATTGTCGGTTGGCGATCAATGCTTTCGCACATCGGGTGAGAAAGTACATAGGTGCCTATGCTGCTGTTATGGGGGGTGTTGACCTCATAGTTTTCACTGGGGGCATTGGCGAGAACAGTGCGTCGATGCGTCGGCGTGTTTTACAGCGTCTTGATTTTTTAGGTGTCGATTTTGATGAGGACTTAAACAATGAGTCACATGATAAACAAGTTCAAATGATATCTTCAAATCGATCAAGAACAAAGGTGTTAGTTGTTAAAACCAATGAAGAGCTGATGATTGCAAAAGAAACAAACGTGATGATCAATAAAGCCGAAGTTTCTGCTGACTTAGTTATCCCTATAGCAGTGAGTGCTCGTCATTTACATTTAGATAAAGAGACTTTTGCAAAACTTTTTGGTGAAGGCAAAGAGCCTACTAAGTACAAAGATATCTCTCAACCTGGCCAATACGCTTGTCATGAAAAAGTGAATTTGATTGGGCCTAGGGGAGTGATCAAAGGGGTGCGCTTGTTAGGGCCTTTGCGGCCAGCAAACCAAATTGAAATTTCTAGGACCGATGAGTACAAGCTAGGTGTGGATGCTCCTATCAGAGACTCTGGCAAAGTTAAAGATTCAGCTCCAATAACTTTGGAAGGCCCTGCCGGGACCGTGCATTTGAAAGAAGGTTTGATTTGCGCCAGAAGGCACATTCACATGCATCCAAATGACGCTAACAAATTAAATGTTAAAGACAAAGATGTTGTTGAGATAGCTATTAAGGGTGGGCCGCGAGATTTGACTTTTGGAGATGTTTTGGTCCGAGTGAAAGATTCATATGTATTAGAAATGCACATCGACACAGATGAGGCCAATGCCTGTGAGCTTAATAAAGGTATGGCAGGAGATTTGATTTATCAAAGTGTTGAGACAGCAAAAGGCCACTTTGTTTAGTTATTTTTTTTTCAGATCAATGAAGATAAAAAGTTAAGAGGGCTAAGTATGTTTGACTTTAAAAAAATATTAAAGCAAGTTGCGATCACATTAATACTGTGTGTGCCATTAAGTATTATCTTCAAAAAACATTTCTTATTTGTCTTCTTTATTGTTGAAGCTATAGTCCTCACCAATTTCTACCTCTTCAAAGCAAAGCAACAACAACCTCCATCTATAAAAAATATCAATGAAAGAGATCACTTAGAATAAATAAATGTTGTATTGAGCAAAGCTCTATCACCCTTCATTTCGCTCAGGGTGACATTGTTATTATTTATGGTGACGTCACTTTGTTTGAAAGTGACGTCTTGGTGCTATTGTTGAGCTTGGATGAAGTTGGGTTGTTTGTAGGCTTTGACAATGATGTTGTCTAAGATCCCAGCATCCGGTGTTGTGCCGTCAACGTAGTTTTTGTTGCCAAACTCGTCTATGATTCCTTCATCCATTTTAAACGACCATCTCAATATGATTTTACGTTTATCGATATTTAATTGTGGATCATCCAAATCAATATTGATCTTTTTATTGTCTCTAATGGTCACGTAGTCAGAAAGGGTGTGATTGCGACCGTCTAAATGTTGGTTCACAGGACTTGTGGCAATATCTTCGTAGATGGTTTTCCACTTAGTTCTGTCTAAAACAGAGCTATTGTTAGTTTGTCCATTTTTAACACCACAAGCAAGCTCACCCAATGTGCACATCTCAACACGAAAGTGCTCTCTTCCAGAGCTTCCACCGTAAGCCCAACCTTCAAAGGATGACATAATGTAATCAAACTCAACATCTATAGACGAGTAAAGTGAAAGGTCAAACTCTTGGCTGACGATAAATAAACTGTGCACCGAACCTCCTGGGCGACCAGTGAAATAGAGCGAGTTATTACCACTGCTAGCTTGTCCTATAGATTTGATAGAAATATCTAAGCTTTTGGCACTCCAAGCATCAATGAGAAAGCTCTTCCAACCAAAGTCACCATCTTTAAGATCATTTCTTTCGAAGTCATCTGCAATGACTAAGCAAACTTGCTGTCCACGACAGTCTCCTGGTTCAGTCACAACAAAGTCATGATTGATGCTAGCTTCTGAAGCCGTTGAACTAGGGCCTGTCACACCACTGACAGCTGTTACTGTTAAAGTGTAATCACCCATATCTAGATCAGAAATGTTAAGTAATGTATTGTTGGCACAAGGTAAGTTCTTAAGTTGTGTGCTTGATTGCAGGGTGCAAGTGATACTTTTGATGGGGTAGCCATCATTGTTTGCTAAGAAGCGAAACTGAGCTAGTTGTCCTTTTAAAATTTGATCAACAGTTTGTGTAAACTTAAGATCAATGCTTGCCGTTATAGTTTTATAAACATATGGGCTACTGACAGTTGAGTTTCCAGCTTCATCAGTGGCTTTAACAATCAAAGAGTGGTCAACATCGGGCGCTGCTTTTATAGAAAAATCTTTACTGCAGGTTTTGTAGCCAGTGTTATCAAAGTTACACTCTAAGCTAATGGCATTTGTAGAAGAGTGATTGTCTTGTGCTGTGATAGTGAACTGATCAATAGCTTGTGCTAGTGATAAGTTGGCTGGTCCTTTGATAGCAATGGTTGGCGCGATTCTGTCGACAACAAATGTATGAGCAATGGTGTTGGAAACATTGCCAATTTTATCTTCTGCCTTCACTCTTAAAGTGTGAGACTTGCTTTGTAAATTTTTGAAAGTGAAAGTCTTTAAAGTTGGGCAAGGTACAAATTGAGTGCTATTAAATTGACACAATAACTTTTCAACGTCGGCATCTAAGCCTCCAATTTGAAACAAAGCATCTGTTGAGTTAGTAAGTACAGCTGGTTTTTTATCAAACCGGATATTATTGATTTTTGTGTCGACAACCCACGAGTATGAAATCGGTGCTGAATAATTACCGTAACGATCTTTACCGCGCACACGAATGGTTTGTGTGCCGTCAGTAAGACCTGTCAACGTGTCCGGGCTTGTGCAATTTCTGTAACCCTGGTTGTTCAGGCTGCAAGAAAATTGCGTAATAGTAAAACCATTGTCACTGCCGGTAAACTTTATAGTTGCAGATGTTTGCATTGTTAGAGTGTCTGGGAGTGGTTGTAAAAACCTGAGAAGTGGTGCAGATGTGTGAATTTCCCACTGGTGCCTAATAGTTGTAGATGTGTTTCCTGCATAGTCAACGCTTTTTACCTGTAAGTTGACAGTGCCATCATTGAAGCTGATCGCTTGGTAAGGTGGTTGGCAAACCTGGAAAGTGCTATTGTTAAAATTACATAAGTAAACAGCGACACCACTTGTCTTGTCCTCGGCAATGAAGTCGATGTTAGTGGTTCTATTTGGCGTTAACTGTGGCAATTCTCCTAAAAACTTAATGGTTGGTGGCTCACGGTCAAGAGTCCATTTTGCTGTTTCTGGTTCCGACGTATTACCTGCTCTATCGACAGCAAACAGTGAGTTTGTGTAAGTACCATCAATGGTTTTTGTCACAGAGATTGTTTTTCTATTTAATTCGTTATTTGTGCAGTTATAAAAGGTGTTAGCATCATCATCTTTAGAACAGTAGTGAACAAGAACACCACTGCCTGAATCTTGTATAGAGTAAGTGATTTTTTCATTGGTGTTGCGAGTGTATTGGTTAGGCTGTTGAACAATATTGACATTGGGAGCAATGTTGTCGTGAATAATAGTAGCTTTCGTCCACTCTTTGGACTCAACACCTCGTGTTCGGAAGCGGACATAGACAGTAGCCTCTTTATTACTTTGACCTAATTGCCAATCCTTAAATTTTTTATAAGGCTCCCAACTAGTTTGAAAGTCCGTGTTGTTGGTGAGCATCATCTCTGTTGCATTGTCAGAGTTAATGGTGAGTAAAACATCTTGTTTATTGGTATAAGTGTCACCATTGTTGATAAGCAGTGAAACGTTGTCGCTCAGTAGGTTTTCAACCCCTTGCTCGTCAACCTCAAAGCGAACATCGCTACAGTTGTTAAATGACGTCATAACAAATGTTATGCTAATTAATATGCCCCAAAATTGAATTTTACTGAGTGTGTTTTTCATAAAGCCTCCAAACCCCTTGAAGGCTATAAATTGCCAATTATGTACCTACTGTATAAACCTGAGATTCAACACTTAGGTCTAAACAGCTGTCTAAGGCTTGTACGTTGTGAATTAAATGACCGTATTAATTTGAGACATCAGTCTTAATTACTTTGCATGCTCAAGGTAATGAATAACAGTCACGTGATTGTCTGTCTCTTGGTACTCTTCACTCATGTGTCTTACATAATCCTTGTTATCATCGATGAAAACAATTTCTTTATAATGAAGCTCGTAAGCTTCAGTGAAAGCTTGTAAAACTTGGCCTTTATTAAGCCCTCCGGCAAAGAGGATGCCTTCAACATAGGGGCGAGAGGTCCACTTATAGGCTTTTTTTCTTTTTTGAAAGTAATCAAACTCAAGAATGTCACGGTGCTCAGAAAAAGAAGGGGCTGTTTCAAAAGAAAGGGTTGCTTTTTCACTATTAGGGCTTTGAGTGGTTCGCAAACGACTTTGCAGTTGATCAATTGTGTCTTCATAAATAAATCTTTTCTGTGATTTTTCTTTATTAACGGTGTACTCAAAATCAAAACGAGCCGTTAATGCCATGACGGGATATTTGCTGTTTTTTAGCTCCATTAAAACATTAGGTAACTGCATAGATGTGAGATAGCTATCACATTGCTTGACCTTCTCATTGAACTTGTTTCTTTTTTTGATGTTGTCTTCCTGATTGAGGCAGTCGTCCATGAGAATCAAAGTGTGGTCGATATCAAATACAAAAAGGAGCTCTTCTGGCTTATACTGTTTGGTTTTTTGATCGAAAATCTTTTGAATGTCAGAGTAGGTGTTCGCTTTAATAACTGTTGATTTGGCGTAACTGTTAACAGATACAGATAAAAAAAGTGAAATAATAAATAAAAGTTTCATAGAGCCCTCCCAATAAAGCTAAAAGAACAGTTATTCTGATTTGAACTTAGGGTCAAATCAGCGCAATGAGTCTTGAAAAGTTTTCTTCGTATTTTTAGTAGCTTAGTGAGTCTTTCTTCGAGCTGATTCTAGCAACTTAAGCGCAACAATTTGCTTGAATTATTAGACTGTTGCAAGGATTATATAAAAAAGGGTCACCATGAGTGCGGCAAAGATAGAATTTTCCTACCGAAAAATAATTAAAAAAATATATTGGGCATTAGTGATCCTATCTATTCTTGCTTTACTGATTATTTTTCGAGTGAATATAGCTAAGTGGTCCACTGAATCTTACTTGGGGACCACCATTAAAATGATCATGGTCTCCATTGTTCCTTTGTCTATTTTGTTTCGATTGCACTTTTTTATTCGCCCATTTATTTTTTCGAAATACCAGTTGGAACAAGGCAAGTTAAAGATTAAGTTTGGTCGTAAAGAAAAAACGATCAATTTAGACAATGTGAAGTCACTGTCATTCACTTTGTTCTCACCTAGGTTTTTTGGGGGCTTCAAATTAAAAACGGAGTCCGGTGAGCAGGTGCGATTTTTATCATTGTTAGAAAACAATTATAAAGTGGTTGAGTATTTGAGGGAACATCAGCCTCAACTGAGTGATTGCAAGAAGTTTGATAAGTACATTCAAACTAGTCAATTAGTTGGTTTATCTTGGAAGCGAATAATGAATCGTTTAAAAAAATGGCCCTTGTTAGTTTTTAAATTTCTAATATTCCCAGCTATGTTTTTCTTTTATTTGCAGTCCAAAATGAATTTTGGAGATTCAACGGGTTTTAAGTCGTTTGAGCGCACAGCCGTGGTCGTCACGATTTTTATACTTATGAATTTTATGGTGTCTTTATTTTTTAATCACTTTGAAGAGATGATTTTAAATAATAAGGCAGAAGACAAAACCAAAAAAGAGCTTAGGGATTGGGATTTTGAGCAAGAAAAGCTCATTTATTACATGACTCAAATCTTCTTTTTTGTGAGCTCTGGCTTATTATTATTTTTTCTGGTGCAAGTGGGCCTTAAGCTGTTTGCATAGTTTCAACGAAATGATGAGTTGGTGAGACGGCTATATAATGCTTTGTCATTGATTCAGAATAGTGGTTTAATGAGCATATGTTATCAGAAAGACGAGCCAAAATTGTAGCCACGATCGGACCTTCCCTTGCTAGCAAGGAGGCCTTGAAAAAAGCCATTGAGACAGGTGTGAATGTCGCAAGACTTAATTTCTCTCACGGTTCTCATGACGATCATTTATTTGTTATTAACACCATTCGCGAGCTTTCAAAAGAGCTCAAAGCTCCTGTCACCATACTGCAAGACTTACAAGGGCCAAAGATTCGAGTTGGGCGTTTTAGTCAGGGCAGCATGGAGCTTGTTGAAGGACAAAAAGTTTCTATCTCTTATAACTACGATGGCAGTGAAACAAATAAAATTCCAACAGACTTTGAGCACATTGCTACGGTTTGCAAACCGGGTGCTAAAGTTTTAATGGACGATGGTTTGTTTGAATTAAAGGTTCTAGAAGTCAGTGGTGATGTGGTTCATTGTGAAGTTGTTTATGGGGGAGTGCTCAAAGATAGAAAAGGCATTAATTTACCGGGGCTTGATTTACCTATAGATTGTCTCACTCCCAAAGATTTAGAAGATTTAAAGTTTGGACTTGAGCACAATGTTGATTATGTTGCTTTGAGTTTCGCTAGAAAAGGCGAAGACATTCTTACCTTGCGCAAATTGATTGATCAGTCCAGGCCTCATATTAAAATTATAGCAAAAATTGAAATGCTTGAGGCTATTGATAATCTCGAAGAGATCATTGAGGCCAGTGATGCTGTGATGGTAGCCCGAGGGGACCTCGCCATTGAAGTTGGACATTCACAGCTGCCAGCTTTGCAAAAAAAGATCATTGCCCTCTGCAACGAGATGGACCGTCCTGTGGTGACGGCCACACAAATGCTAGACAGCATGGTCAACAACCCAAGACCGACACGTGCCGAAGTCACCGATGTCGCTAACGCAGTATTAGATGGCTCAGATGCCTTAATGTTATCCGCTGAAACAGCTACTGGCGATCATCCGTTTAAGTGCATTCAAACAATGCATGAAATCATCAAAGAAGTGGAGTCCGGCGAAGGTTTTTATTACTACGATATTTCTTTAGATGAAGATCATGTCGGTAACCCACAAGCTATTGCTGCCAGTGCCTGCTTGACCGCCATGAAGATCGATGCCTCAGCAATTGTTTGTTTGAGCACAACTGGCAAAACAGCCACTTTAGTGTCAGGTTTTCGCCCAAAAGCCCGAGTGATTGCCTTAACTAAAAACGAGGACACCTTGAATGCACTTGAATTGCCATGGGGGATTCAAACCTTTGCAATTGATCCATACACTTCTACAGAGATTGCAATTGACCATGTCGAAGGCGTGTTAGTTAAATATGGGCTGGTCGATGCCGGTGATAAAATTGTCATCACTCTAGGGGTGCCGGTGCTTTCGGGCACAAAAACCAACTCCATCATTGTCCATGAGATCATTAACAATGAAAAGCCACTGAATAACAAAGACTTACCTCTTCGCTGTCAACTTTAGAAAAAATTCACATTTTTTTATTTTTTACAAACTCTTACAATCAATTGGTGCCTGCTCTTAAGATTAGCTATGTATTTAATGAATTCAGGAAGGAGGGTTCATTATGAAGTTAGTTATAGCTATTGCATTTCTTTTTACGCCATTTACCTTTGCAAAAACAGTTCAAATTCTAGACTCAAATAAAGCAAAGTTTATTTTTGATAATATGAGCGAGCCACTGCAAGCAGGTCTTTCAACAGGATTGAAATCAATACACTTCAAGGAAAATAAGTACGATAAGTTTAATGTTAAATGCCAAGTGATAGAGGAAATATCTTTAGCAGCAAGTCCAGTTAATGATAATGATCCATTAAGTTATAACTGTAGCATAACTGGTTTAAGTGAGAATGACATATCAGTCTTTTTCATGTTTTCTACAGCCAAGAATATGTACAACAATATGAAAGATTATCAAGAGATAACAGAAAATGATCCTGTTGCTACAGTTAGAAAGAATGCAGATTTTTCCTGTAGAACGGCAAGCCAAGTGAGAGTGAATGATGATTTCATTGGATCGGGGATTCCTTTTTACTCATGTCTCATGGAGCTAAAAGATGAAAATGCGACACCTCTTGTGAATTTAAAAAACGCTTGTTCTCCTGACCAAATCAGTGAGTCCTTGGCGAACTCTCCAACCGTTCAAGCTGTGCTCGAGAGTCTCAAGGCAAGCGAAGATTTGGCCAGCTGTGGTCTTCAAGAGAAGTTTACAAAGCCAATGCTAATGACAGACATCATCGAGCCAACAGTGGGATATGTGGCAACTTATCACTGCTCTTACAAAGACCATAAACTGTATCAAAGAACAGTCACCGTGAAGTCACTTTGTGATGGTACAAAAGACATTCAAGACAACGTGACTCCGTTAAGCATTGAATTTGATTTTTTTGATTAACTAATTTTTAAAATTTAGATTGTAAGAAAGCTCAAAGTAAATAACTGTGAGCTTTTTTTATTTAAAATACAATAAATTTATTTTAGGGCGTTTTAGAACTGGCCTCAAACTAATAACAAGAGATTTCGTTGACGACATTTAAATGATCATTGCCAACTCTATTTGTGTGGGCTGGCAGGGTGAAGTGAAGCTGCTTATTTTTATACTTATAAGCCGTGACAATTGTGTGTTCGTGATTAAAATCAGCCTCAGCAGGCAGCACAGACCCTTTGACATAATTTGAAAAGTTATATTTTTGGCAAATCACTTTTGGGTCACTCTTAATGTGAAAATAAATTGGGACGAGACTGTTGTTTGCAACATTAGCTTGCGGGTTAAAAATCAAAGTAGATTTAGACATGGACTGTATAGACCCTAAATCATTCACATCTTTCTGAAGAGGATCTTCGATAAAACTTAAGTTTTGTAGTTCTTCAGATGTATTGAACTTGCTTTCATTAGCAAAGCTAGAAAAGCAGAAAAAAAATGTCATTGTTAATGCTATAAATTTCATATTTGGCCCCATATAAATTTTTAAATATACTTAAGTTTAAATTATCGGCAAAGAAATTTGAATTACAATAAAATTCACAAAAATTGACAAAGAACTAACTGAAAGAAAGTGACTAGAAATACTTACTAAAGGTCTAGTGCTGTAAGAGAGCTTTGTTTAGGTGAGGTTAAGTTGTTCATCACCAAGAAGTGGTGATGAACTTTAGAAAATTAATTAAACGTCATTTCGGTGCAGTCGCTATGAATGACACATTGGCCTTCAGTGGCAGCAAGAACATCTTCAGGGTTTAACCCTGGAGCTACTTCAATGATCTCAAACTGACTATCTTTAATGTTAAGAACCCCCATGTCAGTCACAACTTTATTAATGCAGTTTACGCCTGTCAGTGGCAGGTTGCATTTGGTCAAAAGCTTTGAGTTGCCTTTTTTATCAGTGTGCTTCATAGCTACGATGACATTTTGAGCTCCGGCCACAAGGTCCATGGCTCCACCCATGCCTTTCACCATCTTGCCGGGAATCATCCAGTTAGCAATGCTCCCTGTGATGTCCACTTGCATTGCTCCAAGCACTGTCAAGTTCACATGTCCTCCACGAATCATGGCAAAACTTTCTGCTGACGAGAAAAACACAGAGCCAGGAACTGTCGATATGGTTTGTTTTCCTGCGTTGATCAAGTCAGCGTCAACGTTGTCTTTGGTGGGAAAGGGTCCCATGCCGAGTAAACCGTTTTCACTTTGCAAAACGACATCTTTTTTGTCGTCACCGATAAAGTTGGCAACTAGTGTTGGGATTCCAATTCCTAAATTGACGTAGTAACCATTTTTAACTTCTTTAGAAATTCTTTGTGCGATTTGATTGCGATCCAAAGCCATGATTAACCCTCACTCAAAGTTAGTTGTTCGATGCGTTTTTCATAGTTGCTGCCTTGAAAGATTCGTTGAACGTAAATTCCTGGCGTGTGAATTTCATCGGGTTTTAACACTCCAGGTTCAACCAATTCTTCCACTTCTGCGACAGTGATTTTACCAGCAGTGGCCACCATTGGGTTAAAGTTGCGCGCCGTTTTTTTGAATACGAGATTGCCAAGAGTGTCGCCTTTCCAGGCTTTGACAAAAGCAAAATCGCCTTTGATGCCTTTTTCAAGAATGTATTTGCGGCCATCAAATTCTCGCTCTTCCTTGCCCTCTGCCACCATAGTGCCAACACCTGTTGGTGTGTAAAAAGCTGGTATACCAGCGCCGCCAGCTCTTAGTCTTTCAGCTAATGTGCCTTGAGGAGTGAGCTCAACATCGAGGTCTCCATCTAAATATTGTTTTTCGAAGAGGGCATTTTCTCCTACGTAGCTTGAGATCATCTTTTTGATTTGACGACTTTGCAACAGTAAGCCCAAACCAAAATCATCAACGCCAGCATTGTTAGAAACACATGTTAAGTTTTTAACTCCCATTTCCTTTAGGGCAGCAATAGAGTTTTCAGGTATTCCACAAAGGCCAAAGCCTCCGAGCAATAAAGTCATTGAACTTTCAACGCCCTCGCAGGCTTCCATGGCATTACTGACAACTTTACTCATTACACTCTCTCCACAATCACGGCGACAGCTTCACCACCACCAATGCATAAGCTGGCACAACCATACTTTTTATCATGAGTGTGCAGAGCGTGAACTAGGGTTGTAAAAATTCTTGCACCACTGGCACCAATAGGGTGACCAAGGGCAACAGCTCCACCGTGCACATTGACTTTTTCGCGCTTGATTTCAAGGTCTTTCATAGCAGCCATGGTGACAACGCTGAAGGCTTCGTTGATTTCCCAGAAATCTATGTCGCTAACGGAAAGGTTTGCTTGCGCCAGAGCTTTTTTCATAGCGCCAACAGGAGCGGTGGTGAACCACTTCGGGTCGTGGGCAAAGGTGGCGTGAGTTACGATCTTTGCCAACGGTTGCAAACCAAACTCCTTCACTTTGTTTTCGCTAGCAACTACGAGGGCACTGGCGCCGTCATTGATCTTACTAGCGTTAGCGGCTGTGATGGTGCCGTCTTTTTCAAAGGCGGGTCTCAGAGTTGGAACTTTTTCAAATTTCGCTTTTAGTGGCTCTTCATCTTGATCCACTGTTGTTGTGTTCTTTCTATTTACAACGTCTACAGCCGTCAGCTCATTGCTAAACCAGCCTTTGCTTTGAGCTATTTTAGCTCGGTTGTAACTTTCAATGGCAAATTCATCTTGCTCTTCACGTGAACATTTGTACTCTTTTACACACAGTTCAGCGGCCACCCCCATATGAAAATTATTATAAGGGTCCCAAAGACCATCGTGAATCATGGAGTCTTTCATTTCAACATGACCCATACGGTAGCCGGCACGTGATTTTGGCATCAGGTGAGGAGCCAGGCTCATGTTTTCTTGTCCGCCAGCTACGAGAATGCCACTGTGACCAAGCTTCACGCTGTCTGATGCTAGCATCACGGCTTTAAGACCTGAGCCACAAACTTTATTGATAGTCATGCAAGGAACAGAATTTGGTAATTCGGCTGCTAGGGCTGCTTGTCTTGCTGGGGCTTGACCGAGTCCTGCCGTAAGCACGTTTCCCATTATGCATTCATCGATGTTTTTCTCATCGATGTTGGCTGATTTGTAAGCTTTTTTTATGGCTACGGCACCAAGCTGATGAGCTGGTACAGTACTGAGTTGCCCTTGAAAAGAGCCAATCGGTGTGCGTGTTGCGCTGATGATAAATGCTTCGTTCATTTAAACCCCCAAGTGTCTATAAATAAATGAAATTTCTGGCAAATGAGCGAGATAGTCAAGCTGTGATTGTACTTGACCGGATAAATAAAATAAGACATTGTTGCTGCTATGGCTAAAAAGAAGAAGAAAAAAGCAGCAAAAAAAGTTAAAAAGAAGGTCGTCAAAAAAAAGGCTAAAAAAGTAGCTAAGAAGGCCAAAAAAAAGGTCACCAAAAAAGCGAAGAAAAAAGTCGCTAAGAAAAAGGTGGCTAAAAAGAAAGCTAAAAAAGTTGCTAAGAAAAAAACAGTCAAAAAGAAAGTTGCCAAAAAAAAAGTGGCTAAAAAGAATGCAAAAAAAGTCACCAAAAAAGCCAAAAAGAAAGTCGCCAAAAAGGTGGCTAAAAAAACTAAGAAAAAAGTAGCTACAAAAGCACCGGTTAAAAAAACAGATGCTAAAAAAGAAAAGGCTGCTAAAAAATCAATGATTGAAAAGGTGAAATCCGTCGCCAAAAAAATCACTGGCAAAAAGGCAACAAAAGCCCCTATAAAAGTGGCTTTAAAAGAAGATCCTATCATTGAAGAAGAAGAGATCGAAGAGATTGACCCAGACAGCCTCGAGTTTGAAGAGGAGATCATTCTAACGGACGCTGAAGGTCGCAGATACTGTAAAGTTCCTAACTGTGATCAAATTGGAGTGGTCGACGGTTACTGTCGATACCATTACCTTCTCCACTGGAAACGAATTCAAATCCGCAAAAAGATCATCACTGAAGGCAAACTTGACAAATACATTGATGAGCTCACTGCAAAGTACCCTTTAAAGTTTATCGATGTTTTAAGAAGAGACTTAAAGTCTGAGAAAGATTTTATGGTGGCTATTAGGGAGCTTGAGATTGAAGATAATATCCCTGATGATTCACAGTCTTCTGAGGAAGACGATCAGCATCTGATCAGTGAAATGCGAGGTGCTAGTTTAGAAGATGGCATTCGCACATCCGATGATGACTACTAGTTAACATTAATATATTAGTCTAAACACAATGACATGAAAGCTAGAACAAGTGAGTTCTAGCTTTTTTTTGTATTTGAAAAGTTTAAGATGAGTATTTATGAATAGCCGCAAGGGTGTAATTGAGAGAGGGGCTAGTATTTAGGTAGCTCGGTTTACTCGTTCCAGTGCTCATCGCCTCTGAAATATTGTAAGACAGAGTCATTTCAACACCAAAAATGTCTTCCACTTCTTTTCTCGCCGCTTGCATAAACATGTCTACGAGAGCTTTTCTGTCCTGTTCTGAAAGTTTGTACTCAGAGAGCATTGTTTTTAATATCTTGAGTGAAGGTAAGCACTGGCCTCGTTCAATATTAGAAATGTACTGAGGTGAGTTCACTTCACAGATGCGAGATATTTTGGCTTGGCTTAAACCCGCCTTTTGTCGTAACTCACTTAAAAGTTTCCCAAGTTCTTTTGGTTCTAATTTGAATTTCATTCCTAACTCCTTTTGCTGATCCATCTGTCTCAAAAAATAAGGTTTACTTTATTGGACCTTGTATAAATAAAGACAGTTGATCGTGAAAAAAAGTCACAAAAAAACAAGCTAACTTGTTTATGTTAAGTTAAATTAATGATTTAGCTTACAATATTAGATGTTAGTCTTGAATGCCGAGCTTTGCTTTTAGGTCGTCGGGGTTCACCTCAGAATCTGTATCATTTTGAAGCAAGCCATCACTCTGTTGGTTGAGAAGCTTGTCGGCTTGCTTTTCAAGTTCCGAGTTTTCGGTTGAAGTCATTAAATGAATTTCTTTACCTTCAACTTTGTAAGGTGCCCAGTCTTCTGGAAAGTCTGTGTCTGGAGCCTTCATGTAGTTTTCAAACATGGACCCAATGCAATCGACAACAAAATGAATGAGCTTTAAAACATTGTCTTTCTTTTTATTATAGTCGACAGAGGCCTCAAAGTTTTTTTGCCTCAAGTGTTTATCTTTGGTGAGACCTACTCGAAGCAGCAGCTCTTCTTTATAGATCCTACCTTCGCAAATCACCTTTCGGCCTTCCAGGCTGTCTGCAAAATTTTCTTCAAAAACAGAGCTGATCTGTTCGAGAAGTTCTTTAGGAAGTGGCGACCATTTTTTGGAAGATTCTAATCTTGGATTCATCTAATAAAAATAGCACAGACTGCTGGTCATGGAAGTGCTGGTTGCCATGCGTTAATGGACTTTTGTAGGCAGTTTGCCTTTTAAAATAGATGTCATTAATGACCAAATGACTGCTCTTGGTTCAGCTTTGGAACTCTAGCTTTGGTTTGTTCAGTGAACCCTGTAGTTATGTGAAAAGAGGTGGGTGATTTTTTCAAAATAATGCCTAAAACAAACTGACTTTAGTTGTCATTTTGACAACAAGTGTTTATACCCAATG